>NZ_LXYG01000018.1 GCF_001650905.1 Balneola sp. EhC07
GAAGAAGCCTAAAATTTAATCTATTTGGAGAAAAAGTATCCAAGAATATTTTCATTCTTTCTATATAATCTTCATCTTGTAAACTTATTCCAGTAAGGGATTCTAATTGTATATCAAACCTTTTTTCAAGAGATGTAATTTTTGCTAGTTCTTTTGAAACTGCATTTCTGTTGGTATTTGTTTTAGCATTTTTTTTTGCATCATTGAGTTGCTTTCGTATTTCAACAATCTCAGGGTTATCAATAATTACAGAGTGGAATATCAGTCTCTGAATCTCATTAAAGTTTGTATAAATATTTTTAAATCTTTCATAATCTTCAAAATTAGCCCAACCAGTTGCTTTTATGTAATTCAAATTTGGAAGCAGTTTAAAGAACGTTTCTATATCATTTTCAAATTCTTTATATAGTTCATTTAGATCTGAAAGAGAGTCGACTTCTTTAAGCTGAGATTCTATCTCATTTATCATTTCATGAAAAAGCTCAACCTTTTCAGTTTTGATTGTTCTTTCTGTATCAAATTCTTTTCCCCCAATTTTCACTATTTTTATATCTAATCCTAATTCTCCTTCTAAGGTGTTTTCTTCTTCAAAAACTTTAGAAATTTCATTAATTACTCCACCTTTGAGTTGACTAATTAGGGATTTTGATTTTTCTATATCTAAATAGATAATATCTTTAATGGACTTCATCTGTGGTTTTATAAGGATTAATAAATCTCTTTAATAAACAAAATGCTCTAAACAATTCCATGCAATAAAACTTTAAAAAAAAGTTACATAACTAGTAACTCAGAAAAACTCCCTTCGAAGGGAGACGATCATCCAAACGGTTCTTTGGATGATCCGAGGGATGTCGTGAAGTTTAGGAATTGGTAAACCTCACGACATCCTCCGTCCGCCAGTCGGCGGACACCTCCTTCAAAGGAGGATTTTCATGTCTTTTATTCTACTTTTTTTGAGGATTGAAACCACCTACGCGTTCTTTATATCTATCAAGTCAGCATTTCAGAACAAATTCA
Source organism: Balneola sp. EhC07 (assembly GCF_001650905.1). Taxonomy (GTDB): domain Bacteria; phylum Bacteroidota; class Rhodothermia; order Balneolales; family Balneolaceae; genus Balneola. Next base: position 1,021 of record NZ_LXYG01000018.1, read on the forward strand.
GCCAAACAGAAAGAACAAAAAACCAGAGCATGTTGGCCAGAGTTAAAACAGTTAATCTTTGCCATTTTAACTTATGAAAACCCTCGTTTTCCAGCTCCATTACAGTTTTTCCAATACGCGGGAGAAAAGTGCTAAACATCGAAATAAAGATATATGGAGCACACACTATCAGAATTATGAGTTCCTTTTTTGAAAGTCCTTTTGATCTTTTTAAAGCTTTTATTTTTTCTTTGCTCTTAGAGCTTACGCTTTCTTTGTGCTCAATTTTTCGACTAGAATATCCTCTCTTAAGTAATTTCTTTTTTGCAATTAAGACTGCTTCGTTATCCCAGTCTTCGGTATTTGAAGTAATTTCGAATAACTCTTTGTCCGGTCTGGTTTTTATTGGTGGATTGAAATTCATTCCTGATGCTAAGAGAAATATTTATTTCAAGCAATTAAATTTCCCTTCGAAGCCTGCCTCTCGGTATAGGCAGGGGAGATGATCATCCAAACAGTTCTTTAGATGATCCGAGAGATGTCGTGAAGTTTATGAATTGGTAAACCGCACGACATCCTCCGTCCACCAGTCGCCGGACACCTCCTTCAAAGGAGGATTTTGGTTTCGGGCTTTAAGAAGAATAACTAAACAACGTTATTCTGATTTCGAAACTTCGGGAGAAAGAACTGCAAAGCTAGTTCGTGCATCTAGTTTACTAATTCAGTGGTTTGCATATTCATCTTTCTTCAAATACTTAGCTTCCAAGTAAAACGTGCCAAACGGTATTAGCGAAGCCAAAAAAGCCATAACACTAAAGCCGAATTTCCATTTGTAGTGGATAGCGCAGCTTAGTCCCAATATACAATACAAGATGAACAACAGGCCATGCGCCATACCTACATAAAAGTTGGGTTCTAAAATATCATACATATACTTTAATGGCATTGTAAGCCCAAATAACAAATAGCTTATACCTTCTAGAATGGCGGTGTAACGGAAGGATTTTAAGAGTGACATATTGTACATTTTTTGAGTATGAATTTATTGAAGAATATCAGGGCATTAAGACTCTTTATGCATCTACTTCGTACCCATTTTTGAGTTCTTCCTGATCCGGAATTTCAAATCTTGGCTCCATAAAATTGATCATCGTATCAGTAACTTCAAAGGCATATACATTGGGGTCTTTTTCAAGATTACGTTTCTTAATACGCTTTACACGGACATCTTTTGGCACATTCAGGTAATGAATTTCGGAATTTATATTTAACTCTTTGGCTCGCTCAGAGAATAAAGTTCTTTGTTCTTTAGTGGTAAAACCCAGATCTAAAACCACGTTTCCATCAAGTGCTAGAATTTGCTTACTTACTTCCCAAATTTGCTCATAGCATCGATTTACTCGTTCAATCATCCAGGAGTAGTCTAGTGATGTCATATCATCCGAGAATAATGTTTGCATCCATGGGTCTATAGAAAACTTAACTGCACCAATTTCTTTAGAAAGAGACAGTGAATATGTTGTTTTTCCTGCGCCAGTAGGTCCGCAAATTAGAATCAATCTTGCCATTCAACTTTGATTTTTTTGAGAAAATTTTTGTATAAATCTGAGTGTTTATACTCTCTTAAATATAACATTGAGAGTTCTGATATCACAGCTATAGATAGAAGCTTTATTGGTTGTATCACCAAAACTAATTCTTTGGATAACCGTCGTCTGCAAATCTATAGATATCAAATTCAAAGGAGGATTTTATGGCTTCCCCAAAACAGTTCAATCATTTAGGCTCCAAATCCATCACAAAATCATAGCTCTCATCGAGTAGTTTTGAAACGTGATTCAAATCTTCCAGCATTTCATCTGAAATCAGAATATAACCCTGCATTACAGAACCATAGGATCTATAGAGTTTGGTATTAAAATCTTCCAGATATTTTTTCTGAACTTCTTTGGAAAAGCGAATGCCAATTTCACCGGATTTATTCATCTGTGAAAACATATAACCATTGGCAGAGGTGTAGGGCATGGTTTTACCTTTACGTTCAAAACGGGAGCATTTTGCGACCAGTTCATCGTAAAGCTTTAGTCGTTCTTCCCAATTAGTCATTTCTTTCAACGAAGTCTTTAAATTGTTGCATCCATTTGTCTCCGTGTTTACGATACATTCCGGGAAACAGAACAGCCATCAGTTTTGGCATCACCCAGTCAATGCGAGTGTATTCAAATTCATAATCATATCTGGTGCTGTTCTCATCCAATGCTGTAAAGTTGCATTTCATGGTATTATCCATGTGTTTGTGATGATAGAAAGCCTCAAATGAGTGAGGAAGATTATTGGAAGTGATGGTTTCAGTAAGTTCCATTTTTCTCTTTCCGTCATCATAATACATTTTGGAAACGGCTCCATTTTTACCGGACTCTCCACTGATAAGTTCTTTCCTTTGAAAACCATCCTGATATTCTTTCAGGTTAGCAGGATCAGCAAAAAGTCTGGCTACCAATTCTATAGATTTGTTGATTACAATGGATCCTGAATGTTTCATACAGATTTCTTTTTGATCTGATTGAAGTATACTATTTCAAGATAGAATCATTTACTGAATTTCATAATCAACTTTTCTTAGAACAAGAGATCTTCCAGGTTGGATAAGAGAACGTTTCTCCAAGATTCACCCATTCACCGATCCACTTAAAACTTTCATCAGTAACTTCATAGAATGTCAGGCGATAATAGCCATCAGTTCCGTTTGGGGCTGCTTGACGCCTGTAAAGCACGATCTTGCTTTCATCAGTCTTGGTGCCTTCCCATGTACTTAACGATGGAGAGGCCGGCACTGAGGAGTAATAGTGTACATACCATTTACTGCTGTCCGCATTAAACTGGCGAATACTGCCTGAATGTAGACCATCCGCTTTAAGTGTTTCATCCTGAACAGCCATTCCATTCATTATATATTTCCATTTCCACAGCATATCAACTTCATCATTCCAGGAGCCGTCAGGGGCTCTGCTTTCAGAAATACATTCACTAACTCCAATTAAAGGAGCAAAGTCTCCGGTTTGTGGAAATGCAGCCGGATTTAATTGTCCGTATGGATGTTCTTTGTTTGGCTCATATTCATATTGAGCAAATGTTGGTACTGCAGTGATGAAGAATAGGATAGTGAAAGTAATTTTTTTCATGGCTTTTTATTTTAAAGAAACCATCAAATTCTATCCAAATCTACTAAATGCAGTGAATCAACCTGTGTTTGCAGTTAATTAAATGGAATTTTCTTTCAATGCTTTGCGAAGTACCTGAGCTCCTGATTTTGATAGAGGCAATTCAGAGGAATCTTGCAATTTTATAAGTGAAGATTCGAAGTCAACATGATCCAGATATCCAAGGTTTAGCAAAGCTCCTCTGTGAACCCGGATAAAACGATACGACGCTAGTTGTTCTTCCAGAGATTTCATGCTTTTTCTCATCGAGTAAGCTTTACGTTCTGTATGTATTTTTACACAGTAATCATCTGCTTCTATCCAGGTGACTTCATTCAGAGGGATCAACTTGAGTCTGTTACCTATTTTTATGCTTATTTGAGGATCATGAGAGATTTCGTTGCTAATTCCAGTATTTGATTTTAGATCTTTGATCTCAATCCATTGAGCGTCAATTACTAAGTTTTTGGAACTGCTGTATAAAGTTAAAACAAGCACACAATACGCGAAAATAAAGGTTATCCCTTTCTGGTAAACAAAAAACTCAGCCGTTGATAATAAATCGAAAACAGAAAACTCTTCTCCATTGGTTATTAAAGATGTCAGACTTATTAGAAAAATTGAAACTAGCCATCCAATAAAACCAACGGTAAAAATTAAGATCCAACGCGATGAAGCAATTTGTTGATTTGACTTTGAAAAATACTTCCAGGACACAATTACCAGGGGAATACTACAAATACCCCATACAATCCATCGGATTAGATGATTTATAAAAAGGGTAGAGAAAGCAATATTTGATCCATCTTCTACAATATCATATGTGGACAGGTAATATTGTTGCTGAAGGGCATCAAACAGAATAATACCTAAAATGAATATTGAAAAATAAAGTGTAGTCTTTCTAAAATTCATAGCTGATAATCGTACCTTTTAGCGATTTTCAAAAATATAAGTGTGTAAATGTTCGCAAATCAAAGATTACTAATTCTTGGAACGGTTTGGCCTGAGCCTGAATCTTCAGCTGCCGGCACCCGGATGATGCAACTATTAGACTTCTTTTTGGCAAATGAATTTGAAATTACATTCGCCTGTTCTGCATCTAATCTGGAGTTTTCTGAAGATCTAAGAACACTTGGAATCAAAACCGAAAACATCAAAATAAATGATTCTGGTTTTGATCGCTTAATTCAGGATCTAAAACCTGATGTCGTACTTTTTGATCGGTTTATGACCGAAGAACAGTTTGGTTGGCGGGTATCTGAACATTGCCCAGAAGCACTGAAGATACTTGATACTGAAGATTTGCATTCTCTGAGGTACGCCCGGCACAAAGCTTTGAAAAAAGGCTCTGAATTCAAACTTGAGGACTTATATTCGGATGAAGCTCGCAGAGAAATTGCAGCTATTTATCGGTGTGATATCTCGTTGATCATTTCAACATTTGAATATGAGCTGCTTACAGATTTTTTCAACATTGACGCAGAAATTTTGCATTACCTCCCGTTTATGTTTGAAGAACTCGACTCGGATCATCTTTCTGAAATTCCAGAATTTGAAGAGAGGAAGCATTTTATATCGATCGGTAATTTTTTGCATGAACCAAATTGGGACGCCGTGCGATTTCTGAAAGAAGATATTTGGAAACTCATCAGAAAGGAATTACCCGATGCAGAACTGCATATTTACGGAGCGTATACTTCTTCGAAAGTAGAGCAACTTCATAATGAGAGTGAAGGATTCCTGATTAAAGGGAGAGCAATCAGTGCAGAAAATGTGTTGAAGCAATCTAGGGTTTTATTGGCACCGTTACGCTTTGGAGCCGGTTTAAAAGGAAAGTTCGTTGATGCTATGAAATTCGGAACTCCATCAGTTACTACAAAAATCGGGGCTGAAGGAATGAAAAGCAATCACGATTGGGGGGGAGCCCTGGCTGAAACTCCGGATGAGATCGCTCAAAAAGCAGTTCAGCTATATTCAGATAAGTCAGTATGGGTTGAAGCACAAAAAAAAGGATTTGAGATATTCGATCAGCTGTTTAATAAAGCAGAGCACAGACAAAACCTTGAAGGAAAGATCGAATCAGTAACCGAGAACATTCAGAATCACCGAAAGAGAAATTTTATTGGATCCATGATGCTTCAGAATACGCTTCAAAGCTATAAGTATATGAGCAAATGGATAGAAGAAAAGAATAAAAACTTATAAATTGATTCATTACTTTCCTGAAACAGCTTTTGATTAAGAGACATGAGCAGACAAAGAAATAAAAACAGACTTACCAACGATCTTGATTCAAGTGAAGAAGAAAAAGATTTCTCTGATTTTTATAGCGATGAAGGTCCCAAAGAAAAGAGAAAACCTTCAGATCCCGAAGATATATTATCCAGAAGAAACACTTGGGTTATCGGAATCTTTATTGTAGTAGCAGTTTTGTGGCACTTTGATTGGAGTCCAATGAAAGCTGCATACGGTATAGGAACTTCTATAACCAATTTATTTGAAAATGAAGAAACCCAGTCTGTTGGTCAAACTTCCAATTCAGATGCAATGAGTTTAACTCAACTTGACTATTTGGATCGGGTAAGGCAATTGGATTTTGGAAGTACACCCTCAACCTCCCAAATTACAACCTTGTACAACAGTGGGGTTTCGATCGACTATCTTGAAGCACTGGATGATGTTGATTATTTAGATGAACTAAATTATTCCGGTGTTATCGCGCTAAATAGTAATGGAATAACCAGTGAGTATATCAGCGGTCTTGAAGATCTGGATTATCTGGACGAAGTAAATTATTCCGGTGTTATCGGTTTATACACCAGTGGGGTACCGATCAATTATATTGAGCATTTAGAATATATAGACTATCTGGATGAGGTTAATTACTCTGGAATCATTGGTTTATATACTTCCGGAGTACCTGAAAGCTATTTATCTACTTTAGATGATGTAGATTATCTTGATGAAGTAAATTATTCAGGGATCATAGGTTTATACACATCAGGGGTATCTGAAGGATTTTTGCAAGGCCTGTACCAAAGAGATCTTTTAGACGATATGAGCTATTCCGAAATCATCCGGTTACATCAAAGTGGCGGTTGATCTGCTGATTACTTAGACTTTTCAATCCTTTCCAGAGAAGCTCTGATATCTTTCAAAACTTCGAGTACATTTTCAGAATTATCAGAGCTTGGCGCTGATGAAGATGATGTGTTTTCAGTTACTAAATCTCTTTGGTCAAGTACTTTGTCTCTGAATTGCGATGCGTTAACAATTCCGATCAAAGACAGATCTGCTGATGCGGAAGCTGAACTGCCGGCAGTTTCAATTTGAAGAATACTTAAACCGAAAGCTTTTAAAAGGGGACCTTCTTTAAATGTAAGATCCTGAATTTTATCTAACGGAATAGTTTTTTCAGTTCTGAAAATATAACCCTTGTTAAATTTTAGTGAACGGGTTGTAAGTTCGCAATGAAGTCTCTCAAAGTATTTATTCACAAAGTAGGATGCGAAAATCAACCAAAGAGGGATAAAGGGAATCGTAAATATCATAACAATACACATCAACACACCATACCAAAGAAGATATGATTTAATCTTTGGGTTGAAGCTGGCTTCTAATAAAGTTTTTGCCGGTTCTGTCATGTTTTGAAATTTAATTATATAAAAAAGGCGAGCTTTTAATCAGCTCGCCTTGAGTATAAATAAAAATGTGGTTCAGAACTATTGTTCTTTACTTGCTAATTCATTTTTTGGAATAAAATCCATTGCTGCAGAATTCATACAGTATCTCAATCCTGTTGGCTCTGGACCGTCATCAAAAACGTGACCTAAATGTCCGCCACAATTTGAGCAGACAATCTCAGTTCTGGTCATGAAATAACTTTTGTCTACTTCTTCAGCAACCAATGAATCAGCCAATGGCTTCCAAAAACTCGGCCACCCTGAACGGCTGTTATATTTATGTTCAGAACTGTAGAGTTTCTGTCCGCACCCTGCACATACATAAAGTCCTTCTTCTTTGTTGTCATTGTATTCATTAAACCAGGGTGCTTCCGTACCTTTGCCGCGAAGGATTTTAAATTCTTTAGCCGTTAAAATTTCTTTCCATTCGGCTTCGGTTTTTTGATAGGGATATTTTTTATCCGGATCAGGTTGTGTTTGAGTAGCCATGATATTGTCGGTATGATTATGCTCTATGACAGCTTCGTCAGAATGTGCTGTTATTAAAAAAAGTCCTGCAAGAGCTATTGAAACAAATATTGCTAACGTTTTCATAATTATTGTCTGTTTAAGTTTCACCTAACATAACAATAATACGAAATGAATTGTTTCACAGATTTATAACATCTGATCAGTCCCAACCATAGTCAAAATCATATTCGTTGAGAAGGGGGAGGTTTTTTTGCTTAAAGAACCTGACTCCAACAGTAAATCCAACCCACATACGATACTGACGACCGTTCCATTCGGGGCTCCACAAACTATACCATGTGTAATCGTTTGCTGGGTTTACTCTGGTAACCTGGATGTTATAGCTAGGTCCTCCGTATAGAGATAATCCGGAGTTAAATCGGTTTCCAACCATATACTTATAAGAAAAGATCAGGTTTGTATTTTTACTCCAGTTTTCTTCAAAGTGGTGAAGCACTGTAAACTCCTGGTTTACAAAAAGGTGATCACTTTCAATTTTTCTAAATGAATCATTGATATTTTTTTCCAAACCAACACCCACTCCAAACCGGTATACATTTCTATCGAAAGAAGTGTTATATCCAAAAATGGCCATATTATATACTCTGTGTGTACCTGTTGTTATTCCAATATCAGTAAAGCCGGCATCAGAATAACGCACATCGAAATTTTTACGTCCATTACCATACAAGCTGAAAAAACCATAGGAAGCGCCTTCAAATTCTTTGGCAATATTTATAATTCCAATTTGTACACCTCTTGCGGTAGTGGCATAATTCAGAAGCCCTCCGAATTGCATTCCTTCCATTTCCTGCGTTATGTTTGCGCCTGCTGATATCATTAATCCTTCCTGATATCTGGAGTAGTTTAATCCTCCGGTAATCAGTAAACCACTTGAATACTCTGATGAAACGTTGAACAATGAAGAGATCATTAGTCCTTCCATATCATCAGTTGCAATATTTCCACCGCCGGTGATGAACAAACCACTTGCGTCTCCTTTTGCAGCATTGAATATTCCTGATATCATCAATCCTTCCATATCGTCCAAACCAACATTTCCACCTCCGGTAACTTGAATCCCGCTCATATTACTTTTAGCTAAATTGAAGAGACCTGATATTTGAGCACCTTCAACAGAACCTTCCGCAATATTAGAGCCAATAGAGCCCTGTAATCCGGACAGGTCGTTTTTGGCATAATTAAACAAACCAGAAGCTTGTAACCCTTCGATATTGCTTCCACTGATGTTGGCTAAACCTGCAATTTGAATTCCGGACATTTCATCTACTGAGTAGTTAGCAAGCCCTGCTAAATTAATTCCTTCAAGATCTCCACCTGTAGCATTTACTAAACCGGCTATCTGAAAACCAGAAGCGTATTTTTTGTTGTAATTGTACAGAGTCCCGATCTCAAATCCATTTAGTGCGCCATGATATCCTCCTAAAAAATTTATAGAATACTTGGCTGTGTATTTGCCGGCTGCAATACCATTTGTGCCAATTGGGTTGATAAGGGTTAATCTCCATTTACGATATTCGAGATCATCATATCTGTTTCCATAGTTTTGAGCTGATACAGAGTTTGAGCCGATGATTAGCAGGAGGGAGGCTAAAAAAGACAGAGTAAATAAATGCTTCATAATTGAGTTCGGTTATAAATTCGAACTCAATTACGAAGCTGAGTTAAAAAGGTTTCTAAACAAAAAATCTAGATAAGAAGAATTTGATAATTAGTTTGGAAATCTTTCATCCAATACTTCATTCCACATAGAGACTTCATCAACTCCGGAAATCAAATTATCAACATCACCTTCAATGCTTATCGATTTTATCTTGTCGCTTTGAGTGATGGAATTAACAACCTCTTGGTCTGAGTCAGAAATCACTTTTCCGAATACGGAGTGTTTTCCATCCAGCCAAGCTGTTTCAATATGTGTTATAAAAAATTGACTTCCATTTGTGCCAGGACCCGCATTTGCCATCGAAAGAACACCCGGTGAATCATGCTTTAATTCAGAATCAAACTCGTCTTCGAAAGTGTATCCGGGACCGCCTCTGCCATCGCCGTTAGGACATCCTCCTTGAATCATGAAGTTGTCAATTACCCGGTGAAATGAGAGGTCATTGTAGTAGCCTCGCTTAGATAAATTTACAAAATTTGCTACTGTTTTTGGAGTTTTCTCAGGGAATAGGGTAAGGTTTATGTCACCTTTGGTTGTTGAAATAGTTGCTTTCATAGAGTTAGTTACTTAATGGTGATATTTAAAAATAAAAAATTAGAGTCCAACCCGGGGTTTTCTTTTCCTGTTTGCGCATTGGAAATATGATGAAATTTATAGCCCCCGGATAGATTCACAGATTCTGAAAGGTTTGCTTGTAGGGTAAGAGAAGGGTCAAAAGTAAAATTTAGCTTTCTACCGTTATCTGTTGGAAATTCATGGTCAACTAGAATAAAAGAGCCTGAGACTGATAGTTCATAGGAAAGAAAGTTGTTGATCTTCTTTTCCAATAAAAACCCTACAGGAGAGATGCCCAGCCCTTGAAGTTCAGTGGGGCGGTCATTATCGTCTCTTTTCGGGTAGTCAAAATAAATGTATGGAATTAAATCTGTGGTATAATACAAAAGTAGATCCGAGCCATATTTTCGTATTGGGGTTTTAAAACCAATTCCAACAATTGCCGATCTCGCATTAGTGGTTTTCCCTAAAAAATAAACGGAGTTAAAAGAATACCCAGACCAAACTCTAAATTGTATGGGTTGATCAGTCAGCTTTTTTTGAGCAGTTATGTTCCTAGGTTGAAAAGCCAGAAAAACGAAAATAAAAAGAATTGCTTTACTGAAACGGATCAAGATTTATACTGTTTTGAAAGTAAGAATATTGAGAGAATCCAAACTAAAGCCCAGGCACCTGCTAAATACCACTTTTGTATATATAGCAATGAGCCGACCGAAACAGCATAAATCAAGTGGTAGATCCAATTTGGTGTATTAGTCTTAGCAGCTTTTTTCTGTAGAAAGGGCATAAATAATGCAAGTATTTTACTTGTTAGTAAAAGGCATGTATATACCCAAATAATTATAAAAGCTGTGTTGCTTGGAAAGAAAAGAGTAGAAATAATTACTCCCATAAAAATTACATCCAAGACAGAATCTTTAAGCCAACTCATGAATTCTTTTTTCAATAAGGTAGCTGTTAATTCAAAAAAGTAACAGTGTTTTCTATTTTTTTGTCAGTGATGTTATCCAAAATATGTTATGACCATTAACAAATGATTCTGATTTAGAAGGAGAAGTTGCGGACTTCCATTGTAAACCTGTCTTAGTAGTAACATCGACTATATAACCCGAGATTTCAATTATATGCCCCTTTCGTAAGGTAAAAAGACTGTTTTTGATTTCTTCTGAAGAAGGAATTAAGTGCCAAAGTAATGTTTGGTTATTAATAAGATCGGGATCTAAAGGAAGTCTGTAATTTTTATATTCAAATGTTCTATCGCTAAGTTTAAAGTTGATATAATCTAAGTTTTTTTGGTCAGATACCTGTCCCCAACCAACCAGTATATCATAAGAAGAGAATTCTGACATGCTGTCTAAGAAATATCTTTCTTTTTCGATAACACGAACTTTCGCATCTACTTTTTTATGAGTGGTGTAAGTGTTTCCATCAAAATTTATTTCATCGGAAGAGATTAGTTTTGAAATCTTTGGTGCTTCTTCTGCTAATATTCCGGGCCCTCTTTTAATCGGAATTTCAGACCATGCCATGATCGATAATCCAATCACAATACAGAGGAATATATACTTAATCATTTTGTCTCCTTGATTTGTCCTTTTTGTTAAAAGAGTATCAAAGAGCACTGAGCGTTACAAAAAAGAGAGACTAGGATGTTATACTTTTGTACTTAAGAAAGAACTTTTCAAGATCTTCAACATAAAAGTTTTGGAGGGCGGGGTTTCCATCATTCCCAAGAATATCTGAAAAAACAAATGATTGAAGATTTTTGTATGTAAAGAGTAACTCTCCATTTTCAAAAGAAATACTTTCAATATCATCAAATGAATACTCTAATTTTTCTGAGCTTAATAGTATAACATCACCAAGAAGAAAGTGACCTTGTGAGTCAATAAATTGACTTGCTTCAACACTATGTCGCTGAGCAATTTCCTGGTTCATATTATCTTTTACTGAACTCTTCATCAACATATACACAGAAGTTTTGGTAAGGCAAAGTTTAACTTCGTTGTACTTATCTTCAATTTCAAATAAAGCAGGTTTTTCATTTATAGGATCAGTCTTTTCAGCATAAAGATTACTGCTGAAAGAGAGAATGCAAACAAATATAAATGAGTACTTTAAAAATCGCATTTTAGACGTGAATCTATGTACATTGATGTATTCAACTAAAAATAAGACGCATTAGAAATTGAATAGTTTCAATTTATTTTACGTTTTTTAAAATAATACAAAATTTCAAGAAAAAAATTAGAATTCATGGCTCAAAATGAAGTGAATCCATTAGATTTTTTGATTCTAGTTGTAGATGATTCAAAGCCCAATGTGATATTGCTGTCTCATGTCTTGGAAAAAGAAGGGTTTCGGGTAGAGAAAAGTTACGATGGTGATGAAGCATTAAAGAAAATAAAAGAAGTTAATCCGGATATTATACTTCTGGATATTATGATGCCAAAAATGTCCGGATTGGAAGTTGGAAAAGCTTTAAGGATGTCTGAGTTTGAAGACATTCCCATTATTTTTCTAAGTAGCTCCAACGAGTCTGTTGATAAGGTAAAAGCATTTGAAGCCGGTGGAGTAGATTTTATAAACAAACCTTTTGACAAAGATGAGCTTATTATAAGAGTTCGAAACCACTTAATGCTAAAGGTGCTGAAAGAAGAAAGTGAAGAACAACTCCGGATATTGAAAGAAAGAGAAGTAGAGTTAAGTGAGGCTAATCAAAAGAAGCATAAGTTAATGAGAATGCTTAGCCATGACTTTAAAAATCCTATTTCAGGCATAATGGGATTAGTGACTATCTTAATAGAAGACGATGAGCTTGATGAGGAAGAGAAGAATGAAATGCTCGATCTTATAAAACAAAGTAGCGAAAAGTTACTGTCTCTTGTAAAAGACCTCTTAGATAAAGAAGTCATAGGAACAGAATTCGGAGCTTTGGAGTTGAAAGAGGTGAATATTATTGATCTTGTAAATAAGGTTATTTCAGATAATAGGCCAAAGGCCGCTCTTAAAAAAATTAGTCTTAGCTTGAGCACTTTTCAGGATGAGCTAATTGTGAAGTTAGATAAAGAGAAGATCCGGTACGTGCTAAATACATTGGTTTCTAATGCGGTTAAGTTCACACTATTAGACGGAGAAGTAAATATTGAATTTCTTAATACTGAAGACGATTCATTTTTAATAAAAATCAGTGATACTGGTATAGGAATTCCTAATACAATGCTACCAAATTTTTTAATATCATCTCATAAAGAACAGGGCTCTAACTCCGCGGGTATTTTGGGAAGTGGACTTGGACTTGAAGATGTACAGACTTATGTCGATGCTCATGAAGGAAGGATATGGGTAGAGTCAGAGGAAAATAAAGGCACAACCTTTTTTATAGAACTACCACTGGGAAATTTACAATAAATATGTCGCATACAATTTTAGTAATAGATGATGATGAACCAATTCACATCATGGCAAAGAGCTTGCTCGGAAAAGAATTTCAACTTGTTAATGCGAGAGATTCTCAAGAGGCTATAAATATACTATCTGAAACGCCGGTAAACTTAATTTTATCAGATATTCATATGCCCGGGTTATCCGGTTTGGAATTGTTGGAGTCTATCAGAGATGATAAAGAAAAGAGTAAGATTCCGGTCCTTATAATGACAAACCTTCCGACGGTTGAGAAGGAACAAAAAGCTTTAGACCTTGGAGCGGTTGATTTTATCAAAAAAGAGCGTTTCAATACAGATCGTGAAGGAGTTATTGAGTTGGTAAGAATGAAAATTCTAACCGATGTTAATGTAAAAGGATTGGATGAAGATCTTGAGAAAAGTAAGAATAAGCTTGTAATGAAATTGATGGAGTCAGCAATTAAAGGATCATTTACTGATACTGCTGAAACTTTTTGCTCTCACTTATCAGACATTCTAAATAGTGACCTTTTAACTTTCTTCGTTTTGGAAGATGGAGAACCTAAACCGCTTATTGTTCACGGAGATAATAAACCATCAGATGCTGATTTCTCTACCTTTCAAAACTCGAACTCTTTCGATTTTCTAAATGCTAAAAAAGAATCTTTTCTGAGCAACCATATTTATAATGAAGAATTCGGGTGTTTTCTTGATTTCTCCACAAAAAATGAAATGCCGGCAGAAATAGGAGTCCCTTTATTTTCAGCAAATGAAAAAGCAATGCTTATGAATAACCTGAGCGCTCCAACTGAATCAGAGCTTTTTGGAATGTTAATAATCAAGCGATCAAAACTATTTTCAAGTAAAGAATTCGAGTTAATTTCCAGATTAGTAACACAAACGGGAGCAATACTTTGGAGGCTTTACCAAAAAAATAAATGAACTCGAATAATACATCCATTTTGCTGATAATTGAAGGAACCTATCCCTGGTACAGAGGTGGAGTTAGTGAATGGGTCTATCAATATTTGAAAGAATTGGATAGTTATGATTTTCATATTCTCCAAGTAGCTACGGATGAATTTAAACAACTGGATCCTTATAACGCTCTTTATCCTATTACCGAAAATGTTAAGTCATTTACTCGTGTACAGCCACCTACATTGAAATCCGATTGGGAAACTACGAAAGAGACATGGTTTCAATCTATTGTTGAATCGGTGCCTGTTTATAAATATGACACCATCCATGTTACCAATACGGGTTTTGCAGGTTGGTTAGGTATCCGAATAGCTGATATTTTTAATGCCCCACTTGTATTAACTGAACACGCCTTGTATTGGAAAGAGGTAGAAAAGGGGGCAGTAGCTTTGGAATGTGGTTATCAAATACCGGATAATTTTGAAGCGAAATCAGAAATCGTAGATATTTTTAAAGAAATTGCATCTGAAGTCTATTCTTCGTCAGAAGAAGTAGTATCAGTTTCAAGGGTTAATATTCCTTACCAGAAAGAATTTGGAGCACATTCACCCAAATATATTCCCAACGGTGTCCCGGTTGATCTATTAACTCCGAACAAGATCAGAAATGAAGCTCCTGTTATAGGATGGATAGGGAGATGTGCGGAAATGAAAAATCCAAAACTGTTCTTTGAGTTTGTGGAAGTGTTTCAAAGCAGGTCTTTGGATGCAAGCTTTATTATGATGCTAAGCGATGCAAATGAAAAAGAACTTGAACAGGAAGTGAGAGCATTGGCAAAAAAGTATCCTGAAGTGAACATGATCTGGAATGAACCAGCTCATCAGTATCTGCATCAGTTTGATATGCTTTGCATTACCAGCCATAATGAATCGCAACCTTTAGTTATGTTTGAAGCACTTTCAAATAAAGCTTTACCTATTGGCTGGGAAGTTGGGGATCTTACATCGGAATTTGGCTTTGTTGTCCCAACAGGGACTAGCACCAACACTCTGGTTGATCAGGTAAGCGCTCTTTGGAGAGATTCATCAAAATTCAATGAGCTGACAGAAAGCAAATATGATCTGGTAGCTTATAATCATACATGGACTTCTATTTTTGAGAAGTACGACGAGCTTTTCCAAGAACTTTTAGTTGAAGATGCATAGTGATGGAAGAAGTAAAACCGGTTGTATTATTTGAAACAGAAGGCTCTTATCCATTTAGTGGAGGAGGAGTAAGCACTTGGGCTCATATATTATGCACAGAGTTGCAGGAAGAAGTGGATTTTCATCTGATGGCAATTACAGGTAATCCATTCGTGGAACCACGTTATAAACTTCCGAAGAATATAACAGATATTATACATATTCCGCTTTGGGGTGTTGAAGAACCGGTCCATTATTTTGATAAAACAATTCCATTCTCAGGTCAAATTGAAAAAAAAGCCAGAACTACAAAAGAGGTAGTTAAACAGCATTTTCTTCCATTATTTAGAGATTTTATTTCATGTCTGAATGATCCATTTCAGGATGTAGACAAGATCAGTGATGTCATATATGGATTCTGGAAATTTTTTCAATATTACGATTATAAAATAACCATGAAAGAGCCCATGCTTTGGATAGTTTTCAAGGACTCGCTTCATGAAAACTATGTTGAAAACTATGATCCTGAGTTAGGAGATACCCCAAAGGTGATCGATATGACTTTTGGGATGAGGTGGTTGTACCATTTTTTAATGCCGATCGCATCTCCGATCCCAAAAGAAGTAAATATCTCTCATTCTACGTTAGCCGGCTTTCCGGCTTTAGCTTCTATTGCAGCTAAGTATGAATATGGTATTCCAAGTATGGTAACAGATCATGGAGTGTATATGCGGGAACGTCTTATCAATGTTGGTAGGTCTGATATGACTTTCTTTTCCAAAAAAATGCTTGTAGATCTCTCTACAATGGTAACAAGAGCTGTTTATCATACCGCTGATCAGATTTCACCTGTTACTACGGCAAATCAGAAATGGGAAGAACGCTTTGAAGCTAAACCCGAGAATATTTTACCGATCTATAATGGTGTGGATACAGATCTTTTTAAACCTACACCAAAACCTACTAAAACTGAAGGTACACCAACGGTAATAGCAGTGGCTCAGGTTTTTCCGTTAAAAGATATCGAGACTATGATCCGTACTTGTGCAGTAGTAAGGAAAACAATTCCGAATGTACAATTTACGGTCTATGGCAGTTTGGATGTGGATACAGATTATGTTGAAACATGCAGAGAACTTATAAAAGAGCTTGATCTGGAGGATAATTTCACATTTGGAGGTTTTCATAACAATCCAAGTATGATCTTCAATGAAGGGGATATATCAATTCTAACTTCCATATCTGAAGGGTTTCCGTATACCGTGATCGAATCTATGAGTTGTGGCCGACCTGTAGTTGCAACTGATGTAGGAGGAATAAAAGATGCTTTAGAAGGTTGTGGAATTCTTTGTAAGCCGCGTTCTCCGGAAGAGATTGCAGCGGGAGTAGTTCAGTTATTGGAGGATACAGACTTAAGAATTGAACTCGGTAATAAGTCTCGTGAGAAA
Source organism: Balneola sp. EhC07 (assembly GCF_001650905.1). Classification (GTDB taxonomy): domain Bacteria; phylum Bacteroidota; class Rhodothermia; order Balneolales; family Balneolaceae; genus Balneola. The sequence goes on from NZ_LXYG01000018.1 coordinate 17,592, forward strand.
GTACTTCTTAATTTTACTACAGACAGATCAGTTAAAAATTATCTTGAGTCTTATAAACAACTGGCCGCTAAGCCAAGAGAGCCTTTAAAAAATAAAGTGAAAACAGAGTCAGTATTAAACCTGCTTGAATATTTAAGGGTTAAGAGGTTCGCTCATGCAAACTGAAGAAAGAGATATTATTCTTGAAAAAGAAGATCTGTCAGTTATTGAAGAATTGACTCAGCAGGTTTATGACCTGATCGGAAATCCATTAAGTGTTTGGGCAGTGGCAGCTACCATTGAGTCGTTGGGAGTAAGAGATGTGGACGCAAATACCGATTATGGATTTAAGAGCGTTTTTGATTTAGCAGAGGAAGTATTTAAAAGGCTTAAAAAGCATATAAGGGGTAAGTATGAGGAAGAAAGTGAATCAGAGTTTAAACTCGGTGATGTAGGAGAAAGTTTTAAACTCTTTTTCAAACATTTTGGAATGGGTGTGCTTTTTACCATGCCGATGATCTCTCAGATTGCAGCAATCATTATTTTTGAATACGCGCTATGGGCATGGTTTCGGTTTAATGTAGCTCAGGCAACCATGATAGCGATGGGAACTATAGGGGCCTTCATTATTACCGGTGGTTTTATTCAGGTGCTCGGAAGGCTTGTTTCAAAATATATGGGGGAAACTAATTATTATTTAAGCTGGAAAGCTATTAAAGCAGTTATGTATTTTGCCATTCCTCTTGTTTTGGGAATTGCTGCGCTTGTTTTTATAGTAAATGTAATTCTTCCTTTTTACCCTCAGAGAATGGTAACAATAGGGCTTACCTATTTTATTCTGATCTCCAGTATGATGCTTTCGGCGGCCGTTTTGTATGCTTCTCAACAAAAATTGATCATTTTGGGGAGTATTTTAGCAGGTACATTGGCTGTAGCTTTTGGAATGGAAGTACTTGATTGGGGGATTTATTTATCACAATGGTTAGGAATCGGAATAACTACAGGATCTCAGATAATTTATATAATAATTTATTATCAGTATAAGATCAGATCTAACCGTCAGCGTCTGTTTAAACAATCTCTGCCGAATCTTGAGGTGAGTTACTATAATACTTACAGATATTTCTTGTATGGTTTTGGATATTTTACTTTTCTGTTTGTTGACAGAATTTTGGCTTGGTCTGCCGGACCTCCGCCACCGCCGTATATCATCTGGTTCAACACTCCTTATGAACTTGGGATGGATTGGGCGTTATTAAGCTTCATATTTACTATAGCGTTGCTGGAGTTTATTATTCATTTATTTTCACACAGGATTATACCTGCTCAAAAGAAAACGGAGATAAATAAGCTCAAGAAGTTCAATTTATACTTTAGCAATTTTTATTCCTTACAGTTGGTATTACTCTTTTTTGTTGGAATAATCTCCATAGTGTTAACCTATTACGGAGTGGAGGCTTTAAGAGTATTTGAAGATGATTATCCGGAAATAAGGGATTTCTTTGCAAATCCACTAACCTTTAAAGTGTTTTGGATGGGAAGCATTGGTTACCTGTTTTTGGTTTTTGGATTACTAAATTCCCTATTCTTTTTTACAATGAATAGGCCGGAATTTGTACTTTATTCTATGCTTGCCGCATTAGCAGTTAATGCGATTACAGGTTATATATGTAGCAGAGTGATAGGATTTGAATATGCTGTAGTTGGTTTAGTAGCAGGTTCTATAACATTTGCAGCTGTGACCGGATTGATCGGTAAAAGATTTTTTAAACATTTGGACTATTTTTATTACTCTGCATACTAAGGACATCCTATGAGTAAAGACGTAAAAGACTACATAAATATAATAGGAAGCAGGCTTGGAAAAGCCTTTGCAATAGATTCGTTTGGAACAGAAGAGGAGCTGGAGTTTTGGGCACTTTCTGCAGAGCATATGTCTCGTAAGCAAGATCCAACGTTTCAGAATATAATTACTTGGATAGATCTGTTGTATCAGGCCCCTGTTCACTTTGTGTATAAGTTGGATAAAGAGCATTTAATACTTATCAAACGACAACTAATTTCGGAAAATCTGCTACCTGAAAAACCCGGAGGAGGTAAGCCCGGGAAAGCAGACGCTCAAAGAACTCAGTTTATTCAGGATTTTGAAAATCAAATGCAGAATCTTGAGAAAAAGCGACAATGGGACGAAGACTTTAAAGAGCATGGTGTTTCAGCTCATACAATCGGTAATTGTGAACATATCCCACTTTACAAAAAGAACGGAGAATTTTGGGGGATCTATGTAATAGGGCCAAATATAAAAAGCCCTGAAAATATGGTTCCAAAATTTTCAATTGTGAGTAGGTTGCTTTCTGCATGGTTGATAAAACTGGACGAGCAGGAAAAGAAATCACAGCTAAAATATCAGAAGGAAGTACACGGATTGGTTGGAGATTTAGGTACCGGTGCGTTAAATACCGAAGGAATTTCTGAGCTTTTGCTTCTTTACATCATAAATTCGTTTCATGGAAATTCCGGTGCTGTAATAGAATATAAAGGAGGAAGACCAGAACTGATAGCTTCAAATAATTTGGATGAGAGTTATTTGAAATCTTTACTGGGTTTATCAGGAGATATGATGTATTCATTTTCAGATAACACCTTTTCGATTTCAGATCATGGGAAGAACCTTATAAGCCAGTTGAAAGTTAAACCTTTATTCCTGCCTTATATTACTGAACAGGTAAAGGGGTTTATTTGGATTAACAGAGTTGAAGCTAAAGAGGATGAAGAATCTAATCCGGTGCTTGAAGATATTTCTGAAATTGTTGCCAAGCTCTTTAAGTTCAGAGATGTAAATAAAGTATTTTCCGACGATCTTTTGGAAGCTTTTTATAAAATGCTCCGCGCTATTGAGGTAAAAAGAGAGAAAACTAAATATCATTCACCAAGAATGATCGCTTTTGTTGAAATGTTCGGTATGCTTTTTGGATTGGATAACCATGAAATGGAGATCATTAAGACTACTGCAAAACTACATGATATCGGATATGTAGGCGCGGCAGGAATAAGTTCTTTGGCGAGTATAGGTTCTGAACTGGCTCATCCAATTGCCGGTGCAACTATGATCAGTAATCTGCCTGTTCATAATGATATTATTGAAGGCATTAAAACTCACCATGAATGGGTAAATGGGAAAGGTACTCCCAATGAGATCAGAGGGGAAGATATTCCGTGGACAGGTAAAATTATATCCGTTTATGAATTTGTTGTAGACTTCTTTGAATCAAATCCTGATGTAGCTCCTGAAAAAGAAGATGAAATGTTGGAGAAGTTGAAATCCAACTTAATAGAGCGCGCGGATGTTCAATTTGATATGGTTTTAATCCCTACAGTTATTCAGCAACTAACCATGCTTGGTTGGTCAGGTTGTGCGCAATTAGGAGTTGAATAAGTTTCATTAATGTATAAGAAGTTATCACTGATTATTATCTATTTGCTCACTGTAAATTGCATATCATCGAGTAATAAGCTGTCAGAAGATTCGATCTATGACTCCTTTGGAGTTGTGTATTCTGATATTAATTCTACTGTGGTTTCCGGTTATAAACTGTTGATCGTAGAACCGTATTTTTACACCAAGCAAGAAATAAATGAATTTAATTCAAGAGGAATAAAGGTTGTAGCCTATCTTTCTTTGGGAGAAGTGAATGAATCACGAAGATATTTCAGTGAGTTCAAAGAGATCGGTTTAAAAGGAAAAAATGAAAACCATGGTTCGTACTTTGTTGACCTTTCGGAAGCAAGAGTAAAAGAAAAATTTGTTAATGAAATTGTTCCGGAGTTACTTTCATATGGTTATGACGGTCTTTTTCTGGACACCATTGACGCTGTAGCTCCATATACGCTCAGAAGAAATATGGAACAGGATATGGTAGATTTGATATCCGGTATAAGATCCCGAAACCCTGATAAGTTGCTAATTCAAAATGCAGGTTTATTCCTGTTGGATAAAACAGCAGCTTATATTGATGCTGTGACGATTGAAGCTGTTGCTTCCGGTTATGATTTCACAAAAAATGAATATCAAATCAAACCGGTAGAAGAATACGAAGAGAGATTAGATCTTATAAATTCTTTGCATAGTAAATTCGGAACTCCATTTTTGATCATAGATTTTGCTGAAAATTATGAATCCTCCTTACAGGTTAAATCAAGGTTAGAAGATTCCGGTTACCCCTTTTTTATCAGTAATATCGAATTCAGAGGTTTACCCGTATTGAGCGGAAAATCTAGAACATTAAAGAAAGGAGCTTAATATGCCATATTGGTTAATTGTGTTTCTTTCTATTGCCCGGCTTGTACTCTTTTTTGTGATCTTGTTTTCATGGATAGGTCCTAAATTCCTTACTCATACCAAAAAGTTGCATGGAATTGATAAGATGCTTTACAGCTGGATCGGTATTGGGGGTACTATCATACTCACCATTTTTATTCTCACGATCCTGAATCTATATGACTTGATAAGCATTTTCACTGTTTTGGTTTTGATCCCGATTCTTATCGCTTTGTTTAAAGAATGGAGGAGTGGAACATCTATAACATCCATTTTTAAAGTTATAGAAAATAAGATAGTAGCAAATCAGGTAAGAGTAATCGAATCGATCAAAATTTTTACCTACAAGGGATTAAAGGATCGGTTTTCAAAGAAACGAGAGTTTTCTTTTTACGACAATAGATATAATATCGCTGCTATAACTATAGGTATCATATCTTGCATTGTCCGTGTTATTCCTGTTTTAAAAAATGCAGCACCTTACAGCAGGGCTTGGTATTTCGAGCTCGATGAAGTCAAAAATATCAGACTCCAGGAATATTTTAGTGAATTACCAATACCAAAAGGGATGCATTCTTTGGTTGGTATGTTTAGCAATCTTACACAAGTAGGACCGGAGCTCACCCTTAGCTTGCTTGGGAGTTTAACCAGTTTTCTTTTGACGATTATAATTTTTTGGTTGATAAGGGAAATTACAAAGGGTAAACGATTAACTGCCGCCTTATTTGGTGCCAGTGTCTTTGCTCTCATCCCTACATTGTTACTACCAATAAGTCTTGAAGCTGAAACCGGTATTAATACAATTTTATTGGCGCTTTGTTTTGCTCTGCCAACTGCTTTTATCTTTGTTCGAAACCTCAGGTCGGTTGACAAGGCGCCATGGTTTTATGTGACTATGGGAATTATCGCAACAGCCCTTACTGATATATTTGTTCTTTTAGTAGTGTTATTACCTTTTTTGATATATGGATTATTAGCCATTCCTAGAAAGCGGTTTGGTATTAATTTCCTTAAAGTAGTTGCCTACTTGGTTATTGTCTTTTCAGTTTCGTTAAGTCCATATATTATCCATTTAATAATAATGGGATTGGATATTAATTCATTTTTTGAGTCACAGCTGTTAGACACTCTTATATTCAGTTATTTTCCATACTTAATTACAGATATAGAAGCCCTGAGTTCGATGTACCTTTATATAACGGGGGGCTTATTCATCGTTTTTTTGATTCTTCATTTAGTTCAAAAAAAGAAACGCTTTGCGGATGAATTAGTTTATTTTGCAATGTTCGGATCTATGGCTTTTCTGTATTCTTCTCATAATAATCTTAGTATTTCATTTATTGATTTAGATCAGCTCAATGCTTTTTATGCAATTCTCATTTCTGTTTTATGTGGACTGGTCTTTTATGCTATATATACATTAATAGAAGTGGTAATGAATATAAAACATCGTTCTGTACGCTATAGCCAACCAATCTTAATGGTGTTATTAGTGACGGGTGGGTTATTCCTTTCAGGAGGGGTGAATACCGGCAAAACATTACCACAAACACTGCCGAATGGTTTTTTTGAATCTTACTATAGAATAATCAATGAAAGGCTTCCTTTTACTTATGCCACAGTAAGCCCACCCATTGATAATGCATTGTCCAAGAACAGACATTATTTTATGAATTATGATTTTTTCATGGAAAACTATGGGAATATAGATTCACTGTATCAGGAGTATCTTGAGCTACCCAAAGAACTAAGACCGGATACTGCGAATATTCCACCTGCAAGTATATTTGTTTTTATACAAAAACCACCTTATGAGTCTATACAGCAAGGGATCTTGTTTGAACCGGGCGAGCAGATGCAAGCTCTAAGTGATTGGATATCTAAATATAATTCATTGCCCGGTAGAGAAGTTTTGGTGTATAAAGAAACAGAGGATGCTGTTGTCTATGAGATAATAAATCAGAAAGACGGATCTAACATAGGTGATATTTTGATGAATATTTACCCAAAAGAGGAAGGGCGTGCAGCTAAGCTATTTAAATAAATACTTACTTAGTTCATTACTATTTTTTGGATTAATGGTTTTAAATAAACCGTTAAATGCACAAAATGAAATAGCTCCTATTATAATTCTGCAGAGTTCGACCGATGAATTTTCTGTTGAAGTTACCAACGAGTTGATTGAGGGATTTAAATATCCTGAATTCAAATATGAAATTGTAGATCTGGATAAATCCAAAAATATTCCAATAGATAAAAAAACCAATCTTCTTATCAATACCAGTACCAATATAACTTCAATAAATGATAAAGAGTTAAACAAGATCATTGATTATTTAGGTAAAGGTGGTAAAATGATCTTTTTTGGTACTGTAACAGATGAAAGGTTTGCATATATCCAAGGAATCAAGGCAGGAGCAGATTATAATATTGATCAGACAGTTCGTGGAATTAAGGGAGTTGAAAATATATTCCCTGGTTATAAAGGAATGGAATTTTATTCAAACTTCAGTGTTCCTCATAACCGCTTAAAAAAGAGTAGTTTTATTGATCAAATCAGAGTGCTGGCAACAGCAGTAACCGATGAAGATTATCCTATTCTTTTTGAGAATAATATTGGTCTTGGTACTGTATTAGTGTTTAACAGTTATGTACTGTATGAAAAAGACTACAGAGGACTGATGTTTTCGTCGGTAATTAAAATGTTACCTCATTTACCATACCGAAATGCAAATGTAGGTACTATTTTTCTGGATGATTTTCCTGCTCCGCTTTATAATACTAAGTTAGAACCTATTGCTACAGAATACGATGTAGAGCAAGCAGACTTTGTTGCAAATATTTGGTGGCCTGATATGCAAAGACTTGCTGATTCTTTGCTAATCACATATTCTGCGATGACAGCTTTTAACTATAATGCAAATATAGTACCTCCATTCGATTACATAGAGTGGACATCTGCAACAATCAGAAGAAAGAACAAGCTCGTTAATGCAAGTGTTTATCTGGCACAGGAAATTGCTGAATCAAGACATGAGTTAGCCTTTCATGGCTATAATCACTTTTCTTTATTGAATGAAGAATGGAATTCAAATTCATCGTTCATGGAATCGGCATTAAATTCGGTAAAAAAGAGATGGAGAGTTGATGATCTTGGACAGCTTCCTATAACTTATGTTCCTCCAACCAATTATATAGATTCAACCGGAATACAGGCTTTAACAAGAGCAATGCCGTCTATAAAAGTGCTTAGTTCTCTTTATCTGGGAGAAAAGGAATATGGTGGAGAAAGAGGTTTTGGTCCCGACCCATATTCAGATAAATTATTTAATTATCCAAGGATATCCAGTGGTTTTAATATAGAAGGGAATTCAGTTTTTAATCAGCATAGTATGCAACTACTAACAGGGGTTTGGAACCATTTTGTACACCCAGATGATGTATTTCAAGTTGTACAGCGAGATGCTGATGCGTTTGAAAGCAGAAACCCTGATAATCTCGGATGGAGATCTACCCCGGACACAACCACTTCACTATATCAGGAGTTTCTTAAAAGATTAAGCCATACAAAGAAACAGTATCCATTTTTACGTTTGGTTTCTGCTGATTATGGAGCAAACATAGCTCAGGATTGGTTGAATGCAGATTCTGAATATTTGGAAACGGATGATCAATATCTGGTGAACGTAACACCACCTGATGCTTATAAATCCGCAAGTGAGGACAAGGACGAAAAGTATTGGTTTATGTATGTCCCAAGGGAAGATCGGGCTGATATTGAGAAGCATTTAAGTAAGATCGTAGACGGATATACTTTTTCCAGAATTTGGGATGGTTATCTTTTTCAATTTTATTCAAAAAAAAACTTGATAAATATTCCCAAACCAAAATCCTATAATAGAACTTCAAGGCAAATACAATCTGGTTTGGCATTAGCAAATAACAGGTTTAATAGCTATCTGAGCAATCCATTTTATTTAGCCACATCATCCGTAACTGTTGAGCCTGAAATTACCTTAGAGGAACAACTTTCGGATGCGATAAACAGATATTTACGAAATCCTAAAAACATTCAGGCTCAGGAAGAGTTAATCGAGCTTAGTATCGAAAATGATGAGGCTATGCGTGCTATTCAAATTCTTGAATTCAGGTTAAAGTCTAACCCTGATTGGCAAAAAAGTGACATAGATCGGTTAGTTACTTACTATGGATTTGAATCCGCTTATACAAGGGCAGAGAATTTTCTGGAAGAGCTTTGGAGAAAATATGGTGATGAGAAGGTTATTCTTTTAAAAAACAGAATAGCTGAACAGCTTGGTTTGTATTCACCTGAATTTGTAAAGAGATGGAGACTTAGAGAAATTGAAGTTTATGGCGAAACCAATGAAACAGTTTTAGCTTATGTAAATGCTGTTGAAAGTGTTGAAACCTGGCCGGAGATAAAACAAAGGCTAAGAAGTCTGATAAATAACGATCCACGAAATGACAGCTTGTATGCATATACAATTCAGAGATCATTTTATTATGAAGCAGCAGATAGTACCATTGCGCTACTGGAAGAGTTTCCTGAATGGTCTCATAGTCAGTTAAATGAATTTGCAGGGCAATTTGCTAACATATATGGTTATCAGCTTTTTGATTACGATAAAGCTTTGTATTGGGCAGAACGATCGGATAATATCTCAAACCGAACTAAGTTAGAATGGATAGCTCAGCAAAATGAACTGGATCAATTCTATGCCATCAGTAAGGATTATTTACAGAATAACCCCGGTAACGATTCCTTAAGAGTGTTTGCAGGTACAACTCTCTATTATCTTGGATTTAAAGAAAGAGGATATGAAATCATGTATCCATTATTCGGTAAAGGAAAAAGTACAGAAACCGAAGCTCACCAGTTAATCGAAGAAGAATTTAAATTTATTACTTATAAAGACAAGAAAAATCTTTTCAGAAGATACCCGAACTTCTTTTCAGAGAAAGAAGAAGAGATATTTAAAACTGATCTAAGATGGAATGAAGGAGTAAGAACATCTTTGTTTGGTGAATACTTCTCTGACAATTTTGATAATCAATCTGCCAGAGGAGGCTTGTCGGTACAATTCGGGAACAGGTTGGATGTATCTCACTTATTTAAATTGGAAGATATTTATGTAAATGACAGAGTTGGGAATCAAAATTTCTTTTCAAATTTTACAGGTATTGGATATGAATTCGAGAATAGAAAAGAAGATTATAGCCGTGTCTTCAGGTTTGGCCCTTCTGTATTTTATGGAGCAGAAGGTGTTTTAGCAGAAGCGTTTGTTTCCTATTCAATAAGCTATGATTCTACATTTACTACGCTCAACTTGTCGATTGAACCTGAGTTTACCCGCCAGGCTATTGTTCAGGATATCTATAAGCTGAAGGGTGAATTCTATAGAGAAGATCCATGGTTAAAAAATAAATTTCTGACAACGGTGTCCGGATCCGGTCAGGTTTATACAAATGAAGTATTCGATTATTCTATAACAGGGAGAGGATACCTTCAACCTTGGGGAACTCCTTTCAGAGGAAGATTGATCGGTGAGTTAGGCTGGCAGGATGCTTCAAAAAGTTTCCCGAATGCAGAACCATTTTTTACTCAGGATAACTATTTACTAAAAGGTTTAGGTTTTGACTTGAGATATCGAAACCCTAACGATTTTAGCTATGATTCTTTGTTTGAATTGGAATTAATGGGAAAACATGCTTCAAGGGATGGCTACTTTTTAACCGGCAGGGCAAACGTAGAACATAAGTTCAAAAAGTTCTGGCAGATAAAAGTGGGTACTGAGTTTTCAACTAGTTCTGTATATCAGTCAAACAGAATATTTTTTACCATTTCTCATTTTTTTAAATACAATCTAAAACGCACCGAACAAAAATAATTCAGAAGCGTATATTTCTTCATGAAAAAAATCAGACCTCATATTGAGTGGGTAGCATTTACTACAGGTTTAGTTCTTATGGCTACTATGGATCCTTTAAGTACGGGTTCTTCATTATGTTTTTTTGAGTTTATTGGAATCGAATTTTGTCCGGGAGAGGGGTTGGGACATTCCATAGCATGGTTGTTCAGAGGCGAATTTAATAATGCGGTAAATGCGAATCTTTTTGGTATTCCGGCCGTACTCATTTTGAGTTTGAGAATTCTACAGATCTGGAAAGATCTTTATATAAATAAAACTACTACACAAACAGGACAAACAGATGGCAGAAGTTTATGATTTTATACCTGAAGCAGAAGGAGATGAAGCACTTTATTTGGCTAAACTTCTAACTTCACTAGATGATGAGAATAAAAAAAGATTCTCTAATGTATACAGATCCAGAAGAAAAGACCCACAGACTATTCTAGTACTTTGTCTTTTAGGATTTGTAGGTCTTGCAGGAGTACACAGATTTATATTAAATCAGATAGGAATGGGAATTTTATACTTCTTTACTGCAGGTCTTTGTTTTATTGGAGTGATCGTTGATCTGGTCAACTATAAGGATCTCACTTTTCAATATAACAGAAAGGTTGCTCAGGAAGTCAGATCCCTTTTATAGAAGCCCGAAAACACGATTTACATTAAACCCGAATCTGAAATTTGGTTCAAAAAAATTAGTTTCGGTTCGGGTTAATAAGTGCTGTTCTGTAAACCATCTTCCGGACATAAAAAACATTTGAAATACATGACCACCGGTCTCTAACTCATAGACTAGGGCTGCGTGGTTTTTTGTGTCTGTAATTTTATCACCAATTACCGGTAGATACTCAAATGAAATAGATTTTCTCTCATTGATCTTAAATCTTCCGGCAAAACCAAGACCGTAAACGGTATTATACAATTCTGAATCTGCTTTTGTCTTAACCACAGTATTAAAGTGAGAGACCATAGGAGAAACCTGAAAGCTAAAATTGTCGCTAAATTTACGCGCTATCATAACTGAACCAAGATAATTCAGCCTTTCTTGGAAGGTTAATCCAAAGGATTCTTTTTGAGTTCTGATTCCCGTGTTTCCTTTTAGTACAACCGAAACAGGAACTCCATCCAACTTTGTTTGATGAAAAATTCTGTAATCGATTGAAAAGTCGATATTGTCTTCCCGGCTTGTTCGTCCAATTCCAATATTGAGATCATCAGTAAGTCCATAGCCAAAAGCGATCCGGACATTAGCTCCTTCATCAACTCCGAAAAAAGTATCTATACCACCACGAACATCCCCAAAATTGTGCTGTATCATACTATTCAAATCACCTTTACCTAAAAGCTGTACTGTACCTAAACCAGCTATGTTTTTAGTTAAAAAAGTTTCAGCAACCGGGCCATCAGGGTTTGCTCTTTTTCGTTCTAATTGAGCATTAACAAGGCTGAACATAAAAAATGAAAACAATAGTGTTGCTATACTTTTTCTCATACTTATCCGTCTACTGGTTTTAACAGAGCATCGATTTTAATTTCCTGCTCTTTATCTACTTTAATAAATAAAATTTGTGGAGGCTCAATTTTATAATCTAACAAACTCAGGATCCAACCGGCAGTAAGATGTAAACCATTATCTTTCATCTGTAAGGTGCCGTCCACTTCGATCTCTCTTTCTACTCCATGAATTTTAAAGGTCCCTTTTACTTTAACATCCTGAATTGAAGAAGATTCAGTATCAAAATCGGAGACGAGCTTGCCGAAGAATTCAGCAAAAGGGTATTTCTTTGTTTCTAAAGTGAGTTTCATATCCTTATCACGCTTTCCATTTCCGGTATCTAACGTTTCCAGATCTATATAGAAGTCTACGGTTTTCTCATCCAGATTAATAAGACCAACCAGGTTCTCAGAATTCCCTTCAAAACTGTGCAAAGGGACTTTAGAATAGAATGTTGCTTTACCTTCTTCAGTTTTAAAGCTTTGTGAATGACCTAAGCTTGTTATAAAAAGACACAGAAATGTAGTAAAGATTAATTTTTTCATAGCAGAAGACCTTTTAATTATTTTGTGCGCCCTGATTTATCCAGGCAATGATCTTGCCGGTTTCCGAATTACTTAACGCAGATCGTCCTTGAGGCATTCTGTTACCAAATTCAGGGCTTGAACCTAGTTTATCAACTAATGGGCTATTATCTGCATTATTTGGAACAACTATTAGCCCCCCATAACTTGTTCCTTCACTGTTAATGGTATTTTGATAGCTATCCAGGTTTACCCCATTTACATTATCACCATTAGTGTGACAAAACCCTCCTCCGCAACTCGAATTGAATATAGGTTGAATATCGGTTGCGTAACTTATTGGGCCATCAGGAATCTCGGGAACTTGATCCTCAACATTGTTGACACAATTCATGAAAAATAGAAAAGCAAAAATAAGAAGGATATAGTTTTTCATTGCATAAGTATTTAATAATTATCTGTATTTAAAACTATTAACTCGTAGTTAAATTAAATCATTCTAATTACTCATCTATAATAGAAAAAGTATCACAGAACTCTAAAAAGATTGGAAAAAGAAAAAAACCCGAGTCGTTCAAAACTCGGGTTTATCTTTAGGGCATTTGGTGCTTATGCAGCATCCAAAAGCTCGATTGCTCTTCGTGTGTCGACTACGAAAGTTTTTTTGTTTAGTTGCGTTAATTAAAAATAAGCATATTAAATACTGTAAAGAGGTGGGTTTAAGCTCGAGGGTTCTTATCTTTAATTATGAACAATAAAAACATATTAGATTTCACTACAAAAGAATCAGCACTAGGAATAGCTGTAGTGCTTATTGTTTTCCTGAGTACATTTATTTCCAGAACGTCCAGAATTTCAAAATCTGAGGCACTAATTGGTACTCAAAACACTCAAATATATTTAGAGCAGGATATTAACCTGAACGAATTAGTTAGCAAATTGGAATCTTCGAATATTCAATTTGATGAAAATGAATTGCTTTGGGTTAGTCCTCTGCTTGGTTGGAGAACGTTCAAAAAAGGGTATTATGAGTTTGATGGTGAGTATTCCTACAATGATTTTTTAACCAAGCTTGCTTTTGGAAGTCAGGACCCGGTTTCGATTACGATTTTACCAGGTATCACAATAGATAGGTTTGCGAGAAATTTAGGAAATGAAATGAGTTTTGACAGTTCTGAAGTCAGGAATGTTTTTGATGACTCTCTATTTGTTGCTTCCAAGGATATATCCAAAGAACAATTGTTCGGAAGAATGTTACCAAACACTTACGATGTATACTGGACTTATAGCCCAAAGCAAACAGTAGAAAAGATACTCAGCGAATTTAATAATCAGGTTGCCAAAAGGTATAAAAGCAGAATAGATTCTTTGGATTACTCGATAGATGAGATCGTTGCAATGGCATCTATCGTAGAATGGGAAGCTAACATTGAGGAAGAAAAACCAATAGTAGCCGGTTTATATTGGAACAGGTTAAAAAGAAGAATGTATCTGCAAGCTGATCCAACTATCAGTTTTGCTGTAGGAGAGAGACGTAGATTATTACTGGAAGATTACAAAGTTGATCACCCTTATAACACCTACACTAAATATGGATTACCGCCCGGCCCGGTTACAAACCCCAGCTTACAAACTATAAAGGCGACTTTATATCCTGCGAACCATCAATATTTATATATGGTAGCAAATCCAGAAGGGGGCCATCTTTTCAACCGAACCTATGAAGAGCATTTAGTGGATGCTGAAAAATGGCGAAAATGGTTGAGGCAGCAATACAGAATTAAGCGACAAAGAGAACTGCAGGAATCAGGAGAATAAATTTCAGAGAGTTTTTATTCTTGCCTGTAAAGAGATTTAATAAGAACCTTTTGGTTTATATGCTCACTATCAAAACCAAAATTCCCACTTAGACCACGGTAATTTTTCAATTCATGCAGACCTTGTTTTAATAAATCCGGATTACCTACTCTGTTTAATGTACTCAACACAAATTTGGTGACATCATAACCGATAAAAGCAAACTGATTAGGTTCTGTTTGAAATCGTAATCTGAAGTTTGAAGCAAACTCTTCTACATCAGTTTCACCATATCGTATTTCAAAACTTTGAGTATAATGAATAGATGTTTCAGGCAAGCGTGTATTTTCCAGGTCTGTATCCGACCATTCCTCTGAACCAAGGAGTATATAATCACTTCTTGAAGCTTCTAGATCAGTGAGTAGATTCCTGATCAAGGTTGGAGCTGCCGCACCTGTGAAAGGGGCGTAGATCGCTTTCAAACCAGGCGATGGTAACAGTGTATCAGTTTTAGACAGATAAGCTGTGTATTCAGAAATATCATAGCCATCAGACTCCAGATCTTTCAGAAAAAAGTGCTGAACAAATGCTCCTAAACGTTCTGCTTCATGTCTGAATGCCAATGCTGAAGCTTCTCCTAGTGCATCCATCTCAGCCAAAACTGCTACTGTATCAAGGCCTAAAGAATTCACAGCATATTGAGCCATTTTTTTGCCTTGCACCGCAAAAGTAGGATTCGTTTGGAACATATAGTTATTGGCGATGCTCAGCGAATCAGAGTTTGCCAAAGGAGTAATTACAGGTACTTCATAAACTTCAGCAAGTTCAGAAAATGATTTTGCTACATTAGAAAATAAAGGACCAATTACCACATCTACATCTTTATTCCAGACTAAATGATTTAAAATATCTTCTGATTGAATAGAATCAACATTAGTTCTGGAAAAATTAATGAAAGCCTTTTTATCTGGTTGGTTTGCATTGAATTCTTCGACTGCAGTTTGAATTCCAAAATAGAGATGTTGTGGGATTTCATAATTATCAGAATTCATCTCAAAAGAGGGCAGTGCAACGCCAATTTGATAAGACATTCCGGTTGGTGCGTATGAATACTTTTGGAAAGGATATCTGGAAGCATAGGTAAGTGAGTCTTTCAATGCAGCTTCTATCTGAAAAAGATCTACAGCGCTACTATCAATCAAAGAAGATTTTAACGAGTTGACCATAGTTTTGGCTTTTGAGAAATCAACTCTGCCTAAAGCACCGGAAATAACATCCGCTAAGACTTCAACATTAGAACTTTGTCTGAACACGGTTTTGATCTGATCAATGCTTAGGTAGCTCAATATCTGATCGTAGAAAGAAATAGCTCTGGTATAGTAAGGATTATTTCTGCTATTGGATTTGAGCTCATGTAAAAGTTCAAGAGAAGCTGCAAAATCATCGATCTGAAATAAAACCAAAGCCTTTGTATACTTGGCCTCCTGTACAAAAATATTTGTGCTTTCATCTGAATCTATAACTCTATTCAGATAAGCTTTGGATTTAGAAAACTCTCCTAAAGAAAAATAGCTTTTCCCTGAAAATAAATTCGCTTCCGGAGTATCAATTTGAGTGAATATTCTAAGTGCTCTTTCATAGTCCTCATTTTGATACAGATTTTTACCTGCTTCTACTGATTGGGCATAAGCTGAGGTGGAAAAAAGAAGAATTAATAAAAAAGAGAAAATTGAAAAAGTAGATTTCATAGAATTGCTAATTAATACAAATGCTTACACTCAGAATAAACGAATTTGTTCTGATTTATTCCCATTCAATTGTTGCAGGAGGTTTAGAGCTAATATCGTAAACCACTCTGTTGATTCCCTTTACTTCATTAATAATACGATTAGAGACTGTTCCAAGGAAATCATAGGGGAGATGAGCCCAATCAGCAGTCATGCCGTCTACACTTGTAACCGCTCTGATCGCCGCAGTAAACTCATATGTCCGCTCGTCACCCATTACACCAACACTTTGAACAGGAAGTAAAACAGCAAGAGCTTGCCAAACATCATCATAAAGCCCCTGATTTTTGAGCTCATCGATAAAGATCTTATCAGCTTCGCGAAGCAGATCCAATCTTTCTTTACTGAGTTCTCCAATTACTCTGATCCCTAGTCCCGGGCCAGGAAAAGGATGTCGACCAATAAAATGAGCAGGAATACCTAAAGCCTTCCCAACTTCACGTACTTCATCTTTAAAGAGTTCCCGTACAGGTTCTATCAGGTCAAGCTTCATTTTTTCGGGCAAACCACCCACATTGTGGTGCGATTTTATTGTCGCAGATGGACCTTTGAAAGAAACACTTTCAATAACATCAGGATATAAAGTTCCTTGTGCTAAATATTTAAACTCAGATTGACCACCGATTTCTTTCTCGAAAACATCGATAAAAGTAACTCCAATGATCTTTCTTTTCTTTTCCGGATCAGAAACACCCGTTAGTCTGGTTAGGAATAGTTCACTTGCATCCACACCTCTTACTGGAAGTTCAAGATCTTTGATATACAGATCGAGCACCTCATTAAACTCATCTTTACGGAGCAAGCCGTTATCAACAAAAACGCACTCCAGTTGATCTCCAATAGCTTTGTGAATCAAGGTAGCAACAACTGTCGAGTCCACTCCGCCTGATAGTGCACAAAGAACCTTATCATTCCCGACTTTCTTTCGGATCGCTTCAATTTGTTCTTCCACAAACGAATTTGCGGTCCAGTCTCCGGATAAACCACAGATATCGAAAGCAAAGTTATGGAGAATTTGTTTGCCACAATCTGTATGTGCTACTTCAGGATGGAACTGAACTCCGTAGATCTCTTTTTCTTTATGATGAACAGCTGCAACTCCGGCATTATTTGTATGTCCTACAATCACATAAGAGGATGGAAGCTCATGAATGTGATCACCATGACTCATCCATACAACAGAATTGTCTTCTACATCTTTCAGTATTCCGTTGTTGTTATCAACAATAAGATGAGCTCTTCCGAATTCACGCTTATCTGCTTTTTCAACACTTCCGGGAATTTGAGTATGAGCAAGAAGCTGCAAGCCATAACAAACGCCAAGTATAGGGACATCCCAATCCAGAATATCTGTTTGGAGGGATGGAGCATCGTCGTCATTTACACTTTTGGGGCTTCCTGAAAGAATGATTCCTTTAGGAACCGGTTCAGAAACCGTACTCAGATCGACATTAAAAGGATGGATTTCACAGTAGATATTGAATTCACGCAATCTTCTTGCGATAAGCTGGGTGAACTGAGATCCGTAATCAAGAATTAAAATCCATTCGTTATGTCGGTTCATTAAATTTGATAGTATTTAAGCGATGATTTCTTTGTATTGGTCTGCTGACAGAAGAGATTCCAGTTGGGAGGTATCTGACAGTTTTATTTTTACCATCCAGCCTTTTCCATACGGATCTTCGTTAACGATCTCAGGATTATCTTCAAGCTCTTCATTAATTTCTGAAATTTCCCCATCTACAGGCGCATAGAGCTCAGAAACTGTTTTTACAGCTTCAACAGTACCGAAAGTGTCATCGGCAGAAAACTCAAATCCTTCTTCTTCCAACTCCACAAAAACGATATCTCCAAGTTCACCCTGAGCAAATTCTGTGATCCCAATAGTGGCTGTGCCGTCACCATTGTCTTTGATCCATTCATGTTCTCTAGTGTATTTTAAATCACTTGGTACGCTCATCTAACGGCCTCCGGGTTAAATTTGAAATTGTTTTCTAAATACTTAGTGGTGAATTTTCCAGCTAAGAAGTTGGGATCATCCATAAGTTGAATATGGTAAGGTATAGTCGTTTTAATCCCTTCTATGATAAATTCCTGCAACGCACGTTTCATCTTATTGATAGCTAATTCTCTGGTTGGTGCATAAACAATTAGTTTAGCTATCATTGAATCGTAGTGAGGCGGGATGCGATATCCTGAATAAGCATGAGTATCCAGTCTCACACCATGTCCACCCGGTGGGTGAAATACCGTAATTTCTCCTGCAGAAGGACGGAAGTTAAATTCAGGATCTTCAGCGTTAATTCTACACTCTATGGAATGGCCTCGCATTTCGATCTCACGCTCTTCGATCTTCATACCGGCAGCAACACGTATTTGCTGTTCAATAAGATCATATCCTGTTACTTCCTCAGTTACAGGATGTTCAACCTGAATACGAGTGTTCATTTCCATGAAATAGAAATTCTCATCGTCATCTACTAAATATTCAACAGTACCAGCGCCTTCATAATCAACTGCTTTCGCAGCGTTTATAGAAGCTTCACCCATTCTTTTTCTTAAATCCGGGGTCATAAGTGGGGAAGGAGATTCTTCCAATACTTTTTGATGTCGTCGCTGAAGAGAGCAATCTCTTTCACCTAAGTGAATAACATTACCATGCTGATCAGCCATGATCTGAATCTCAACATGATGTGGGTTTTGAACGAAACGTTCAATATATACTTCCGGGTTACTGAAGATAGTGCCGGCTTCATTTCGGCACATTTCGAAGTTTTTCTTTAACTCACTTTCTTTTTCAACAACACGCATTCCACGACCACCGCCACCAGCAGAAGCTTTGATAATAACCGGGAATCCAATGTCCTGGCACACTTTTACAGCTTCTTCATAAGTGTCAACTACACCATCACTACCAGGTACAACAGGTACCTTATTCTTGATCATAGTTGCTTTAGCTACAGCTTTATCTCCCATTGAGTTAATAGCGTGAGGAGATGGACCTATAAACTTTAGATCATGCTCAGAGCAAATCTTAGAGAACTCAGCATTTTCAGCTAAAAATCCATAACCGG
The DNA here is from genome assembly GCF_001650905.1 of Balneola sp. EhC07. Classification (GTDB taxonomy): domain Bacteria; phylum Bacteroidota; class Rhodothermia; order Balneolales; family Balneolaceae; genus Balneola. The sequence continues at coordinate 36,499 of NZ_LXYG01000018.1, forward strand.
GATGAATAGCCTCAGCATTGGTGATTTCTGCGGCAGCCAAAATACTCTGTATTTTTAAGTAGCTGTCTTTACCTGCAGGAGGTCCAATACATACAGCTTCGTCTGCAAATTTAACATGAAGGCTATCGGCATCAGCTGTTGAATAAACAGCTACTGTCTTAATACCCATTTCTTGACACGTTCGAATAACTCGAAGTGCGATTTCGCCACGATTGGCTATTAATATCTTTTTAAACATGCTGACTAATTAGTCTTTGCTGATTATGAAAAGAGGTTGATCAAACTCGACAGCCTGACCATCGTCGATCAGAATATCCTGAACAGTTCCACTAAATTCGGCTTCAATTTCATTCATGATCTTCATTGCTTCTACAATACAAAGAGTATCACCTTTAGATATCTTTGATCCTACTTTTACAAAAGGATCGGAATCAGGTGAAGCTGCTTTATAAAAAGTACCAACGATTGGAGATTTAACAGTTTCTCCTTTTGCTGATGAACCGCCAGAGGATTCTGAAGAAGCACCACCATCTGCTGAAGCCGGTGCCTGTGGTTGTGCAGGAGCTGCAGGCTGAGCCGGAGCAGCTTGCATTGGTTGTGAGTATGTAATCTGCTCAACAGTCCCTGTTTTCTTTACTTTAATTTTAAAATCGCCTTCTTCGATAGCTACCTCGTCTACATCGCTATCAGAAATTAGATTTAGAATATTTTTTATCAGTTTTAAGTCCATGGTAAGTTATTTAGCTCGTTCCAGATAAGTTCCTGTTCTTGTATCTACTTTAATTTCTTCACCTTCATTAATAAAAAGAGGCACGTTTACAACAGCTCCGGATTCTAAAGTTGCCGGTTTGCTTCCTCCTTGTGCAGTATCACCTTTAACTCCGGGATCTGTTTGGCTTACGGTAAGCACTAAATGATCCGGTGGTTCTGCGTATAAAACTTGTTCGTCGTCTGCATTAAATAATACATTGCAGACCTGTCCCTCAATTAAAAAATCTTTTCTTTCAACCTGATTGGCATTAACGGGAATCTGTTCATAAGTATCACTATTCATAAAGTAGAAAAGGGGACCATCCTGATATAAAAATTGGTAGTCTCTGTTTTCTACACGAACAGCCTCAGTATTTTCTCCTGAGCGCCATGTTTTATCAATGTTTTTACCGTTTACAATACCTCTGAGCTTTGTTCTTACAAAAGCAGGGCCTTTTCCGGGCTTTACATGTTGAAATTCAGTAATTGAATACAATTCACCATCCATATTCAGAACTAACCCATTTCTGAAGTCGGAAGTAGAAATTTTAGCCATTAAAAATATCTCCGTTAATTAGTTGCCCAAAAATACTACAAGCCTATTTGGATAACAACCAAAATATGAATTTGTAAGCAATCAGTTTATAATTGAGATTCCGAAAAAATTACTAAGCACAACCAGCACAAATAAAATTGCAAGTAAAGCAGGACATAATATTGTAATAGCAAAATTTAGGAATGTTTTTACTTTGGAAGTTTGAAAACCTACATAACCATAGGATAATTCTTCATAAAGACTTTCTTTTTTCCAAACAAAAGCAGTAAAACTAACAATCAGAAGGCCTCCAAGTAAAAGAAAAGTATCTGCAAGGTGACCCAAAAATGTCATAACATCAGTAGGAGCATCTGCACCAACATATGTAATAAACTGAGTAAAGAATGCACTGTAACCATTACCTACTAATGATGGAATACCTAAAATAAAGATTACAGCGGCTGAAATTATAACAGCTGCTTTTCTCGATTTTTTATGTTCATCTACTATATAGGAGACAGGTACCTCCAACAAGGAAACAGTTGATGTTAAAGCGGCAAAGGAAAGTAATAAAAAGAAACCTCCACCTACAATTGCACCTAATGTGCCACCTAAAGATTCAAAAACTCCGGGAAGTACTGTAAAAATCAAACCAGCTCCTCCTTGTACATCTGTCATATCACCACCTGTGCTATACGCAACAATAGGGAACAGCATAAGTCCTGCAATAAATGCTATTCCAACGTCGAATAGAGTGATCAGAGCTGCTGACGATACAATATTTTCTTTTTTAGAAAGATAGCTACCATAGGTTATTAAGGCTCCCATACCTAAAGAAAGAGAAAAGAAAGCCTGACGTAGTGCTCCGCCTATTGTTTGAAGATTAAGCTCAGAGAACTCAGGAATTAAATAATATTTTAATCCTACCCCGGAATAAGGAAGAGTAAACGCGTATATCAGAAGTCCTACAATCATGATTATTAAAGTAGGCATGAGAATTTTGGCAGCTTTTTCAATTCCAGCACTAATACCTCTGGAAACTATTATCGCTGTTGTAGTTAAAAATAGGATTGCATAACCACCTATTTTGATTATGTCGACTGTAAACTCACTAAATTGAGATCCTATCTGAAAATTACCCGTTACCATTTCGACGAAGAATCCAAAAGCCCAACCTGCTACCACATTATAAAAGGACAATATTATTATTCCCGAAAGAATGCCTAGTTTTCCAATAAAATTCCAAGATGAAAATCCTAAACTATCAAATGCCCCAACTGCATTTTTTTGCGTTTTTCTACCAATTGCAATTTCAGTAATCAGTACTGGAAAGCATAAAATAAAGCAGAAAATAAGATATACGAGGACAAATGCAGCTCCACCTCCAGCTTCCACTTCAAAAGGGAACTTCCAAATGTTACCTAAACCTACAGCAGAACCGGCTGCCGCTAAAATAAATCCAAGTTTTGAATTCCATGCACCACGTTCGCTTGTTGATGTACCTGCCAAAAGATGTCCTCCTTTAAGAGTTGATTAAAGCACTAAAATATTTCTTGATCACATTATTCGCAACCTTCTTAATATAACACCGGAAGAAGGTGCTAGAGTATAAGAATTTTCAATAGTTATTTTAGCTTTATTTAGTTTGATTGAATTTTTATCTGCTATGAGCTCCCAATTCCCTGGTAGCAAGTCAATTGAATGTTCTTTTTTCGGATTTCCATTCAACGAAATGAAATACTCATATGGGTCCAGCTCTTCATTCGCTTGTATCGAAAAAGTGACATGAAGAGGGTCTTTATAAACTTTAAAATTAATATCTGAGGGTGAAGCTTTTCTGAGAGCAGGGGAGCTTAAACGAAGTTCAATGAGATCTTTATAATACTCAAACAAACCTTTATTGATCTCTATTTCATTGAAATTCAGCCAGTTAGTTTCGTTGTCTTTGTTGTAACTGTCATGATCGAGCATTCGATTTCTTTTATCAAGATCTAAGGGATCGAATATCAGTTTTGATCGACCCCATTCCTGCCCCGCGTGCATCATGGTTACACCTTGGCTCACAAAAAGAGTGAGCGCTGCAAGTTTGGCCGTAGCTAGTTCTTCCTGAGACAGATGTGTAAGTGCTCTTTTGTTTTCAAACTTCTGTTCATTTTTAGAATGATCCAAGGATATCCGGATGAAATCTCCAAGAGTGTACCCATCATGACTTTCAATATAATTGAGCGAATGAGCAGAGGTATTAAAAAGTCCTTTTTCATCTTCTTTAAGCGTTCCGCGGATAAAATTTTCTAAAGCGAATCGTGAAGTTTCATGATTCCATCCACCAAAAATAAAACCTTTATCAGAAATAGGGTGAGAGCCTTTGATTCCATTTCTGATCTTGTCATTCCAGGAGATCCAGCCGTGATCGGAGAATCCCGAAGGTTTATATTCACCACCCCAGGGTTCAGCGATCAAAATTACATCAGGATTGATCTTTTGTGCTTCTTGCTTGATCATGTCAATGGTTTCCCAATCTATTATTCCTGCCAGATCAAATCTGAACCCATCAATATGATACTCTTTGATCCAATGAAGAACAGATTCAACGATCAGCTTCCTGGAATGCTCAGATGTGGTATCAATATCATTTCCTGTCCAGCTGTTGTTGATGAAATTCTCTTTTTCATCAAGTTTGAAATAATGCTCTTTAGCCAGGATTTTGAGCGGATTTTGATCATAATGAGAAGCATGATTGTAAACCACATCCATTATAACAGCGATCTCATTTTTATGAAGTTCACGAATTAAGCTTTTTAGCTCTGAAATTGTATTCTCAGATTTCCCGATTACTTCATTTTCATTGAGGTTGGCATCGGAAGCGTACATGGTTTCAGGAGCATGAAAGAATGAGGTCATATAGCCCCAGTAATTTCTCGCGTATGGATTCCAGGTATTCTTTATTCCTTCTTTAGTTTGCTCGTTAAACGGAGGCTCGAAATAAGCAAACTTTTGCAAGGGCAGGAATTCAACTGCATTTACGTTAAGGCGCTTTAGATGTGCAATACCACCGACTTCAGCTTCTCTGAAATCATTGTAGATTCCCTGAACAAATGTTCTTGCTGAGGAGTGAGCAACCATGTCTTTGATGTGAGTCTCATAAATAATGAGATCTCTTGGGTCTTCAACTTTAACAAAGCGATCATCCTGCCAATCAAATTCATTTGATCGAAAGATCTTTGTTTTCGGAAACTGAAGGTGATGATTTGTAGTAGTTACAAATGTACTCCATGGATCAGCTGCATGTTGGGTCTCACCATTTCCGGATACCCGGTAACAGTACCATTTATAAGTCAGGTCTTCGGAAACAAGGGCGTTCCAGATTCCACTTTCATCTTTAGTGCAGGGATAAACAGAGCCTTCTTCATCTGAATAGTTATCATAAACTATTATTTCAATAGAATCAGATAAAGGGGAGAAGACTCTGAAGACCACACCTTTCTCAGTAATGGTATATCCCATTTTATAGATGTCAAAATCAACAGAAGTGACAGTTTGGGAATTCAAGCTCAAGTTATTGTGCTTCCTGATTCAGCTTCAGTGTCCACAAATTTAAGATTGCCTTCGGTGTCTTCAGCCATCAGGATCATTCCGGCACTTTCAACACCCATAAGTTTTTTGGGAGCCAGATTTGCAACCACACTAACTTTTTGACCAACGATCTTATCCATATCAACGTGTTTGGCGATACCTGAAACTATAGTTCGTATCTCGATGCCGATATCGACTTTGAGTTTTAAAAGTTTGTCTGATTTTTCAATTTTCTCTGCTTCTAAGATCTCACCGGCACGAATGTCCAGTTTCATGAAGTCTTCAAAGCCAATATTTTCTTTCAATGGTGTAAATTTTGAGGTTGGATCATTAGCAGCAGCTCTTTCTTCTAATTTGGCTATCTGCGTTTCAATTTCTTCATCTTCTACTTTAGTAAAAAGCACTTCTCCGGGATCTATCGAGTTTCCAACTTCCAACATAGAATCAGAAATACTGTCCCAGGAAACCTTTCCGGAATAAGAAAGCTGATTTCTTAGTTTTTTCATGGAATCAGGGAGAATAGGTTCCATCAATACAGAAAGCGCAGCACATATTTGCAAACTTACATGTAAGGAGTTTGCACAAGCCTGAGGGTCGCTGTTTCTGGTTTTCCAAGGCTCAGTTTCAGTAAAGTATTTATTTCCGGCTCTGGCCAGATTCATCATTTCAGAAATGGCTTCCTTAAACTTAAATGTTTCAATAGCTTGGGTTACTTTTTCTTTCTGGGTTTCGATGGATTTCAATGCATCCAGATCGATTTGTTGCGGATCAACTAGTTTAGGGACCTCTCCATTAGCAAATTTCTGTGTGAAGGAGAGTGCTCTGAATACGAAATTGCCCAAAACAGCTGCAAGTTCATTATTGACTCTGGCTTGAAAATCTTTCCATGAAAAATCAGAGTCTTTACTTTCAGGAAGGGTAGTTCCCAATGCATAACGAAGCAGGTCAGGAGAAAAATCTTCTAAATATTCATGAAGCCAAACCGCCCATCCGCGGGAAGTAGAAAGCTTTTTGCCTTCCAGGTTCAAAAACTCGTTCGCAGGAACGTTTTCAGGCATAACATAACCACCGTGCTCCATCAGGATGGTCGGAAACATGATGCAATGAAAAACGATGTTGTCCTTACCTATAAAATGATAAAGTTCGGAATTCTCATCCTGCCAGTAATCCTTCCAGGCTTCGGGAGTTCCTTTTTGTTCAGCCCACTCTTTAGTTGCTGAGATGTAACCGATAGGAGCATCGAACCAAACGTAGAGAACTTTACCTTTTGCGTTTTCTAACGGAACAGGAACTCCCCAACTTAAGTCTCTTGTGGCAGCTCTGTCTGCAAGCCCGTCATTGAGCCAGCTCTTAACCTGACCCATTACATTAGGTTTCCAGTTTTTTCTGGTATCCAGCCATTTTTCCAGTTTTTCCTGAGTGTCTCCAAGCGGCATATACCAGTGCTCGGTTTCTTTTAATTCAGGCTTTTCTCCTGAAAGTGCCGAAACCGGATCGATCAGTTCAGTGGGAGATAGGGATGTTCCACATTTTTCACATTGATCACCATAAGCTTCTGTGTAACTGCAATTTGGACAAGTTCCCTTAACATAGCGGTCAGGTAAAAACATATCGGCTTTGGAATCATATAACTGCTTTTCCGTCTTCTTTTTGAAGTAACCTTTGTTATTCAGGTTTGTGAAGAATTCCTGAGCTGTTTCATGATGAGTTTTAGAACTCGTTCTTCCGTAATAATCGAAAGAAATTCCGAATTCCTCGAACACATTCTTATTCATTTCATGAAACCGATCCACTATGTCCTGAGGTTTCACACCTTCTTTTTCAGCAGCAATAGTGATGGGGACTCCGTGTTCATCTGAGCCACAAATAAAAACGATATCATCGCCTTTTAGCCTTTTATAACGGGTATAGAAATCGGGAGTTAAATAAGCCCCGGCTAAATGACCTAAATGTAATGGTCCGTTAGCATAGGGAAGAGCTGCAGTAACAAGAATTCGTTTATTGTCTGACATTAAAGTGATTAAATAGAAGATTATTTTATGCGAAGATAAAAATGAATGAGGGAATTATGAATTAATAATCAAATAATCCCTTACTGAAGAACTAATTTTTAAATCCTCAAAGTGTAGCTTAAATAAAAATCGAAACCGGATCCGTTTAAGGATTCGAAAATAGGTACTCCTGATTCGTAGTTATATTCAACATTATAATATTTAATACCGGCTGTTAAAAAACCTCTTTCGTAGTGCTCTTCATACTCAAAAAGCAGATGTAGTCCACTGGTATCCTCATACTTTGTGTTTGTTGAAAACCCCGCAATTTCATCTGCATCAATATTCATCTTTCCATTAAGATAGAAACCATACCCGCCACCAATATTTAAATTTCTATTGGTGATCAATTCGATTGGGAATTTTATCTCCGGCGTGATCACAAGTCTTTTGAAGGAAGAGCTGGCATTTTCCAATGGCGGTCGAAGTTCACTGGCTTGATAATAAAAAGTAGATCCGAATTTGATGTTTTTTTCAGTTATATAATACAAGCCTGTTCCTATGAAAAACCCTCCACCGGCACTAAGAGTAGATTCATCTCCATCTTCTGTTTCAAAGATTTCTTTATTCTCTACTCCCAAACCAAACCCTGCTGTAAGGGTAGCTCCAAAACCTGATTTAACATAATTCGGTATAGTTACTAAAGTAGAATCTGTTTGGGCTATTGAACCGGTTGAAAGGAGGAGAATAGAAATAAATAGAAGCAGGAGTGTTTTCATTGGTCGGTTTTAGAATGTTAAGCCGACAATGATACAATAACTTGCTTCACTAAAGCAATAGATCATTTAGCTTTACTTGATTGGTAAACAACTAAAAGAGCTTAATTTGGGTCTTGACAGGTACATTCGTTTTGAGAAGCATAATATTTGTTTATTTGTTCTTCGTTAAATTTTTCGAATGATGCTTTAAATGCATCATTGGATATAGAACAAATAGGTTTAAGAGGATCTTCTTTATATATATTTATTGAATAAGCTTCTTCAAATTCTATAACATTACCATTTACAATAGTGCTGGCATTATATAAGCTTTTTATATCACTAGTTTGTTGATTTGCCTTTTCTATAACTTTGCAAAAATCTGAAGTGACAATACTAACATTAGTTTCAGGTTTTGCCCGGTAGTTTTCGCATATATATCGATCTGTTTTTTCTACATGATTACAGCCAATGAATAATATCAAGGTATTTTCAATGTATTCTTTATGTTGGTAGGTTTGATAGTTGCTTTTGTTTAACAAGCTGGGGTCAAAGTAAGCATCACTTTCGTGGTATTTATAAGATTTGAATGTGTAGGAGATACTATACTTGTTCCCATCTTGGGAATTGTCCGGCTTAACTAAAGTATGTACCGATTTTTTAACAGGTCCCTGACCTTGTCCATGTAATAACGCCGGCATTGCTAAAGACAGATAAAATAATATAAAAAGTAGTATGAGGTTTTTCATCTAAAATGCTTTAAGTGCAAGACATTCAAAAGATTATAGGTTTAAAAATACATTAATCTGATTAATTAAAAAAAACCGGGATTCAGTATTCCAAAACGGTGCTCATCCAGATACACTTCATTCTTTATAAATCCTTTTTGTGAAACACCTTCTGATTTAAAACCTGAATTGATCAACACCTTCATTGATCCGGGGTTTCCTTCCATTACCGTGGCGTAGATACGGGCTAGTTTTAATTCTTCAAAACCGTATTTAACGATTTTTTGAATTGCTTTGGTAGCAAATCCATTTCCCCAATATGGTTCCCCGATCCAGTAACCAAGTTCTGCAGAATGTCTGTATATATCTTCCTGAGGCTTTAAAGAAATATTTCCAACAAGTTTATTCTGTGATTCAATGGCAAAAGTCAGGATCGGTTTCTGATGCGCTTTGGCATGGATGTATTCTTCTGCATCAGCTTCAGAAAAAGGATGAGGGAGGTAATCCCTTACTTGATCCCAGATCTTCTTGTTGTTTAACAATACAGCGAGTTCACGAATATCTGAACTATCAAACGGGCGTATATTTACAATATCAGAATTCATAATTTCTAAACTCAGGGGCTTTCCTGACGTTGGTTAGTTGTTCGAAAGAATACGCCATCTCGATCATTTCAGGTTCCATCCAGGCACCGCCAAAGAAAGTGATTCCAACAGGTAAACCATCAATGAATCCCATCGGAACAGTTATCGCAGCATATCCGGCTCTGGCAGCAGGAGAGCTGGACGAAGTTCCAAAGTTATCGCCGTTAGTATGATCTGTTTTCCATGCTGGTCCTCCGGTAATCCCGATAAAACCATCCAGATCGTGTTCTTCCATTACTTTATCGATTCCATCTTCCCGAGCTGCTTTCAGCATGTTTGCTCTGGCTTCAATGTATTCCTCTGTATCGAGATCGCCTTTTTTCTGTGCCTGAAGCAAAATGTCATGATCAAATTTCATTTCAACAGGATCCGCTAATGTTTTCTCGATGATCTCTTCCAGATCAGCAACCGTGGCATTTTCGCCAAGCGATTCCAAGTATTTGTTGATACCATCCTTGAATTCATAAAGCAGAACATTGTAACCATCCCGGCCCGAGACATTTCCTATTCTGTCGATTTCTACAATGGTAACTCCTTGCTCTTCCAGAAATCGGATAGTTTCGTACATCAATGTATCCGTTTTGTGATCACTGCCAATGGATGGTTTATAAAGACCGAGCCTTTTTCCTTGCAGTGCTCCTGTTTTCAGAAACTGTGTGTAATCAGAATGAAATTTCTCTTCGCTTTCATTAGTGTATGAATCGCGCTCATCAACTCCGACCATAGTTCCAAGCATAATAGCTGCATCGGTAACAGTTCGGGCCATTGGTCCGGGGGTATCTTGAGTTTCTGAAATTGGAATGATTCCTGAACGACTCAGTAAACCTACAGTTGGTTTTATTCCTACAACACCATTTGCGGAAGAAGGGCAGGTAATTGATCCATTTGTTTCTGTCCCAATAGCTAACATAGCAAAGTTTGCGGATACTGAAGCTCCGGAACCGGCACTTGAACCACAAGGATTTCTTGTTATATCAAAAGGGTTTTTTGTTTGTCCACCCAAACCACTCCAGCCACTTGACGAATTATTACTATGGAAATTAGCCCATTCACTTAGGTTAGCTTTTCCCAGAATAATGGCTCCGTTTTCACGAAGTTTTTGCACAATGTAAGCGTCTTGCACAGGCATAGATCCTTCCATGACTCTGGAACCGGCGGTGTTTGCCATTTTATCTTCGGTATCGATATTGTCTTTGAGTAAGACCGGAATACCGTGCAAAGCTCCAACCGTATTTCCCTCTGCCATTTGTTTATCTAATTCCTCAGCAATGGCAATAGCATCCGGGTTAATGGTGATCACAGAATTGATCTCAGGTCCGTTTTGATCGTATTGATCGATACGTTCCAGATATGCTTCAACAACATCTTTAGCTGTGTAAGTGCCATTCATGTAATTTTCGTGAAGTTCATCAATAGTGGCTTCTTCTAAACCTAATTGCTCAAATTTAGATTGAGATGGTTGACAGGCAATAAATGCAACAAGGACAAATAGAAAGGCAATTCTGGTCATTTTCATATTCCGGAAGTTAGTTTTGAATAGTTAGTTCTTGGAATATAAAACAGAGAAAGAGAAAAGGAAGTAAAATGTTATTAGTGAGGAGTGAGGAGTGAGGAGTGAGGAGTGAGGAGTGAGGAGTGAGGAGTCTTGATTTTGAATAAGACTAATAGTCATCCTGAGGATACCTCCGAAGGATCTGCACAATTCAATTTTAATCCCGGATTAGTCAAATAAGCTTGATTTTAGAATCGACCAAGCGAGACACTTGAAGTAGTTTAGATTCTAAAAGTCTAACAAAAGCCTTTTCGCCGAGCCTGAAGGCTTTTCTGATTTAACGTCTAAATTGAAGAGTGTTAGCTAGTAGGACGTTTACGTCCGGCGGATTTGTATATGCCTTGAAATCAATCCAGATCTCTGGAATACGGCAATAAATGATTGATAGTGATTTTTTAGTTTTATATAAAAACGATTTCGAGCAGTATAGGCTTGCTAGTTATTATCTACAAGCAGGCGTTGAGCGACTCCTTACAAACTCTTCAGAAGGTGTGAATTTATTCAAGTTCCAGGGTTCAGTTTTTTTAATAACTAAGTTTTTATCAAACCAATATATATCATCACGATCAACTTTAATTTTATCATTGCTAATCTCTTTTACCAAAAATAAATCTTCAGAATAATGGACTGTATGAGTTAAAACGATGTTATTTGTGAGTGTATCTACATACCATTCTTCATTTCTTGACGAATAATCAAGACAACCAGATATGTTTATATAAGCTCTCTTTTTTTGATTTTCTAATAATGAATCTGTTAAGAATAACTCGACTTTTGTGCTGTCTTTGGTGTATTGCCAATATGAATCATCTAAGAACTCTACAATCTCTTTTTTTGATAGATGAGTTTGAGGTGGTTTCTTATTTCTAACCATTACGAATGAATGGTAGAAGCGTATAGTATCTTTGGGAATTTTATATTCTTTAGTTGGAATTTCAACCCATGTCGTTCCGATGGTATCTTTCTTGTCTGATGAAACTAAATAATAATTGGGTATTTCATCAAAGACTCTATCTAAAAAGCGATCTTTTAAGACATATTCATCTGTTATCTCACCAAAACGATTTCGTATAGTTACTTTATTATTTTTTTGTATAGTCCAATGTTTATACTCTTCTCCCATTCCAACAACATACCATTCTCCGGCAAAAGCACCGTTCTCAACTGAACAACTACAGCCGTTAAAGAAGAATAACGCAAGAAATAAAATTATCAGTCTATTCATATCTCCATATAAGTTGAAATATGGAATTAGTCAATCTTGATAGAAGAGAGGTAGTTAATATTTTTGCAGATCCTTCTTCACAATACTTCGGGATCAGGATGACTGAGCTTCAATACAACTCATATTCCAATAACCTGCACTCAATAGTAGAATTATACAGTTCAATACGTTGATTGGTTCTTAAGCCTACTTTTTTGGCTAGATCGAAGTTTCCGGTGAAGACATAACCCCATTTTCCACTGCAATCTTGTTTGAAGAAATCACCAATGGCGGTGTATAAACTTTCCAGTTGCTGATCGTGACCGATGCGTTCTCCATACGGTGGGTTCATGACAACAACTCCATCTCCATAAGGAATTTCTGTTTCTCTGAAATCACATACCTTGAATTCGATCAAATGATCAACTCCGGCAGTTTTAGCATTTTTCTGTGCAGCTTGAATGGCTCGGCGATCATGATCGGTAGCCAAAATTCGACCTTCAAAATCTTTATTTCCCTGATATTTAAGATCGGTTCGTAAACTGTTCCATTCTCCTACATCAAAGCCAAGTATATGTTTGATGCCGTAATTAGGACGAAGCAGTCCTGTCGGTTTATTTAACGCTTTGAGCGCAGCTTCAATAGCAATGGTTCCGCTACCACACATCGGATTAACAAAATGTTGTCCCGGTTCCCACTTGCTTGCCTGAACAATAGTCGCAGCCAAAGTTTCCTGCATGGGAGCTGTATGATTTTGAACTCTGTACCCACGGCGTGAAATAGATTCTCCTGATGTATCAAGATAAACCATGGCTTCTTCATTTTTCCAGAACAGAAAAACTACTGTGTGATTCAGATCAGAACCGGAATCGGGTCTTGCACCTGTTTCTTGTCTGATTCTATCAACAATGGCGTCTTTTACCTTCAATTGAGCAAACTGGGTGTTATCAATCGTTTTATTCTTGATGAACGAAGTAACACTCACATATCCGCTTCTATCGATGTACTCTTCCCACGGAATACTTACTAATTTCTCATGCAGTTGATCTGCATTATGTGCCTCAAATTTCTTCAGTAAAAAATGAACTCTGTGAGCCGTACTTAAACACAGATTCAATTTCATACAATCATTTAAAGAACCTGTGATTTCAAGCCCTGCAAGACGTTCATGATCAACTTTGAATCCAAGATCTTCAACTTCCTTCCGAAGATATGGAGTCATTAATTTTGGACAGGTTATAGAAATTGTGGATTTTTGAGAAAAGTCAGCCATAGTAATTATAAGATATAAAAAAGGCTGTGAGTTTATTTCACAGCCTTTTTGAGAGTGAAATTATGCGATCTCTACTACTTCGATTTCGAAGGTAAGATCTTGTCCTGCAAGCGGGTGGTTAGCATCAAGTGTAACTTTTTCTTCGTTTACAGCTGTGATCTGAACCGGAATTGCTTGTCCGTCCGGCTGGTTCAATTGAAGTTGAACACCAACTTCAGGCTCAAGGTCTTCAGGAAGCTGAGCTTTTTCTACTTCCACAACCATTTGTGGATTTGGCTCTCCATAAGCTTCAGCTGCAGGAATTTCAGCAGTTGTTTTATCACCAACGGCTAAACCTTCAATTGCTTTCTCAAAACCCGGGATCAATTGTCCTTGTCCCATTGTGAATTCTAGTGGATCTTTCTGGATGGATGAATCAAATACAGATCCGTCTTTTAGTTGACCTGTATAATGAACTTTTACGGTGCTACCGTCTTTAATAGTTGACAAAATATTTTCTTTCTTTTGGAATTATAATAATTATTAAGAGCTTAAAGATAAGGAATCGAACACATAGTATTTGAAATCCAAAATCTTAGCTTATGTCACTGAACACGCCTGATATCAATGAAGTTTTAAACGAATCCAAAACCATTGCAATCGTTGGATGTTCAGCCAGTGAACATAGAACAAGCAATTACATTGCCAAGTTTCTGAAGGAGAGAGGTTATACGATAATTCCTGTCAATCCTGCAGAAAATGAAATACTTGGAGAAAAGTGTTACGATGCGTTGAACGATATCCCCACTGAGACCACTATAGACATTGTTGACGTCTTTAGAGCTAATGAACATACGGCAGGTGTTGTTGAAGAAGTTCTGGAATGGAACAAGAAAACCGGCCAAAAAGCAGTTATTTGGACTCAATTAGATGTTTCCTCTGATGAAGCTGAGCAGATCGCTGAAGAATCTCAAATACCGTATGTAAAGAATAAGTGTATTATGGTTGAATGGGAGAGAATGTAGAATTAAGAATTCAAAATTAAGAATTGGCGTAGTACTACGGCTAATTCTTAATCCTTAATTCTACATTCTTAATTCAGTTACTTCATATTCGTGAATTGTAATGGAACGCCCATGTCTTTGCGTTTCAGATGTTGGATCACTGCTTGCAGATCGTCTATTTTTTTGCCGTTTACTCGAACCTGATCGTCCTGAATCTGAGGCTGCACTTTCATCTTCAGGTCTTTGATCTCTTTAACGATCTTTTTTGCAGTTTCTCTGTCAATTCCTTCTTTCAGAGTTACATCCATTTTCAAATGACCTTGAGAAGTCCCTTCTTCAGTTCCAAAATCCAGTACTTTAGAATCGACACCTCTTTTAATGAAGTTCTTGATCAACATTTCCTGAACGGCTTTCATTTTCATGCTTTCTGCCGCTACAAGATGGATCCTGTTTTCTTTGCTGTGGAAGGTTACTTCGGTATGCAGTCCTCTGAAATCGTAGCGTGTTGAGATTTCTTTCAGCGTATTATTGATCGCGTTATCTACTTCCTGAGTGTTTACTTCATTTACTATATCGAATGAGGCCATGTTCTTACGTTTAGTTTGTTTTGATGTAATTTAGTTATTTTTTATCAGCTATCAGCTATCAGCTATCAGCTATCAGCTATCAGCTATCAGCTATCAGCTATCAGCTATCAGCTTCTTTTTCCATCTTTTCGATCATTTTTTTAGACAGTAATTTTTCCACTTCTTTTTCATCTTCCGGAGCAACTACGCTACGATGAATACGAATCTGATCTTTGTATTTAAACTCGAGCTCAATTACCTGCTCCTGATACCAATTGTACGAAATAAGATCTTTCCAGGGAATTTCTCTGTCCAGTATTACAAACCCTTTTTTTCGAAGTTCCGGTGTCACTTTCAGAGTTATGGCATAAATTCCAACAGCAATCAATGAAATACCGGATGACATTCGAATAGGCGAAACGGGCAACTCGCTGAAAATAGAAGTCCGTGCGATTCCTAGGATTATAATGGTCAATGCTAGAAGATTTGGTAGCAGATCAGAAATAAAAGCAGTGTTCACATAATCAATATCCCCAAGTTCTTTTTTCATTTTATACTGAGCATAAGCAGCGCCAAGAAAGAATCCCGAGAACGAAGAATAACAGTTGGTCATGAAGGCTGCACCGACAGGTTGAGGAAAATATCCCAGATTATTTAGATATCTTAGCACCAGAAATAATGCCATTCCTATAATACCGGCAAAAAGAAAGCGACGTATTGATATTTGTTCGAGCTTGATAAATCGTTTTTCACCCAGCCAGATACTAACGAATAAAACTAAAACTGCTGAGATAATAGTCCAGATCATTTCTTAATTTTGAGTATGGAAAATTCAGTTCAACCTACGGGTATAGAAGTTAGCAACAATGATCAAGTTCTGGAAATAGAATGGTCGGATGGAGTAAAATCAGTTTATCCTCTTTTTGGGCTTCGAAAAAACTGTCCTTGCGTGATGTGCAGGGGAGGGCATGCGCATATGAATGAATTTGAGCCCAAGATGTTCTTTGTTGAAAATCCTTCTAAAATTGATATTAAAGATATTCAGCAGGTTGGGAATCATGCCATCCAGATAACCTGGGCTGATGGACACAATTCAGGTATGTACCGCTGGGAAACCTTGAGGTTTCTGGATCCGGAGAATCATAAGTAGGGTTTTTTTTAGAGGGTCATCCCTGTAGATGTTAGATAATTACTTGACAGTTTAGGAGTGATAGTTCTAGAAAAGTTTGCCCTTAGTATTTAAGACGGAGAAGAGAGCGTGATCCGGATGCGTCTGCGAAGCAGGAATAATCCTTTCAGGTGAAGAGTGTAGAAATGTATCAGATCGAACGAAGACCTTTAGGATTATTCAGCGCAGGATCAGTGAACCCGTCTTAAATACTTCGGCTTGATCTTTTGCTACTTTTGTATCAAGACAAAAGTAGGTGCCCGTATTCTAAGCTTTGAGTGTTTGCAGGGTTCAATTCGTGGTTTCGTGTACTTTTGTGCCGACAAAAGTACCAAAAACTCCCGACAAGAATTTTTGGCGCGAACTTCATTACATCGACTAATCATTACAAAAGGTCTTCGTTCGTATGATGCCTATTCACAAATCATCCTGAGTGTAATGATTGCTCCTTTGGAGCCGTCGATTTCATTGCGTTCTTGGCTCGCCAATAATTCTAAAGGTCGGTGTAGGCGGAAGCTTTTTTGAAAATCATTTGGGTTATAAACAGGACAATTTATAAAAGTAATTAATCTGACTTCTACATGTAAGAGCCATTCGAGTCTTTTAATGATCGCCAAAAGACTTATTTAAATTCACAAGTCTAACAGCTTTTCACATTTTAAAACAGAATAATCTCAATTCTCTATTTAGATTCTCTCTAAATAATGTTATTTTTGACAGAACTTAAAAGCTAAATCAAAAACTAACTAATGAAATATTTATCGCTAATTGCTGCTGGTGTTGTTTTAGTACTATCAGCTTGTAGTCAACCTAAGGAAGTAAACATTTATTCAGCCCGCCATTATGAGACCGATCAGGCATTGTATACTGATTTCACTGAGGAAACCGGAATTAAGGTTAATCTGATTGAAGGTGGTTCAGACGGACTGATCGAACGAATCAAAAGTGAAGGCGTTAATTCTCCGGCAGATATTTTGGTAACTGTTGATGCAGGACGAGTTTGGAGAGCAGAAGAGGCAGGAATTTTAGGTTCTATTGAGTCAGATATCCTTAACGAAAGAATCCCGAGTTCATTAAGACATCCTGATGGACTGTGGTACGGAATCTCAAAAAGAGTAAGAGCTATTGTGATTAATCCTGCAAATGTAGCTAATCCTGAGTCTTTGACTTATGAAGATCTTGCAACTGAAGACTGGAAAGGAAGAGTTTGTATCCGTTCATCTAATAACATTTACAATCAGTCATTAATGGCTTCTATCATCGAGTCTAATGGTGTTGAAGCAGCTGAAGCGTGGGCTACAGGAATTGTAAATAATATGGCTCGTGCGCCCCAAGGTGGAGACAGAGATCAAATTAGAGCTGTTTCTGCAGGTGTTTGTGATGCTGCAATTGTAAATCATTACTATCTGGCTATGATGCTTACCGGTGATGAAGAGAATCAGGAAATTGCCAAAAGTGTTCAGCTTGTATTCCCAAATCAAAGTGAAGTAGGTCGTGGTGCTCATGTAAATATAAGTGTAGCAGGTGTACTGAAAGATGCTCCAAACAGAGATAATGCCATTAAGTTCATGGAATATCTTACTAACGAGACTTCTCAAAGTTACCTGACAGTTGATAACAATGAATATCCTGTTAACGATGATGCGACCTGGAATCCTGTTCTTCAAGGATTTGGTGAGTTTAAAGCGGATGAAATGAATGTTTCAGCTCTGGGAAAAAACAATCCTGAAGCTATCAGAATTATGGACAGAGCAGGGTGGAAGTAAGACCGCTGATTTCGGCTGACTTTTAAATTGTATTTTAAAGCATCTGTACTATGTATGGGTGCTTTTTTATTTGATGTCTAAATTGTTTCTTCCTAAAAAACAGAAATATGAATAGCAGGGATAAATCCCTTGCTAGCATATGTACGGGATTATAAAAAGAACATAAACAAGTAAGGACTTCAGTCCTGAATATTAAAGTCCAGTTGCTTAACTATATCCTTGTATGAGGAATGAGAGTGTTAAAAACAGAATCTAATGCTCTTCAGTTTTCCTGGAGCGGGTAATGGTCTTACTGAGGAGTATCACAGGAATAATACCCACCAAAACGATCGCTAGAGCTGCTCCGGCTGATTCACCCAGTCTTTCATCAGATGCAAGACGATAGACCTGTACAGCTAGTGTATCGAAGTTAAACGGTCGAATGATAATGGTAGCAGGCAGTTCTTTCATCACATCTACAAAAACCAATAAGAAAGCAGAAAGTAATCCTCCGGAAAGCATGGGAATATGAATTTTCCTCAGGATCTGGGAGAAAGAATATCCCATTCCTCTGGAAGCTTCATCAACACTAGGAGAAATTTTCTGTAAACTGGAATTGATTCCATTGTAAGAAACAGAAAGAAACCGAACCACATAGGCGAAGATCATTGCAAACAGAGTTCCACTCAACAGTAATCCGGTTGAAACCTGAAAATTAGATCGTGCAAACGAATCAATGGTATTATCAAGCCAACCAAAGGGGATAAGAACACCAACCGCTATCACAGACCCGGGAATAGCATAACCCAGAGCACCGAATTGATTTAGACCTTTTACCAATTTTGATGGATTAAGCCGGGATGAATATGCCATCAGTAATGCAACAGATACTGTAATAAGTCCGGCAATGGCTGCAACGCTAAGTGTATTCAATGAGTATAATAAGAACCGTGTATTTACCGAATCTATATTATTAAAGAACATGGACAACAAAAGCGCAACGGGAAGAATGAACCCTAAAAAAACGGGAATGGCACACACTAAAAACGCTCCCCATTTTTTGAATCCCGTCAGATCAAATCTTTGAATTCTTTTAAAACGATTTGTAGCGTTGGTCTGGTCTTTAATTCTGGACCTTGACCAACGTTCGAGTAATATCAGAACAACAATAAAAAGTAATAAGAATCCGGCAAGCTGAGCTGCTGCTGGACGTTCTCCAAGACCGAACCAAGTTCTATATATGCCTGTTGTAAATGTTTGTACACCAAAGTATTGTACGGTTCCGAAGTCATTCAGTGTTTCCATTAAAGCTAACGCTAAACCCGCCGCGATTCCCGGTCTGGCGAGAGGCAGCGCAATCTTAAAAAAGCTTTGAGTAGTGGTATAACCCATAATTCTGCTCGCTTCAAAAAGAGATACAGATTGATTCAGAAAAGCAGAACGCGCTAGCATATAAACATATGGATAGAATGCCAATATCATAATTAAAATAGCACCCCATACAGACCGGATTTCAGGCAGAACAAATTCACCGATACCTAGATCAAAAGTAGAACGAATAGCCGTTTGTAAGGTGCCGGTTATTCCAAAGAAATCTGTATAAATATAAGCCAATAAATAAGCGGGGATCGAAAAAGGAAGAACCGCAGCCCATTCAAAATACTTTTGTCCCGGAAAACTGCACATGGTAATGATCCATGCCAGAGTGACGCCAAGAAGAACCACTCCTGAAGAAACTCCTACAATTAACAAAAGAGAATTGGTTATGTAGTCTCCAAGTACAGTAGAAGCTAAATGACTCCATATCTCACCCGAGGAAACAAAGAATGAGGAGAGAACCGAAAGAATTGGAATAGAAACTAAAACTGCAATAATCCCAGACACTACTGCCCATTTCTTTGATAGCGTAGTTGGATATTTATTAGAATCAGAAGATGTAAATGTACCGGCCAAAAACCGAAGCGCTTTAAACATAGGTCAAAAATAAGGAATGTTAAGCTACAAGGTGAGTTTTATTCCAAATTCATTTTTAAGAACAGATCTGGCGGCATTAAAACCAGACATCCCATGAACTCCGCCACCCGGTGGGGTAGATGATGAACAAATATATAGATGATCAACAGGAAGTTTATAAGGATCCCATTTTAATAAAGGTCGACCAAATAATTGCTTTAAATTTTGAGCTCCACCGTTAATATCTCCACCAATATAATTCGGGTTGTATTTTTCAAAATCCATTGCGTTCATTGTGGATGTTGAAATGATTATATCTCTGAATCCCGGTGCATATCTTTCAATCTGGTTGATGATCCGTTCTTCCATATTTTCAGTACTTCCATTTGGAACATGACAATAACTCCAAAGCACATGTTTTCCTTCCGGTGCTCTGCTTTCATCAAATAAAGAGGGTTGAGATACAAGTACATAGGGTTTTTCGGAATGGATACCTTTCCAAACTTCTTTCTCAGAATGGGATATTTCCTTCATGGAACCTCCTAGATGAAGAGTGCCTGCTTTTTTGCAGTCTTCATTTAACCAAGGGACAGGCTCTGAAAGGGCGAAATCAACTTTGAAAGCCCCCGGACCATAATTAAATCTAAGCAGTTTGTCTTTTAATGAATCAGGGATTTTATTATCTGCAATTGTGATCACTTGTTGAGGAGTAAGGTCAAAAAGGATCGGCTTGTCAGAAGGGAATTCATCTAAAGATTGAATATGAGTATTCAGTTCGATCTCACCACCCAAAAATTGAAAAAATCCTGCAAGAGCTTTCGTGATAGAGTGGGAACCATTTTTAGCAATAGGCCATCCCACAGAATGAACAGTTGTACCTAAAACTAAGCCAAAAGAAGCTGTAAAAGCATTTTCTAAAGGTAAAATACTATGTGCAGCCAAACCCGCAAAGTAAGCTTTTGTCTGTTCCAGTTTAAAAAAACTATTGGAGAGTAAGTTGGAAGAAAACATTCCATACCAACCAAATCTCATCATCGCCAGGGGGTGGTTAGGTATTCTGAGTGTTCCGAAAAGATCTTTTGAGAGATATTCCCATGAATCTATAAAATCTTTGAAAAGCTTTCGATAGTTTTTTGAATCAGCTCCAAGACGTTCTAAAGTGTTCTCAAAAGACTTTTCAGCGATAACTGCTTCACCATTATCAAGAGGATGGGCAACAGGAAAATCGGGATGAATCCATTCAAGACCATAATCTTTTAAAGGTAAGCTTTTAAAAAAGGGAGATGAAAGGGCGGTTGGATGTACGGCTGAACAAATATCATGTTTAAAACCGGATTCCATCAGTTCCTGAGTTCGGGTTCCACCGCCAACAGTATCTTTTGCTTCAAAAATTTTAACTTTCAAACCTTGTTGTGCCAACGCAATAGCAGCAGCTAATCCATTCGGACCCGAACCAATAACAAAGGCATCATAATTTGAAAGCGTTGAACTCAATTAATTCGATCCTGATGATTTAATCTCTGCCAGTTTAAACGCTTCAAATATATTTAAAATTCCTCCCGTAGAAGAAAGTGAGGAAAAAGAGACCGCCTGATCACTTCCGGGTTTGTACACCACATTTGAAGGTTTGGTAACCGTTTCCAGTAAAATCGTTTTTACATCATGTGCTGATAGATTTGGATAGTATGCCATCAACAAAGCGGCTGCACCGGCAACGGCAGGACTTGCCATGCTGGTTCCGTCAAATGATTCATAAGTATCATTGGGTGTTGCTGAGTAGATATCAACCCCGGGAGCAAATAGATCAACACGCATTCCGTAATTACTGAAGTCAGCAGCTAATAAAGAATCTCCCATCCAGGATGAAGCTCCAACAGAAAGAAAGTTTTTCATCATCCCACCATCTTCATAAAATTTATTTGGATAGCTGATTGTGCTGTCAATGTTCTCTGCTGAGTTTCCGGATCCTGTAACTAATAGAACATCATTTTCATCAGCAAATTTAAAGGCTTCATCCACATAAAACTTTCGAGGGGAGTAGGCTTTACCAAAGCTCATATTGATAATATCAGCTCCGTTTTCAACTGCATATCGAATTGCATTCGCAACGTCTTTATCTCTTTCATCTCCATCAGGAACTGTTCTGACGATCATTAATGAAACATAGTCCGCTATTCCATTCATTCCGAGGTCATTATTTCTGATAGCGCCTACAATTCCGGCTACATGAGAACCATGGTCACTTCGGGGACCTTCCACATCATTATTTCCGTAAAATCTGTTTTCAAGATCTTCAAAATCATCACCTACAATATCTCTGGGATCAAAATCCGGATTGTAGGCGTAGTTATACATCTTATCGAATTGTTTGTAGGCGTCATTGATGTCTTCTTCAGTTACATCCAGATCGCGAAAATATTTAATGATCTGTTTTGCCTGTTTACGATAAGCTCCGTCATTGTAATTCGGTTCCAGTTCTTTATTTGAGACAGAGTCGATGGAGCTTACTTTGAAAATATTTTTAGCACCATCAATAGCATTCTTTACATTTTGAAGATTTTCAAAGCTGGTTTTTGCCTCAGCTCTTTTTTCATCAAATTCTGCTTTTATAGTTTGATAATACTGATACTCTTCTTTTTCCTGAGGAGAAAAGTCTGAAGAACTTTTGCCTTTAAACTTGTCTCTTAACTTTAAATAGACTCTGGTGAGCTCATAAGTGTCTTTGTCTACATTATTCCCATCTTTTCCACCTATAAAATTCCAGCCATGAACATCGTCAACATAACCGTTTTCATCATCATCAATGCCATTTCCGGGAATTTCATCTTCATTGACCCATATATTTCCCGCCAAATCTTCATGTTCAATATCAGTACCTGAATCAATGATGGCTACAATTACTTTTTTTGAAGGAGTTTTATTGCCCAGGATCTCGGAGTAAGTTTTTTCCGTTCCTGCTCCTGTATATTCTGAATCTGAAGATAGATGATGCCAATCAGTTGGTGCGGTTCTAGGGGTTTCGATTACCTCTGAAACAGGTTCATCAGCTTCAGGTGGTGAGTTGTCAATTGTATTACCGGTTGAAGAGCATGCAGCAACCAAGAAAGATACCGCAAAGAGCACTAAATGAGCTTTTTTCATATTCCCTAAAGATTGTTAGTTAGTTAACTATTGAATCTCTGTTTTTGATCCAATGGAGTAAAATATCTAATCCTAAGGTAATTGAAATTATAAGCACCAACAAGACAAGGCTACCAATTGGTTTCCAGATTATGAATCCTCCAAGTGTTCCAAGCACGGCTCCTAAATACTGGATATACTGAAGTTGATCGTTACTGGCATTTTTAATCAGCTTTTCCAATCGCTGTTCATCGTATTCCCTTAGGTTGTCCTCAACCAAAGCGTGAACATCCAATTGATTGATAAGCTTGTATAGGAGAGAGGTAACAATGTTTTCAATGGTTGAGCTGTTTGCTTCTATTTTATCAGGAAGTGTATCCAGAAAACTGTCTAATTTATCTAAACCTTTTTCCACGCCGCCCGGAAGCTTAGTTAGAGCGTCTTCTACTAAAGATTGCATTTCCTGTCCTTTGATGAAACTATAAGCCTTTAGTGCTACTTTTTCGAAGGAATTCTCTTCTATATTATTCTCAATTTGATGAATAATCGATTCTGCAATATTGGCTCTCACTTCGGGCTGAGCTACCATTTCATCTACATAGTTTACAGCTAGAGCTTTCAGATCAGTTCTGAATTCAGGATCGTCAATTACTTCTCTGATATATTCTGTTGCCTGAGCTCTGTATTTTGATATAGCATTCGATTCCTGAATTTTTTGCTTAATGATATCAGGATTAATAAGATCTTCAGATACAGCAGCAGCTAAGCGAAAGGCAATTCTGTCTTTTTGAGCAGGAACCAAGCCCTGACCAAAAATGGGTCTTCGTTTAGCCGGACGAAAAAGCATTGTAATGGCAAGCCAGTTGGTAAGGAATCCAATCAACCCACTTATGGAAAGTATTCTCATCAAACCTTCAAACTCTACATTAAAACCAAATAGAGTTGTTTGAACTCCATTAAAATCCCAATAAAAGGAAGTAATAAATGTACCGATCAGCAGCAGTGGGAAGAGGAATAGAAGTTTAAGCAGGATCTTGTATTTCCCTTCCTTTTTAGGAGGGCTTATTCTGGAAACCGGATCTTGCTCACTATCAGTTTGTTTTTCGATCTGCTTTTGAAGAATGCCCCAAAATTGCTTTCCGTATTCTTTAGTGCGCTCAGTAATGATATTTTTTTCTTGTTGTTCAGCCATACTATTAGTTTTGGCACTGCTACGAGTGAAAGAGGCTTAGGTTACTCGTAAAACATAGATAAATACAGATTTTCTAAATTGGTCATTTCCTCTTTTTCTGCTTCAGACTGATCTTCATATCCAATAAGGTGAAGTAAACCATGAATTAATATTCTGAGGCATTCCTTTTCTGAAGTTTGGTTAAACTCCTTAGCCTGATCTATTATTCTTGACAGGCAACAATATAATGTGCCTTCGATCTCGGTATTAGAATCGTCCTCATCGTAGCGGAACGAAATAATGTCAGTTACATAATCCCGCTTCAGAAACTCTTTGTTAATTCTTACGATCTCTTGTTCATCAACATAAGCAAGCTCAACCATTTCAAAGATCACTTTTTCATGTTGAGCAACAAACTCGAATACTTTTCTGCAATCGATTTCTTTGCAAGGCAAATCGATATCTGTAGTATTGAATATTTGAAGAGGGTAGGTCTCAGCCACAATCAGCAGTTAAAAGCTGAAGTCATCATCCATTGATTCTGTGAGCGATAATGCAATGCCACACATCATCATATCTTCCGGAAGTTGAGTGAAGTCTCCCGTAAGTAAACTTTCATCTACATTAGCATAGAGGCTACAACCGGCAGCCTTTTCTACTATCAAACCGGATGTTTTTTCACCTGATTTTCCAAAAAAGGTAACTTGTTGGAGCATATCGCTTGCAACAAAAGCGGTGCAGTTATGAAGCTGAAGAAATGTGTTATATGCATAAACAGAGACCATGTTCATTTCTTCGCCATTAACATCTAATCCCAGATGAATTTCGAGAGCGAGCTTTCGGTTCTCTTCTTCGTTCTTTACTTCAATTCTGAATACATCTTTTCCTAAGGGTTTTGGTGTAGCTCCAAGTACCTTTCCGATAGTTGAAATATTTTCTGCTGTAAATTGATGGATCATGATATAAAATTTTAGCTCTCAGAATATACAATACTGAGAGCTAACTATAAATAGATGGTTAATTTAAACCGAATTGAGTTCCTGTTCGAATACTTTCTTCCCGGTTTTTAGGAATTAAAGGTATTTGAGAGCCTTCAAACTTAGCATTTGTCTCTTCAGCAATCTGCAGACCTTGTTCGTCATTACCGGCTCTGAAATATACATACTGTACAATTATCAATGCCTGACGTTCTCTCATTATATTTTGAGAAATACTTCTGGCTTGTTGAACTAATGTGTTATTACGTTGAGTTAAAGTTCTTTGCGCTTTGATATCAGCATTTCTTCTTGCTTGCTCATATTGAGCAGATATCTCAGTAAGCTCATTTTGAATGTTTTGGAACCTGTCAAATTCTGTATCCAGCTTTTTAACATATCCATCCAGAGAAAAATCTAACAAACGTAAAGCATCTTCAGTTTTACCTAATTGAGCATATCTGTTTGCGTAAAGAGCAATGATCGTACTCACTTCTTCGTCTTCACGAAGAGGTACTACTCTTTCTCCATGCTCCAACCAATACAGAGCACTGTCAGGTTGATTTTGAAGTATGAACTTTTCTGCCAGTTGCAGATAATTATAACGGTAATTACCCATCATACGGCGGATATTTTCATCTAAATACACATCCGGATTTCCCCATTCGCGGTGACTAAAGTCACGAAACCTTCTGGCATGAATCTCAGCATCTATATATGCATTTCCAACTTCTGCTTCCATTTTCTTAGGGATCACACGATATGCTTTCCCTTCAGTACGGAAATAATCCTGAAGATTAAGTTGGCTCTCGCCGGACACTGTGTTAGCAAAATACACAGGACGTAACCAGTTATTGCTTTCAAGTATTTCAAGAATTAATCTATCCTGAATTTGAAGATATCTGATGTCATTTCCTTCCTGATCTTTGCCATAATATCTTCCCGCAAGTCTCCAGCTAACTACATCATCCAATGAGTCAACTGGGATTTCGTAATCAGTACCTGATTGTAAGATAGGAACTTCACTACCTGCAACACCTATAGCTTCTTTGTAATCAGTGTCTTCCGAAAATGCCCTTCTCAGCAGTTCTTTATCCACAGGGATGGTTATATCCTGTGGTAGCCATCGGGAAATGCCTGAAGTAATTTGTTCAACTTCATCATCTGTTAAATCGATTGGGAGAGGAGCGGACTCATGTGACCACTGGTCTCTTAACTGCTTGATGTACCAATCTGTATTTAAAAGACTCAAACAAACAATACGAACGTCTGTTCTAACGCCTTCCACTTCCTGAGCATACCAAAGAGGGAAGGTATCGTTATCACCGTTGGTGAATACCAATGCATTGGGCGCTAAGGAGTTCAAAAGGTTTTTAGCGTAATCAGGAGCAACGTAGCGGTCACTTCTGTCATGGTCATCCCAGTTCTGATATCCCATCCAAACAGGGGATGCCAGCAAGCACAATCCGATTACAGCATATGCCGCCATTGAATTTTCTTTGATAAAGGACTTGATCAGATCAACCAATCCGGTTACACCAATTCCAATCCAAATTGAAAATGCAAAAAAGGAACCGACATAGGCATAATCTCGCTCCCTGGGTTGATAGGGTGGCTGATTTAGATAGAAAATTACTGCCAGCCCCGTTACCACAAACAAGGAGAGTACGGCAAAAGCCCGTTTCTTATCCGTGGAAAAGTGATATATGAGTCCAAATAGTCCAAGCAGAAAAGGAATGTAGAAGTAGGAGTTACTTGCTTTATTACTCGGATATTTCGGAGCTGAAAAACCGGATTGCCAACCGGTGTCCTGTATATCTGAAGCCCGGCCTATAAAATTCCAGTTAAAATATCTTACATACATGTGCACGACCTGGTAATTCCAGAAGAAATCCCAGTCGCTGTCATATCTCCCATAATATTCAATATGACGAGGATCTTGGGAGTGACGTCGTGGAAAAAGCTCTTCATTTTCAGTTCCACGCGTTATTTGTCCGGTGGCGTCGTCATAATTATTTCCTTTCAGGATAGGTGTATCACCATATTGATCTCTGTTCAGGTACTTTACAAAAGCTTCCACAGTTTCAGGATCATTCTCATCAATGGGAGGATCAGCAATAGATCGGATCATAATTACGGAGTAGGAAGAGAAACCCATCAAGATCATAGCGTAACTGATGATCGCAATATTTGCCAGGCGATATTTCTTTTTATGGGTATACCAAACTCCCCAGGCTACCGCAAGCATTATTAAAAAGATGAATACGAGAGGATTGATCAGACCATAAGTGGCGCCTCCAACTTTGGACGACCAGTCCGGTATCCATTTTATAGTAGCGGGATAAATCACAAAAAAGGAGGTAACTGCCAAGATTCCCATTATGCCAAACGACATATAAGTGAAATCTTTCTTCTTGAAATAAATAATGAGAGCTACAAAGAAGAGTGCAAGCAAATTCAACAGGTGAACTCCAATGGCTAATCCAAACATATATGCGATCAAAACAAGCCACTTTTCGTTATAAGGGTCCTCATGACGTTCCGACCATTTTAATGCGAGCCAGACTACAATTGCCGTAAAGAACATCGAAAGTGCGTACACTTCTGCTTCCACAGCGTTAAACCAGAATGTATCTGATACTGCAAATGTTAGCGCGCCAACTAAAGCTCCACCGTACATTCCAATTTTGTCCATCAGACTGAATTCTGAGACATCACCTTTCCATTCTCTTACCAATCGAACAATGATCAGATATAGGAGCATGATAGTTAGTGCAGATGCAAGAGCACTGATGAAGTTTATGCTCACAGCAACATATTCTGTAGGCATAAA
The DNA here is from genome assembly GCF_001650905.1 of Balneola sp. EhC07. Lineage (GTDB taxonomy): Bacteria > Bacteroidota > Rhodothermia > Balneolales > Balneolaceae > Balneola. The sequence goes on from NZ_LXYG01000018.1 coordinate 64,020, forward strand.
CATGGAGAAAATTCTACCAAGAATAGAGTAAAAGGGAGCTCCCGGAGGATGGTTTACCTGCAATCCGTGCGCAACAGCAATGAATTCGCCTGCATCCCAAAAACTGGCAGTGGGTGCAAGTGTAAGGCAGTAAATGATTAACGAAGTAAAGAAAGTGAATAAAGCGAGGTACTTATTGGTTGTTTTATGATCTGAAAACATCGAAAATTTTCTTAAGAAATTGTTTTTTGGATAGTCGTTTATTACCGTTATGCTTGGCTTGCAATTATAGGCATAGCCTTGTTCTATTCAAAATATAGAAACCACGAAGATAATAATCTTCAGGTGAAGAAACGGCTACTTTAAACATGTATTTTTTCAATTAACATTATTTTTTAAAATGAGCGAACCGAAACAAGTTTTTTCCTCCAAATTAGGCATGATTCTGAGTGTTCTTGGAATTGCTGTCGGTACAGGTAATATCTGGCGATTCCCTAGAATAGCAGCACAAAACGGAGGGGAAGATGGTGCAGGTGCTTTCTTGATAGCCTGGGCTATTTTCTTATTCATGTGGTCCATTCCTTTAATTATTGCAGAATATGGAATAGGTAGACACAGTCGGAAAAGTGTAGTTCAGTCTTTTGCTGATCTAATCGGTGAGAAAAAAGGATGGATGGGTGGCTTCATAGGTTTCGTTGCCACGGCAATTATGTTCTATTACAGCGTGGTAGCAGGATGGTGTTTGTATTACTTATCACAAGCTTTGTTTGCACCTCTTCCTGAAACTGCAGATCAGGCATTGGGAATCTGGAATAACTTTCAGGCTTCTAACTGGCCGATCCTGACTCATGCAACGGTGATGCTATTAGGTGGCTATATTGTTCTGAAAGGGATAAAATCCATAGAGAAGGTCAATAAATTCCTAATTCCCTCACTTTTGGTGGTATTGGTGATCTCGTTGGTAAAAGCTCTAACTATTGAGGGAAGCGGAGCTGGTATTTCATATTTATTTACTCCTGATTGGAGTGATTTGAAAAATCCCAATTTATGGTTGGAAGCTTTAACCCAAAATGCCTGGGATACCGGAGCAGCATGGGGATTGATACTGACATATGCTACTTACATGAGAAAGCAGGATAATGTAACGGTCAGTGCTTTTCAGACCGGAATTGGAAACAATATGGTTTCCATTGTTTCTGCTATAATCATTTTCTCTACCGTGTTTGGTACGCTTGGTGCAACGATGTCTAATGCAGAAATTCTTGATGTAATGAAAACTTCAGGTCCGGCTTCAACCGGTTTAACTTTCATCTGGATGCCAAGATTGTTTGCGACCATGAGTGGAGGAGGAATTTTCTCTATTCTATTTTTCTTAGGATTGACTTTCGCCGCTTTCAGTTCTTTGATATCTATGATCGAGTTGGCAACTAAGGTATTTGTGAACACAGGAATAAAAAGAAAGAAAGCTACCATGGTAATTTGTGTGGCTGGTTTTGCATTCGGTATCCCTTCCGCGATGAATCTGAGCTTCTTTGCCAATCAGGATTTTGTATGGGGAGTAGGACTGATGGTTTCCGGTGCTTTTATTAGTTATGCCGTTATCAAATATGGTGTACATAAATTCAGAAGCGAATTGGTTAATACTGACCCAGAAGGAGTGCAACTCGGAAGATGGTGGGAGATAATTCTGAAATATATTGTCCCGGTTGAAGTCATTACACTACTTGGATGGTGGATGTTCTTAAGTGCAACCGAGTACGCACCTGACAGCTGGTACAATCCGCTAAGCGCATTTTCTGTAGCTACAGTACTTGTTCAGTGGGCAATTGCCTTTGGACTGGTGAAGTTCTTTAATAAGAAATTGGTCAGAAATAATTCAAAGGCTGACCAGGATTAGAAATGATCTTCATGATTAACAGGATTTCTATCGAAAAAAATCCTGTTAATCTACAATTTTGAGAATCCTGATTTGCTTGTTTCTCCATCCCAAGCTCCTGCTTAGGATTAAACGGAGGAGCTCCTGCTCCAAAATCTCCTTGAATCAAATCTGTTGATTTCTCCCTCCGGTCGAAATGACAAAAGGATTGTTAGCTTTGTAGGTAGAAAAAGTCCGCTTACCTAGAGAGTTTGAAATTACCTTTGCCGGCTTTTATTTCCTTCAGACACTCAACACACAGACAATCTTCAAATTTACTATTGATAAGTTTTCTGTCTTTTTCAGTGAGTGTTACCGTTGAGCACTGACATTCTGAAATTGAATTCGCTTTACATTCAAAGCCTTTCTTACATCTAGGGCAGTATTTATTGGTTTTTGTCATAATTAACTAAATTAGACAGAAGTTAATGAATTCGAAATCTACCATAGCAACAAATGAATAAACAACTGTATAGAATATCTGTTTTTTTAGTATTTCTCGTAATAAACTGTAACAATGATAGAGTTTTTATTAATTCATTCAATGAAGATCAAACAATTACAATTCTAACTCAAGATACTATACGATATGTAATTAACGGAGAGCATAAGTCTATCCCTGATACTAATTATATAAAGTATAAAATTTCTTCCAGAAGATTTGCGGATGAATTTGGTGTTTGTTGGGATAAGGATGGTTATAAATGGAAAGTCGTAAATGAGGCGTTAGAGATTGTTGATAATAGACTAAATTCAAATTTATATTTTTTAAAAATTAATCACGATCTTGATTCAAGAAATATACCAACTATGATAAATTATATGGAGAATGATTGTATTAGATTTACAATCGAAGATAACATAGGTGTACGCCTAGGTATTCTTAAATCCTATCATGTAGTTGCTGAAAATGGCAAATATATAAACTAGCCAAAGTATTTAGAGTATTCTCTCCCCATTTTTTGTTAAAAATAAGATTTGTTAGTAAACAAGAGCATTGGTGTTACTCATCAGTAGTAAATCAATTTTGTGGAGAAAAGGTAGTTGATTTTTCGTTCCTAGAAGGTTAATAATTTGAGCATAAGTTTGAGAAATAGTCAATGTTCTCACCGAATGATAAACAAACAAAAAAGGCCTCCAAACGGAAGCCTTTGATAAAAATAAATAAGATCTGAAACTGAATTAGTTAGCAGCCAGTGTTCCTTGAAGTTTTCTGCTGTTGGTAGCTTCAGGGCTGTCCGGATATTCTTCAATGATGGTAGAAGTAATACTGCTTACTTTTTCCATATTGCCAAGTTCCTTGTAAACATTAGCAGCTTTCAAAAGATTGAACGGGGTAGTGGAATCGTTTTTATCCCAGTTTGCAGCTTCTTCATACTTCTTAGCTGCTTTTTCAAGGCTTCCGTTTAGCTTCAGAAGCGTTGCATGGAAAGATACAGACCCAACACCCATAATTCCTTTTGGATGCTTGTATTCCTGAATGTAGCCTAAAGCTTCTTCGTAATTATCCATTTTGAAATAAGAAACTGAAGCGTAATAAGCTGCAAGGTTTCCGGCATTTGTTCCTGAATAATCGTTAGCAATTGCAATGAAACCATAAGAAAGCGTGTACTCATCTCCGTTGAGAGCAGTTTGGTAATCACTTGCAGAATAACTTTGCTCTGCTGCTGCTAAATAGTTTTGTGCTTCCTGTTCTTGACCTTCAGCATAAAATCTATATCCAATCAATACTCCGATAACAACTATAACAGTTACCGTTAATGACAGAATCATAGTTCTGTTTGCATTAAAGAAGGATACCGTTTGTACATATTTGTCTAACAACGGATCGTGTTCTAACTCTTCTTTAGTAAATTTCTTCGTCATGTTTTTTTAATTAAGTATGATTTTGATAGGGGGCAAAAATAAGGCTTTTAGCGGTCAACCGAAATTGATTTAATCAATTGTTCCATTTTTTATTTCCAGGATAGTGTCAGAACGTTCCGCAATATTTTTTTCGTGGGTAATTAACAGCACAGAAACACCGTCTCTGTCTCTTAATTCAAACAAAAGATCCAGAATGATCTGTGTGTTGGCATCGTCTAAATTTCCGGTGGGTTCATCAGCAAGAATAAGTTCCGGATTGTTCATCAAAGCTCTTGCCATGGAAACACGTTGCTGTTCACCACCCGAAAGTTGAGTAGGGCGATGGAACCTTCGGTCTGCAATACTGAACCGCTTCATAAGTTCCAGTGCTCTGTCAGAAGCTTCTTTCATCGGTACTCCGGATATCAGAGCGGGCATAGCTATATTTTCAATGGCTGTAAATTCAGGCAACAAATGATGGAACTGAAATACAAAGCCAATATTTTTATTTCTGAACTCTGCTAATTTATCAGAATTCATAAGGCTGATATCTTTATCACCCCAAAGCACCGAACCTTTGTTGGGTTTATCAAGTCCGCCCAGAATATGAAGTAAGGTACTTTTACCACTACCACTTGAGCCAACAATAGAAGTGATGGTTCCTTTTTGAACTTCCAGATTAACATTTTCGAGTACTTCTAAAGGCGGGCCGCCGTTATCATCATCGTAGCTTTTATAAATCCCTTCAGCTTTTAATAATAATTCTGACATCAGCTTTCCTTGCTAGAATAAAATTCAGGATAAGTAACCTGTTCGATATGAACGCATTTGCCTGTTTCAGTATCCACTTTAGCAAATACTCCGCATAAATGATTATCACCTTCTGCTGCGCGATATTTTTGGTGAACTCCGGTAGTAAATCGTTTTATTGCGACTTTTTTGTCCATTCCGATGGATGAATTAAAAGAACCTGTCATTCCAGCATCGGTTTGATAACCTAATCCCTGTGGAAATATTCTGGCATCACCGGTTGGGATATGAGTATGCGTTCCAACCATTACCGAAGCTCTGCCATCAATATGCCAGCCCATGGAGATCTTTTCTGCGGTTGCTTCCGCATGCATATCCACAAAAATGATATTCGTTTCTTCTTTTATTTTGGAAAGAGCCCAATCAGCGGCAGAAAAAGGATCGTCAATAGCTTTCATAAACGTACGTCCTTGTAAATTCAATACACCGATCTTATAAGAAGTACCCGGGATTTCATACACTCCAAAACCGGAGCCGGCATTTCCCTTGGGATAGTTAAGAGGGCGCAGGATAGTGTTATTTTCCCGCATGTACGGAAACACTTTCCATTTGTCGAAAGAATGATCGCCACCGGTAATTACATGGACTCCAAGATTATGAAGAGACTTGATGATAGATTCGTTGATTCCATGACCTTCATGTGAATTTTCACCGTTAGCGATCACAAAATCAGCCTCATATTTCTTAATAAGACTTGGAAGTACCGTTTCTGTTAATTGTAATCCTGGAGAGCCAACGATGTCTCCGACAAACAAAATGCTGACAGTTTCAGCCAATGTATTTTTCCTTTTTTATTCTTCTTTGATCTGAAGGAGAAGCTTTTCTAAGCTTTTATTAACTCTCTCCATGGTATGGTGTTCGTTCTTTTCTAATTCGGAAGAGTTGTTTCTGGCTTCAAAAAGTTCTTCTGCAATACTAAGAGCTGCAAGTGACATCACCGTAGATTCCGGTTGTTTTACAAGCTGTTCGCGATAGGTTTTGAATCGTTCGTCTACATAATTGCAGATCCTGATCATGTTTTCTTCTTCGCTGTCCTCAACTTTCAGCGGATATTGCTTTCCGAGAATAGTGACTTTTATTGATTTCATGATTCAGAACCCAAATGATTATCAATTTTTTGGACAAGTCCCTGAATGTGCTGACGCATTGCCAATCTTTCAGACTCATTTATAGCAGAGAAAATATCTGTTTGTTTGTCTCTTGCTTCAGTCAATTTTGTTTGAAGCTTGGAATTGTCTCGCTTCAGTTCTTTAATTTCATTCTTTAATTCTGAAATCTCTTCATTGATTTCACCCAGAAGTTCACGAAATCGTTCAGTCTGTTTTGCAACCTTATTCATTGCTTATAACCTAAGATCTAAGTTTAGCAGAGAATTGCTTCTCCAGTGATTTAACCACGCGCTGAATAATAGGTTCTACTTCTTTGATATTCAAGGTTTTGTTGGGATCAATGAAATTTAGTCTGAAGGCAATACTTTTATTTCCTTCTCCAATTGATTCGCCTTCAAAAACATCAAATATATCAATGTTTTTTAATGTGTTACCTGCATTAGACTTTATGGAGTTCATAAGATCTCCTGTAGAAACTTCCTGTTCCACGATCACTGCAAAGTCGAATTCGAAGGCAGGGAATTTGGGAATTGGTGTGAACGATTTAGCTTTGTGCTTGGCAAGAGCTTCGGAAATTTTATCCAGACTGAATTCAGCAACATAAGTTTGGTGCTCAATATCATACACATCCAGTAAAGTCTGAGCAACAGTGGAGACCTTTCCAAGTTCTATTTTTTTGAAGCTATAGGTAAGCGAGTTCTCATCGATTGCTTTGATCTTGATACTTCCTGCCAAACCTAACTTTGTGAAGAACGCATTAACTTCGGATTTAAGATCAAATATGGAAAATGGCGTAGCTTTTCCTGTCCAGTGTTCTGAGTTTTTCAATCCTGAAAGACCAAACAATAAATGGGTTTGCTCATTGATGCCATCATGATATGTAGCATCTTCGCTTTGTACAAACACATTACCAACTTCAAAAAACCGAATAGTTTCTGCTTTCCTGTTAAAGTTATAAGAAGCAGACTTCAGAAATCCATGCATCAAAGAAGGACGCATCGTACTCATATCCTTATTCAATGGATTTAATGTCTCGATCATTTGCTCTTCAGAAACAAAATTGAGCGCTTCTTTTTGGGAGATGAGGGAGTTGCTGTAAATTTCTTTAAATCCTAACTGAACGCCAACGTCTCTGGTTTTGGAAAGTAAAAGCTCCCAGTCAGTTAAAGGTTCAGTGGATACAAAGATCCCCTGATTCTTTGACCCGATCTTGTTGTAATCAAATAATCTTCCAACTTCTTCAATCAGATCAACTTCACGTTCCAGGTCGGGACGGAAAGTTGGTATTTCAAAAGTAATGGTATCTTCATCTTTTGAAACTACATCAAGTTCAAGACCATTTACGATTTGGATGATCTCTTCAACAGACAGATCAGTACCTAACAATCTGTTCACATAGCTTTTTCTTAAAGTAAGTTGATGCGTTTCCGTTTTTACAAGGTGAATATCCGTGATACCGGCTTCTGCTTCACCGCCACAAACTTCAATGATAAGATCTGCAGTTCTTTGAGCAGCAATGGCTTGTAAATTTGGATCAATTCCTCTCTCAAATCTATAAGAAGCATCGGTTTGCAGAGTTTGTTGCTTAGATGTCTTTCGGATACTACCCGGATCGAAATAAGCGCTTTCGATCAAAATGTTTGTGGTAGAATCACTTACTTCGGAATGCAACCCGCCCATAACTCCGGCAATTGCCACAGGACCATTACCATCACAAATAAACAGTGTTCCCGGTTCACATTTTCTTTTAATGTGATCAAGAGTTTCAAACTCAATTTCTTTATCGAATTCTTTAACGATGATCTTTCCGTCATTCAGATTATCGAAATCAAAAGCGTGGAGCGGTTGTCCAAGTTCGTACATCACGTAATTAGTGATATCTACCACATTATTAACGGGGCGAAGTCCTATCGCTGTTAATTTATCCTGCAACCATTTTGGTGAATCCTCAATCGTTACATTTTTGACAAGCTTGCCGACGTATCTGTGGCATTTATCACTTTCAACTTCAATGGAATAATCTGCATGAGCTGAAGATTCAGGAACTTTAACAGCAGGTTTAACCAACTCAAGATCTAAAGCTGCAGCAATATCACGGGCTACTCCAAGATGACAAGTTGCATCCGGTCTGTTAGGAGTAATGGCAATTTCAATGATCGTATCTTGATACAGATCGAAGATGTCACTTATAGGAGTTCCTGTTTCCAGTGATGGATCTAAAACCATAATTCCATCGTGATCCGTACCGAGTCCAAGCTCGTCTTCAGCGCAAATCATTCCGTGAGATTCTTCGCCACGGAGTTTTGCTTTTCTAAGAGTTAAAAAGCTTCCATCATCCAGTTTGATAGGTAGGGTAGAGCCAACAGTTGCTACAGGCACTTTTTGCCCTTCAGCTACATTGTCTGCTCCGCAAACGATCTGAACTTTCTCGTCTCCAAGGTCAACGGTACAAACCTTTAATCTGTCTGCATTAGGATGTGCTTTTGTTTCAAGAACTTCACCAACGATCACGCCTTCCAGTGTACTACCAAACTCTTCAATTTCTTCGACCTCTAAACCGATCAAAGTAAGTTTATCAGCGAGTTCTTCAGGACTCAGATCCAGATCAATAAATTCTTGTAGCCAGTTATATGAAATTTTCATTTATAACGTATTGAGATCTTTTAATTAAACTGTTCTAAAAAGCGAATATCATTCTCGTAGAATGAGCGAATGTCGTCAATTCCATGCTTTAAAATAGCGATTCGTTCAACACCCATTCCCCATGCAAATCCGGTATATTTTTCAGGATCGACTCCTGCCGCTTTAAATACATTGGGATCAACCATTCCGGAGCCTAAAATTTCCAACCACTTTCCTTTTTCTTTTGATCCCCACCAGATATCCATTTCTAAACTTGGTTCTGTGAAAGGGAAGAAGCCCGGACGTAATCTGTATTTCACATCATTACCGTACATCAATTTAGCAAAAGTGATCAATGTATCTTTCAGATCAGCTACGCTTACATTCTCATCAACATAAAGAGCTTCAACCTGATGGAACAGGAAATAAGACTTAGGGCTTACAGCTTCGTTTCGGTACACTCTTCCGGGCATGATAGCACGAATTGGTGGCTTTTGTTTTTCCATCAATCTGATCTGTACGGGAGAAGTATGAGTTCTCAAAACAAGATCGTCTACTTTCGGATCATCGCTCTTTCTTACAAAAAAAGTATCCTGTTCATCTCTTGCAGGATGATTAGGAGGGAAGTTCAGAGCGGTGAAGTTATGGAAATCATCTTCGATCTCAGGTCCATGAGAGATCGCAAAACCTAATCGGTAAAAGATACTCTTCATCTCTTCCAGTGTTTGGGTAAGAGGATGCAAAGAACCAACAGGAGAGAGAGGAGCTGTTAAAGTAATATCGTCTATAGCTGATCTTTCTGCAGTGGCTGAAGAAGCAAATGAGGATTGTAGCTCATCGAAACGATCCTGAGCCAAATTCTTGAGATCATTCATGGACTTTCCAAAGGCAGCTTTATCTTCCTTAGCTACCTGACCAATCATTTTAAACATAGATTGTATCTTACCATTCTTGGAAAGGAACTCGAGGCGGAAATTTTCAAGCTCATCGGAGTTTGAAACCGGGAAAGATTCTATTTCTTTTTTTAATGCTTCTACTTTATCGAGCATGTTTTTTGATTTAACTAAGTAATCTGTGGTTAAAATAAAAAAACCGGTAAACCTAATTGAACAGATTTACCGGCTTTAAATAGCAAGATAGCAATTAAGCTGTAGCTTCCTTCACAATGGCAGCAAACGTATCGGCGTCGTGAACCGCTAAATCTGCAAGTACCTTACGGTTGATCTGCATATCCTTTTCTTTCATCGCGTGGATGAGCTTAGAATAAGAGATTCCGTTGATTCTTGCAGCAGCATTGATTCGAACGATCCATAATCTACGGAATGTACGTTTACGATTTTTGCGATCACGGTATTGGTACTGAAGACCTTTTTCAACCGCATTTTTCGCAATCGTATATACATTCTTTCGTTTGCCCCAGTAACCTTTCGCTTGAGATATAATCTTTCTGCGACGGCGACGGGAAGCCACTAAATTTGATGAACGTGGCATTTTTGTCTAGATTTTAGGATTAAAATTTATAAGGGATAAGCTCTTTTACTTTTGGAGCATCTGCATCTGTAACGATAGTAGATTCGCCGAGCTTTCTCTTGGTTTTACTGCTTTTCTTAGTAAGAATGTGGCGCTTAAAAGCTTTCTTACGTTTAATTTTACCGGAACCGGTAACCTTAAATCGCTTTTTAGCTCCACTGTTACTTTTCATTTTTGGCATTGTGTGTATACCTGCTTTGTGAAAATTATAAAGACTTCAAAGATAGGTAGAAATCATCGTGTAATCAACGATTATAACAGTTTATTTTGGAGTGATCATCATTATCATTCGACGACCTTCCATATTCGGTTTTGTCTCAATCTTTGCGATGTCTTCAAGGCTTTTAGCGAGCTGTAAAAGAAGCAATTCACCCTTTTCTGTATAAAGCATATCACGCCCACGAAACTGAACGGTAGCTTTTACTTTGTCGCCGCTCTCTAAAAATTCTCTGGCATGACGAGTTTTAAACTCAAGGTCATGATCGTCTGTGTTTGGTCTGAAGCGAAGCTCTTTAACATTTACAGTATGCTGCTTTTTCTTAGCTTCTTTTTCTTTCTTCTTTTTTTCATACATGTACTTGCCGTAGTCAATGATCTTACAAACGGGTGGGTTTGCATCAGGTGCAATCTCAACCAGATCCAGGTTGTATTGTTCGGCAATCTGTAACGCTCGTTCAGATGTAGTAATTTCATGTCCGCCATCAGGTTTAATTACCCGGACTTGTGCGGCTCTTACGTCTTCATTGATTCTGGTTTTGTCAGCAGGTTCTGGTCTGCCAAATGATCTTCTTGCGATATTTATCCTCTTATGTTTTGTTAATCTTCAGGTAATGATTTTTTTTCAATCTCATTTTCAACAGTTGAAAGAAAATCAGAAAATTTGAAAGTTCCAATATCTCCTTTGCGATGTCTACGAACAGAAACCGTGCCAGCTTCTTGTTCTTTGGCTCCAACGATCAGCATATACGGCACTTTGTCAGTTTCCGCATCTCTGATCTTGCCACCAATTTGTTCGCTTCGCTCGTCAAGTGTTACCCGAACTCCAATCTTCTTAAATGCATCAACGCATTTTTTAGCATAATCATTCTGATCATCTGATATCGGAAGTACACGAACTTGTTCCGGAGAAAGCCAAAGCGGGAAGTTTCCGGCAAAATGCTCGATCAATATACTGGTGAATCTTTCCATGGAACCGAAAGGTGCTCTGTGAATAATAACCGGTCGGTGTTTTTCATTATCTGATCCTACATAAGTAAGATCAAAACGTTCCGGCATTACATAATCGACCTGAACAGTTCCCAACTGCCATTTTCTACCGATGGCATCCCGAATTATAAAATCAATCTTAGGTCCATAAAAACTAGCTTCGCCCGGAGCAATAGTATAGTCCAGATTCATTTCGTCAGCTACTTCCTTGATCTCTTTTTGAGCGCGTTCCCATAATTCAATATCTCCACCGTATTTTTCCTCATTGTCATCACGGAAGGAGAGGCGAATATCAACAGGCATTCCAAATGTGTCAAATACAAAGTTTGTCAGGTCAATTGTGTGCTTGATCTCCTGTTTCAACTGTTCCTGCATACAATAAATATGAGCATCATCCTGTGTAAAACCACGTACTCTTGAAAGTCCGCTTAATTCACCGGATTGTTCATAACGATAAACAGTTCCGAATTCTGCCAAACGTAATGGCAGATCACGATAACTTCTCATATCATTAGAATAGATCCTGTGGTGATGAGGGCAATTCATAGGTTTCAGCATGTATTCTTCATCATCAACCTGAATCGGATCGTATTGTGAGTCGGAATAGTAGGGGTAGTGTCCGGAAGTTTTGTACAACTCAATATTTCCAATATGAGGAGTGATCACTTCTTGATAGCCGCGTTCGAATTGTTCGTCTCTCAGGAAAGACTCTAATGTTCTTCTGAGTCTTGTTCCTTTAGGTAACCAAATAGGAAGGCCACTGCCCACCATTTTGTCGATCATGTAAATACCTAGTTCTTTACCAAGCTTTCTATGATCTCTTTTTTTGGCTTCTTCCACCATCTCAAGGTGTTCTGTAAGCATTTTCTGCTTAGGGAAAGAGATGCCGTAAATACGTGTGAGTTGTTTACTGTTATTATCTCCACGCCAATATGCACCTGCTAAACTTGTAAGCTTGATCGCCTTAACAATTCCTGTGTTTGGTACATGAGGTCCACGGCAAAGATCTGTAAAATTGCCTTGAGTATAGAATGTGATCGACCCGTCTTCTAAACCTTCGATCAGATCAACTTTATACTCATTTCCATTATCTTTATAGAAAGAAAGGGCATCTGCTTTGGAAATATCTTTTCGCTCAAAGTTGTTTTTATTTCGGGCTACTTCAAGAAATTTCTGTTCGATTTTTCCGAGATCTTCCTGAGAAATATTTTTTTCACCGAAATCGATATCATAGTAAAAACCAGTTTCGATAGGAGGGCCTATACCAAATTTTGCTTCCGGATAAAGTTCCTGAACAGCTTCTGCTAAAATATGAGCAGATGAGTGCCAGAATGTATATTTGCCATCTTCGCTATCCCAGGTATTGATCGCTATTGTGGCGTCTTCATTTATTGGCCGATCCAGATCAATGATGTCCCCGTTAACAGTGATACTTAGTGCAACTCTTGCTAATCCTGATGAAATTGATTCCGCAACCTCAAGCCCTGTAGTTCCCTTTTTATATTCTCGTTCGGAGCCGTCGGGTAAGGTGATAGTAATATTTTGTTCTGACATTAATTAGTTAATTGAAAAAAGCTTTTTTATGATGCCCAAAGATATGAATAATAATTTTTGGTACATACTTAATTTAAGATTATTAAAGTTTTGTTGGATAAATTAAAGTTTAAACTGCATATTCTCGCTGCAAAATAGAAGGACATTCTGGGACAAATATGACATTTTTCGATTCGCAACTAATGTTTGTGTGCGATCAACTTAATTTGAAGATATTGGATGCTAATGAGGCTGTTATATCCAAACTTCAATACTCTAAAAAGGAACTAATAGGCAAATCGCTGTCTACTTTAGGGAAGAATATTGATTTGAGTCAGGAAGAATTTGTTGATCTGGGATTACCCTTTATCGAAACCTGGAAGATCTTTTCGAAATCAAAAGATGAATTTTTCGTTCAGTTTTCATCACATCTTATAAATTATAAGGGCATTCCTTCCAAAGTTGTAATTGCTCATGATGTAACAAACGTCTTTAAGAAGAAAGCATCCTCAAAAAAAGCAGTTTCACTGCCTATTGGGTTTCAGGATTTTCCATTAGCAGAGATAGAGTGGGATTTGAATCATAAAATATTGAGATGGTCGAAAAGGGCGGAGTTACTTTTCGGGTATTCTCATTCTGATGTAAATAAAAATCCTTTTTTGATCGAAGATCTGATAAAAGAATCTGATTTCAATAAGATCACACAAGCCAATAGAGACGCACTTGAAGAACTAAGCCCTACAAAGATACTAACTCTTAGAACCGAGACTAAAAGTGGTGAATACATAGAATGTGAATGGTATAATTCCTATTTATTTGATAACAAAGGACACATCACTTCTATCTATTCTGTGATTAAAGATATTACAGAAGAAACGCTTGCAAGGGAAAAATCAAGACAGTTGATGACCAGTTTTATGGATCTGTATAATTCAATTACAGATGCGATCTATTTATTAAATCCACTGGGAGTGATCGTAGATGTTAATGCCGGTTTAACAAAAACCTTTGGATATGAAAAAGAAGAGGTAATCGGGCAACAAATAAAATTTCTGTCCGCATCAGGCAAATACGATGATGACTTGATAACCGATTATTTAAAAAGAGCCAAAGACGGGGAATCAATAAGCTATGAAGGATGGGGTGAGAAGAAGAATGGCGAAGTTTTTCCTACTGAAGTATTGATGAATTCCGGTTCTTATTTGGATGAAGATGTTATAATTGTAGTGGAAAGGGACGTTTCAGAAAGATTGCTTTCTCATCAGGAATTGAAACATCGAGAAAGCATGTTTAGTAATCTTTTCCATTCAAGTCCGATAGGAATTGCTCAATTAGACCGACATCAGGAAATTGAAAGTGTAAATCAAAGCTTTGAGGAAATTTTCGGGTACACACAAAAGGAAGTAAAGGGTTTGGAGCTTGATAAGTTAATTGTACCTGAAGATGAATATCAGGATGCTCTTGAACTTTCCACAAGTGAAATTGCCAAAGTGTATAGCGGGAAAAGAAGAACAAAATCCGGCAATATAATTGACGTTATTGTTTGTGCTGTCCCTGTAATTGTAGATGGAAGAATTATTTCAATGTATGGTATCTACGTTGATATAACTGAACGCAAAAGAGCAGAGGAAAAGCTGAAATCTAATTTAAGGGAAAAAGAAGTATTACTTGCTGAGATCCATCACAGGGTTAAGAATAATCTTGCCGTAATTACAGGGTTGTTAGAGTTACAGGCTTTAAATTCAGAAAACGAAGACGCACATAAAGTGCTTAAAGATAGTCAAATGAGAGTGAACTCTATTGCTTTGGTTCACGAACTGTTATATCAAAGCGATGATTTTTCACAGGTAGACATTCCCAATTATCTGAAAGATCTAACAAGAGTGATCTCAAATTCATTAGAAAGAAGAGCCATACCTGTAAATATCGAATTTGATCTGGATCAGATTGAGCTGGAAATTACACAAGCTATTCCTTGCGGATTAATTTTAAATGAAATACTTACAAATAGTTACAAGCATGCTTTTGCAGGGCGGAAGAAAGGTGAAATTTTTATTTCTTTTAAGAATTTTGAAGATAAAATAGTTTACAAGGTAAGAGATAATGGGGTTGGTTTGCCTGAAGAGAATGAAGAAGACAAGCAATCGCTTGGTATGACATTAGTCAAAACTCTGGGAAGACAATTAAATGCTGAAACGAATATCTATTCTGATAATGGGGCTTCATTTGAATTTAGGTTTGAAAAAAAAGGAAATCTTTAGGTATTAATGTTGTTTCAAGCTCTTGAAATTCAGGTTTTCTCCAGTTAAACATGTTTTTACACGTCAAAAGCTAAAAAAAATGAAAACAAATATTGCATATATAAAGTATACCTAGCATATTAAGCATGTCATATGGAAGCGCTTTTGTTTTCCATACTTTGGATAATTTAAGATCTAATTAAGGATTGAATGGCTGGGATAAAATTTTTGATTAATAGTAATAGTAGGATAAAAGCTCTTTTAGTTTTTATATGCTGCTTTCTTTTTCCCTCTCAAATAAGTTTAGCTCAGAATACAGGTGGTTTGTATGGGACTATTAAAGACTCAACAAGCAGTGAGGTAATATTCGGGGCAAATATTTTTATTCTAGATCTTTTAAAAGGAACGGCTACTGGAGAGAATGGAAGCTACGAAATAAATAATATTCCTACCGGGAGATATCAAATTCGGTTATCTTACATCGGTTATATTCAAAAAGTTATTACCGTTGAGATAGAGCCGAATACAAGAAAAGAATTAAACATAAAACTTCAACCGGAAATTTATGAGGGTGAAGAAATAACCGTTCTTGCTCAAGCTGCTGGTCAAGTTGCAGCAATAAAGCAACAAATCGAATCTAATACTATTGTCAATGTTGTTTCTAAGGAAAGGCTTGGTGAACTGCCGGATCAAAATGCGGCAGAGTCTGTAGCAAGATTGCCAGGGGTTTCTGTTCAGCGTGATGCCGGCGAAGCTTCTAAAGTAGTAGTAAGAGGACTGTCGCCAAGGTTTAATTCTATAACTGTGAACGGGATAAAATTACCGGGCTCAGGTGATGACAGATCTGTAGACTTAAGTTTGGTACCTTCTGAGGTTCTCGGTGGGATCGAAGTTTTTAAGGCATTAACACCGGATAAGGATGGTGATGCAGTTGGTGGGACAGTTAACTTATTAGTAAGAAAAGCACCGAATGATTTTAGAGGTTCTGTTAGTGCTGAGACAGGGTACAACGATTTAAGAAACGAATTCGGGCAATATAAATTTAGTCTAAATCTTAGTGACCGTTTTTTAGATGATAAACTTGGAGTTTTGGTATCCGGAAATATCCAACGTACGAATAGATCTTCTGAATTATTCGATAATAACTTACTGGTAAACCAAGCAGATTCCTCGCTAAGAACCGAAAACCTTAATTTAGCTGATACACGTGAAACGAGAGATAAGTATGGATTCAGTGCCAGTTTAGACTATAAATTGGACGAAAATAACGAAATCTTTTTTTCATCCTTGCTTGGCAGAACTGATAGAGATGAACAGAGATATAGAAAAAGATATAGAGTTGGTAATACCAGGACAGAGTATGACTTACAGGATAGAAACCGTTTTGAATCCGTTTATTCAAACTCACTAAGTGGACGGCATAATTGGGATTTTATTGAAGTTGATTGGCAATCATCTTACTCAAATAGTTTAAGCAAAACCCCTTATTCTAATTATTCAAGATTTATAGAAATAGGTGCCTTCAGAAATGGACTTGACGATACGAATGCTGATAGTATAGTAGCTGCTGCCAATAATGATCTAGATGAAACCTATTTCCAATATGGTACTTTCAATACTTCAAGAAGAACTGAGGGAGATTTCACTGCGGCACTGAATACTCAAATAAATTTTAATATCACCAATAATATTGATGGTTATTTAAAATTTGGTGGCAAGTATAGAGATAAAAACAAGTTTGTAGATCAAAATGAAAACAGAACAGATTTTGAGGTTGTAAGTCAAATTGGTCAAGATAACCCTGATGACTTTGAGCTATACAATAGCACTCATATTGCTATTAGTAATTTTATCAATTCGAATTACAACACTCCGTCAATAAGTGGAAGATATCAGATTAGCCCGGGATTAGATGCAAATGCATTGGGGGACTTTTATGATCGTTTCTCAAATTATTATGAGAGAAACAGAGTTACAGACCTTCGGGATTATGAAGCAGGTGAAAGTATAACTGCTTTTTATGGAATGATGGAGTTCAATTTTGGACAGAGAGTTACTCTTTTGCCGGGGCTCAGGTACGAATACACTGAAAATTATTATGACGGAAAATTTGGGAATCTAAATGGAAATCTGGGGCAAGGCGGTGTGATCTCAGATACAACAGGGGGGCAAAGTTATGGCGAGCTACTTCCTCAAGTGCATTTAAAAGTAAATATTCTTGAAGGTGTTGATCTAAGGTTAGCTTATACGGAAAGTATTTCCAGACCAAACTACGATAACTTAGTTCCATTTCAGAATGTGAATGATCCTGAACAAACTCTAAGCAGAGGTAACCCTGATCTGAAACACACTAGCGCAGTAAATTATGATGTGTTCCTTTCTTTTTATAAAAATAGTATAGGCTACTTATCTGTGGGGTTGTTTTATAAAGAACTTGAAAATATAGATTATATAAGGACAACTAGATTACAAGAAGGAGAATTCTCAGGTTACGAATTAACCTCTCCTGTAAACGCTGAAGGTACATCAACGGTAAAAGGTATTGAGATAGATTTTCAAACTGATTTCAGGTTTCTACCAAAGCCGTTAAACGGGTTAATTTTATCTACAAATATAGCTTTTATCAAATCTGAAACTTTCTTTCCTGTATTCAAAATTGGACCAAGAAGCCCGGACCCACCATTCAGACCTACAATAATCGATACAGTAAGGTCTGGGAAATTACCGGGACAGCCTGATGTAACAGCATCGTTCACTTTAGGATATGAAATAGGTCTATTCTCAGCCAGAGCATCATTAGCGTATCAACAAGATATTTTGAATGAGATCGCCTCTACATCTTTAGGGGACGGACTTTCTGAAGGTTTTAGTTTTTGGGATTTTAGGTTAAACCAATCTTTTAAGAGTGCTCCAAATTTGACCTTTTTCTTTAACGTAAACAACATCTTAAGTGAAAACGAACAAGATTTTATTGGTTCTGGTGATATATCAAAGAAATCGAGGGATTTTAGTTACGGACTCACTGCAAGCACAGGTATAAAAGTAAAATTTTAACAACAATCATTAGTTCATTTACTAGTGATTAAATATCAATAACAAAGGAGTAAACATGAAATCTATGATAGATACTACAACAGTATTGAGAAAGGTGGTTATGTACGTTTGCACTATGTTTTTATTAGTATTTGTTACTAATATTAATGTATTTGCTCAACGTACCGTCACTGTTGAACAGGGAGTGGGAACACTTAATGAAGCGATAACTAGTGATACTACAGCTACAGGAGCGAGGGTTGATTCGAACACCGTTTATGTACTATCCAGTGGAGGTACTTATTTATTGGATGGAAGTATTGAGCACAGAGGATACCACTTAACCATTGTAGCTGAAGATGGTGCTACAGAGCGTCCTAAATTAATACCTGCCGTTGATGATGGAGGAGCATCTGACAGACCGTTCAGACCTAGAGGGGATTTAACTTTGAAAGGGCTTTACATTACTAATGAAGACGAACTTGGAGGAATTAATACAAGGATTATTAGAATTAGTGAAAACGAAGTGACTATCAGTATAGATGATTGTCATTTGGATAAAGATGGACAAGCCGGATTCAGAGTTGATGGTGATAATGTTAATATTTTTCTAACAAATTCGATCTTAAGCAATATTGGTTCTACAAGTAGTCCAGATAATGGACGTGGAGTAGATGATAGAGGTAATCCAATCGATACATTATGGTTCGAAAATAATACTTTCTATAATCTTACAAGTCAGGTACTGCGAGATGGCGGAGGTACTATATCTTATGCTTACATAAATCAAAATACAGCAGTAAATATTGGAAAGAATACTGCTTTTGAATTTGGACCAACCGTTAATGGTGTTTTTACAAACAACATGGTTTATAATGCTTCTTTCTTTGGTAATAACACAAATGGTGATGAGCAAATTACAGTCATTGGTTTAGATTCATTAACTACAGAGGAAACATCAGAATTTGGTGCTCAATCGTTCTTGCTAAATAATAATAACTTTTATACTTCAACTGATGTCGTTGACGCATATCCTGATTCTGTAGAAGCCGCAGATACATACAATGCTACAGCTCTTGCTTACGTAACAGAACAAGGTAGTGCTTCAACAAATCTCAACGAAGAAATTACATTTACGACAGGTACTGCAAGTCCTGCAAATGTAGTTACGCAGTTTTGGAGCAATGCTGAAACACCTGATGAATTTCCAACAAGTGGCGAACCATTCGACTTTGGATATGTAAGTACTGCAGCCTCATTTACCGGTGGTGACGATGGTCAGCAAATAGGATCATTAATATGGCATGGTGGAATTACGATCAGTAACGAAGAAGATCTTATTAAAGACACTCCGAATTCGTTTGTTCTTAAAGGGAATTATCCGAATCCGTTTAACCCAACAACCAATATATCTTTTGATCTGGAATCACCATCCACTGTATCCATAGAGGTCTTTAGTATTATTGGGCAAAAAGTGATGACAATTCCTGCTCAAAGAATGAGTGCTGGTGCTAATCAAAGTATAATGCTTGATGCATCAGGACTTTCTTCCGGAATGTATATTTACAGAGTGAAGGCAGTTACAGCCAACAATACCTTTGTAAATACATCCAGAATGACACTCATTAAATAAACTATAGGCTATCTATTATTTGATATGGGAAAGCTTGTGATAAAGCTTTCCTCTTTTAATCTGATTAAATGAAACTATTCAATTTTCTATTACTAGGAATCTTCTTATTAAGCTGCTCGAAACCGGTACAAAGTCCTATTGAGTTTGGATCTCAACCGTACTTTTTTGATGTTGGTGGAAGTGATTCCAATTTAAAACATTCCACAATTCTTATTACACCGGAGTTTGGGTACAGCTCTGAAAAGGGATATGGTTTTAAAGAGTCAGATCTTTCAAAATTCTATCACAAAGCTACTGAAAAGTCACGAGACGAGTTTTTAATTGATGGAGTAGTTGGAAATAAACTTACATTTAAAGCAGATATACCTGAGGGGAAATGGTGGTTAACGATCTGGTTCGAACCAGGTATGGAAGATTCTATAACAACTCAGCTTTACATCAATGATGTTAAAAATGAATTAAACCTACAGCCTTTTTCTTCTTCCGCTGAACCAAGAGAAACCATCCAAAAGATGTATCGTGTTATCCAGCGTAACATTGAAGTCAAAAATGATTTTTCTTTTACGCTTAAAGGTGTGGAAGATAAAGTACGACTTCTTGGTTTTTCACTTATCCCTGCTAAAGAAGAACCTTCCAACAATGCTCAGGAAGATGCTTTTGATGAAATTCAAAACATAGGAGATTTTAGGAATACCAAAAAAGTAGATGGTTTACTTTCAATACTTGAAGATCTAAAATCTAACCCTGACAATCTAAATTTCTCTTCATATTGGATTCAGCAACTTAGTATTCTTAAAGAAGCGGAAAAATATTTTTACTATCGCGGTTGGAGTTGGGCTACAGATAAAACAGGGATGGGTTTATTTGATCATATTCCACAATCGATAGTGCTTTATGATGCATTACTGAGTTTTGATGAAGCAAAAAAACAACCACTATACAGTAAAGCTCTTTGGTACAGAGCAAGACTTTTATACTGGTTGTGGTTAGAGGGAGCAGGACCAAAAGAAGAGTTGGCAGGGAAAAGAGATCTTGCTGAAATGTTTGATCTGTTTCCTGACAATGAAATCGTGCAAATGTATAACCGTGTGAAGCTTGATCAAGCTGATGAGTTTGATACGGTGCCAAACAGATCAGCAACTCCGGAATGGGCTTCAGTTCAATGGGAACTTACTAATCGATTAAAAGATATTGTAGACTGGTGGGTTTACGAACAACAGGATGACAATGGGGAATTCGGTGGTAAATTTGGTGATGATGTAGAAATTTTGAGATGGTGGTCTCCTCTGATTCTTTCCGGAGATGAAACTACTTATTTAGGTTGGAAACGATTAGCAGATGGTGTCTGGAATAGTTCAAAGGTGAAAAATGGATATGCAAAGAATCCAAGTGATGTAGAACATTCTTCAGAATTTATTTCAGATACAGCACCTTTAATGGTTTTCTATACTGATGATGAAGAGTATACAAATCGATTAAAGTATTCTTCAGATTACTTCCAAAATCTATGGACTGGATTTAATGATAATGGTGACAGGTTTTTTAAATCGGCATGGTTTAGTTCATCAGAAATTGAAACTGAAAGCCCCAAGAACAGAGATGTTTCCTACAACGCCAGAGCAACTAAAGCAGTCCGCTATTATAATTGGAAGAAAAAAGACGAAGATACCAGAAAGGCTCTTATAGAATGGGCTGATGCATGGGTTGATATTTCAAAAAGCACTGAAAAGTCTAAACCATTTGGCATAATTCCTCCTT
Organism: Balneola sp. EhC07; assembly: GCF_001650905.1. Lineage (GTDB taxonomy): Bacteria > Bacteroidota > Rhodothermia > Balneolales > Balneolaceae > Balneola. The sequence continues at coordinate 85,233 of NZ_LXYG01000018.1, forward strand.
CAGTTGAGTTTCCAACTGGAAAAATTAATGGGGATGAACCAACTTGGTATATAGCTAACATGTACTGGGATTATTTCAATTGGAGTGGAAGCACGGCAATTCTAGATCAACTTTTGTATACATGGACTTTTACAGCAGATGATAAATATCTGGAGCCAATATTGCTCCATCTCGAGTTAGTTAAAAAATTCAAAGGGGATTTAAATTCAAAGAAAAATCCTTTTCAAAAAGGCTCTGAGGGTTGGGCAGCTTATATCATTGGGAATTCTTCTTCTTTTTGGAATGTAGTTGAAAACTGGCGCTTACTTACTTCAAATTCATCCTACGATACTCTGTTAACAGAACATGGTTCTGATTTTATTAAATACAGAATAACGGGACAAGAGCAATACTTGATTAATGCAATGCAACCGTACCTTGAAACGGTAAGATATAATAAACCAATGTTGACTAGTGAGGTAATCCATACGGATCGGGTGTTTATTAAGGAGCCAAGAGTTAGAGAGGCAGGCATTCTTCAAGGTATGATAACAGGGTATGGAGCTAATGAAAGTGCATCTCCTTACATAGCTGTTAGCTGGGAGAAATCTAGCCGAGATTTAACCTTTCTGGTGACTGATAGTGATTCAACAAAACTGGATGTGGATTTATATTCATTTTCTGATCAAGAAGTTGAAACTACTATGAGAATTTGGCAACTCAAGCAGGGAAAGTACACGCTCGAGACTTTAATTGATGGTAAAAAGGAATCAGAGATAATAGAAGTTTTTCAACCTGGGGAAAGAGTTGAACTTAAAGTGCCATCTCATGAATTAATGACAATTAAATTAACTCCATTAAGCAAATAATATGGCAAACTCCGATTCAATTGGTCTATTTAAAAAATTTCAGCTTTTTATTATTTCGATAGGTCCCGGATTATTTATCATTGGATATAATATTGGAACCGGGAGCGTTACTTCAATGGCTTCAACAGGTGCTGAATATGGAATGGCACTTACAATCCCTTTGATAATATCGTGCATCTGTACATATATACTTATTGTTGTTTTTGGTAAATACACCATAGTAACCGGTGATACTGTTATCCATAGTTATAAGAAACACTTCGGAAAAGCAGTTGGACTTTTTGTTTTAATAGCATTGATTTTTACAGAAGCAGTGGGAAGTGTTGGTGTTATGGCGATCGTTACTCAGGTTACCCAAGAATGGACACGACCACTTACAGCTTCCGGAAATGGCATTGATCCGATTTATTCTACTATTGGATTTGGGGCTTTACTTTACACATTACTTTGGAACGGTAAACAAAAGTTTTTTGAAAAGGTGTTGGCAATCTTTGTTGGAATAATGGGGCTAAGTTTTATTGTTACAATGTTTATGGTAATACCTGATCCTTCTCAGGTACTAACCGGAATTGTCTCGGGAATGCCAAATGAGTCTGGGGCTTTTTTGCTCGTGGCAAGTATGGTTGGTACGACGATGGGCGCTGTTATTTATGTTGTAAGATCTGTCCTTATAAAAGGTAAAGGCTGGAATCTGGAGCATTTGAAATATGAAAAAAGAGATGCGAAAGTTTCTGCTATTATAATGTTTGTATTGAGTATTTCAGTAATGGCGGCAGCAGCAGGTACGATGTATCAGGAAGGTATTAAAGTTGATAACGCGATAGACATGGTAAAACTTCTTGAACCTTTTGCAGGTCGATTTGCGATTTCGATTTTTGTAGGTGGAATATTAGCCGCAGGTTTGTCATCTCTATTCCCTCATATAATGCTGGCACCCATGTTGTTAGCCGATTATAAAGGCGAAAACCCGGATTTTACATCCACTACAAACCGATTAATATCACTAGGAATTATACTGTTAAGTTTTCTGGTGCCCATCTTAGGTGGAAGACCTGTATTCATTATGATTATTTCTCAGGTATTTATTGCTGTTATCACACCTGTAGTTATTCTATTGATGCTAATTCTTATGAATAGGGAAGAGTTGGTAGGCAAACACAAGTTATCTAAAATGAAGAATATCCTTGTTTCCTTAATACTGATTTTTTCATTGGTAATGGCTGTGTTTGGCATCATTGGAATATTTGGAATCTAAATAGAAAATTTTAAGAAATACGAATGTTATACCCCCAACAAAATAATTATAGAACAGTATTTGATTTATCAGGTTTCTGGAAAATAAAAGCAGATCCACAAAACTTAGGGCATGACGAAAAATGGTACTCTTCAAATCTTGAAGGTGATACGCATACGATTGCAATTCCGGGATCCTGGAATGAGCAATTGGAGGAACAGGGGCTTAAGAATTATGTTGGAAAAGCTTGGCATGAAACTACTTTTAGAATTCCACAGGCTATTCAAAAAGATCACAAAATTTGGCTGAGAATTGGTGCTGCTGATCATAAAGCTGAAGTATGGCTAAATGGTGAAAATGTTGGCAGTCATTTTGGTGGATATATGCCTTTTGGGGTAGATTTGACTGAATCTTTAAATAAATCCGGTGAAGTTAATCATCTTGTAGTTTGTGTTGATAGCTCACTAAGTATGCATTCATTGCCTCAAGGAGTAGATCCGGAGTCAGATTTATATAACACAAAAAATTATGACAGAAGGCATTTATTCCCTGCAACAAGGTTTGACTTTTTCCCTTACGGAGGCTTAACACGATCAGTAAATATTATAGCAGTACAAGAAAATCATATAACAGACATTGATGTTAATGCTAGTTTAGATGGTTCTATTGAAGTACAAGTTTCTGCTACCTCTGATTCTTTGAAAAAACAAATAAGAATTTTAGATGAAGAAGGAAGAGAGGTTGGAAAAAGTGAAAGCTCATCCTCTGAAAATTTTGAACTCAAAATTGACAAAGTAAATCCATGGTCTCCTTCGTCTCCATATTTATATACTGCTCAGGTGTCATTATTAAACGGTGATACAATTGTAGATCAATATGAGGAAGAGTTCGGAATTCGTGAGATTCATATAAAAGGCGGTAAAATTTATCTCAATAATGAAGAATTATTCTTAAGCGGTTTCGGTAAACACGAAGAATACCCAATAATAGGTAGGGGACAGTTCCGTCCCGGATATATTCGTGATCATGAGCTGATGCGTTGGATCGGAGCAAATTCGTATAGAACCAGCCACTATCCTTACGATGAAGAAATGATGAGATTAGGCGATCGCTTAGGGTTCTTAATAATTGATGAAGTTCCTGCTGTAAGTTTAGGGTTTTGGTCTAACGATTTTGAAGATCTCAATCCACTTTTAGTGAATCATAAAAAAGCTATTAAAGAGCTCATTGATAGAGACAAAAACCATCCAAGTGTCATTTCCTGGTCGATCACAAATGAGCCAAATCTATGGGCAGAAGAGTTTTATCAAAATGAAGCAAGCGAAAAATACTTCCGGGAAATCTATGATTTTACGAAATCACTAGATAGCACCAGACCGGTTATGTCCATCTCTATGGCTGCATTTAAAGAAGATGATGTAGTAAATGATTCGTGCGATATAATTGGTATGAATCGATACTATGGTTGGTACACTAAACCTGTTGATCTAGACCAAGCTGCTACTGATTTGGGAAGAGAATTAGAAGCTACATTTAAAAAACATGGCAAGCCGATAATGATCACAGAATTTGGCGCTGATACTGTAGAGGGGCTACATGCTACAACTGCTCAAATGTTTACTGAAGAATTTCAAACAGCATTTATCTTTAAATATCTCGAAGTGATGGAAAAATACGATTTTGTATTTGGAGCACATGTATGGAATTTTGCGGATTTCTTAACTCCTCAACATTTCCGCCGAGTTGTCCTCAACAAAAAGGGAGTGTTTACCCGAGACAGGTTACCAAAAAGTGTAGCCTTTAAACTCAGAGAACATTGGAATAAATTCGAAAAAATTCATCCAACACATCGTCCGGAATCTCCTAAAGAGGGATTTTTAGTTAAGGATATTCATTAATAGTTAGAAATAAATGAGCACAGAAAGATTAAAAATTTGGCACGTTGGTAATTGGTGTATTCATATAGGTCAAACGTATGTGGAATCTCCGTTTGAAGCTCCCAGCAAGGACGTAGAAGTGTTGAACTATGCAAAGCCACTAATTGATGCCCTAAGAAAAATTCCAACTTCAGAAGTGATCACACAACCTTCTTGGGAAATGTATCGCATGTCGCCAAACGAGTTTGAGGAAAAATTGGAATGGGCTGATATCATTATATTCGCTGATGTTGAAACAAAGTGCTTAATGCTCCATCCTGATTTTTTTAATCGGGCTAAATGGAACAACGAATATATCACATTTCCAGACCGCTTTGATCTACTCAAAAATTGGGTTGAAGAAGGAGGCCATTTTCATATGAACGGTGGGTGGTTGAGTTTTTCGGGAGAATTAGGGAAAGGAGGTTGGGGCAGATCCCGATTCAAAAATGTTCTGCCTGTAGATTGTTTACAACATGATGACCTGATAGAATCTACATCGAGCTATAAAGTACGCTGTAATGATCATGAGCATAAATCTATGAAGGGCATAAACTGGGAAAGTGTGCCGCCTATCCTGGGGTTTAATGAAACAAGCATCAAAGAATCAGCCAAGGCCATTGTTGAAATAGAACATATGGGCAGATGGTATCCACTTTTAGCAGAGCATAAATTCGGCAACGGAAGAGTAACTTGTTGGATGACAGGGGCTAGTCCGCATTGGGGAATAAATTTTATGAAGTGGGATTTTTACCAACAATTTTGGCATCAACTATTTAAGCCGGAACTATGAATTTTTCTCCTGTTGATTGGATTATAATGATCGTGTATCTCAGTATCACGGTTTATATTGGCATTTGGGTTAAGAGATATGTTCAAAACCTAAGTGGTTATATCGTAGCTGGCAGAAAGATAAAAGCTTCTTTAGGGATCGCTACATTTACAGCAACTGAGTTAGGAACAGTTACATTCGTTTATTTTGGTGAGTTAGGCTATGTGACAGGATTTTCTTGTTTTATAATCGGGATACTAGCACTCATAGCATATACAACCGTTGGAAGAACCGGGTTTATTATTGAAAAACTGCGCGAATATGGAATGATGACCATTCCTCAGTTTTATGAACTCAGATACAATAAAAATGTACGTGTCGTAGGCGGGCTCATTTTGTTTATTGGCGGTGTGCTGAATATGGGAATATTCCTGAAGTTTGATGGAATATTTCTTTCTGAAGTGATGGGATTCGGACCTCAGGCTCTTGGGTTTATCATGACCTTTATGCTGATCATCGTGATGAGCTATACCATTTTAGGAGGAATGTTTTCAGTTGTAATTACTGATTTTATGCAATATGTAGTGCTTTCCTTCGCAATGCTTGCAACTACAATCATTGTATTATTAAAAGTAGATATTGGTTTGATATCTACTGCAGTTACTTCAGGATTCGGAGAATCCGGTATAAATCCGATTGTGAATCCACGATTTGGTTGGAGTTTCATCATCTGGATATTAATAACAAATATAGCCGCCGCTGCACTTTGGCAACCAGGTACTTCTAAAGCATTGTCATCAGAAAGCCCGGAAGTAGCAAAAAAAGTATTCTGGGTTACAGGTCTTACTTTTGCCGGAAGAGCAATGATACCAATGTTTTGGGGGGTTGCCGCTTTCGCATATTTTGGTGCCGGAGAAAATTCAACGGCAGCTATGCCAATGTTATTAGGCGAGCTACTACCGGTTGGCCTTTTAGGATTGCTGGTAGCAGGATTACTCGCAGCTTCCATGTCAACTTATAGTTCCTATGTTTTAGCATGGAGTTCTGTTCTAACATTAGATGTTATTTCTGTTTTTAAGAAAGGCGGCTATTCTGAAAAAACTACCATTAGAATAACTCAGATCATTTCAGGTTTGATAGGCTTTTTTCTACTCATTTTTGGTTTATGGTACCAAATTCCTGAAACAGCATTTCAATACATATTCATAACCGGAACCATGTATACAGCCGGGGCGCTTGGAACAGTTACAGCCGGACTGTACTGGAAAAAAGCCAATAATATTGGTGCAATGTGTGCTTTGATTTTGGGAGCTGTAGTTCCGGCAGGTTTTCTGATCCTGGAAAATTATTCTGAACTTCTTCCGGGTTGGATGTCATTTGTAACGGATGTAAACGTTGCAGGATTTCTGAGTTTTATCCTGGCAGCACTTGGAATGATCGTAGGCTCTTTATTAACTCAAAGGTCTAACCCGGCAGTTATCATAAATCAAGAGGAGGCAAGATATGACTGATGGAATATTAATATGGATGATCTTATTCGGAATTTTTGCATTTATTTTTTTCAGCATTGCAGCTGTTGTTGCAGTAAAAGGAGTATCAGATATCAAAGAAATTATGAATGATCCGGAGCTGAATAATCATGATTGATCCCAGAATAACTTGTTGCTATTTATATACTATAAGTAAATATGGTTACCCGCCTGCTGCTGAGGATACTCTGAAATATCTGGATGAGTATAAAAGTTTGGGTTTTCAATCGGTGGAGTTAGAGGGAATCAGAAAAGATCATCTGGAAAAAGTATATAAGATTCGTAATCAGATTGCAGTTCGAATAAAGGAACTTAAGCTGGAAGTCCCATATTTCTGCATTGTTTTGCCGGGATTATCTTCAGCAGATGCGAATGAGCGTAAAGAAAATCTTGAGCTATTTAGAAAAGGATGTGAAATAGCCCACTTACTCGGATCAAAAGGAGTGCTCGATAATGCTCCGCTGCCTCCATACCAGTTTCCGGATGATATACCTGTTGTACGGCATTATCACGAGGATGTAATTCTATCAGCTAAATTTCCGAAGGATCTAAACTGGAAAAATTATTGGGATCAAATGGTTGAGACATACCGTGAAGCTTGTGACATAGCTTCAGAATACAATTTAACGTATCAAATGCATCCTGCACTTGGTGTTCTATCTGCTACTACAGACGCTTTTTTATATTTTCATGATGCGGTTGGAAGGGATAATCTTCGATTTAATTTTGATACAGCCAATCAGTATTTCTTGAAAGATAATCTGCAACTGTCTCTTCGAAGACTGGCAGATTATATCGACTACATCCATATTTCTGATAACGGTGGAAATAGAGTAGAACATTTAGCTATTGGTGATGGAGTTATCAGATGGGAGGATTTCTTTGAGACTCTGGATCTGATAAACTTTAAAGGTCATTTTGGCATTGATATCGGAGGTTCAGAATCTGTAGTTGAAGATCTGGATGCAGCTTATAAAAACGCTGCAAAATTTTTAGAAAATAAAATCTAGAGCTATGAAAAAAACAGGACTTTATATCACCTTAGTTTTATTTCTTTCGATGTTGATGCAGAATACTTTTGCTCAGCAAAAATTAACGCTAGTTCCTAATCCTCGAGAAATTTCATTTAAAACAGGTTCTTTTGAGCTCAACGAGGAGATATCCATTCAAGTATTTGTTAATGATAGAGAGGAAGAATTATTTCTCATTGAACAAATTCAAAAAGAGTTTTCACAGAGTCTGGGTTTCAATTTGAAGGGTCACAAAACTAACAGACAAATCATAGTTGGAGTAAAGGGAGCAGACAAAGAATTCGATAAAATCCTCAATCGTTTTAGTTATTCATCCTATAATAAACTCGGGAAGGAAGGGTACAGATTAGTTGTTACCACAGATTTGATATTAATTGCCGCAAACTCGGAGAAAGGGACCTTCTATGGCGTTCAAACTTTAAAGCAATTGATAAGAACAGAGCGTTTGAAAAATGAAATACCTGCCCTGGAAATTATAGATTGGCCTGATCTCGAGATCAGAGGGATGATGGACGATATAAGCCGTGGACCTGTTCCAACTAAGGAATATATGTATCAACAGATTGAACGAATGGCTGAGATGAAAGTGAACATGCTTACTTATTATACACAAGATGTAGTGAAGACAGAAAGCCATCCTGCTTTTGCACCTCCGGGAGGAGCTTTGGATATAAAGGAGTGGTCAGAATTAGCCGAATATGCAAAAAAATATCACATAGATCTTGTAGGAAATTTTCAGTCATTTGGACACTTTGATCAAATTTTAAAGCATCCCGAATATGCACATCTGGGTGAAAGTGGAATGTTGTTATCTCCGGCGTTCGAAGAGAGTTATGAGCTACTGGAGGATATCTATACTGAAATGATTCCTGCATTCCATTCTGATTATTTTCATATCAACTCAGATGAAACCTTTGATCTTGGATCAGGAGCATCAAAAGCCATGGTTGATAGTTTAGGAGAATCTGTGGTTTACGCAAATCATATCAAGAGAATTCATAAAATTATAACAAAATTAGGCAAGAAAGTAATGATGTGGGGCGATATCGCTTTAGATCATCCTGAAATTTTGGACATGTTGCCTAAAGACATAATTCTCATTACTTGGGGTTATGATATTTTTGATGATTATGCTCCTCGGATAACCCCTTTTAAAGAAGCAGGTTTCACTCAGCTTGTTTCTACCGGAATCTTAAACTCTTTTAGTACAATACCTGATTTTAATATTGCTTTAGGGAATATTGGCGGATTTATGGCTGAATCAAAAAAACAGGAAGTATGGGGCATGTTAAACACGGTTTGGGATGATGGAGGCTTCGCACTCTTTTCAAAGGATTGGTACGGAGTGGCATATGCTGCTGATCAAAGTTGGAACAGTGCCCCAAATGACGAATCATATGATACAAGATTTAATCGCGCAGTATATGGAAGTACAAATAATGCATTATCTGAAGCAATTCTGAAGCTAAATGAGTTAGCCGGTTTAAAATCTACAGAGAAAATGAACGAAGACATTCTTTGGGATTCAGTGATTCCTGAAAAAGGAAATCAGGTACTTATAAATATTGAGGATTGGGCAAAGGTGCAGAGTATAGTTGAAGAAGCGCAGAGTATTTTACAAACATATGACGCTCACATTTATTCAAGTGATGTTAAATACATACAGCATACTATCGATTTGTATAAGTTTTTAGCAAAAAGCAGACCCGCTGTTGTTGAAGCTTCAAGTTTGTATTCAAAGGCTTTTGAAGAGCAGAGCAATAAAATTGAAGCCAGAAAAAATCTTGTTGAAGCTTTTTCCTTGATCAAGGAATCCTATGATGATCTGGTCACTCTGAAATTAGACTATGAAAACGTTTGGGTGATCGAAAACAGAGTATATGCACTAGACCGAATTACTTCAAAGTTCGATGAACAACTCAAAGCATTTCAGAGTGTTAAAGATTTGTTGTTATCAACGATCTATGATTTTGATAAAGGTCAATTTCTGCCTGCTGCTTCTGAATTGAGAATGGACATCAAAGAGTCTAAAGGATGGTATTTTCAGGGTTGGCTGATGTGTGAAGCATTTCCAAATCTGAATGGCTTTGCTGATCCCAAGACTGATCATTTAGCTGATATGAACGGCATTGAAAGAACTTTCCCAAATGTGACTGAGGAGTTTTATTTCAATGGAGATAAGTATCGGTGGAGAAGAGTAAACACGCCTTACTTTGCAAAAGTTGATCTGGGTGAAATCCACGAAGAAAATAAGAATGTAGTTGGTTATGCTTTTGCCCACATAGATATTGAAGAAGATCGTGAAGTTAGAGCTTTGGTGGGGAGTAGTGATGGAGTAGAAGTTTTCTTGAACGGAAAACAGGTTCATCAAAACTATACGGAAAGAGACTTTAAGCTAGATGAAGATGAATTGATACTACCTTTGAAAAAGGGAAGAAATCATTTGATGATTCGGGTAACAAATAAGGATGGAGAATGGGCTTTTAGTTTTCAATTGCCTGATTCTGAGATGAGAAGCTATAAAAATAGATATAAGATCATAGAATGATGCTAACACACAAAGAATACAAAGCAGAGGATCTGAAAGTATCTGTTTATAAAAACAGGAATGAACTCGGTATAGCAGCAGCTTTTTATGTAGCAAGTAAGATTAATACTGTTTTGAAAAAGAAAGATGAAGTTCGAATGATTTTTGCCGCAGCTGCATCACAAAGAGAATTCCATCAGGAATTATTAAAAATAGATGATATACAATGGGAGAGAGTGGTTGCATTTCAAATGGACGAATATCACACTTTGCCACAATCTGCACCACAAAGGTTTGGTAATTTTTTAAAAGAATCCTTGTATGACCATAAAAATTTCAAAGCTGTCCATTATCTGAGTTCGGATTTACTGGAATACGAAGAATTAATTAAAGAAGCGCCAATTGATATTGTTTGTATGGGGATCGGGGAAAATGGGCATCTTGCTTTTAACGATCCTCCGGTAGCTGATTTTAACGATAGCAAGATTTTGAAAGAGGTTGAGTTAGATAATATTTGCCGTCAGCAGCAAGTAAATGATGGTGAATTTGAAAATATTCAAGCAGTTCCTGAAAAAGCAGTTACTCTTACTATTCCTACATTACTTAATGCAGAATATCTTTCTGTGGTAGTTCCGGGTTTTTCAAAAGCTAAAGCCGTAGAAAAAACTCTTTTTGATCCTATAGAGACAAATTGTCCGTCAACCATTTTAAGAAAACAGATAAACTCACATCTGTTTTTGGATGCAGATTCCAGTAGAAACGTAATCAATAAATTATTATGAATGATAGCATAGACTTACTAAACGAAGAGTATTCGATTACTGATTCGGATATAAATTTTTATAAAAAAAACGGTTTTATTAAGCTTAAAAATGTACTTGATAAAGCTACTCTTGATTATTTTAATAATGAGATTACGAAAGTAGTTACTGAGCAAAATCCTTTATTAAAAAAGCCTATTGAAGAAAGAAATACATTTGAACAGGCTTTTATTCAAATCGGAAATCTTTGGAAGACAAATGCGATAATTAAAGAGTTGGTACTTAGTAAAAGATTAGGAAAAATAGCCTCAGACTTAATGCAGGTTGATGGAGTAAGACTTTATCATGATCAGGCTTTATATAAAGAACCGAGTAAGAAGATCAAAAACATAACTCCATGGCATGCCGATCAATTTTATTGGCCTTTGGATACCGAAAACACAATAACTGCATGGATTCCTTTACAAAAAACAACTCCGGATATGGGACCTTTAGCTTTTAGTATGGAAAGCCATAAGCATGATTTCGGAAGGTCACTGGAAATTAGTGACGAAAGTGAAGCTAAAATTCAAAAATCACTTTCTGAGGCTAATTTAGAGTTAGTGGACGAAGGATTCGATATTGGTGAAATAAGTTTTCATGGCGGTTGGACATTTCACAGAGCAAGTGCAAATACCTCAGATAAAGTACGGGCTGTAATGACCGTAATTTATATGGAGGATGGAGTTAAGGTGAGTGAGTTTACGAATAGTGCTCATCCCTTGGACAGAGATGCTTTTTTACCCGGATTAAACCCCGGAGATGCAGCCGCTACTGATCTGAACCCTTTGATTTTCAAACGATAAAAAAAATATTATAGATTTATGAGTTCCACTTTAAAGTTTCTAGTTGTACTTCAATTGATATTTATGGGGATTTCTTGCCAGGATGTGAAGCAAGAAAAAATGACACCTCAAAAGTATGCAGAACACGTTTCTGAAATTATTGTAAATGGAACAGATTTTCGATTTGAACCTGCACTTCAGGAATTTGAGCAGGATGGAGTTTATTTATTTGATTTTCCTTCCTCAGAAAAAGGAACATATATAGCAAGGTCTGTTATCGAAGTTGAAAAATCTGAAGACAATGATTTTAGTTTATTTCTGGCTGCCAACCAACAAGCCGGAGAACTCGAAATAATTGTTGATGGCAAATCAGTGTATAAGAATTCAAGATCTGAAGATGAATTTCTTAATCATGTGGATTACGGATTGTTTGAATTCCATAATAAGGTGCCTTTAACGGTTGAAGATGGAGTGCATCAACTTATTATAAAATTCGAACCGAAAAATGCAGGAAATAACAGAGTTCAAATTAGCTTTATCCGTTCTGATAACGCACTCTCATATCCCGGACTTAAATTACGTTCTCCTTCAGAGGATGAAGATTTAGAACATTTCGGATATTGGTGGATTGGACCTTTACCAAACAATGGAAATTATACTGAACTTACTGACATCAATAAAACAGCTGATGAATTGGTAACTCAGGAAATAAAAGGCAAAAATGGGTCCACGATTCGTTGGGATATTCCAAAGCTTCATTTAGTTAAAAGTCTTCCGGGATGGCTTACGTATCAAAATTGGCATTATTCAGGAGGAACTTTTCTGGATGCAATGGAGCAGGTTGGGGATCAGTTTTCAGATCTTGATTACAGTAATTATATCGAGCAACATCGTAATTTTCTTGCCGATAATATTGATGAAATTGAGTCCATGAGAAATGATTATGGATTAATTGAAGGACCTTTTGGGCATTATTTCAGAGCATCACTGTTAGATGATATGGGTATGCAAACAGTTCCTTATGCGAACAAACTCATAGCCTCGAATCCGGATAATCGAGATCCTGATAGCTTCGAATATAAGCTTACAAATCGTGTGGTTGATCATATAATGAACAAAGCGTCCAGACTTTCTGATGGAACTTTTGCTCGATTTACACCGGATACTATGTCTGTATGGGCAGATGATCTATTTATGGGATCTATCGTTCTTTTAAAAATGACAGAGCTCACCGGTGATGAAAAATATCTGAACGAGGTCATAAAACAGGTTATTCAGTTCGATAATTATCTATTAAATGAAGAAGACAATCTTTACTGGCATGGATACTTTTCAAAAACAGATGAATATTCATCAACGAAATGGGGCAGAGCTAATGGCTGGACCATGATGACTAAAACTGAGCTATTAAAAGTATTACCTGAAGAGCATCCAAAAAGAGCGGAAATACTTAATATTTTCAAACGTCATGCTGAAGGATTAAAAGCTGTTCAATCACAAGATGGAAGATGGCATCAAGTACTTGATGATCCGGAATCTTATTTGGAAACTTCAGCAACAGCAATGTTTGTAAGAGCTTTTGCCGCCGGAATAAACGAAGGTTGGTTATCTAAGGATGAATTCGAAGAATCAACAATTCAAGGTTGGAACTCACTTACTAAGCAAATGGATGAAAATGGTGATATTATCGGAATAGTCAGAGGAACTCCGATCATGTTTTCTGACGAAGAATATCAAAATTGGGGAACTCGTAAAAACGATCCCAGAGGATTAGGAGCACTACTTTACGCAGCAATTGAAATGGATAGATTATTAACGAAATAAGAAGACTTCTCTTTTTGTTATCACTATCGTTATGACTGATTACAAGTTAATTTAACAATATGGATGGTTACTTTTTAGGTTTAAATACTCTTGACTGGTTGGTAATAGCTGCCTACATCATTTTGATTACGGCAATCGGTCTTTGGGCAAACCGGAGTGTAAAGTCTACCGGTGATTATTTTATGGGAGGACGTAAGTTTGGAAAACTTCTCATGATTGCACAAGCCTTTGGTGCAGGTACAAGAACAGATCAGGCTGTAGCAGTAATTGGAGCTTCTTCGCAGATTGGTTTGGCGGGAATTTGGTATCAATGGCTGTATTTGTTTTCAACACCATTCTTTTGGCTCATCGCACCTATTTACAGAAGATTAAGATATATAACAATTGGTGATTTTTTTGAGCAACGTTATGGAACAGGAATGGGCGCTGCCTATGCATTCGTAGGATTGCTTTGGTTTGCTGTTAACATCGGTGTGGTACTAAAAGGAACGGGAGTCACAATTGAAGCTATTACAGGAGGAATAATTTCAACGGAAGCAGCTGTTATTGGAATGATGTTGTTTTTCGTAGTCTACGGAGCTTTGGGAGGGTTGGTAGCTGCTGCAACAACACAATTAATTCAGGGATTTTTTATTCTATTGCTTTCTTTTCTTTTGATTCCTTTTGCATTGGATTACGTTGGCGGACTTCAAGCCGTACACGAAGCATTGCCTGATGACTGGTTTAATCTGATAGCTAATGAAGAGGTTACACTGTTTTTTATTGTTATGGCGGTGTTAAATGGATTGATTGGAGTGGTCGTACAACCTCATCATATGGCTATAAACGGTTCCGGTAAAACCGAAATAAGTTGCAGGTCGGGATGGACGTACGGAGTGTTTATAAAGCGTTTTGCTACTTTAGGATGGGCATTTACAGGAATATTTATTGCTGTAGTTTTTCCTCAAATTATGGAAGCTGATTCATCTGAACGAGAATTAGCATTTGGTTTAGCAATTGTAGAATTATTACCAAATGGATTTATAGGTTTGATGATAGCTGCAATGGTCGCCGCTGTTGTTTCTGCTTGTAATAATTTTATGGTCAATGGCTCAGCTTTATTCACAAGAAATTTTTATCGTAGATTCTTAAACTCTGATGCTGATGAAGATCATTATCTGAAAGTAGCCAGAATTAGTTCATTTTTTGTGGTTGCAGCCGGAGTTGCAATAGCACTTTATATACCATCTGTAGTTGAAGGTTTGTTCTTGATTTGGAAAATAATGGCTTTTCTTGGGATTGCTTTCTGGATGGCTATTTTTTGGAAAAAGGCGAACAGATATGGTGCTTGGTCCTCAATGATAATTACAGCAATTTTGTCGTTCACAACAGATGCCTTGGGTTGGAGTTTTCCAGAGCAAGTTGCATTATACTTACCAATAGGTTTTGCAACCATGGTTACAGTTAGCTATTTCACAAAAGAAGAAGATAAAGCCATTATAAACCGGTTCTATTCTTTGCTGAATACTCCGGTTGGCCAAGAACACAGACTTGAAGAGGCGGGTATTTCTGCAGCTGATTTCGAGATACCAAATTCAAAACAACGTGAAGAAGAAAGGGAAACTACTAACATCCCACCATTACTAAATAACAAACCGGCATTGGAAACAGGAGAGGGGCTGATGCTTGTAGATCTATTTAGATTAAAAGAGACATTTAGCTTTAAAAATTACAAAGTAGATTTGAAAGGCTTCGGAATTTCCTGGGCAATTGTATCGGGGTATCTGGTTCTTGCATGGATCTTAAGCACCGTAGTCTGAATAATCGAATTCAATAAAACTAAGCAAACCACAAGCACGTCTAATATCAGCCAGTGCCAGTGGTTGATAAATGATCAGTATTATTTGAATCTGAATTGGATTTAGCCCCACAAGATTCTCTTACAATTAAATGTGGCTGTAAAATACTTCTAACTTCGGGCGTTTTCCCTTCAATTATTTCTAATAGCTTATCTATTGCTACAGTGCCAATTTTTTCAATGGGTTGATGAATAGTTGTTAGAGGAACGTTTGCATATTTAGCTTGATCGATATCATCAAACCCAACAATTGCAATATCATCTGGAACAGTATAACCAAGTTCCTGAATTCGTTTGATGAAACCGAGGGCCGAATAGTCATTATACACAAAGAAAGCTTCAGGTTTATCCTCTAAGGCATCAAATGTGTCACCTAATTTATAACCAATTTTGTATCCATCGGTTACTTTTTCAGAAGCAAATTGTAGTGTGAAATTAGCATTAAACTCTAACCCTGCATTTTTTAAAGCTTCTTTATATCCCTGAAAACGAAGCTCACCAAGAGAGTTATTGGTAGGGCTGTTTATATAGCCAATTTTTTTGTATCCCAATTCAATGAGGTGTTGTGTTCCCATTTCAGCACCACCTTTATGATCTGCTCCAACATGCCAGATGTCATCATCAGCTACGTAAGACACCATCACATATGGGAATCCTTCTTCATGCAAGTCCCTTATAATTTGAGGAGCGTGAGGTTCTTTTCTTAAAGTTGCTATAATCATTCCCTTAACGCCTATATTTTTGAAATGATTTATCTGACCTTCTTCTTTTTTTATTTGGCTTGAGCTGTTAGAAAGTAGAATATTATATCCTTTGGAATATGCTGTTTCTTCAACCATATGAGCTATAAGAGAAAAAAATGGATTTTTTAGATCCTGTAACACCAACCCAATGGAATCATGACGGGAAATATTGGATTTACTGACCCTTTTGGCTACAAATGTTCCTTTCCCAACTCTGCTATACAAGTACCCATCATCTATCAGAGTGGATAAAGCACTTTTGATCGTAATTAAGCTTACATCATATTCAGTTGCCAATTCTTTGTGGGAACTAAGCTGTTCACCCACAGCAAGACTTCCTTTTGCTATCTTATCCTTAATATCCTGAATGATTTGAATGTATAAAGGAGTTGAATCTTGAAAATTTATCGGCATCGCAAAGCAATTTCTTAAAATTAAATACATACCCAATATACCTAATAATCCTAATTTTTACTAATTAATGGACTTGGAAATATTGGTTATTTAATCTTATTGAAATTAAAGAAAATAAGCTTCTTAGCTGATAACTTTCGTTGTCTATCTTTCCACTCGACCACTGCCGCCACTGGTCATTAGTTTTTCAACTTCATTTGCGCTAACGAGATTAAAATCTCCGGGTATAGTTTGCTTCAAACATGAGGCTGCAACTGCAAACTCTAATGCTTCTTTTGTATTATTCTTACTGAGTAGACCATAAATAAGTCCACTTGCAAAAGAGTCACCACCTCCAACTCTGTCCACAAGCTGAATATCGTACTGTGAAGATCTGTGAGGATCCATGCAGTCTTTATTATCATGTAGAATAGCACTCCAACCATTTTTTGAAGCGGAATGACTTTCTCTTAACGTAATTGCCACTGTATCAAAATCGTATTTCGATTTCAATTTTTTAGCTAGTTCATAATATCCTTTTTCGTCCAGTTCTGCTGTTTCTACATCAGTTCCATCAGCTTTTAATCCAAGGCTTTTATCAGCGTCTTCTTCATTCGCTATACAAACATCAACGTATTCCATTAATGGGTTCATAACATACTGGGCCTCTTTGGTTGTCCAAAGTTTGCTTCTGAAATTAAGATCACAGCTAACAGTAACTCCCGCATTTTTTGCTGCTTTACAAGCTGATAAAACATTACTCTGTGCCAGCTTTCCCAGAGCAGGAGTAATTCCTGTCCAATGAAACCAGTCCTTGTTTTCAAAAACCTTATTCCAATTTACTTCTTCATTCTCCATTAACATTACAGCTGAATTTGCTCGGTCATAGATTACTTTTGAAGGTCGTTGACTAGCTCCCGTTTCTAAAAAATAAATTCCAAGTCGATCACCACCACGAACGATGTACTCCGTACTAACACCAAATTTTCTAAGTTGATTAACTGCAGATTGCCCTATTTCATGATTAGGTATTTTAGAAACAAAGTGGCATTGTAAACCATAGTTGCTTAATGCTACAGCCACGTTAGCTTCCCCACCACCATAATTAATATCAAGAGTTTGAGATTGAACAAATCGTGAAAATCCGGGAGTGGATAATCTCAACATGATTTCTCCAAATGTGACAACTTGTTTTGACATGATCTTAATTTTTTGCCTGATGAATGCTATCCATCAGTATTTTTGCATTTTCAGTTAGTTTTGAGAAGTTTTTTTCTTCAATAGCTTTTTTATCCATCAATGAACTTCCAACACCTACAGCGAAGGCACCATGTTTGATCCATTCTCCTGCGTTGGTTAAAGAAACTCCACCGGTGGGTATCAAATTCAGATGGGGAAGAGGTGCTTTAACCCCTTTAAAAAACTTCATTCCTAAACTATCAGCAGGAAATACTTTTATTACTTCAGCACCTGCTTCGTATGCGGTTTGAATTTCTGTCGGAGTAAAACATCCTGGGATTGTCGGAATTCCTGATTTCTTGGTAAACGAAATAATTTCCGGTTTAAAAACAGGGCATACTACATACTCTGCACCACTATCAATTGCTTGTTTTGCCTGATTGATATTTGTGACCGATCCTACTCCTGTAAGCACATCTTTACCGAATGAAGTACTGACCTTGTGGATCACTTCAAAAGTATTGGGGGTAGATAAAGTTATTTCAATTGCTGAGACACCACCTTTTAAAAGTGCTTCTGTTAAAGGCAAAGCGTCTTCAGGATCAGAAAGACGAACCACAGCTAATGCAGCTCGTTTTTCAATTTCAAGTATAGTTGGTGATAGATTAATCATCAGCTAATTACCATTCATTATCATATCCGGGACGATTTAAAACCTCAGACCAATCTCTGCGTCCTTCTGTAAATGAGGCCAGACACCAAGTAAACATAAATTCAATTGCGGGAGGAGCAATTGTATCATGATAACCATGAGTAACATTAAGCGCTTCCTCATCAAAAACATGAGTATAAATACCAACATCTTCACCTGGACGTGAACAATTTTGAAGTACATATCCGGTATCGTCAGGAATCGTTGACCTAACACGGAAATGGTAAATTTCTTCTTTAGCATCTGCTCCAAATCCTGAAGGTCCATCAGGTCCGTGGAAGTGTGGAGGATAGCTGCCTACAGCTCCGGGTTGTTTCATAAAAGTATCTCCGAAAAGAAGCCTGCACGCTTGAACATTTGCTCCATCCACTAGTTTAAAAACGGTTCTTACACTCATTGGTCGCTTTGAACCTACTGTTGCGGCAAGTTCAGTTTTTTCTAATTCTTTGTGCTTTATATATTGGATAGGGTAGGAGGTATTACAATCAATAGCTTTAAACTCACTAACATCTGTGTAAGCATCTGATGTGACTTCCGCCGTTTTGTTAATTCCAATATAGACTACATCTCCTGTATCTAACTTTTTAGACTCCCCATCTATCGAAACCGTTGCAGCTCCCCGATTTACATAAAGTATAACTTCTTCATTAGAAGTTTTTACTATCTGAGGGGCATAACCTTCCTTGTTGGGATCAAGAACAATACGAGCTAATCGTAGGAATTTAAATGTGGAGTTTTCACTAGTTATAATTGACTCTCTTTTATTTAAGACAGGAAGGGCATCAAAAGTTTCTACTATTCTAACTTCATCAGATTTCGGGATCTGAACTTTAGAATCACTTCTTCTTTCATTTGGTGATTTCGATTCTCCTGTTCTGTTTGGTCCTATAATTTGTGGATCAACCATTGGTATTATTTATTTTGAATTCAAATTAAATGTGTGTTATCGAGCCATCCAGCCACCATCTACCGTAAGCAAATGACCATTAATATAATTACTCGCCTGTGAAGCCAGAAAAACTACGGCTCCACCAAGGTCGGATGGCATTCCCCATTTCTCAGAGGGTATTCTTTCAGTTATCTGTTTATTACGATCAGAATTATCCTGCAGAGCTTGAGTATTATCTGTTCGGAAATAACCCGGAGCAATTGCGTTTACATTTACTCCATCTTTTGCCCATTCATTGGCTAGGGCTTTTGTTAGTCCTGCAATTCCGTGTTTACTCGAAGTATAGGCAGGAACAGTAATTCCTCCTGAATAAGAAAGCAGGGAGGCTGTATTAATAATTTTACCGCCACCGTTTTCTATCATTTTTGTACCAAAAGCCTGACATAATTGAAAAACAGCAGAAAGATTAACCTGAAGAACCATGTCCCATTCATCAAGTGGATATTTTGTAGCAGGGTGACGCGTGATAGTTCCGGCATTATTGACTAAGATGTCTACGTTCCCAGAAATCTCGGTAACCTTTTCTATAAAATTATTTATCTCATTTCTGTTACTAAGATCTGCCGGTATTTGATCGGCCATTCCTCCATTGGCCTTGATGATAGAAATAGTTTCATCACAACCATTTGGCGATGAACTAGAACAGATAACATGGGCACCGGCTTCTGCCAAAGCAACTGCCATACCCTGTCCTAAACCACGGCTAGCTCCGGTTACTAAAGCAGTTTTATTTTTCAGTGAAAATTGATCTAGAATACTCATGATTATTTTTTTGTGACTTTAAGAGGTGATTGCCATTGTTTGGCAATCTGATTTATATAGGCTTCAAAATCAGTTCCGGCTTCAATTCTAACGCTTTCAGGCTCAAGTTCCCAAGCTGCTAAAAAGCGATAAGAAATATTTGATTCGACATTTTCCATGCTAAATACATAGGTTTCCTGTAATTCACCTTGATATCTAGGATTTAGTTTTTGGGGAATAATTATACCCATTCCTAATGTTTCGTCCAGATCGGTTTGCTTGCCCCAAGTGTAAGCGTATGAATAAGTATCTTTATTCTGAGTTACAATTTCCTGAATAGCAGGATGCATAACTAAACCTGTTGCAAACTCAACATCTTCTAAATCTGTATCTAATCTTAGTTCTGTATACCTGTGATTTGCATGAATTTCCAATTCAAGACTCACATCTGTTTCCTGACTGTCAATTTTCCATTCCGGATATGAAATCTCAAGAATAGATCTTAACGGACCATCAGATATGATCTTCATTGATTTCGTGCCCGTTTCTTCAATCGCATAAAATTTATTGCTTTCAAAAAGGGCAGGGGTTCCAATTCCGAGAGAAGAACTTACTTTAAGAACATCTGCTCCCCAAGCTCTTCTTTCATGATAAGTTTCTGAAATATCATTAAGAGCCAGTTTAGTTGTGCTTTTGCCAAAAATGTCAATTCGATTACGATCATCAAAATACAAACGATAACCTATCAAATTAGACTCCCATCCGGGGCCTTCCAGAAATACTAATCCGTTATCCTGCTTAAAATCAAAAGTCTCAGTGTATTGTTGTACAGACTGAAAATCACTACTTACCTGCATATTTTCAGGGTCTTTTTTATCTCGGACTTTAATAGTGATGTCAGTATTGAATGCAAATTCAGGCTTATTCTGTGTGTCATGAACTGAAATATTAGCTGAAGAATTAGCATCCAAACTTAATTGGAAAAAAAGGGTTTCAGGCTCACCATCCTGATCCAGATCATCTAATTGATATGGAATCTCAGTTCCATTTTGATCTACAAGAACAAAGCTTGTGGGAAAGTCGTCTATACTATATGGAATTGTAACAGAACTATATTCAGTACTGAAATCGTTAAGGTTTTCAATCAGAAATTCCGAATAATTAGTTTTTGTACACGCTAAAAAAGGTGTAATTAACATCATTGAAAAGAAAAATGATTTATTGAAAAATAGCATAATTAATATGTTTGATTAAAAACCGAATAGTCTGGGTAAAAACAGACTTATCTCAGGTACAAATGTGATTAGTAGTAAACTTATAAGCATTACTATAAAAAGAGGTAGCATTGGTTTGATCACCTTTGTTATGGGAACATCAGCTACGGAGCAACCCACAAATAAAACCGTTCCAACGGGAGGTGTACATAAACCTACAGTTAGGTTAAATACTATGATGATTCCAAAATGAACGGGATCAATACCAAGTTCTAAAGCAACAGGTAAAAAAATTGGAGTAAAAATAAGGATGGCGGGAGTGATATCGATAAACGCTCCAATAAAAAGAAGAATTAAATTCATGATCAATAAAATAGCGACGCCACTTTCTACCATAGAAAGCAATCCTTCTGATATAGCTTGTGGTATATTTTCAAAAGAAAGCACCCAAGACATAGCTACAGATGTAGCAATTAACAGCATTACAATCGCTGTTGTTTTAGCTGAGTCTAGTAAGATATCCGGGATCTTCTTTATCGTAATTTCTCTGTAGATAAATGAGAGAACTAAGGCATAAAGAACAGCTACAGCTGCAGCTTCAGTGGCTGTAAAAATCCCGCCAATTATTCCTCCTATTACTACAAAAATTAAAAAAAGACTTGGTATAGCATCAAAAAAGCGGAAAAAGGCAGTTTTAAGAGGTACTCTAACTGCTACTTTATACTTTTTCCGGAATGCGATATATCCAGATGTAAGCATGAGTCCCAAACCAACTATTATTCCCGGTAAATAGCCTGCTAAAAAAAGTGCTGCAATCGATACTCCGCCACTTGCCAAAGAATAGACGATAAGTACGTTACTGGGTGGGATCAGTAAGCCCGTTGTAGATGAAGTTATATTTACGGCAGCGCCAAATTCAGGGTCATAACCTTCTTCTTTCATTTGAGGATCCATAATCCCGCCAATGGCTGATGCGGCCGCTACCGCTGAACCTGAGATCGCTCCAAAAAGCATTGCTGATATGACATTAACATAAGCTAAACCACCTGGTAACATTCCGACCAAAACTTTTGCAAAATCAATGAGCTTCTTAGCGATACCGCCCTGATTCATTAATTGCCCGGCAAGAATAAAGAAAGGAATAGCCAGAAGCGTAAAGCTGTCAAGTCCGGTCGCCATACGCTGAGCCAATGTTGTAATTGCAGGAAGAGAATCAACGCTAAGCAAAATTGTAGCTAATGTTGCCACTCCAATACTAAATGCAATTGGAACCCTGATTGAAAGAAGTAGCACAAAAATCAAAATAAGAATCAATATACTTTCAAATCCCATTATTGATTCTCCTTTTTATCTAATGAGTATGAAGAATGCTTGATTACCTGTATTCTTCTTGTATTATCAATCAAAAAGTGGATACAGTAAAGAATCATTATAAAGCCACTAATTGGAAGAACCGAATAGACATAACCCAATGGGATATTCAGTGCAGCAGAAGTTTGTTCTAAAAAGAGGGTAACGAAAACTAATCTGGATCCGCCAATAATAAGCACACTAATCACAAAAATTAGTATTACAACCTGAGCTAAAGAATCAATAATCAATGATTGCTTTTGACTAAGTTTGTGGGATAGAAGGTCAATAGATAAATGAAGTCTTTTACCGAGCATGTAAGCGCCACCTAATAAACTTACCCAGATCAAAAGAAATCGCGCAAGTTCATCAGTAAATGAACTTGGGTTAGATAAAATAAACCTGCTAAAAATTTGCCAAAGAACATCAACAACAAGTACTCCCATTATAGTTATGAGAATAATTTCCAGAATTCGATTTAGTGTATGTATCAACCTATTCATTAACCTTCCACCTTTTGTATTCTGTCTATTAAGTCCTTTTTTAATGGATCTTGCTTATAAGTTTCATATAAGTCTTTAACTTTTTCCTGGAATTGATACTTCTCAGGATATATAATTTCAACTCCGGCTTCTTTAACTTTTTCTAGGGCAACTGTACTAGCTTTTTTCCATAGTTCTTTCTGGTATTCAGCGGATTCTGATGCAGCATTTTGCAACCATTCTTTTTCTTTACTAGATAATGAATTCCATATATGAGTACTTATGATTAGTACATCAGGTACAGCTGTATGTTCGTCAATGGTATAGTATTTACTGACCTCATAATGTCTGGAAGTATAGAAACTGGGAGGATTATTCTCAGCTCCATCAACAACTCCTTGCTGCAATGCAGTATAAAGTTCACCAAAAGAAATAGGGGTTGGAGATCCGCCTAAAGACCGAACCATGGACATGGCAGTCTGACTTTCCATGACCCTGATCTTTTGTCCTTCAAGATCTGATGGGGAATAAATAGGTTTATCTTTTGTATAGAAACTTCGGCTACCTGCATCATAGAAGCATAGCCCTTGAAACCAAAATCTTGTTCCATCATTTAAAATTTCACTTCCTATTTCACCTTCTAATACATTAAAACGGTGTTGTTCACTGTTAAAGATAAACGGGATACTCAAAACGCTGTAGGATGGCGCAAAATTTTCTAACACACTAGCGGAAACTTTAGTGATGCCAACGCTACCAATTTGTAACAATTCAACTAACTCGCGTTCCGTGCCTAACTGTTGACTAGGGTAGATCTTAATTTTCATCTGTCCTTTAGAGTTCTTTTCCAGAAGTTCACTCATGTAAACCATACTCTTATGAACCGGATGGGATACATCAAGACCGTGACCCAGCTTAATTACTTTAACATCACTAGCGGTATTGCACGCCACAGACGTGAGTAACAGACCAAAAAAAAGGATACCTTTATAAAGGGTTTTCATCGATAGTTTTTGAAACAAAATTATATATACTTATTATACCTAATATGCTTTTATAGAGCAAGCTAAATAGTAGAGTAATTTGCTGAATTACAGAAATTTCTATTAAACAAATGTAAAAAG
Source organism: Balneola sp. EhC07 (assembly GCF_001650905.1). Lineage (GTDB taxonomy): Bacteria > Bacteroidota > Rhodothermia > Balneolales > Balneolaceae > Balneola. Next base: position 109,223 of record NZ_LXYG01000018.1, read on the forward strand.
TATTATGAGTCGCTTTAAGAATAAAGTAGTAATTGTAACAGGAGGCGGAGGTTCGCTTGGTGGAAGCATAGCTGAAAAATTTGTTGAAGAGGGCGCAAAAGTTGTGCTTTTGGGAAGGACATTATCCTCACTTGAAGAACAGGCTGAAAAAATAGATCCTGTGGGAGAATCTGTTTTGTGCATTAGCACAAATGTTTTGGATGAGAACGAGCTTATAGATGCCAAAAATAAGATTTTAGATTCCTTTGGGGATATCGATATCCTGGTTAATGCTGCAGGTGGAAATCGAAAAGGAGCCACTATCAATCCTGAGCAAACCTTTTTTGATCTGTCAGTAAAAGATTTTGAAGGAGTAACACAATTGAATTTAATGGGGACTTTGTTGCCTTGTTACATCTTCGGAAAAGTTTTCGCTGATAAGAAAGAGGGAGTGATTCTAAATCTTTCATCGATGGCAGCAGATAGGGTTATAACCAGAGTAATGGGATATTCTGCATCGAAAGCGGCAGCCGAAAATTTTACTAAATCTCTGGCAATTGAAATGGCTTTAAAATTTGGAGAAGGAATCCGTGTTAATGCTATTGCTCCCGGGTTTTTTATTGGAGAACAGAACCGTTTTCTACTGTTAAATGAAGATGGCTCATATACGGAAAGAGGAGAGACTATTATTGCAAATACCCCAATGAAAAGATTTGGTGAAAAGAACGAAGTTGCCGGCCCGGCACTTTTTCTTTGCAGTGATGAAGCTAAGTTTATTACAGGCACCGTGCTACCTATTGATGGTGGTTTTAGTGCATTTAGCGGAGTTTGAGATGTCAATGATTCAGTCTTGGAGATGGTACGGTCCAAATGATGATGTTACACTTTCAGATATTGAACAGGCCGGAGCTTATGGAGTAGTGCATGCATTACATCATATTCCTGTGGGGCAAGTGTGGACAGTTTTAGAAATTGAAGAACGTCAAAAATTTATCGAATGGGATGCTTCAAAGGGTGTACCCAGAAACTTAAAATGGATTGTTGTTGAAAGCTTGAATGTTCATGAGAGCATAAAAAAGGGTTTAGCTGACAGAGACGAGTTGATAGATAATTATAAGGAATCGCTTAGAAATTTAGCTGCTTGTGGTATACAGGTTGTGTGTTACAACTTTATGCCGGTACTCGATTGGACAAGAACCGATTTGAATTTTAATTATAAAGATGGATCTAAGGCACTTAGATTTGATTCTGTTGCTCTGGCAGCTTTTGACATATTCATTTTGAAAAGGCAGGGTGCTGTAGATGATTACGATTCGGACATAAAAGAAAAAGCTAAATTATACTTTAAGAAGCTTTCTGCTAAAGAATGTGATACACTTGCCAAAAACATACTTCAGGGGGTACCCGGCAGCGGGTCAGTTTTGACTTTGGATGAGTTTAGAAGTTATTTGAAATTGTATGAAGGAATCACAAAAGAAAAGCTTAGAGAAAACCTAAAGTACTTTCTTCAACAAATAATTCCTGTTGCTCAAGAACTTAATATAAAGTTGTGTTGTCATCCTGATGATCCACCGCATTCTATTTTTGGGCTTCCCAGAATTGTTTCAACCGAGGAAGATCTGAATTATTTAGTTGAATCGGTAAAAAGCCCTTCAAACGGGATTACGTTTTGTACCGGCTCACTGGGACCAAATCCGGAGAATGATTTACCAGGAATTGTAAATCGTCTGGGTGAGTATATTCATTTCGTCCATTTAAGAAATATTCAGAGAGAAGAATCAGGAAGCTTTCACGAAGCTGATCATTTGGATGGAAGTGTAGATATGTATAAAGTAATGAGAGCACTTGTTAAGGAATGCGATAAAAGAAAAGAAAATGGCAGGAGCGATTATCGAATACCATTTCGCCCTGATCATGGTCATCAAATGCTTGACGACCTTAACAAAAAAATAAAATTTCACGGATATTCAGCTATCGGCAGGCTTAGGGGATTAGCTGAACTAAGAGGTTTAGAAGAGGGCATTCGCCGAAACAACTAGATCCGTACCTGCTTCCGTTATCCTTGATAACTTTATTTAAGAGCACTATGGAAAGCTGATTGTCTCATGAATAGGCAATCTGCTAGATAGCATTCCTTATATGAATATTTTTTCTGATATCATTCAGTATTTAAATTTTAACTGAATTGATTTTGATTACAGGTTCAGTAAAAAATAGTTGTAATAAAACTGTTTTACTTTAGTCTGATTTTAGCTTTCTTTCGGTGATAAATTTTAATCCAATGATTATAAAGTGAATACAGAGACAGCAAAGCAAAATAAATCCTTTTTTAATCGCTTTTTGGACGGCATAGAGTACGCAGGAAATAAATTACCGGATCCGGCTATTTTATTTCTATTACTTCTGGCAATGGTTTGGGTGCTGTCACTGATTCTTTCTCCGTTTGATTTTGCAGAAATTGATCCGAGAACAGGGCAAAACATTGAGATCATTAATTTATTAACAGGTTCTCAGTTGGCTGCTTTTCTGGCTAGCATGGTGAACACCTTTGTAACATTTGCTCCATTGGGAATTGTACTGGTTGCAATGTTAGGGGTTGGGGTTGCTGAACATTCAGGATATATAAATACAGCTATTAAATATGTACTTAGTTTTACCCCAAAGGCGCTTTTAACTCCTGTTTTGATCTTAGTTGCTATTGTAAGTCATACAGCCACAGATGCGGGATATGTGCTTGTTATTCCACTTGGAGGTGTGATTTTTTATGCCGCAGGCAGGCATCCTGTAGCCGGTATTGCAGCCGCTTTCGCAGGTGTTTCAGGAGGGTTCAGTGCTAATTTTATCCCGTCAGGCATTGATCCATTACTTCAGAGTTTTACGCAATCAGCCGCACAGATCATTAATCCTGATATGCTGATTAACCCTTTAAATAATTGGTTTTTTACGAGTGCATCCAGTGTGTTAATTGTTCTTATCGGTTGGTATATCACTGATAAAATAGTTGAACCGAGATTGAAAGATGTAGAACTCGATGACGATATTGACTTGGAAGGCGCTGATGAACTGGGAAATATTTCAGCTACTGAAAAGAGATCTTTTTGGATTGCTACAAGTGTAATGGTTATTGGTTTAATAGGATTGTTTTTCTGGGTTTATCCAGAAAACTCATCAATGAGAGCGCCAGATGGAGAAATAACAGATTTTCAAGCTCCTCTAATGCAATCTATTGTACCGCTCATTTTCTTACTGTTTTGGGTTCCCGGAATTCTATATGGATACCTTTCCGGAGGATATTCAAAAACTAAGGATATCATTGATGGTATGAGTAAGTCGATGGGAGATATGGCTTACTATATTGTGATGGCATTTTTCTGTGCATTGTTTATCGATGCGTTTGCCAAATCGAATATCGGAGTCTTGATCGCTTTAAAAGGGGCAGGTTATCTTCAGGCTTTAGATCTTCCGGGGCAAGTAACTATTGTTGGAATTATATTTCTTACAGCTTTTGTAAACCTGATGGTAGGTTCTGCCTCTGCCAAATGGGCGTTGATCAGTCCGATCTTTGTTCCAATGTTAATGGGACTTGGGATTTCACCTGATCTGACACAAGCGGCTTACAGAGTTGGTGATTCTGTTTCAAATATTATTACTCCGTTGATGCCTTATTTCCCACTCGTTGTGGTATTTTGCCAGCGCTATGTTAAGAAAACAGGAATTGGAACACTGGTTTCTGTAATGTTACCATATTCAATTGTATTTCTGATCTCATGGACCATATTCTTACTGATATACTGGTACCTTGGAATTCCACTAGGACTACAAGCTGCTTATGAGTATGTGATGTAGGTTCTTTTAAGGGAAAAGGGAAAAGGGAAAAGGGAAAAGGGAAAAGGGAAAGTGTGCGTCCTGTTGGATTCAATTTATAGGAAGTAATCCTGAAAAGGTTCAAACGGAATAAATTGCCTAACCTTCAACGATGGCTTGCTAAGAGCTGTCAAGATATCAATGCCTCGGGTTGTAAAACAAGAAAACCAAACAGAGGACTGAACTCACCATTCAGAATGCCACATTCAAAATTTCTCTATTATTTAATCAATATCATTTTTCGAGTAGTACTACCATCAGGGGTGTTTAAACGATAGAAATACATGCCACTTGCAAACTGGGTTGCATTCCAAGTTACAGAATGAGAACCTTTCGATTTAAGAGAATTAATCAAAGTTGTTACTTTTTGTCCTGTAGAATTGTAAATAGAAAGAGTTACATGACTAGAGTTAGCAAGAGTGTAATTAATATTGGTAGTTGGATTAAAAGGATTTGGATAGTTTTGTTTGAGTGAAAATTCATCTACAGTAACTATACTTTCATCAGAAATTGATGTTGCTTCAGATCCCATAAAACTCATGATACGATTCATTACTTCTTTTCTTACCGAATCTGGATAAATGGTTTCGAATGGAAAACCGAGATAAACAACTTTTCCTGGAATATTTCCATCATCAAACATTCCTTTAAACTGAATTGCAGCTACTTGTTGAGAACTAACACTTGAATAAATTAGAGATGCATCACTATCATTGGTGGGTGTTAAAACATCAGGATATTGCACATTATAACTTCCATTTGTGCCATTATCGAAAGTGATAGAGGAAATTCCGTCAAAAATTGAGCCTGCAGTGGGTTCAGTGGTATAAAAGGTTGCAGTTTGATTATTTGGAGCGTCTAACTGATACTTAGCCTTTAAATAATTATGGAAAAATGCTTTGTCGTTAGTACTACCACGGTTATCCAAATCCCATGCAATTTCAGCTCCAGAAACAAATAATGAGCCACCATTCTGCAAGAACGATTTCACCTTAGTTTGTTCTGTATCATTAAACGTTTCGTCAGCGGTACTTTCTGTACCTAAAATCCAGAGAACAATATCATAATCCTCTAAGGAAAGCTGGTCATCAATTATTGCATCATTACTAGCAGCGTCGAACGAATATTCATTATCGTGAAGCGCTTGACCATGTTCTTTTATAAAATCAAACGTGTTTCCAGAAGTATTTCGATCGAACCCATTAATTACCAATATATTATTTTGCAACTGATTTGGGACAACAGCTAAAACTTCAGAATAATCGCTTTCTTCAGTTTCTGAAATCGCCTGAATTTTCAGATAAGTAACAGTATTAGGCTCTAACCCTGAAATTTCAAATGAATTTGTGGTAAATGTCTCGAATTCAGAAAAAAAAACTCCATTCAAACTTAAAAATACTCTGTATGAATTCACTTCAGGATTTTCTTTTATAATCACCTGAGCTGTTGTTGAATCGCTAGATATAACACTGATGTTCTTCGGAGGGGGAAGTTCAGAATCACCGGCTAATGGATAATATGGTTTTCTGATTGAGCCTTCGTCACTGAATAGCGATGCCATTTCGACATCAGTTAAAACTTCAGTTATGAGAAGTGATTGATTATTTATGACCACACTATCTCGGACTAATCTAATTCCATGGCTGTAGTCCGCATAAGTTTCTCCATGACCCGCATACACTGGCTGAATAGGAGTTCCACTTAAATAATGCCATCCATAAATAACTACTCGGTTACTTGAATTACCATAAATACGATTTGAAATGATTACATCTTTTTTGTGTCCGGCAACGAGCGCGCCAAGTGGTTCTTCAGAAAGCTGTTCTGCGCGTTGAGCTTTCACGGTGATGTTATGATCCCACATAACCGGAATAGTGGTCATTTCTGAGCTTGCTGCAATCGGAGAAGGCGATAATTTAGCTGTGGCTTCACTCCAAATTTGATCAACCATTTGTTTGGTTGGAAGAGTGAAAGATAAACTATCAGCAAGTTTTTGAGCTAAAATGGGTGTCATTGGCATTAAAAAATAATTGCTATCAGAACCAACAGCCATGTAATCGGGAGTAACGAAATAAGTTACATTGTAAACCGAATCATTTATAGTTTTAGAAATTGAAATAGGAACTAACTCGCGTAGAAAGTCGGGTACATTTCCAGCAATAATCTGATTATAAATTTCTGCTTCTCTGTTTTCAAGTGATAGATTTTCGATCTGATTTTTAAATTCACTACCTGAAATGGCTTGAGCTGAACGAGCAGGAAGAGGAAGTGTTTGAGCAAGAAGAATTTCAGAAGTTCCTAATAAAAGGAGAGAGAGAAATACTAGCTTCTGAAGGTTGAAAATGTTTTTGGATATAGCCCGTAGCTTTGAATATGAGTTCATCGAAGTAAATAAATTTAGGATGCTTAGGAGGTCATAAGATATGCAAAGGAAAGGATAATGTGCGTCCTACTAGATTCGAACTAGTGACCTCTGCAATGTCAATGCAACGCTCTAACCAACTGAGCTAAGGACGCTTTTGAAAGCGAACAAATATAATGAGATTTATGCTTTAGGTAAAAGTTAGTTTTCGTATCTTTACAGCTCATTAAAATTGTTATTTGGCATGATCAACCGCAGACACGTTCGGGAAACTGTACTTCAGGCACTTTACGCACTCAAACAGAGTGGCGATTCAGTTCAATATATAACTGATTCTGTTATAAAAGATGCACTTGGAACCGAAAAAGAAGCTAGACGTTTCGCAGAAAAACTCTTTTTCAGAACTTTAGAAAATGAACCTGAATTAGATGAGGTGATCATTAAGCATATCAAAAACTGGGAAATTCAACGATTGGCATTAATAGATCGCCTGATACTGAAAATGGCCTTGTGTGAATTTCTTTATTTCGATGAAATCCCTACTAAAGTAACTATTAATGAAGCTATCGAGATCGCAAAAAAATTCTCGACAGGAAAGTCCGGTCGTTTTGTGAATGGAATTTTAGATGCTTCATTAGAAGACCTGTCAGATTCTGACAGAATTAATAAGAAGGGCAGGGGCTTAATCGATCATACTGTCAAATAACCCTTCGATCAAGATCTAACTTACACAAGTAAATACTATGAGTTTAAAATGTGGCATAGTTGGTTTGCCAAATGTTGGAAAATCAACGCTTTTTAATGCACTAAGTAATGCAGGGGCTGAGTCCGCTAATTTTCCGTTTTGTACAATCGATCCAAACGTAGGGTTAGTTCCTGTACCGGATGACAGATTAGCTAAACTTGCTGATCTGGCTAGCTCTGCAAATGTAATTCCTACCACTATTGAGTTTGTTGATATAGCGGGTTTGGTAAAAGGAGCTTCTGAAGGAAAAGGAAAAGGAAATGCATTTCTGTCTCATATTCGGGAAGTGGATCTGATAATTCATGTTGTTCGTTGTTTTGATGACGATGACATTATTCATGTAGAAGGCGGGATTGATCCGGATAGGGATGTCACCATTATTGAAGAGGAACTCATTCTTAAAGACCTTGAAAGCATTGAAAAAAGAGTTGAGAATCTAAAGAAGCAATCCAAAAGCGGAGACAAAGCTATGAAAGCTCAGCTTGAAGTTGCAGAACGTCTCAGGGAACACTTAGAAAATGGTAAATCAGCACGCTTGTTCGAAGTAACTCCGGAAGAAAAAGTAGCATATAATGATCTGATGCTGCTTTCAAGTAAACAAGTGCTATATGCATGCAATGTTTCAGAAACTGATCTGGATAGCGGAAACGAATATGTAGATACTGTGAAGTCTATTGCTGCAAAGCACGACGATGAGATCGTTATGTTCTGTGCTAAAATTGAAGCAGAGATCGCAGAATTAGATCCTGATGAAAAGGAAATGTTTCTTGAAGAACTTGGATTAAAAAGTGCCGGTTTAGACCGTTTAATAAATTCTGCATATAAAGAACTTGGATTAATAACCTATTTCACTGTCGGACCAAAGGAAGCAAGAGCCTGGACGATTAAGAAAGGAACAAAAGCTCCACAAGCCGCCGGTGTTATTCACACAGATTTTGAAAGGGGTTTTATCAGGGCAGAGACCATTTCATATGATGATTATGAAAAATATGAAACCGAGAAAGCTGCTAAAGAAGCAGGTAGAATGAGACAGGAAGGCAAGGAATATGTGGTTAGTGACGGAGATGTAATGTTATTTAGATTTAATGTTTAGAAACCATATAAACATTATTTTCAGAATGAATTAATATCAATACATGGCAAAAACGCTTAGCTATTTACTTTTACTTTTTTTGATCGTTAGTTGCGAGCCAACCAAGGACGATACAATCATAATTGATCTTGGAAAGGTCTTTGTATCCAGTAATACACAATCCAGGATCGGTATATTTAACTTTTCTGATCTCGATAATAAAGTTCTCATTCAATATGAAACTACTACTGATGATGCTGAAGGAATATATTATGATAATACCAGAGATATTGTGTACCAGGCAGATAGAGAAAATAACAGGATTAATGCCTATAACAGATTGTCTACAAATGAAGCAAGCTCAGGTATACTGCCTAGTGCAATAAGCACTTCAGATTTTAGTAATTCAAGAGGACTCACATCGGACAAAAATATTGCTATTGTTGCACAGGATGCCTCTGAGGAAAACGGGCAACAGAATGCTCTACTTATGTATGACATAAGCGCTAATGAGATTATTCTTAGAAATCAATTTACTGTTGATTTTGCATTATGGGATATCCAATTAGTAGGTAATACACTTTACGCTGTTCAAGATGGAACAGATAGTTTAGCTGTGTTTAATAATTTTTTGGCAAACTCGGATGGGCAAGTTGCTCCGGATTTTAAGATAAGGATTGAGGGAATTGTCAGAACTCATGGTTTATACTATTCGCTCACGGAAGATCTGATGGTTATGACTGATATTGGGGATCCGGCTTCCGGAATCAGAGATGGTCAAATTGTATTAATAGAAGACTTTAATCTGAAACTCTCAGCAGCACTTCAAGAACCGGAAAAGACCATTTCAAGTACTGACATGCTCTTTATTAATGGAGCAAACACAACTCTTCAAAATCCGGTTGATGTAGTATATCATTCCACAGCGAATAGAATCATAGTTGCTGAAAGAGCTACAAATGGAGGTATGCTTCTAGCATTTGAATACCCGGAACAAGTTGATAACTCAAATATATTTGATTCAACTCCTTCTTATTCGGTTAGTTATGATGGGATTTCAAATCTTTATATAAATCAATAAGATAAAAAATCTAAAATTTCTTTTAATACGTATATTAAAAAAGATTAATAAACCAAAAAATCAGGACACTATGAAAACTAATAAACTAAAAACTTTAATCATTTTAGTCCTAGGAATCTCATTCCTTTCATGTGGAAGTGGGGATGATGACGGAGATATAACTACAGAGTTTGGAGCTGTATTTGTATCAAGTAACACAACTCCGGTGGTTGGTATATATGATTTCTCATCGTCAACAGTAAGTTCTATACAGTTTGGATTGAGTTCTACAGATTCTGATGGCATTATATATAGTTCTGTCTCAGATGAATTGTATATGGCTTCAAGAACTAATAACAGAGTTGAAGTATATACCAATTTAAAAGAAACAGAAGCATCATTAAATCTTAATCTGGCTTTTAGCAGTAGTCAGGATTTTGCAAACGCTAGAAAATTGGCTTCCTCAGGAAGTAAAGTTGTAGTTTCACAAGATGCCTCTGATGCAAACAATCAAACTAACGCTTTTTATGTATATGAAGTAGGAGATAATGCAGCTACTTTATCAAATACATATACTACTGATATTCATCTTTGGGACATTCAATTTTCGGGAAATAGTTTATATGCCATTCAGGATAATTCAGACACTCTTGCTGTGTATAATAATTTTCTCAGTAATTCAGATGGTTTAGTATCACCAAGTATGAAAGTGCAGATTGAAGGAATTGTTCGGACTCATGCATTATACTATTCAGCTTCTGCAGATATAATGTTCTTAAGTGATATCGGTGATGCAACTAGCGACAGTGATGGAGCTATACATGTAATAAATAATTTTAGTACTAAGTTTAACGCTGCAGGTAACAACGGAACGATTTCATCATCTGATCAAATCGTTATTGAAGGTAGTGATACTGAATTAGGTAACCCTGTTGGATTGGCTTACGATTCTGATAACCAAAAGATCTATGTAGCAGAAAGAGCTGTTGATGAAGGAAAGCTTCTTGAATTTGATCTTCCTTCAACAAATGGAAATCCTTCTCCAACGTTCTCTCAAAACTTTGCCGGAGCTGCAGCTGTTTATTTAGCTAACTAACATATAGCACAATAATAAATTGTTTTGTAATAAAGGGGGTGCTTCAAAGCGTCCCTTTTTTTTGTTTAAAAAAAGGAGGACAACTGAATTCTTAAGGCATATTCAGAAAGATCAAAATCTCTCTGATCTGAAAAAGAAGCTTTCAGTAATACGTTTGGAGCTAATTTATAGCCAAAAACAGCTGTCAGTCTTGATACATCTTCATCCCAATTTCTGAAAATAAATTCAGGTTCATCATCAGGTTGGTTTTCGTCATAATTGGGGTTATCAAATGCGACATCATCCAAAAAGGCAAGATGTTCAGCTCGCAAAGCAATGTAGCTTCCGGTAACACCGGGTAGTTCGTATTTGAAATCAATATTCCCTGAAATATTACTGAGATCATAATCACATAAATTACCGCCACAACTTTCATCAAACTGGTTAGATATAAATCCGGTGGTTTTCCATTTTGAGTAAATGATCTCACCAATTATTTCAAAGTAAGTAAAAGCTATCTTTGTGTCGGTACCAAGTAGCAACTGATAGTATTTTTGAAAGCTTTCGTCGGTTCTTACAGAATTATTGAGAGGATCAGCTTGCATGAAATTTCCAAAACTGAAAGAAAGCCCTTGCTCCCAAAAAATTGAGGTTCTGTAAAACAGTCTTGATGTTAAAGCCAGATTCGGCAGGGTAGAGCGGTCACGAATAGTCATTGGTGTGCCGTTCGTAATTGCAGCATCCAGAAACATTTTATCCTTTTTGATCTCCCATGATGCGCCAATACCATTTGTATATCCCGCAAAATAGAGAGTAGGAAGCCCCACATCACCTTCTTCGTATTCAGCATTTGTATTATTACCGGCCTCAGGCCAAAATCCTCTGATATCCGAAATGTTAGTAAAGTAACTGTATGCCAAAGGATGTTGAACAAAAACTCTGTCAGTAGACAACTGTCTTTTTGTATAAAACCCGAATGGAGATATAAATCTACCAACTCTGATCACATATGGATTGTCAGGGTTATCCCAAGTCAGACTCGCTAGTGAAATTCGAGGTGGATTAAGTTTTCCGCTTCCCCATGTATCTAATTGGATTCTGCTTTCAAAGAAAATGTGGTCATTAATGGGAGCGAAAAGAAAAGCATTCAGTTGTGTTACAGAGAAATTATGGTTTTGAAACTTCTTGGGAATCCCATTACCAATAAATCTTGAATCTTCTCCACCACCTGATAACTCCAGATCTAAAGCTCCATTCAATTGAACCTGAGCGAAATTTGGTACAGATAAAATGAAGAGTAAAAAAAATGTACCAATAAAGATTTTCATTGAATTCATATCAGAAAAGTTTTGGTCTAAAATTTTAGTAAAAAACTATAGTGGGTGTTGTTGTAAATGATAAAGAACCTCTGAAACTTCAATGGAATCTTTAAATCCTTTTAATTCCTGAGTTCCGATGCCTCTAAAACTAAGCCCCTCTATTTCATGGCTATATTGGCTTATTAACTCTTTTGGAATTAAAATTTGGCCGTCTTTAGCAGCGGAACATAAGCGGGCACATAAGTTTACTTCAGAGCCAATTACAGTATAATCCATACGTTCCTTGGCTCCCATATTCCCAAGAATCACTTTTCCATAATTTATGCCTATTCCTATCCCATCAAAGAACTCGTTGAGCTCGTTATCGGATTTAAAATCTTTTTGAATTTCAATCGCTGCATTAATTGCTGCTTTTAATGAATCCACACCTGCAAACAATGCAATCAAAGAATCTCCGACATACTTATCAATTGACCCTTTATGTAAAAGTACAGTATCAGCTTGTTTTCCAAGGGTTTTATTCAGTTTTTCTAGAAATTCCTCAGGAGTTGAAGTTGAAATTTTAGATGTAGAGCCTCTTATGTCAGTAAAAAGAATTGCTAGTTCCTGGAAGGAAGCTTTTTCGTCCAGATCTACGGTTTGTTTTTCCTGGATCATTTTTAAAGTGTGATCACCTACGTATTTAGTGAGTGCGAAACGTTCACGTAATCCCTGTATCATCTCATTAAACGTTTTTGTAAGAATACCTACTTCATCGTGAGAATTTGATTGTACTTCAACATCCAAATCACCTTCTCTTACTTTAAGCATCGCTTTAGTTAGCCTTTGAATTGGACCGGAAAAAGCTCCAGCAATGATGAATGCAATAGGAACAATAACCAGAAAACTAGAAGCTGCAATCAATAGAATATTTTGTTGAATGGTACCTAAAATTTGGAATTGTACATCAACCGGAACATAAGCGAGATAGTATGCTCTTTCTTCAGTTCCTAACGGACTAATAAATGCGAGCACTTCCTTATCATTCAAGTTTGCTCTAAAAGGGGTGCTTATTTCTAAATTTGTGGTAAGAGAATCAACTAACTCTTTTTTTGAATTAACAAATAGGCTGTAGATAGTCATGTTCTCGTTCACATTGGAATAAGCAATTGGGTTTTCATCCAAAAACATGATCACATCAAGTGGTGTATTTTGCTTGAGCAAACGGGCTTCAGAATCCTGAAATTTAGTACCCAATGTTGTTGTTCCAATAATTGTATTTCCGGCGTAAATGGGAATAGTTACGATCTGGAATAGCTCCCCATCCACAGCCCATAGTCTAGGCCATTCAATATTTAAAGGGGGTTCAATTCCATTTAGTGCATTTTGAACACTTCTACGGGATGAGATATTTGAACCAGCTCGTTCTTGATTATTCAGCCATGCGAGAACTTCACCATCATTATTTGTCACTACAAAAAGATCTGTTTTAATGAACAGAGCAAATTCATTAACTGTAAAATTAACTGAAGCAGGATCATTCAGTTCAACATTAGCTTTATATGTTGAATTTTCACTTATAAGATAAGATGATTCAACTAAGCGGTCGTACTGAAGAGTTTGCTGTTGTTTAAAGAATCCCTGGAGTTGGCTAAAATCCAGGACTATATCTTCATTCAGTGTTTTGGAAAACGTGTTGTTAACAGCAGTTAAAACTGTGACAAGTACGATCAGTGTTAAACCGATCAGAAGAATGATTAATTTGGTGCTTATTCTTAAACTCAAGATCAGTTAGCTAAGTTGAAATTTGTTTCAGTGGAATTATCAGACTGTATTGAGATTGTTTTGGAAATAATATCAAAAGAAGGATTATATACTCTGATTTCATAATCTCCTTCAGGTAAATCAGATAGTTCGTAAGTGCCATCTTCACTTAACCTTGTGAAATATGGAGTGTCCAAACTCAATATTGTTGCCTTCATTTGTGAATGAATGTCACAAAAAAGAGTAATAGGTCCAATTCCGGTTACTTTCCATTTGGGTGCCTCGATCTGCTTGGAATAAACATAACCTGTTGGTCTGCGCCCTATATCGAATTTAGAACCAGGTGTGAGCGAAAATACATTATGGAAAAAGGGGTCATTATTAACAAATTGTACAATGGTACCAACTGTTACCGGTGTTACATTAGGGAAAAAAGTAGCATCTTTTTGACCAATTATTACCGGTTCTCCGCTCATATCATCGGGAACTGAATATGACAATGGATGAGCACTTATAATTGTATTTTTATATTTAGAATCTTCTTCGGTATTTGAATCCGATGATGAAGCTGATGTCGAAGTTCCTCTGCTCCGATAACTGGATCCACGAAATTGCCTTCTTCCTGTAGCTTGTTGTGGAACTGTAACAGTGCCGGTTACTGTACCGGTAATATTATCAATTGTATGAGTGAAAGAAATATTTGTATTAGGTTCATCTGTTTTAATAGGTGAAAAACCTGTAATACATAAAACCACCGAAAAAGCTAGTATATATTTTCCCATTTTTTATATCTGAATACGTAAACTATTAAGCTCAGGATTGGTAAGTAATATAGTAAATCAGGGCAGCTTTTCTAAAGCTTCTGTAACCTGATTTGGGTAGTATCGGCTGGAACCAAATAGGGATCAACAGTATCATAAACAACCCAGGCATCTCTGAATAAGCGTTTAACAAGTTTTGAGAATTCGAAGGCTTTATCCCTGTCATGAAAATCACCCACATGTACTCTGTAGTAAGGTGTTTTGAAGAAAGTATAAGTTTCGGCCTGGTAACCAACAATAGTAGTGTCTGACCAAGCTCTGAATCTGGAAGCAACTGTATCAGCTTCAAATACATCCTGCCCGGAATACACTTGTATCCGATAACCTTTGGTAAGGTCTACTTCAACTTCTTTTTCTTTTTTTATCCGAGCAAACTCTTCCGGTATATCATTACTATTCGAAGAATAGGTATCTGATAAACGGCTTAAAAGTGTAGAGGAGCTTTCAGAATTGTCAAAAGAGTTTGTTGCCTGTTCCGTATTTTCGTCGCTACTATCTTCTTCCTCAAAAATTGTTTGCTGGGAAGATGAACAAGCCAGAAAAAGGGCAAAGCTTGACAAAAGAATTAATGCTATTTTTGAAAAATATGTCATTAAAATCCAACGGGATGCCAAGTTGTTTTAGTCTCTTGAAAATCAACGACAAAATATGGGCTGGCTGAATCTGCTTCGTACCAATCAGTAATATTTTTCTTCACTACTCTTTTGATGTTATTGGACGATAGTTCATCAATTTTAACCTTGGTTTCTTTATCCAGTTTATCGGTATAAAGAATGGAATTAACATCCATATGTGAGCTGAAATGCTCAACTAACTCAGATCGTATTCCGGTAAGTATATTCACAACACCGCCCGGAACATCAGAAGAGTTTAATACTTCAGCAAAACTTATTGAAGGAAGAGGGTATTGTTCCGAAGCGTGAACTATACAAGTATTTCCTCCGGCTATAATTGGGGCAATTACTGACACTAAGCCTAATAAAGGACTGTTTTCCGGAGCCAAAACAGAGACAACTCCTGTTGGTTCCAGAATACTAAAATTAAAATGAGCACTTGCTACCGGATTTACAGAACCGAAAACCTGTTGGTATTTATCAGTCCAGCCGGCATAATAGATCAGTCTATCGATCGATGCGTTAATATCAGCATTCGCTTCTTCTTTTGTAAAACCGATTTGTCCCAGTTCTTTTACAAACTGATCTCTCCGGTTCTCCATCATTTCACCGATTCTGTAGAGAATCTGACCTTTGTTGTATGATGTTCTTGAACTCCATCCTTTAAAAGCAGCACGAGCAGCTAAAACGGCATCTCTGAAATCTTTTCGAGTGCATCGGCATGCATTAGCTAAAAAGTCACCTTCGCTGTCAAATACTTTATAATAATGCCCTGATTCGCTACGTGGAAAAGATCCACCCACATAGGTTTTGTATGTTTTTTGAACTTCTATTCTATCACTCATAATAATTCCTTATTTCAAATTCAGGTAAGCAGATAATCCATGTAATCCACCTTCGCGACCAACACCACTTTCTTTATAACCACCAAAAGGAGAGGTAGGATCAAATTTGTTGTATGTATTTGCCCAAACAACTCCGGATCTTAAAGCACTACCCACTTTAAAGATTTTTGAACCCTTGTCAGTCCATACTCCGCCGGCTAAACCAAAAGGTGTATTATTTGCTTTCTCAATGGCTTCATCAGCAGTACGGAACGATTGAACAGTGAGAACCGGACCGAATATTTCTTCCTGAACCACTCGGTTTGATTGAGACACATTGGTAAATAAAGTAGGGCGGATAAAATAACCGTTTTCAGGAACAGAACATTTACTCTGATAAACTTCAGCACCTTCTTCCACACCTAGCTCCAGATAACTGTTTACTCGGTCAAATTGCTCTTTGGAGTTGATAGCGCCAATGTCTGTGTTTTTATCCAGAGGATCACCAACTATTAAAGTTTCCAATCTGTCTTTCAATTTCATGATCACTTTATCAGCTATGTTTTCCTGAACTAATAATCGTGAACCGGCACAGCAAACATGTCCCTGATTAAAATAGATGGCATTAATAATTCCTTCCACAGCCTGATCGATCGGGGCATCTTCAAATAAAATTAAAGCTCCTTTACCACCAAGTTCCAACGTGTATTTCTTGTCGGTTCCTGCAAGTGATTTTTGAATGATCTTTCCAACATTAGTAGATCCTGTAAACGCTATTTTATCAATATCTTTGTGGTTTACAATTTCAGCACCGGTTTGACCTGCTCCCGTTACTATATTAACCACTCCGTCAGGTAAGCCCGCATCTTTAACGAGTTCAGCAAACATCATAGCAGTGAGTGAAGTGGTTTCAGCAGGTTTAAGCACTACTGTATTTCCACAAGCAAGGGCAGGGGCTATTTTCCATGATAACATCAACAAAGGGAAATTCCATGGAATGATCTGTCCGCAAACGCCAAGTGCCTCAGGTTTTTTTCCGGGGAAAGCATATTCAAGTTTATCCGCCCATCCTGCATAGTAGAAGAAATAAGCAGCGGCTAGAGGAATATCCACATCTCTGGATTCACGAATTGGTTTACCGCCATCAATCGATTCAGCTATCGCAAATTCTCTGGCTCTTTCCTGCAGCATTCGGGCAATTCTGTAGATGTATTTTCCACGAGAACTCGGGTTCAAGTCAGACCATTCGCCTTTGAAAGCTTTTCGTGCTGCTTTAACAGCTTTGTCTACATCTTTTTGAGTAGCTTCCGCAAATTGGGTTACTTCTTCGTTACTAGATGGATTAACACTTTTGAAATATCGATCCTTCGATGGTTTTACAAACTTTCCTCCAATGAAAAGATCATATTTCTTTTTGATCTCCAGATTAGCAGAACTTTCAGGAGCTGCAGAATACTCCCACAATGAAGCAAAGTCTAACTTTGAATTAGGAGAAGTTGGTTTGTAAGTGGTCTCTTTTGTTTTTGTTTCAGACATAATAATTGACCTTAGGTATTCGAAAATTGTTGAACATACCTGGCTGGATTTGAAATAATATAGTTTTCAATATTTATCAGTTCTTTTTGATTTCGTACAATCCTATCATGAAAACTTCTATGCCAGGCAAAGTTTGGGTTTACTTGAGAGCGTATTTTACTGGTACATGTAGCTTTAAAACTTCTAACTAAAGCAGATAAATTTCTGGATTGAGGTCCAAATGTATTTTTATAAGCAATAGATTTTTTGCCCTGTAAAAGCGCATGGCCATGCGCTTTTACAGAAGTGAGATTTCTATCTTGTTCTTCTTTTGATTTAAAAGCTATCAAAGCATGAAAATGCTCAGGCATTACAATCCAGTTGCCAAGAACAACTTCCTTTCTGATTTCTTCAGTTTTTCTCCATTCCATCTCTACGATCTTACCGGCATCAGAAAGGTTCATTTTTTTATTTACAACCTCACCAAAATGACAAATTCTGTTTTTAGTAAGGATTGTGATAAAGTAAACTCCTTCAGCAGAGTAATCATAACCCTTAAGCCTCAATGAGTTTTTAGATTGATATGTGTTTTTACGTTTAATCAATTAATCAATGGAAAAATAATCAGGACCCTGATAGTGCCCCGTTTGTTGTTTTACAATTTGCATCAGCAGATCATTTGCTAGAGAACTAGCACCAAATCTGAAATACTCGTTGTTTAGCCAGGCAGCACCTAAAGTTTCTTTTACCAGCACCAAATATTGAATAGCTTGTTTAGCTGTTCTGATGCCGCCGGCAGGTTTCATTCCCACCATTTTATCTGTTTTGTAGTAAAAATCCCGGATCGCTTCTAGCATAACCAATGTAACAGGTTGAGTTGCAGCCGGAGAAATCTTTCCGGTAGAAGTTTTAATAAAATCAGCACCGGCCTCCATAGCTATATCACTAGCTAATCTTACATTCTCATACGTGTGAAGTTCCCCGGTTTCAAGAATTACTTTTAAATGAGCATCTCCACAAGCTTCTTTTATAGCCGCAATTTCATCAAACACAAAGTTATACTCACCTTCCAGGAAAGCTCCTCGGGTTATAACCATGTCCACTTCATCAGCGCCTTCTTCCACGGCATACTTAGTATCCTCGATTCGGATAGGAAGAGGAGCCATTCCACTTGGGAATGCACTAGCCACACTCGCTACATTGATCTTAGTACCACGTAAGCTTTCTTTAGCAATTCGTACCATATTCGGGTAGACACAAACTGCAGCAACACTTGGGATATCAGGTAAACTTGGATGTGGGCTTTTAGCCTTTTGACATAATTGGCGTACTTTGCCTTCGGAATCTTTGCCTTCTAAAGTGGTTAAGTCAACCATGCTAAGTGCAAGCTTTAGAGCCTGTACTTTCGATTCCTTTTTAATACTTCGTTTATTAAGTCTTCCAACACGTTCTTCAACCGCTACACGGTCTATTGGAACTACTTCGAATTTTTCTTTCAAAATCATATAATTTATTTAACTGAATATAAGATTTTATAGCGGGAATTAAATTCAAGAATTTAAATTAGAAGTCTCGTTTTTCAATTGTTTTATCTTTTGTCGGAAATGTGAAAATTGCTCCATTCACAATTATTCCGTTAATTCGTTGCTGTACACTGAGTAGTGTAGAGTTATTAAAATTAAAAAGGATACAATTATGGAAGAAGTTATGATTAACTGGTTAGCAGTGGGTGCTGCTACTCTGGTAGGGTTTGCAATTGGATTTGTTTGGTATGGACCTCTTTTCGGTAAGGCGTGGATGAAAGAAGCCGGATTATCCGAAGAAGATGTTGAAAACGGCAACATGGCTAAGATCTTTGGATTAACTGCTGTATTTCAGTTTATAATGGCTTATTGTTTAGCTATGTTTTTTGGAAACGAAGTTGATGCTGCTTCGGGAGCTATGTACGGCTTTTTAACCGGTTTTGCATGGGTGGCATTAGCTATGGGTGTTTCCGGATTGTATGAACAGAAATCATTTAAATATATGCTCATTAATGGTGGATTCTGGACAGTTGTATTTACGCTGATGGGATTGATCATCGGAGCCTGGAGGTAAAAATTAAAAATTATTTACTGGTTTTAACTATGGGAGCAAGTCTTTTGGCTTGCTCTTCTTATGTTGAAAAGACGAACAATAAAAAAGAACTCACACCACAACCTGAAGATTCAGCTGATTTCAAGATAGCCTACAATGTAGCTTACGATCTTGATGTTGATAATTACGAGATCTTTGTGATGAATGCAGATGGTTCTGAACAACGAAATATTTCAAACAGACCTGGAGTAGACTGGGTGTACTATGCCCATAAAGATCGTTTATATTTTGTATCAGACAGGGATTCTACATCCCGAAAGTATTTTCTCTACGAAATGAAATGGGATGGAACTGAAGTCAAAAGAATTACCGATTTTTTAGTTCATGACTCATGGATGAGTTCCCGCAAAGATGGAACTGAGTTTGTGGTGGCCATAAATAAAGACGATGATTATGATACACGTGATTTGTATATCATAAATATAGAAGGGGAGATCATTACACAATTAACTGATGATGACTTTCAAAATACAGATGCTCATTTTTCTCCGGATGGGTCACAAATTGTCTTCCGGTCTAATCGTTCAGAATACGATGAGTTGTATATCATGAATGATGATGGCTCCGGAATCAGGCAGTTAACAGATTTTCCGGAAGATGATGAATCAGCACTTGAATGGGAATATCATGCAGGTCCTCCACAGTGGGTTGATTCTACCCGTATCAGTTATATATCCAAACAAAATTATAACTACAGTATTTTTTCTATTTCACCAAGAGGAACGAACGTTAAACAATTGACACCGGATTCAACCTCAAATGGATATTATTCTAATGAGGGTTGGCATTCATGGTCAAGAGACAAAAAATATATAGCGTTCAACGCCACAAATATGGTCGGTAACTACGACATTTATATTATGAAATCGGATGTTACGGAATTGAAGAGATTAACCCGTACTCAATGGTTTGACCAAGCTCCAGTTTTCGTATATCCGGAAGACTAAAGCTTCAGGTCAAGATCGACATATTTTGTTCGTTGACTTTTAAATAGCGGTAATAGAATGCCTGTAAGCAAGATCAGAAAGCCAATGGAGAACATAACCCAAGCTACTGTCATATAATGATTTAATATATTCAGATCAGATAGAATGTTAAGAAAATCATGTGAGGATTTTGGTAAATTTCCGATCAATGGAAGATCCTGGGTGTAAGCGTCAGCGCAGTAAGCAGCACTATCAAGCCAAGCGAAGCCAAGCCAGTATAATGAGGCCTGAGACACAAATATCTTTCGGCCTCTCCAGCTGACAATGAATAGCACAAAAGGGATCAGAATCTGTAAAATGGTGCCTCCCAATACCGTCAGAAATCGCCATCCGAATATTCCAAAAATGGTATGACCGGCTTCATGAATGATCAAGGTCAGGTTATCCATCACAAAGTAGATCATCGAAAATCCGAAAACGTGCTTATAGCTTACAGCAAGCAGGATGTTATATTCGATAGTCATGTAAAACTGTTTAACTATGAACCAGCTCCAGAAAATCAAAATAATGGAAAACCAATACGTTTTAAGAAAGGGGAGAGCTTTTTCCTTTAACGTGTTCATATCCATTTCAGAGAAGTTGATCGAATTTCTTTTTTCCTTTCAGAAAGTAATTCCAGATTATGGAAATGGGCATTTTTCCCAATAATGATTTTACCTTTGGGCTGGTATTAGCTTTTCTTTTTCTTTGAACTTTAATCCAATTCAGAAAAAAGTGAAAGTGTGCTTTCGCTATAGCTACAAATTCTTTAGGCTTTCCACCTAATAATGATTTATAAGCTGCTACCACATCCAAAAATAATCTTATAGGGAATCCGAGAATCAATTCGGAAGTAGAATAATTCTTCCAGATCATAAACAGATTGTTACGGAAATTATAGTACACTTTTCGTGGAGAGCCCATAGCTAAAGATCCTCCACCTAAGTGGTAAACCGTGCTTTCAGGAGTATACATTACTTTTTGTCCGGATCGTTTAACTCTCCAACAAAGATCAATTTCTTCCATATGGAATTCGAAATCTTCGTCGAAGCCACCTAGTTCTTCAAACAGATCCTTTTTGATAGCTAATGCCGCACCACTTGCCCAGAAGATCTCTGAAATCTCATCATATTGACCTTCATCTTTTTCAACCGTTTCAAAAATTCTTCCTTTGCAAAAAGGATAACCGTATTTGTCAATAAATCCACCGGCAGCTCCCGCATACTCAAAGTACTCAGGCTCTTTATAAGACAATAACTTGGGTTGAACAGCTCCAATCGCTTCATCAGACTTGAAGCATTCATTAAGACCATGAAGCCATTTAGAATCTACTTTAACATCATTATTCAGGAATAGAAGGATTTCTTTGGATGCCGTTGCAACCGCTCTGTTGTTTCCGCCACAATACCCGTAATTGTCATCAAAAGTGGAGATAATAACTTCAGGAAAGTGTTCACTGACCCATTCAACGGTTCCGTCGTCAGAGGCGTTATCAGCAAGTATGATCTCGAAATCAGGATAATCCGTAGCACAAACCGAAGGGAGGAAGGTTTTCAGGTGATGAAGTCCGTTCCAGGTGACGATAATGATGCTGAATCCTTTCAAAGAATGAAGTTTGTTTAGAAAGTGTTGAGTATATATAGGAGAATTTAAGAAAAAGTGGTTTCTTTGATTCCATTGTTTTTGAATAAAGATGATAGCAAAAAAGAATGATGAAAATCGGGCTTATTTCGGATACACATAATTATCTGGATCCACAAACACTGGATTATTTCGCAGATTGTGATGAGATCTGGCACGCTGGTGATTTCGGGACTATTAAAATAGCTGATCAGCTTAAAGAAGTAGCTCCGCTTGTTGGAGTATATGGAAATATTGATGGACAGGATATACGGGCTGAATATCCGCTTCACCAACGGTTTGATTGTGAAGGTGTGGATGTTTGGATGACGCACATTGGAGGTATTCCGGGTAGATATTGTATTCCTATTCGGCAGGAGATGGAGAGCAACACGCCTGAACTCTTTATCTGTGGACATTCTCATATTCTGAAAGTTGCCCGGGATCAGCAAATGGATAAAATGTTGTATATGAATCCGGGTGCAGCAGGTCGTCACGGCTTTCAAACGGAACGAACCATCATGCGTTTTACTATTCATGCCGGTAAGATCGAAAACGTTGAAGTTATCAACTTAGGATCCAGAGCGGGGTGAACTAGACTCGATTTTTAAAATAGTTCCATTGATCAAAAACGTTCACCTGTTGGCCTAATAAATTATAAACGGTGAGTTTTGTAAGAAAAATGCTAACAAGCCTAACTTTTTTAGCTACTAATGGTCAATACAATATTCTGGTCTTTATGGTATGCTTTACATTCTGCATTCTTTCAATGAGTTCATCATCATACTCTTTATCTACATCAAGTACTACATAACCAATATGTTCATTCGTTTTCAAATACTGCCCCAGTATGTTGATATCAGAACCGGATATGCATTGATTGATCTCAGATAAAACACCGGGTTTATTCTCATGGATATGCAAAATACGATGAGCATTTTTCTGAACCGGTAAATTCAATGGAGGAACCGTATGTGAACCAACAGTAGTACCGTTATCGATCAACCCAATAAGTTTTGATGACACATCAACACCAATGTTATACTGAGCTTCAATAGTAGAGCCGCCAATATGTGGAGTCAGAATCACATTCGGTATATTCTGTAATGTTGTTTTGAAGGAGTCACCTTTTGATTCAGGTTCTTCAGGAAATACATCAATACCGGCTCCGGATAGATGCCCGGATTCAAGAGCTTCCTTTAATGCGTTAACTACAACTACAGAACCTCTTGATAGATTAAGAAGAACACTCCCTTTTTTCATTTGGGAAATGCGTTCTGCATCCATCATCATTTTAGTAGTAGGGTTACCGGGGACATGTAAAGTCACTATATCTGATCGATTTAAAAGCTCCTCAAGTGAATTAATGCGAGTAGCATTTCCCATGGGTAACTTTGGCTCTGTATCATAGTATAGAACATTAAAACCCATGTTTTCAGCCAATACAGATACTTGAGAACCAATATGACCATAACCTACAATGCCCATATTCTTTCCTCGTACTTCATAACTTTCAGTTGCGTCTTTGAGCCACATTCCTTCATGTGCTTTTCTGTCTCTTAGTGGGATCATACGTTTAAGCATGATCGCTTCAGCAATAACCAACTCAGCCACGGATCTCGTGTTTGAATACGGAGAATTAAATACGGTGACTCCGGATTTCATAGCAGCTTCAAGATCTACCTGATTGGTGCCTATACAAAAACAACCTATAGCTTTTAATTTCGAAGCTTTTTCTATGACTTTCTTGGTTAATTGGGTTTTAGAGCGAATACCAATGATCTGTACGTCTTCGATCTTTTCGAGTAATTCTTCTTCTGTAAAGGCAACATCATACGTTTCAATATTTAGAAAATGATGCTTTTTAAAGTTCTCTACTGCGGTTTCGTGAATACCTTCAAGTAATAATACTTTAATATTGTCTTTTGGATAGGAAAGTTGATCTCCTGATGTGGTCATGTATATCTGTATTTGAGTGAGTGAACCAAAAGGTAAAAAAGTTTTGATACAGATAAGAACTTCGTTTTAAAAATTAAGCATGTGGAAATTATCAGACCTTAACTTTTTATGTAACGAATACTTTTTTAAATCGTAGCCAGTTTTTTGTATCCTTGCCAAGGATTTTTAAACAAAACTGAAACTGTATTTATGCCAAAACCAACCAGCCAGTGATCCGATTCTTTTTGTTAATTCTTTTATCCGTGGTCACTATTTCAACTTTTCAGGCTTGTACGGAGATCAAATCAGAACCTAAAACTGTTTTGTCCGAACCTGAAGAATGGGCGCTAGATGATTCCACCGCTTTCTATCTGGATGAATTCAAATCTGAATTCGAAGAAGGTCTCAAGAATCAACGAATTCCCGGTGGGGCAGTTGTAATTGTAAAAGAAGGTCGGGTAATTTTTCAACAAGGTTTTGGGGTGAAAGAAAGTGGGAAAACAGAACAAGTAGATGAACATACTGTATTCCGACTAGGAAGTGTTTCCAAAGGCTTTGCTTCGGTTTTGACTGGAGTAATGGTAGATGAAGGCCTGTTAAGTTGGGAAAAACCGGTTTCCGATTACCTTGAGACATTCAAACTACATGATCCAATACAAACCAACCGTGTACAGATCAAGCATATTTTATCCCATACTTCAGGATTACCCCGACACGCCTATACAAATTTAGTTGAAGACGGACTTTCTTTAGACCGAATAATTCCGAGATTAGAACGAGTTCCTTTGATCGCTAAAGAAGGAGAGCAGCTGGCCTATCAAAATGCGACGTATTCTGTGATCGAAAAAGTTCTGGAAGCACAAGCAGAGCTGGATTTCGACTCATTGCTCCAACAGAAATTATTTGAACCGTTGGGAATGGTAAATTCTTCTGCAAGCTACGACAGTATCAGGCATTCAGAAAACAAAGCCTCTCCGCATGTTTGGTATTCGCGTTCAAAAGGTCGAGTTCCTGTTAAAATTTCCAAAAAGTATTACAATGCAATTTCTTCCGGTGGAATCAACGCTTCTGCTTCTGATATGGGACAATGGTTGCGTTTGTTGACCGGTTATTACCCCGAAATTATTTCTGAAGAGACTCTTAATGTGATATTCGAACCAGTCGCTACTATTAATAATAAGAGATTCAGTCGGTATTGGGATGGAGTAAATAAATCACATTACGGAATGGGGTGGAGAGTGCTGGATAACGAAGGGCAAAAGATTGTTTATCACGGCGGATATGTGAACGGATACAGAAGTGAAATAGCTTTTGACCCTGCTAATGGAATCGGGATATGTGTTTTGATCAACGCTAATTCAAGCTATCCACTTCAAGTGATTCCGGGGTTGTTTGAGCATTTCAGGAATGATTCTACATCAATTAAATAGAAAGAGATAAAACTCTGTTACTTTAGAATTTTAAAAGACACCATAAACACTATTCTGGTGACCAACTGGCGTAGTAATTGTAAGAAATCTTGTCCTTTTTCTATATACCGAATAGTATACTCTCGTGGTTCAATATTAACTTTACGGGCAATCGCCCAGTCTTCATTGGGATGTAAATAAAATTCAGAATAATTAGGATGTTGTTTAACCAGCAGTTCAAATATCTCTTGAACATGAGGCAGATTCATTTCATCTTCAGAAAGTGAACGGTGTGCTACTCCATCAGTTTTATCTCGTTTGTTATCAGCTAATGCATACGTCCAGAAGTAGTCATCAAAGATAATCCAACCGTTTGGTTTTAAAAGTTTGTCTGACAGGAAAAAAGCTAGTCCATCAATTGTCCAGTTTTTTGGACCGTCTATAATGATAAGATCATATTTGGGTTCACATATATCATTAGTGGTATTATTTTTTATGTCATCATGCAGAAACCAACTATAACCGGTCTTTGTTCGGATAATATCAACGTAATTAGATAAACCGTTTTGTTCGAGTAAATCTTCAGGCGTAGGTTGATAGTGATCCTTTGCCTCTAAGAGATCAACTGATGTAATTTTACCTTTGCCCAACTCATCAAGAGCAGCTGCCATATAGCAAGTAGCAGTTCCATGAGCTATACCTAGTTCTAATATATTTTCAAGTTTATGTTCTAAAATAAGGTTGTAAATATATTTTGCATTAACCACATTGATAAATGGAACACCTATAATATTATCTCTAATATCTTCAAATTGCATTGCTTAAGGAATATTGATGTGAGTTGTAAAATTGAAGCGTGATGATAACAATTTAATAGTTACAGGAGTAATTATTTATTTCTTAACAATGGGCGAATCTTTTATATGATCTAGATTTAGGATACTCTAACTTGAAAATAGGCATTGTTTAGCTCGAAGTATAAACTTAAAATTTTTATACACTAAAACTGTTTGCATAGAACGTTAGGCAGCTTGTTAGTAAATAACATAAACAGTTTTTACTCTGTGATTAATAACCAATTGAATAGAAAGGGATTTAAATCCGTAACTAATTAAATAATGGTTATAAAAGCGGCTTTATGTACTAACTAACAAGCAAACTATTTCAATCTGTATCTTAGTTAGAATCTTCATCTGTAAGGAATGTTTTGAATCCAAGATATCCGGCTCCCAAAATGGCAATCAGAAAGAAGGTCATGGCCAATCCGGGGTAACCGAATAAGGTGAACTCGGTTTCAACCTGCATTAATAAGGCTGAGCCAACTATTAACGCGGCTAAAATAAGCCCTGCAGTAATACGATTGGCAATTTTTTGAAACCCCTCCATTAAATGTTTTTCATCCAATGCATCGACTTCGATCTTAATTTTATTCTCAGCAAGATTTGAGGTGAATTTATTGACACGCTCAGGCAGCTTTTCTACTAGCTTTTTACTTTCTAGTAATGCTGACATCAAATGAGGGGAAGTAAGGTCTTTGATCATATGCTGATTCATTAAGTCCATAGAATGACGTTGAATAGAATCATTTGGATCAAAATCAGGAGCTAAAGAACGGCCAACCTGATCTAAATTGAGTAATGCTTTCCCAATCAAACTCATTTCGACGGGAAGCAAAAAGCCTGTTTCCCCCGCTACCTGGATCATAAACATAAACACCTTTCCGGTTTGTAGTTCATTCATGGTAGCATGCTGATTTTCCATGATCAAAGTACTAAGCTCTGATCGGAATTTGTCTTCATCAGAGTCTTCAAGTTCTTCACTTAATTCAATGAGGATATTAGCCACTTCACTTGCTTCACCATTTCCTAAATTCAAAAGAAGTTTAAGATAATTGTCTTTGATATCCTGAGAGATATGAGCAACCATTCCGAAATCAAGGAGCGCAATTTTATCATTATCCATTAAATGAACATTGCCCGGATGAGGATCTGCATGGAGGAAGCCATCGATCACAATTTGCTTTAAATATGCTTTGAAGAGTTCATCAGCTAATGCATGTCCGTCAAACTCTAATTTCTTCAATGAAGAAACCTTAGTGATCTTTTTACCTTTTAAGTACTTCATGGTAAGCACTTTGTCGGTGGTGTAATCATCAATTGGGGCAGGCATTACAATGTTTTTAAATTCCGCCAAATTTTTGTCAAGCAATTTGATATGTTCTGCCTCTTTTAAATAATTTAGCTCTCTGACAAGAGTTCTTCTAAACTGATTAAAAAGCTTGTTTATCCCATAACGTTTTCCAAAATCAGTGTTTTCCTCTAAAAAACTCGTGCTCTTTTCAAGAACTTCAAGTTCCTTTAATACTTGTTTTCTGATATTAGGACGCTGCACTTTAACCACTACAGCTTCTCCATTTCTAAGTTCAGCCAAATGAGCCTGACCTAACGAAGCAGACGCTAACGGTTCTTTATTGAACCAATTAAAAGCTTTCGAAATACGAATTCCCAGTTCATCCTGTATGATCTGTTCAACTTCCTCATAAGGGAATGGATCAACTTCATCTTGCAGGCTTGTCAGTGCTTCAATGTATTTGGGAGGAAGGAGATCAGGGCGAGTGGAAAGCATTTGCCCCAGCTTGATATAAGCCGGCCCCATATCTTGCAAATCTTTGACCATATCTTGAGGAGTTACTTCATCTTGTTGGTCCTCATTAGAAAGTTCATTGGCCAATGAATCATTCAGACCTGCATTTTTAACCAGATCACTGTTACCGTACTTCCATAAAAAAAGAGCAAGCTCTTTATATTTTTTTAAATTCCCCAAAATCTATTCCTTTTCTAAATTTATGCAGCATAGAAGTTTACTGTCTTTAGTTCTAACCAAAAAAACAGACATTTTGTTTCCAAGAAAAATTAGAAGGTAATTTTAGGATCAAAAACTGGGTCTCAGTTTCTAAATCTTTCAGCCAAGAAGTAGAGAGGCAAGTAAATTAGGCAAACACATAAAATCCATCTGAAACAGTGCAGATTGAATTGTAAGGGGCTATACATAAGTATAAGCTTTGATTGCTCTTCTTTCGATTAGATTGCAGAAGGAAGTTATGAAGAGTAACGTTAAAAGTATTTCTTATCCAGTTCAAAAAAGAAACATTCTATTCTCCGTTAAGGGTTGAGGTTTATTAGTTCTGTAAGAATCGCACAGCGACTAAACCATGCGACACGAAGGACAACTCTTATAAGGAACCGTATGGCTTCTACACCATACGTCCCGGAAGGCAATGAAGGAGGTTAGTTTCCCTCATTTCTCTTTTCGCTCCCAAATCGATCATCTATTTGATAATCAAACTCTCAGAATCTTGCTATTATTACTGAGGCTACAACATTTAACTCTGGCTTTAAAGTGCGGCAATAAACCTTCATTAACATCACTAAAAAGTATACTAATGAATACCACTTTTTAGTGATTCCTAACTGCAGGAAGTACACGTAATGTTGTTTTATATTTGTTTGTCTATAAATGTATATTATACAATTACCTAAAAGTATAACGTATATCTTAAGTAAATCACTTTTAGGTATATTATCTGGTTGCAATTCAGAGGATTTTGTTACTTTAGTTTTATAATGGAACCTTTCTTATTAATTTGATCTAGGACCAAACTTTAAAACTCTATCATAACCATGAGCGAAAATAATTCTTTTGAAATAGCCGAAGAAGGTACAACCCCGAATGAAATTGTACCATACTTAAGATTAACTGTTAGTGGCACTACTTACACTTTGAATATTTTGGTGACTGTTCCGTACAATTATTCAGTAGGGGATTGCAGCGTAAGTCATACTGATTCAGCAGTAACGGTAGATATACCTGTAACCGGTTCCGGTTCTTCAGGCCCTTGGAAGGCAGTTTCTACTTCTTGTGCATTACCTGATGTAAGTGATACAATTACTGAAAACTCTATAATAACTGTAAATATAACTAATGATCCTTCAGTAACTGATGAAGATGGCGGTGGAGATCCTCCGGTAGAGAATGGTAGTTCAAAAGTTACTTATGAAGATGCTGAAGAGGAATAATGAGAAGATATAATCCTCAAATTAAGTATGTATTGGGGGTAAGAAAAGCTATTCGATGGATCGTAGCAGGGTTGGTTTTTTTTGTAGCCTTGATGCAATCAGGATATGCACAGGAAAAACAGGGTGAAATTGAGTATTTGGCTACCAAAGCCGAAGACTTCTATCCTGCAAACATGGATTCAAGTATCTACTATGCGGAATTTCTGTATTCTCTGATTAAATCCGAAGGCCTGAATTCCCCGTTTGAAGAACAAATGCTGGATTTACAAGGCAGGATTTACAGAAGACTGGGAGAACCTAAAAAGTCGGAAGATTTCTTTAAACAGAGCATTGTGCTAAGTCAACAAAAAAATAATGTTAAGCAGCTTGGGGACTCATACAATCGTATTGGTTTGCTATACCGGGGAACAGGTCGATATGATGAAGCACTAGAAAGCTACCAAAAAAGTATAGCCTTTAAAGAAGAGGATGAGAATATACTAAGTGCCGCCGGGACTCTAAATAACTTGGGGAGCCTATACCGTATTATGGGCGAGAAAGAAAAGGCTTATGAGAGTTATTTAAAAAGTATTGAAATAAAGGAAGAATTAGGAGATGAACTTAGTGTTGGTGGTGCTTATCTGAATTTAGGTAATTGGCTTTCAGAAGAAGCTGAGTATGAAAATGCCATGATATATTATCAAAAGTTTAGTGATTTGATGAAGTCGGTAAAAGATACTGTAGGTTTATCTATGGTTATTTCTAACATAGGAAATATTCATTTTAGCCAAGGTGCATACGCATCAGCCCTGGAAAATTATTTGGAAAGCCTTTCTTTATTTCAGCAGGCTGAAATAAACGACGATAGATTAATGGCATCTAAACTGGAAGATATCGGATTAGTTTATGATAAACAGGGCTATTCTCGTCAGGCGATAAGTTATTTTAATAGAGCTTTATTGGTATATGAGAAGTACGAAGATCCTGAGAGAAAGGGAAGTATATTTCAAAATATCGGGACAATTTATGAGAACTTAAATTTACCGGACTCTGCTCTCTATTTTTATAACCTTGCTATTTCTGAATATGATGCATTGAATAACAAGGAACTAGGAGCGTTTGTATATAATAATATTGGAGTAATTTACAATGTGCAGAAAGAGTATGACACTGCTCTTCAGTATTTTGAAAAAGCGTTGGATACGTATGAGAAATCAAGCAATGAAAGAGAGCTCGCTGAAGTCTATCTGAATCTTGGTTCCAACTATTACTTTCGCTCTGATTTTGATCAAGCTCTTTCCTTTTTCCAAAAAAGCCTGGAGAATGCTCTTCGTACAGATAACCTGAGTGTTGAAACTAAAGCATTATCTGCTATTTCAGATGTGTATAAGATCAAAAATGACTTTCCGAAAGCGTATGAGTACTTAGCCAGGCATAACACGATGAAAGATAGTTTGTTGAATTCTGAAAAAACCAAAGTAATCGAAGAGCTCATCACTAAATATGAAACCGAAAAGAAAGATGCTGAGATTAAAGTCCTATCTGCTGAACAAGCTCAAAACGAAGCACTTATTCAACAAAGGAACGCTGAAAATAAGCTGTTAGTGATTGGTTTAATAGCTCTTTTCGGGGCTATTATTGGCATTGTTTCCTGGTTTATTTACCATACCAGAAAGAAACGAATTATTGCTTCCCAGAAAGAAGATATTTACCAAAAAGAGATTGACGCGATACTCGATAATCAACAGTTGAAAACTATTGGTGCAATGCTTGAAGGTCAAGATAAAGAACGGAAACGATTAGCATCGGAACTGCATGACCGCCTGGGGAGTATTCTTTCATTGGTTAAGCTATATTTCAGTTCCTTAAATGAAGACATCAAAGACAAACAACCGGAACTTTACAATCATTTTGAAGAAGGTAATAAGTTTTTAGATGATGCTTTCCTGGAAGTTCGCGCCATTATTAAAGAAATGCATGAAGGAAAAATTTCCGGAGATGGCTTGAAAAATGATGTTAATGAGTTGTTATCCAAAGTCTCTAAAATAGGAGTGGACGTACAAAGTAATATCAACTTAAGTATGGATCTAGAAACTCATGTTGAAATTAATGTTTTCAGAATAATTCAGGAAGCACTGAGTAATGCACTTAAGTATTCTAAGGCAAATGTAATTGAATTATTGTTAAGTGATGGAGAAACGTTGACATTAAAAATCAAAGACAATGGTATAGGTTTCGATCCTAAACAGATTGAAATTTCTGACACAGATAAGGAAAGTTATGGTGTCGGAAATATGGAAAACAGAGTTAAATTACTTGATGGAAAGTTTCAGTTACAAACAGCAAAAGGGAAGGGTGTGGATATAGAAATTCAGATTCCACTAAATTAATATGCTTAAAATTATTCTCGTTGACGATCATCAAGTATTTGTACAGGGATTGGAAGCCTTGCTTTCAAGATCGAATGATATTGAGGTGATGAAAACCTTCAATAGCGGGTTAGACTTAATGCGTTTTTTAGCAGATGGTGATCTACCGGATGTGTTGTTTCTTGATATTGAAATGGGAGCCACAAACGGGGTAGAGGTTGCTGAAAATGTACTACTTCAATACCCTTCGGTTAAGGTGATCATGTTGAGTACCTACTTTAGTGAAGATTTTGTAAGCCGGTTAATGGAAAGTGGAATTTCCGGTTACCTTTTAAAAAGCACAGGATTTACCGAACTGAAAGACTCCATCAAGAAAGTGGCTGAAGGGAGTTTTGCTTTTAGTCCGGAAGTGATGGAAGTAATTGTGGGAGGATATAAAGATTCTTCAGAATCTAAGGATTCTCAGAAACGGGATACGATTTCGGGTCAACTTACCGACAGAGAAGTTGAGTTGATAAAGCTAATTGGTGAAGAGCTGACAATGAAAGAAATTGCTGATAAGATCTTCCTAAGCGAGCATACTGTCAAAACTCACCGTAAAAACATCATGGCTAAACTGGATGTAAAAAACACTGCCGGAATGATCAAGAAAGCCTTTATTCTAGGTCTTATTGAGTAAATCAATAATAGTTTGCTCAGTTTTTTAATACTGAAACCCAGGGTCAACCCGGAACAAGCTTGGGATTGTAGATGTTAGATAATTCGATGACAGTTTAATAGTGATAATCCTAGAATACTTCGGTTTGATCTTTTGTCCCAATTTTATGCGTTGGAAACGGACCTCCCCGGCTAAGAAATAGATTCTTTGGTTCTGAGTAGCCCGCCCCTCCTTGGATAAGGAGGGGAATTCTAAATTTGATTCTAATTTTATCAACGAGTCCTCCTCCTGTTGCAGGAGGAGACAGAGGAGGTCTTTCTTAAGGATCGTGTGTACATTTACTTGGTAATGTACTTTTGTTCCAATAAAAAGTACCAAAAGCTCCCGACAAGAATAATTGGCGTTAACTCCTAAGTCTTGTTCCTTTTTCAGCAACCAAAATCCGTCAGCCGTGCAATGCCCGACAGACGGAGAATTAACTATCCATCATTTCGCTGAAAGCGGGGTGATGGAGTTAGTGGAAATAATTCTAAAGGTCGGTGTAGTTGGAATCTTTTTCTGAAATCGTCAGGATTATAAACAAGACAATTTTTGTAAGTGAATTACCTGACATCTACAGGGATGACCTACTTACAATGTTGAGTTTGAGTAAAGAAATTTTGTCAACGAATTTTAAAACATCTACATCCTGAAAAGCCAGAAGCTATGTGAGTTACTAGAAATTACTCATATTGAGTCTCTTTCCAGCTCCAAGCGTACCAAATGATAAACAACAAGGCGCTCACTTCAACAACCACAAAGAAAATATAGAATATCATAGGAGTGCCTACGAAAACAGACGCTATCAAACCTAGAGTATGTAACGAGGCGACGATTATATTAGCCCAGCGATTCATACCGTATTTTAATAAACGTGAAAGGATAACCATTACCATCGCAAGTTCTAAAAAAATGGCAGTACTCAGTAACATTTCAGGGGAGAGTAGTGTATTGATTAATTCCTCAGCTTCTGATGTTGTAGCAACAGCCTCACTCATTAAATTTAGTACATCTGCGTACAGAATATTTAGTACATAAAATATCCATAGCGTAGATAGAATAACCTTTGGGTCATTTACAGCTTTATTTTTTTCCATGATTTTACCTCAGATCTTAAAGTTTCTAATTTTATTTTGTTTCAGAGTTATTCCTGCAAAATTATTTTTCTGTTCTTTAACATATAGAAGCTGAAAATTAAAAAGGTCATGCTAAGCAAAACGCTCATCAAACCAAGTTGACCATCAATATGTCCTTCGGGGATATGTTTTACAAATTTGTTAATGATGCTAAGGAAAAGTCGTGTGGCAGACCAAAGAATTAGTAAAACCGACCACATTGTAAGAGTCCTTTTAAAAGCGCCAGGTGACTTAGTTATGCTAAATAAGAATAAGCATAGAATCGTAATTATAAATAGCAGTGGTACAAAACTCCCGATCAATGCATAGAGTATCCCTTTACAAATGAAGAATATCAGCGTTATGCTTAAGCAAATGCTAAAAACCCGGTTCTTAATGATAGCTTTGAAAAGTGGAATCGTTAGGCTTTTCATTTTATCACCAGTTTTTTAATTATATCTGAAATCAGATTAGAAGTCGACAACAAGTAGTTGAAATCTACCGTCTCAAAGGTGTCATCTGGTGAGTCTTTATACGGTGTTGAATCGCGATGGTAGAAAAGTTCTCCTGCTCCGATCACATTGTAGCCACTTGGTACAAAAGCGTCAAAATCTGTTGAACTTCTATCGTAACCGATTGGGTCAATGACAATTTCATAAATTGGGATATTGTGGGCTAAAGCTGTTTCTTTATAGATCGATCTTAGTGATTCAGTGGGGGAGAATATTTCAATTGCTTTGTCCTTGTTTTCGTCCCAGCCGACCATATCAAAACAATGCACCGAATGGACATTCCAGCCTTTGTCTTTGATTAGATTCAGGAAAGCCTGACTCCCGATCAATTCTTCTTCTTCCTGATCAAAAAATGCGACCACAATATTCTTGTCTCTGGATTTCATTTCAGCGACTTCTTTAACGACACTGTAAATGAGAGCTATTCCCGTAGCATTATCAATTGCGCCCGGGGCATTTCTTTTGCCTGTATCGTAATGTGCTCCAAGAATAATATATTCATCACTCGGATTGGTAGCAGGAAGAATACCGTACACATTGGTGCCTCTATATGGACCAAAAAGTAGATCAATAGCCGGATTCAGATTGGCAGAGATGTAGGTTTGTTTCTTAGGTTCGATATTTAATTGTAGCAGTAACTCTTTTAAATATTTTGCTGCTAACTCCCGCTCTTCTTCAGACCATCTGCTACCTATGATCGTATTGTTGTTCAATGCTGAAGCTCCCGATAAATGACCAATAATTTGACGTTGATACTCCGCTTTTTCATCTGAAAGTTCAGTAGCTATAAGTGTTTGATTGGCTTCATTAAGTTGACAAGAGATCAATGTCATTGCAAAATAAATCAGTATAAAAATGATTCGCATGGTTATTTCTCCTTTTCACGCTTCAATATCAAAGAAGCCCATTGCCTCAGAATAGTTACCATAAGATCTTTTCCATTGGAACTGTTTGTCAACATGATCAGGGCACTATTTGTAGGCTGATGGATCAGTAAAGCCGATTCCCAGCCATCATTCGAACCTGTATGTCCGCTTACGGTAAAACCTCCCATGTTCATAATTCGAAACCCCGATCCGAATTGACCTTTTGAAAGTTTGGTAGGTGTCATAATAAAAGACATGCTTTCATCTGTTATGACCTGCTTTTCTTTGAGTATTGCTTCTGTAAACAGTACAAGATCATCGACGGTAGCGTGTAAACCCGCGGCCGCTTTTGCAGTAAATCGTTCCAGATAGATCTCTTTTTCATTTTCATCATAAGGTTTAGCCGATGATCTCAGTATGTCCGTGGAAAGATTA
Source organism: Balneola sp. EhC07 (assembly GCF_001650905.1). GTDB lineage: Bacteria > Bacteroidota > Rhodothermia > Balneolales > Balneolaceae > Balneola. The sequence goes on from NZ_LXYG01000018.1 coordinate 144,333, forward strand.
AAACTGGTGTTCTCCATCGAAAGAGGGGCAAAAACTGCTTTCTCCATATACTCTTCAAATGATAAACCGGTCACTTCCTCTATAAGCAGTTGAAGAATGGTGTATCCACCTCCTGAATACTTAAAATCGGTATTAGGTTCATAGATCAACTCAACAGGTTCATCGGCTCTTACAGGACCGTTATCTCCGTTCAAAGAAGCTTCAAGAGAAGGCAATTCGGCGTCAGGAGAGAAGCCCGGATAACCATGAACCGAAAATCCTGCAGTATGAGACAAGAGATTTCGAACCGTCACTTTAGACTCATTAAATTCTGATTCCGGAATCTTCCAGCGTGTCAGATAGTGCTCAACCGGTTTATCCAGATTTAATTTACCGGATTCAACCAGCGTCATTATTCCCCATGCAGTAAATAGTTTGGAAACAGATCCAATATTAAATCCGGTTTCCGAAGTAGTAGAAACTTCATTGCTCACATCAGCATATCCGTAGCCTCTTTTTAAAACGACTCGTTTATCATCAATAATAGCAACTGCCATTCCCGGAACGCGATGTTCCTTCATTAGGTCAGGGATAATTTCATTAATTCTATGTTGTATGGATTGCGCGTTTATGCTAGTTGGATTATTGATGATTCCCTGTAAAGCAATTAGAAGCAGCATAATTGCAGGACTTAATAAGTTCATTTTGATCGGTTTGATTCATGTTTTCGCCAAATGATAAATGCTTCGAATCACAGCAAAAATTATTATGGACAGACATGCTTTACAGCAGGGTGGAAAGCATCCGCTACCTTTTAAATATGGTTAAACACGATGGATGAGTGGTTCGTCAACTTACAGAGTGGATTCGTCCATAATGTTTGCCCCGATAGGATTTCAGAAGTAACTTAGTGAGATGAAATTTTGGTCTAAATACCGTCGAACAATTCTTACGATTGTATTCCTGCTTATTTCAATTATTGGGATGGCTGAGTACAAGCAGCAGCTGGAACAGGAAAAGCTGATACAGTATGAATTTTATTTCTGGGCTTTTGCGATTCTTTTCTGGGGAACGCTTGCCGGCGTAATTATTACGCAAACATACGATCGATGGGAATCATATCAGCAGCTAAAGAATGAACATGCTAAGGCTGAGCTAGCGTTATTGAAAAGTAAAGTCGACCCGCATTTTTTCTTTAATACATTGAATAACTTGTATGGGTTGACGGTCGAAAAATCAGATCAAGCTCCGGATGTAATTTTAAAGCTCTCAGAAATTATGCGATACGTGATCTACGATGGGAGTGATGACCGCGTTTCTTTAAAAAAGGAAGTAGAGTACCTGAAAAAATATATTGAACTGTTTAAAATTCGTTTTCATAAGAATGTTGATATTTCATTTTCAAAGAACATCGATAATGAGAATGAAGAAGTAGCTCCTTTAATACTCAGTATTCTAGTTGAAAATGCATTCAAACATGGAGCCGAAAAGCTAATTGAAAATGCTTTTATAGACATCAAGCTTACTGTTGAGAATGGAATACTCCATTTTGTAGTAAAGAATGATTTCAAAAAGAATACAGAATCTATTAAAAAGGGGATTGGTTTAACTAATCTAATGAAAAGATTGAAACTCATTTATCCTGAAAAGCATCAACTGAGACTTCAAAAAGACGACCAACTGTTTACTGCTAATCTCATGATAGACTTGAAATGATTTCTTACCTGATCATAGATGATGAACCCATTGCTCATGGGATCATTGATAAGTATTGCGAGAACCTGCCGCATCTGACCAAAAGAGGAAGTTGTTACAATGCTAAAGAGGCGTTTAGTTTGCTTTATAAGGAAAAAGTGGATCTCATCTTTCTGGATATTAATATGCCGGAGATCTCCGGTTTTGAATTTTTGCGTTCATTGTCTGATCCTCCACAAATAATCGTGACTTCCGCTCATCAGGAATACGCTATCGAGGGATTTGATCTGAATGTAAGCGACTATTTGTTGAAGCCGTTCTCGTTCGAGCGGTTTATGAAAGCGGTGAATAAAGTATTGGAAGCGTTGGATGATAAAAAGCGGGTACGTGTAGGCTCAAACCCATCCGAGACTACAAAAGCCAGACTTTTTGTGAAAGAGAAAGGGGAGAACAGACAATATCAGATATTAGAAGATGAGATTCTTTTTGTGGAAGCATCCGGAAATTATTCCAAAATAGTGTTGGCAGATAAAGAGATCGTAACGCTGCAAAAGCTGTCAGACATTGAGGAGAGGTTATCGAAAGAAAACTTCATGAGAATTCATCGTTCATTTATTGTTTCCAGATACAAAATTAACAGCATCGAAGGAAATCAGATCCATATTTCAGGTCACGCGTTGCCCATCGGACAAACGTACAGGGAAGAGGTTAAGAAGTTGCTGAATGTGTAGTTGAGTTAAAGACTTTTTCTTTGATCATGATCTCTTAACTTTTGTCATTTCGACCGGAGGGAGAAATCTGAAGTTCGTTAACAAAGCCGCGAGCATTTAAACTGCAGTAGAGTTTTGATACAATCTTCAAGTAAACATGCAAGGGCTTCAGTCCACAGTGCCTGAAGTTAGTTAGGTAAGCTATAAGGAGCAGGAGTTCCTATTTTGCCTTCCCAAACAGAAATTTGGGAAGGTGATTGGATTTCAAAAAAAATATGTCTCAGAAATCTAAAAAACTATAATTAATTACCTGTCACGCTCATCTCGGCATTATAATCATCAATTGCATTAACGATAGCTACAACTGTATTATAAGCTGAGTTTGATGAACAAGCCGGATAGTTTCCACTGCCTTCACCATTTGCAATAACCGGACATTTTAAAGCGAATGAAAAATCATACAGTGAATGTGCTTCCGCTATATCTTCTTTAAATTTAAGCTGACAACTAGTTTCACTATCACTATGAAGATCGAATAAAAATTCTTGTGAAAATCTTCTGTTGTAAAGGAACTCGAACAACCTTTTTACTTCTTCTTCTGATCGTTCGTCAAGCATAAATTTATCGTTTATATAGCGAGCTTTATCGACAATATCTTTTTCTATGTTTTCCCAATAACCTTCATTCAGGCCTAACTGGTCAAAGATTTCTTTCTTGGATAAGCTTTTAGTCTGTTCAGAATTCTTCTCAAGTTCTATCATAGTCGCCATTTTACTGAACTCAGAATTAGACTGATTATGAAGAGCAACAAAAACCGGGTCATCATAAAGTGCATCTGATAATTCAACCACCGTCATACGACTGTAATCAATTTTTCCTGTATCGAGAACAACTTCCTGACATCCAACAAAGAGCAGGACAAAACACACTGTAAGAGATAGTAATGATTTCATAATAAAAGCATTTGTAGTTCAAATTTTAAATAGAAAAGCTCCGGAAAACCAATCTAATAACCCGTAGAAGAAACTTATCACTTGTATACGAGACCAATACAGGGATTACCTATTAATTAACAATGATTTGTAAAAAAATGCAAGGAGTTTAAATGAAAGGAATACCCGGGATTCAGTTTATTTTTCTTTGATCATTATCTCTTAACCTTTTGTCATTTCGACGGGAGGGAGAAATCTAAAAATATATTACAAAGACAAGGGTGTTTAAAACTGGATAAAGTTTGATACAAATTCTTTTAAAGTAAACAAGCAAAGACTTCAGTCCGCAGTGCCTGAAGTAAGTTAGGTAAGCTATTGGGAGCAGGAGCTCCTCCTATGCCTTCCCAAGAAAGAACTTGGGAAGGAGGTTAAATTCTTCAACAGCGTTCTAGAAATTTACAAGCTATCCTCCGTTTCCTGAAATATGGTGCTCTAGCATCTGGTTACCGTCATCCCAAGCGGGACCATCCCAAAAACGTATATCATTTACATTATATTTATATCTGCTTTCTCCTGCTCTATTTTTAAGAGTTTTCAAATCATAAAAATATAAATCTTTCATTTTATCAGAAATTTCCCCGTAGGATGAATAGTAATTTAGATTGATAATTATGAACCAATCTATACTCCAAGGTGAGTTCAAAGAATCTCTATTTCCTAAAAATGCTCTAGCATTATAGTGAATCCCTTCTGGATTTTCGGTTAAGTGCACTGACTGATTCGTGTTCTCAGTTACTACGATTAAGAATGATTGTAACAACTCCGGGCTATACAGAATCGTGTCTATAGAAACTTTCTGTGTTTGTTGAAATCTTTGTGGAAAGAAAGGCCCCTCTTTTTTGACAATTAACGAATCTACTAAATCAGTCAATGATTCTAAATCACTTTGATATAAAGAATCTTGAACAGACGACTTGTATTTAAATTCTTTTGGTGTTGCTCTTTCACCATTACACCCTGATAAGGTAATAGCTGAAATAGATATCGCAACGATTAAATATATTACTCTGGTAAAATTTTGCATGGAATGTATTTCAGGAGAAACAGGGCCTATATATATTCTGTAAACTAAGTTTTACATATAAAGGGTGATGACGTTTAACGACCCGGCGGTTAAGCGGCACGTTACAATTTAAGGTTTTAGTTAAAAGCTACAAACGAGCATGCGCTGAACTTGATTCAGTGTCCGACTTGAAACGCTTGTTATACGTTTAGTTCCAAAGGTCATTTTCAGGATCAAAGTCATTAAGACAAATATCTTTTTCATCTATATCAAAAGAAACAGCTTGATTTAACATCGTATTTATAATACTTGTATAAGCAGCTAAATAGCCTTCTCTATATTCCTTGCCGTCTGCCTCAGGATTTTGATACTCATTTTTGGCTTCAAGGGCTCTTTCTTTAATGAGAAAACCCAAGTCTCTTAAATACAAACGATGTTTATCACTCATGAGGTAATTTGTTAAACGTATAACGACCCTGCGTTTAAGCGGTGAGGGTTTTCGGTTTTTCTGAAAGTAACCAAATTAATTACTTAGCTGAAAGTTAAATTATGCGAAGCCAATACCCGAGTCCGATTTAAAACGCTTGTGAGTTGGCTGATGGCCTTCGCAAAGTGATAAAGTGTATTGCATAAATCAAACGCTCTCGTTCTTTTTCAATATCTAATTTCTCTGGAAATAGAAGCATGTTGGCATTCATACTTGGAGTAATTAATCCACCATGCTCTAATGTATCATAGTATTCAAATAGAAAATCATTCTTTTTAGAAGCTGTTTTCAAAAAAGCTGCATAATTTCCCGAAGATCGAAGGTCTCTAAAAAAAGTTGAATCAGCAGTTCTGGAATCATGAGCATAACCTGTATACCAAAGCTTTTGTTGAAATGAATCGGGCAGTGTTGAAAAGAGCCTTTGATATTTTTTTTGATCAAGCTCTATTGCAATCACAGGACCGGATTTTACAGAATCCTTAACAACTTGAAAGAGCTCTTTATAGCTGGGAATAATTTCAATGTCGGGTGTCTGATTAATTACTTCATTATCAAAGAACGTTAAAATTGAATCGAGATAAGCTATTTCAGATTCCGAAAAATGCTTCTGAACAATAGGATCTTCTTCCAGAGAAATTGGCCCACAAGAGTAGAGCAATAGGAATAGAGATATTGAAAGAAGTTTTCTCATGTGGTTAAGCCCACTAACGACCCGGCGGTTAAGCGACACGTTACAATTTAAGGTTTTAATTAAAAGCCACAAACGAGCATGCGATGAACTTGATTCAGTATTTGCATAAAAATCTAGTTAGTATCACGATTTAGTGTTTAAAGTAAGTGTGCTTTTTATGCCATTGCAATTCTTCTTTATGGTTAAAAAGTTCTATCACACTTATCCTCCCCAGATTGTCATATTCAATTTTACGTTTATTATTGTTCACATTGAAAGCAACATTATCAGCTAATTCCTCAGGGCCTGATTCGAGAATTTTGCTAATAAGTTTTCCATCCTCATTATAGCGATATGTAATAAACCTATATTGTTTATCATTCCAATATTCAATTTTTCTAAGTAAGTCATTCGAGTTATAGAAGTATAAACCTGTCCATTCTGTATCAGAATTTATTTTTTGGAACTCCTTTTTGATCAAGTCATCTTCATATTCATAGAAACTCCATTTTTCAAATTTTTCTTTAGTGTGGTAATTCATACCTCTATCTGTCAGTTCATGAGTGAGTTGGTTATCTGAATTATAGAACTTAGTCTGTATAAAATCGGCAGTATCTACATTTACTAAACTATCAGTGGTAGTGTAAGACCCAATATTGTTGCCTGAGTTGTCATAAATCAATAATTCTCTTATTCCAAACTCACAATTATACATTCTACATCGGAAAACTTCTTTTAAAACACCAAGGGAATCGTATTTGAACTTATTCCTAGATTCATAACCTACAGACTCTACTAACTTTTCATTAGCATTATAATATTTGTAAGAATCTCCAGAGTGACCGTTCTCGAAAGTAGTCACAATTTTTAGGCCATAATCGTATTCAATCATTTGGCTAGAATCTGGAGTGGAATAATCAGGCTCACAAGAAGTACAGACAAAAAAAAAGTGTTATGAATAGAACTGGAATAATATATTTCATTTTCCTTTGTAAGTTAGAACAACTATCGACCCCGCTGTTAAGCGGCGAGTATGGTTATAATTGATGAAATGTTATTATAGCAGTCACTAAAATAGTTAAGAAAATTAATTTTAACTATTTATCTATTTACCTAATTGGTTTTGGCATTGAATCTTTTCTTGCTAGAATTGAATCTATTAAAAACATAGATTCAAATCCTAAAGGTCCTTCAAGGGTGCCCAAAAACCACAACGAATCATCTGGCATTGCATTATTGTAAGAAAAATCAAATCGGCCAAGCGAGTCAGTAACTCCTAATATTTGATAAGGTCTTTTCGGAGAATTTGTTATGTAAACAGTAACTCCTTGAACAGTTCTATTGCAATACAGGTCAAATGCATAGCCTTTTATCCGAAGAGAATCTGAATACACGGTAGATGTCTGATCTTCAAAAATTATTTGTTCATTCCAGTTGCTATCAAACTGATCATAACCGATACCGTAATAATTTGAGCATATTTGTGATTTAAATATAGAACAGGATGCTGTTAAACATACAGTTGTGAGAATAAAAATGAAGGGTGATAATCTATGTTTCAAACTCTACTAAATAAATATTGATAAAAAATTTAAACTGAACGAACGACTCCGCTTGAAACGCTTGTTATGTTTGACTTTAAAAACCAAAGATATTTTTTTTGTGTTTTTTACTGTAACTATACAGCCATTTTTTAATTTCTAAAACACGTTCAACTTCTTCGTTTGTAATGAAGTTTAAACCAATGTCATTAAAACTGCCCATTCCACCATAAGCTCCGAGAACTTTTTTATAAGATTTATTTTTCTCTCCAGAATTGTACAAATAAAGAGCTTCGGTAAAATAATTTGCCCAGTGGTTTTCACTTGATTGTAAAAGTAAGGAAATCAATTCTTCAAGTTGTTGATCGTATTTCATTACTAGAGTTGAACATAACGACCCTGCGTTTAAACGGCGAGTCGAGTTTTAGTTATTAAAGTTTCGAACCAGCCTGCCCCGAGCATTCGGGGAGTCCGAATTGAAACGCTTGTTAGTTTGCCGGTTGCGAAATTTACATGGATTTTATGTATGATTCTCTAAGAATTTTTTTACTAATTCAGCAAGTTTGTCTTCAGGATCTTCAATACAATCTTTAAGATCAATCTCAGCATTGTATTCTCGCTTTAGATTACTTTGTCTTTGTTTCCATGTTAACTCGAGCTCCTTTAAAGCTAAATTTCCAATAGTTTTTACGCTTTGTAGCTCGTTCTTTTTTGTTTCCCAATATTCTTTTGGGAGTGAAATAACACTGAAAAGTAGAAACTCTGGATAAACATAACTTTTAGCTAAAGGAGAATCTTTAAGTCGATCTAAAGTGATCGGTAATAAAATGTCAGTTCCTTCATTTTCACCAATCATGAACCTTAAGTCTTCAATTGTAAAATCATCAATAGGCTTTTTACGAAGCTCATGAGTTTTTAAGACAAAACTTGCTGGATAAGTTGGGTCATCCCAAAAATCGTTTTCTAAAGCTTCTATAGTTTTACTCATAATGAAGGCAAACAAACGGGCCAGCGTTTAAGCGGCGAGTCGAGTTTTAGTTATTAAAGTTCCGAACCAGCCTGCCCCGAGCATTAGGGGAGTCCACTTGAAACGCTTGTTATATGGATGTTTTAATTTAATATGAATTTGACGCGAACACTTCTGCGAATTGTAACTTTACCAAAATCATTTTCTTCTTTTGAATTTTCTGTCGTCACAGAATTAAATGGAATAGAGTATGATGACCAAGAAGAGTTTTCTTCAATTTCGAGTACTTCTCCAAGGCTCATTTCATAAACTTTAGCCATGTAAGAGGCTTTGGTCTTAGCTAATTGAAGAGCTTTTTCATAGGCTAATTGATGTTGGTGTTCATAATCAGAGATTTTATAGCTCGATTGAATTTTTTCGATTGAATTATTTAAAACAAAAGCATCAGTTAGTTCTGTATAAAGATTCAAATCCTGTAAAAGAACCGATAGATTGACTTGAACATAAAATCCTTCTTGTTGCCTTTGGTTATTAACGTATGTGTAATTCTTCCCAATAGTGATAGGAGACACATTAATATCTGTTTGAGATATTCCAATATCAGTTAATTGCTTAAGGAGATTATCCAGTTTTTGAGTGTTCACATTTTTAGCTTCCTCAACAGTTTCCAGAACTGTTTTTAATTGAATAGAAAAGCTAACCCGATCAGCAGGGAGAACAGACTCATATGTACCATTTACTTCGATATATCTTACTTGACTGTATGTGGTTACAGAAAAGGTTAACAGGAAGCATAAAAAAAGATATTTCATTAATTCTCTCATTAAGGTGAATACACATAACGCTTGTTATGTGCAAATAGGTATTTTTATTCTTTGATTTTATAGTGAACTGATATTTCATTTAAAATCTTTTGCTCCTTTCCTTTGAGACTAAAACTTATTCCAGAGCTATATAGATTATAAGTTAAGCTGTCTTCAGATACATAATCATACTTAGAAACCTCAGGAAAGAATGAATCTATCTTTGGATTGAACTGCCCAAGAAATAAAGTTTCTGAGAATTTTGCGAAATAGCTATCTGAAACTGAAATTCGAATCCATTTTAGTTTTAAATCTTTTTCTGTTTCTCCTTCGTAGTCAAAATTGATACCCAAAAACTTCAACTCTCTCGTAACAAAAGCTTCGCAAAAAAATTCACCTGTATCTAAATTTACTCCGCTTACCGTGGCATAGCCTAACGGAGGAAGTTCATTAATTTCCAAAAGATTCATTGTTTCTTCAATGGTTGTCTTATTAATGAATATTGTATCTGATTTGATAACCAAACCTCTCCCTGGTAAAACAGAAAGACTATCAATTTGAGCAAAAGCCGAAACAGGAACTAAAAAAACAAAAGCAATAAATTTGAATCTCAACATCTGAAGTATGACTTTGCACATAACGACCCCGCGTTTAAGCGGCGAGTCTGGGGTTTAAAATTAAAGACCCGAACCGCGTTCGAGTCCGCTTGAAACGCTTGTTATATGTTACCAGAATTTCCACCAAGGTTTTTCAGCTTTTCTTTGGGTCTTAGTTAAAATCCCAGTTTGGTATCGATCTTCAAGTACAGCAGAATATTCTTTAAAATCATGTTCACTTTCCGGTGCTACGTAAATTAAATGTCCAAAGTGTTTTACATAATCATCAAAATATAATCCATCATCACCGTAATATTGACTAGCGAAGTCATTACCAAATTCATCGAAGTCCTCATCAGTTAGCTTTCCGTCACAGTACTTTAAGAAAAATTCAGTTGCTGAAAGCTTATCATTTAATAAAAGTTCTAGATCTTCAGATTGTCTTTCATCTTTATGTAGTTCTCCAATCCATCCTTTAAGAAAGCACCATTTTAAGAATAGAGCTATATGAGTTGCTCCATATTCAGAGGGTGAATCTTTTGGAAATTCTCCTCCAGAATGCCATTCTGCATCATCATATTTCATAGTTGTAACATATAACATGATATTATCCAAACAAGGATTTTCCTTGCTTGTCCCGATAAAATCTAAAAATTGACTCTAAAATACTAGTAAACAATGAAGTCAGGATTTTATCATGATGAAAATGGTTTCTAAAATTCCTGAATAAGTCCCAAACTCACTCGAATCTTTCTATCAACTCCACCGCATTAACCGCACTTTGTATCACCAATGGAATGCCGCCACCGGGATGAGTGGAGCCGCCTGTAAAGTACAAACCTTCAATTTCACGGGATTTGTTTCTGGGTCGAAGAAAAGCAGAGAATTTATCGTTGGATGAAGTTCCATAAATACTGCCTTTGTTGGAAAGGTATTTTTCATAAAAATTCTTTGGGGTGATCTCTGAACGGAATTTAATATGCTGCGAAAGATCGGCCAAACCTCGGTTTTCTAATTCCCTTATCACCTTATCTCCATAATTAATATCACTCCAATCATAAGAATCACTCAAATAAGGAGCATTCACCAATACAAATAAATTGGAGCCATCTTCGGGAGCGTGATCTTTATCAGTGAAAGAAGTATTAGCGATGTAAATGGTCGGATCGTCGGGCATGATCTTATTTTCAAAGATCTGTTTGAATTCCAGTTCATAATCAGCGGAAAAGAAAATGTTGTGATGAATGAGCTGCTCGTATTTTTTGTCGATACCCAATAGCATCACAAAACCGGAACAGGAGGGTTCTAATTCTTTTTGTTTCTCTTTTCGTTTCGCTGAAATACTGAACTCGTCAATTAAATTCAGAATGGTTTCTGAAGCATCACTGTTGGCAACCACAAGATCACATTCCATCAACTCTCCGGATTCGGTTTCCACTCCTTTAATTTTGCCTTCCAAAACATGAATACGGTCTACTTTTGCATTGTATTCAATAGAAGCACCCAAAGAGATCGCCAGATCACGTAAACATTCTGCAACTCTGTATAATCCGCCTTTGATGTAATAGCCGCCTTCATTCAGTTCGATATGGGGAATCACATTCAGCGTAGCCGGAGCCTGATAAGGAGAAGAGCCGTTGTAGGTAGTAAAGCGTTTAAAGAACTGTTGCAGGTATGGAGATTCGAAATAGGAGTCGACACGTTTACTGACCGTTGTAAAGGCGTCGATCCCTAAAAAAGAAAACAGATTGAGGTTTTTCAGATCCGAAAAGTTGTATAGTGGATTCAATACAAAGGCATTCCGAGTCTTTTTGTCCAGGGACTCAGCATATTCCAAAAATTTGATGTAGGACTTCTCATCAGCAGGAGCCATTCTGCGGATCTCTCTCAACATCTGCGCACGGTCGCTGTAATTATCGAACTGCATTCCATCCTGAAAGAAATACCGGCAGTTTATATCCAGTGGAACCATTTTAAGCTCTTTTGAGAGGGAAGTGCCACAATCCTGCAGCAATCCGTCCAGAATATAAGGCATGGTAAACAGGGAAGGACCGGTATCAAATCGAAATCCATTTGCCGTGATCTCATTCATCTTGCCGCCCACGCTGTCGTTCTTTTCCAGAATGGTTACTGAATGACCTTGTTTGGCAAGCAAACAACCTGCGGATAATCCTCCGATTCCTGCTCCGATTATGATTATATTCATGCGATTAAAATTTTATTTGGCGTATTTCAATTTGCCCGTACAAATGGTGTTGTGGATATTTCTGCCGTACGAAAAAACGTAGGCGAATAGCCATCCGCCCTATACAAAACAGTCGACGGTAGGGGCGGATCATGATCCGTCCGTACAAAATTGCCGACTATGTAGCGGCGGATTGCCATCCGCCCAAATATATAAGCTGTTTACCTATTTAATAAGATAGCGATGAAAAATAAATTCTCTGAAGAAAGTATTGATTTCATAAAAGATCATATTAATGATGATCCTGCTGAGATTATGCTTCAATCCCGGAAGTTTCCGGAGCTGCCGATGAGAGATATTGTAGTTCAGATCGCATCACGACAAAAAGCGAAGAATAAATTACCGGAATGGTTTGGTAATTATGAACTGATATTACCTCCTAAACAAAATCTGGAACAGGCTTCTTCGGAGATCACGGCAAAGTTTAAAGCTCGTTTTGTGGAAGGGGATTCGCTTGTTGATCTGACCGGAGGAACCGGAGTCGATACTTGTTATCTGTCACGGAAAATGGGATCGACGGTTTATGTAGAACCGAGCGAGGAGCTTTGCGCAGTATCAAAACACAATTTCGAAGTTCTTGGGGCAAATATAGAAGTTCAAAACTCTACAGCTGAAGAGATACTGAATCATAATCTTGTTCAGTCTGATTGGATATTTATAGATCCTTCCAGACGCGATAATGCGGAAAACAGAGTGTATGCACTGGAAGATTGTGTGCCAAATGTGATTGTGTTGGAAGAACGGTTGTTGAATTCAGCGAAGAATGTGTTGATCAAAGCGTCGCCAATGCTGGACATCAAGAAGACATTACAACAGTTTAGTTCCTGCTATAAAGTACAGATAGTTGCCGTAGACAATGAAGTGAGGGAGTTATTACTGTATCTCCGCAAAGACAATGATGAAGAAGCTGACATTGAAGCCTGGAATATTTCAGATAAAAGGGAAGAGGAACTATTCTCTTTCAAATATTCATATGAAGAATCTTGTGGTTTTGATATAGAAGAACCTCAAAAATATCTCTATGAACCAAATGCTGCACTAATGAAAGCCGGAGCTTATAAATTGATCGCTTCAAAATTCGGAATTCAGAAACTTCATCCGAATACACATTTATATACTTCTGATGAACTTATAGAAAGCTTTCCCGGAAAGAAATTAGTGATCAAAGAAGTGTTAAGTCCTGCGAAAAAGGAAATCAAGAAAAGAGTTAAGAACGGAACTGCAAATGTGATCGTTAGAAATTTCCCCATGGGCGCAAATGAGATCAAAAAGAAAATCGGTTTAAAAGACGGTGGAGAAGAATTTATGATCTTTTGTGAGACCGAAGCAGTTGGTTTAAGAGCAATTTGGTGTGAAAGGGTTTAGGTCGTCCATGCGAAACGCTTGAAGTAGAATGGGTTTCTATTTAACGTCATCCTTTCAGATGTTAGATAATTCGTTGACAAAATTTCTTTATACCAACCTCAATTTTGCAAGCAGGTCATCCCGATCCGCCAGCTGGCGGACGGGATGACCCTATATATTTTACTGTTCAAAAACTGTCAACGAATTACATGACATCTACAATTCTGATCCCGAAGTTTCGGGACGAAGGATCTTCAAAGTCTGAAAAGAAGTAGATACTTATTTCCGGGAAAGCGCTCGTCCAAACTATACTTTTGAACTAGAAAGGTACTGGTCCAAGCGAGACGGTAGAACTAGAATGGTTCTCAGCAATGATCACTCATAGTTACGAATGATCTCGCCGTTTCCTTGTCCTTTTACGCTGCGTTCGTACGCTTTAACTACCTTGGTCATAGGAACGGGATTATGTCCGGGGAAATAACCTTTATACTTTTCATAGGCGTCTTCGACCATGCCTAAAGATACTGCGTTTACTCTGGGAAAGCCTTTCAATTCTAAAGCAACGGCTTGTACAAAACTATGTATTGCTCCATTAACCATTGCAGCACTTGTTGTTTTGATGACAGGATCATCTGCTAAAATACCTGTTGAAAGTGTTATAGAGCCATTATCGTTAATATAATCTTGGCCGATCCGGACCAGGTTTACCTGTCCCATTAACTTACTTTTAATACCGATATAGTAATCCTGTTCTGATAAGTTTTGGAAATCGTCCCATTTAGCTTCACCGGCAATACAAACGATCGCATCTACTTTTCCGGTTTGTTCTAAAGCTTCTTTAATGGAGCTAGTATCTGCGATATCAAGCTTAATATCACCACTATTACGTCCGGCTATGATCACATCATCAGTTTCCATAAAATGACTTACTACCGGTTTACCAATAGTTCCGTTTCCACCTATAACTAAGATCTTCATCTTTTAATTACTCTAAAATTCTAGGATTATTTTAACCGAAGCTTTGCCACGGCTTCTACATGGTACGTTTGAGGAAACATATCCACAGGTTGTACTTCCTGTACATCATATACCTCCGCGAGCTCTTTCAGATCTCTTGCCATGGTAGAACTGTCGCAACTCACATAAACCAATTTTGGGACTTTCAGCTCTTTTAATCTTTTAACTACATCAGGATGCATTCCCGCTCTTGGAGGATCGGTGATCAACACATCAGGAGCGCCAAATTTATCAACCATTTCTTGCGTAAATACATCTTTCATATCGCCTTTGATAAAGGAAACATTTCCGATATTATTTTCTTTTGCATTGAACTTGGCATTTTGAACGGCTACATCCACAAGTTCAATTCCCAACACCTTTTCAGCTTTTTGGCTCATGAATAAACTCAAAGTTCCTACTCCACAATACAGATCATAAACGATTTCTCCATCTTTCAGATCAGCAAATTCTCTCGCAGTTTCATATAGTCGTTCTGCCTGAGCCGTGTTGGTTTGGAAGAAGGCATTGGGATGAATTTTGAACGTATGATCCCCGATTTTATCGACTATATAGCCCGGACCGTGAATCACTTTTTCAATTCTACCTATAGAAGTAGGGCTTTTTGTATCGTTGATGTTATTGACAATAGTTGTGATGATCGGAAATTTCTCAAGTAACTCATCGGATAGTTTCTTAATTAGTTCCTGATCATCCTGATAAGTAACTAAATTAACCATAAAGTCATCGGTATGGAATGAATTCCGGATCATCAGATGCCGCATAAAACCCTCGTGTTTCATAGCATCAAAAGGAGGGATGTCATGTTGAATGCAGTAGTTTCTTACAAAGTCCAGGATTTCAAAAGACTCTTTCCGTTGAAGATGGCATTCGTTCAAATTCAGGATCTTATCAAATCTACCGGGTGCATGCATTCCAGCTGCAAAACCTGAATCGTCAACAAATTCATCTCTGTTGATCTCCTCACGTGTAAGCCATCTTCGGTTACTGAAACTGTATTCCATTTTATTTCGATAATAGAATTCAGATTCACTACCCATTGCAGGGTGGATGATGGTATCTGATAAACCGCCAAGTCTTGTAATATGATCAGCTACTTGTTGCCCTTTATACTCAAGTTGTTTGGCATAGGGAACATGCTGCCAGCTACATCCGCCACATACATTTGCATGCTGGCATTTTGGTTCGATACGATCTTTACTGGGTTCTAAAACTTCTAAAAGTTTAGCCTCTCTGTAATTCTTCTTCTTTTTGATGATGCGGGCTTTTACGACATCGCCGGGTGCTGTTCCATAAACGAAAACTGCTAGCCCATCAACTTTGGCCACACCTTTTCCTCTAAAAGCCGCACTTTCAATTTCTAAGGTGACTTCTTCGCCTTTCTTTAATGCCATTATTAATCTTCAGAATTTTCGTAGTAAGTATCAAATTGTATTTGAAGAGCTTTTTCCTGTCCGGCAACCTCTTCAATTATATAAGTCGCTCGTTCCAGTTGCCGCAGAGCAATGTTGGTCAGTGACTGAAGAAATTTAACAGCTATTTGTGGGTGACGATCTCTTAAAACTTCAAAGTCGGGTTGAAAAAAACCAAGAAGCTGGCAATCAGTAACACATTGTGCAGTTGCTTTTCTTCGTAGATTGTATCCTATGGAAAGTGCTCCAAAGCTGTCAGGAGCGTCTAGAATAAACTTATTTGTGTCGTCAGGATGTTCAGTTTCTTCATTATTTGCATTCAGCATAAGCTCAATTTTTCCATCCTGAATAAAATACATTCCTGTACCTGGATCATTTCTGTAAAACACATACTCGCCCTCTTTATAGTTGCGCTTATGGCAAAGTTGCAGAAACTCATAACGTTCAGAAGTCGAGAGATTCTTTAAGAATTTGGAGCCGAATACAATGCTCAATTGCTGTTTTATATTTGTGAATTTTCCCATGACTAAATAACGTTAAAAAGAATGACCTATACCAAAACTAAAGTATAATTTTTTATTGTTGAACCAGCCTGTTTCCAAATCGTGAGCTCTGAAAGTAAAATCAAAACGAGCAACTATATATTCCCAATCCAACCGTAATCCCAATCCGGTACCAACTGCGATCTGATTATAGAAATCATCGATATAAAAACGTCCTTTTTCAAGCTCTGAGTCACGAGCAGCATCATTTTTAGGGCCATACCAAACGTTTCCTGCATCAGTATACCAGGCTGCATGCCAATTGGCGCCTAATAGATCTCGAATAAAGATCTGACGAGCTTCAGTAAAAGCTGCTAATTTTATTTCTCCACCGTTAATTCTTACGTCATCTGGTTTTATGGAACCCGGACCTAATTGAAATGGGCCCCAACCTCGTATATCATTACTTCCTCCTGCAAAAAAACGTCGGTTCAATGGGATTGTGGTACTGTTTCCATAAGGCTGTGCAATCCCTGCATACAATCTCCAGGCAAATACAGCTGAATTTGAAATGGGAATGTACTTCCGATAATCTGCAGTAGCTTTAATATATCTGCTGTAGCTCAATTCATTTTCACTAACTCTGAATAACGATGGAAGACTTTGTTCTAATGTATCAGGGGTAATTACAAATTTATCCAATACATAGGGAATATTACCACCGGCTGACAATGAATATTCACTGAAATAACCTCTGTTTCTCTTTATAAGGTCGGTATTCTGACTTCGAAATGTATATCTGATCACCGATGATATCTGAGGTCTGAAATCTTCTAATATTCTGGTAAGTTCAATTGGATCAACAATGGTTCCATCGTTTAAAGTATCTGATCCAAAGTCATTTCTTAGGTTATTAATAAACTCATCAGTAGGGGAAGGGTCAACTATATCAAATTCAATAAGGTCAAGGAAACTTGAAAATCTTGGGTTATGCTGCACTTCATATCTGAGGTTGAACTGCACATCACTATTAATGTCAAAAAACAGCTGATCTGATCTGCTGTAAGAAAGAGAGTATCGTGTTAAACCACTTGTAAAGAAGCGCGTGTTATCAAGGAAAGCGAATGGGAAATTCAAACGAGGAACGGTGTAATCACCTCTTAATTCATAACTTCTGAAAATAGAAGATTGAGTAGAGGTGTCAGCTATTTCTTCAAGTACACTTTCGCTTACAAATTCGAAACTTACATTGGCAGAAAGTGAGAAATTTTCAGCTTTTCCGAACGCGTTATTATTGGTGTAATCAACTCCTAAACCGGTACCAAATCCATATCTCTTCATTCCAAAGATCTCTGCTCCAACACTATGCTTAGTAATGGATTGCAGGTCTAAGTATGTTGGAATATAATCATTGGAAAAGTCCGGAAGGGTACCGCTTTGATTTTGCCCAAATCTGCGAATAAAAAGCATTCCAAGGTTTTGGTATTCACGGATGGTATTCAGATACAGTTCATGATTATAGATGTCACCGGGCTTAAAAAGGATCTGATCAGTAAGTAATGAGAACTTTGTCTGAGTAGCAGGTTCTTTTTTGAGATAGATCTTAGATGAATCTAAAACGGATTCATTATTAGCCAGAGTGTCCTGTTCAGTATAGTCATCAGGTGGAGTACCGTCTGCAAGATCTACATGAACATCTCCAAAGCGATATATTTTTCCTGATTTTATTCTGAATTGAATATCCAGTTTAGTTGGATCAGGTTTCTGGGTTTTTACTAATGCAATAACAGAATCTTTTTGAATAGCTGCATACCCGTTATTTTTCAAAAAAGTAATGATCCTTTGCTGTTCTGTACCAAGTTCCTGGGTATTGTATTGTCGGTTTACAGTATATGTTGAATCGTCGATCCTGTTTTTTGTTAAAGGACTACTTCTCAAAAAGTCGATTCGCTTTTCCTGATCTGCAAAAAAGGGAAGCCCACGGTAGGAAATTGTTTCAACTCTTGATGGGGTACCTTCATTTACGATAAAAGACACTTCAACTTTGTCAGACTTATATTCAACGATAGTAGTGTCTACTTGGACTCTTAAATATCCCAGAGACTCGTAGTAGAGCCGTATTCGCTCCATATCATTGGCAACAACTGCACGGTCAAGATAGATAGGATCTTCCCCAAAGCGCCCGTTACTCAGCTCCCAGAAATAATACCAGGGTGTAAATCGGGGAATTCCTAAAAATTCCCGGTTAGTTTTAGTTCTGATAAGAGTTTCGAGTGTTCTGTCTTTGACGTTTCTATTCCCTGAAAACCTGATTCTTCTAACAACATTTTCAGAAGTACTGTCGGTTAATACAGCAGAATTCTGAGCCAGTACCTTATCCTGTGTGACGCCCATTAAAAGCATCACGAATAGGAAAGATGTTATAATAAATGATATTGTGGATAAGGTATTTCTCAATGGGGGAGGTTACGACCAAGTGCGTAACCAATCTTTTTTTAGACTAAACGTCGTCGTAATCAAAACCTTCATCTTCTTCATTATGGAAGAAGTCTTCTTTCTGGATGTAATCAGGCCAAATATCTTCTATGCTTTCATAGATAGTATTTTCCCCTTCGTCCAGTTCTTCCAACTCTTCAAGATTAGTGATAACCTGAGTTGGTAGTCCATTTCTTTCTGCCCATTCTATGAGTTCTTCTCTATTTGCAGGAAATGGTGCTTCATCTAATGCCGCGGCTAACTCTACTGTCCAAATCATATATAATTTTTTGTGTTAATTAAGTGAGTGAATGATACAATTCTACTTGAATTTTCCAAGTATCGTTCCAAATAATTTTTGATCTTAAATCGTGCCGAAAATATTGTTATCTTAGCACAATTACATCAACTAAATCCAAAGAGGATTATTTTTTATGGGAAGTTTTGGAACAACCGAAATTATTATCATCGCTATTCTTGTTTTAGTGCTTTTTGGGGCTAAAAGAATTCCCGAGTTAGCTAAAGGATTAGGTCAGGGAATTAAAGAATTCAGAAAAGCATCCAGTGATATCAAAAAAGAAATTGAAGACAGTTCTCGTGATATTGATGATGCTGTAAATTCAAAAGAAACAAAGTCTAACTCAAAATAATAGAAGATTGTCTACAAACAGCATCGCTGAGATAAGAGAACAAATTCTCAACGAAAACCTCTCCCTGAAAGACATTGTTACTGACTATATTGCCACGATTGAAGATCAAGATTCGGAGATCAATGCATTTGTCTCAACTTATTTCGAAGAGGCTCTTTCTGAAGCAGAAAAAATTGAAAAAAAGATAAAAAACGGAACCGCGGGCTCTCTCGCGGGTGCTGTTCTGGGTATAAAAGATCTGATTTGTGAGCGAGGACGCCAAGCTACTTGTGCGTCTGAAATTCTTGGTGATTTTGAGAGTGTATATGATGCTACTGTCATCGAGCGCTTGAAAGCCGAAGATGCAATTTTAATCGGAAGAACCAATATGGATGAATTTGCCATGGGTTCAGCAAACCAGTTCAGTAGATATGGAGCTGTAAAAAATCCGGTTGATACATCTAAAGTATCCGGAGGTTCATCAGGTGGTAGTGCTGCTGCAGTGGCATCAAACATGGTGAGTGCATCTCTGGGGTCAGATACCGGTGGTTCAATTCGTCAACCGGCAGCATTTTGCGGGGTTGTTGGAGTAAAACCTACCTACGGTCGTGTTTCCCGCTGGGGACTAATCGCATTTGCATCTTCATTTGACTGTATTGGGCCTTTTGCTAATAATGTAGAAGATGCTGCAAGAGTACTTCAAGCCATTTCCGGGTTTGATGAAAAAGATAATACCTCTGCAAATATACCGGTTCAGAATTATACAGAAGAGCTTAAGCAGCCAAATAGAAATATTAGAATTGGTGTTCCGGAAGAGTATTTTGGCGAAGGACTGGATTCAGAGATTTCTTCTAATATTAATGAAACTCTTAAAAAATTAGAATCAGAAGGTGCTGAGTTAGTACCGATCAGTTTACCACATACTAAATATGGAATTGCTACTTATTACATACTTGCTACAGCAGAAGCTTCCAGTAATTTAGCGCGGTTTGATGGGATTAGATACGGACACAGGGCTGAAAAATCTTCCGTTGTTGAGGAGTTAAAAGAAGAAGAAGGTCGCTTAAGGGAAGAATTTAAAGACGATCAGGTTCAATTAGATCTGGCATTGTCTAAAATGGATAGTGCGTTGATAAAACTGTACAAAAAATCCCGAACAGAAGGTTTTGGCACTGAGGTAAAGCGGAGAATCATGCTAGGAACTTATGTGCTCAGTTCAGGTTATTACGACGCTTATTATGCAAAAGCGCAAAAAGTTAGACGCCTTATTCAGGAAGATTTCAAAAAAGCGTTCGAAAAAGTTGATGTAATAGCCGGTCCTACCACTCCAACTACAGCTTTTGATCAGGGAGCGAAGCTGGACGATCCTGTGCAAATGTATCTTAATGATATTTATACTACCTCAGCGAATCTAGCAGGTATTTGCGGAATAAGTGTTCCATCGGGTTCTCATTCGAACGGTTTGCCAATTGGAATTCAATTTTTGGCGGATTCATTTCAGGAATCTAAAATTCTTAACGCCGGAAGATTAGTTGAACTTCTGGATAAATAGAAAAGTTAAGTTCTGAAAATCGGATAAATGAATCGACTAAGTGGAAAAAATATCATCATAACAGGAGCTACGTCAGGAATTGGAAGAGCGGCTGCTTATCAGTTTTGTGAACTGGGAGCTAATTTGTTTCTTACCGGTAGAAGGGCTGAACGACTAGATGAAATTAAAAGCGATCTGTTAAAAACAAATCCTGATTCAGAGATCAATACGTACACTTTTGACTTAGCAGATCGTAGTGCCTGTAACCATTTTGTCGAATCAATTAATTGTGATATTGATATCTTAATCAATAATGCGGGTTTGGCTTTAGGTAAAGATGCTGTTTATGAATTAGATCGATCTGATATTGATCAGATGTTTGCTGTAAATGTTCAGGGTCTGTTGGAACTAACCAGACTTATTTCGCCGCAAATGAAAGCGAGAAATGTTGGGCATATTATAAACGTTGGTTCTACAGCAGGACACGAGGCTTATGCAGGCGGAGTGGTGTATTGTGCTACAAAGCATGCAGTTAAAGCGATCACCGAATCTACGAAGAAAGATCTTCACGGATCGGAAGTACGTGTAAGTATGGTGTCACCCGGAATGGTGGAAACAGAGTTTAGTAACGTTCGATTCAAAGGTGATAATGAAAAAGCGGAATCAGTTTACAAAGGATTTAAGCCTTTAACAGCAGACGATATTGCCGAAATAATAGTATTTATTGCAAACAGACCGGAGCATGTAAATATTATGGATACTATTATCTATCCGGTTTCACAATCATCCCCAACAATGGTTTACAGAGATGAATAAAATTCTAGTTTTACTATTTGCTTTTATTACCGTCTTAGCTTGCAACAAAGGAGCAGGACTTCAATTTTCTGAAAAAGGAAGAGAGGTTCCTGAATTTTCTTCGGATTCAGCTTTTAAATATATAGAGACACAGGTTAATTACGGTCCTAGAGTTCCAAACACATACGGACATGTTAAGACCAGAGAGTTTTTAGAAGGAAAACTTAAAGAGTACGCAGGAGCAAACGCAGTATTCTCTCAGGAATTTACTGAAGAAGGATATGGTGAGACTCTTGAAATGGCGAATATAATTGCGGCTTTTAATACTTCTTCCAGCGACAGAATAATGTTATGTGCTCATTGGGATACACGCCCGAGGGCGGATCAGGATACTAGCAGAACCGGTGAATACATTGCCGGAGCCGATGATGGCGGCAGTGGAGTAGGAGTGCTGATTGAACTGGCAAGGATCTTTTCTGAAAATCCACCGCCAATTGGTGTTGATATTGTTCTATTTGATGGTGAAGATTATGGTACGTCAGGAGATCTCGCAAAGTATTTTTTAGGATCACGTCATTGGTCAAATAATCCTCCGGTTCCCGGGTACAATCCAAGATTTGGAATTTTATTGGATATGGTTGGTGCTGAACGAGCTGTTTTCCCAAAAGAAACTTACTCTTTAAGTTACGCTCCGAATCTTGTGGACGAAATTTGGGAAATAGCTGATGATAAAGGGTATTCCGATATCTTTCCTAATCAGAGGGGAGCCGGTGTTTTGGATGATCATTATATCATTTATGAAAACACTGAAATCCCGGTTATTGATATAATAAATCATTCTGTAGGTGCGGATGGAAATATAAAATTTGCTCCACATTGGCATACCCATCGGGATGATCTGCCAATTATAGACAAGAATACTCTTCAAGCAGTTGGAAACGTACTTCTTGAATTAATCTATAATCGTATTTGATGGATTATATCCGACTACATATTGAGTTAGCTGATGATCTGCATGAGTTATTGATCGCTGAACTTTTTGAGATGGATTTTGAAGGATTCGAACAAGAAAGTGATCTTTTAATTGCTTCGGTTCCATCATCAAGATTCGATGATGTTAAAAGAGAAGAGATCACAAAAATTTTATATTCATTTGAAAATTCAGAGTTAATAAAAGAAGAGTTAGTATCTCCCCAGAACTGGAATGAAAAGTGGGAGAATTCTATTGAACCTCAGACTATTGGCAGTTTTTACGTGAGGCCAACATGGGCAAAAGAGTTAACTTCAGATTCGGATTTGACCGAATTACTCATCGACCCGAAGATGGCATTTGGTACAGGTTACCATGCAACAACACGTTTGATATTAGGTTGGCTTTCGGAAATCATCAGCAAAGAAGACAAAGTTCTTGACGCAGGAACCGGAACCGGAATTTTAGGAATCGCAGCTTTAAAACTAGGCGCTGAATCAGTTTTTGGCTTTGATATAGATGAATGGAGCGAAGACAATTCAAAAGAGAATATTGCCTTAAATGATGTTGAAGGATTTGAGGTTAAACTCGGATCTACAGAAGTTATTCCTGCAGACAGTGTTTTTGATGTAATTCTGGCAAATATAAATAGAAACGCATTGATAGAATTAATTCCTGAATTACTTTCTTATTTAAAGAAAGAAGGTACTTTATTACTTTCAGGCTTACTGGAAGGTGATGAACAAACCATCATGAATTTAGAATCAGTTAAGAGATTAACGCACCTTGAAACCAGACAAAACGGAGAGTGGATCGCAATTCTACTAAAAAAATGAAAGCAGCTATAGATATAGGTACAAACACAGTTTTATTGCTTATTGCCGAAGAAAATGAAGACGGATTAAGGATGCTTCATGAAGAACAAAGGATGCCCCGACTTGGAAAAGGAGTGGACGTTAATAAAACTCTTTCAGAGGAAAGCATTGGAAGAGTAATTACTTCCATAAAAGAGTATAAAAATATTCTGAGTACTCAGTTTGCTAAAGTAACAGATGTAATTGTTACCGCAACAAGTGCAGTTCGGGATGCTTCAAACAGAAATGAACTAATCAATCTGGTAAAAAAAGAAACAGGTTTTGACGTTCAGTTACTTTCAGGAGAAGAGGAAGCAGAATATACTTACAAAGGTGCTTTAACTGTGTTTGATGAGCAAGTTGCCGGCGATGTTTTTGTATTGGATATCGGAGGAGGAAGTACAGAAATAGCTCTTGGCAGAGATGGAAAACTTATAGACTCTCATTCTTTTGATATGGGTTGTGTTCGGTTTACTGAAAGATTTTTGGTGCAAGACCCGCCTTTTCAGGAACAAATAAGAGAATGCAGACAAGCTGTAAAAAGTATGCTGGAGACTAAGAAATTCAAACCCAAAAAGAACGTACAAGCAGTTGGTGTTGCAGGGACTCTTACTTCTTTGGCTGCTATAGATCTGCAGATTGATGAGTATGATCCGGAACATATGAACGGGCACTTGATAGTTCGGGATAAACTTAAAAAAGGAATCGAAATATTTAGTTTACATACCCATCAGCAACTACTTGAGTTAAGCCCGAAAGTTCTGAAAGGAAGGGAAGATATATTTCTGGCGGGTTTGCTTATTCTGGAAGGTTTTCTAAATTATTTCGATTTAGAAGAGATCAGAGTTTCTACCGGAGGAATTCGTCACGGAGCATTAATGAATCAACTAAATAAAACTTAGATCATTTTTTCAAAAAAACCGATTTTCATTTACGCTAAGCTTTGTATTTTAGCTTCGCACAAAATCAGATAATGTCAGATATCAGTACAGAAAAAAATTCATCACCCAGAGAAAATGCCTCAGCAAGTAGTATTGAGGATGACGGCTTTGTTATAAGAGCTCTAAAAGGAGATGAAAGTGCATATAAAGATCTGATGAACAAATACGATCGCCCGATTTATTTTCATATTCGGAAAATGATCAAAGAGAAAGAACTTGTTGAAGATCTTGTTCAGGAAGTATTTATGAAGGCTTTTAAGAACCTTTCTACTTACAGCAATGAGTACGCTTTTTCAACCTGGTTGTATCGTATTGCGACCAATCATACCATTGATTACCTGAGAAAGAAGAAGCTACAGACATTGTCGATCAATGACCCGTACAAAACCAAAGACGGTGAACTTGAGATCCAGCTTCCTGATGAAACTTACGCTACTGACAAAGCAGTGATCAAGAAGGAGAGAAAGCAAATTGTTCAAAACGCTATCGAAAATCTTCCTGAAAAGTACAGAGCAGTTATACAATTGCGTCATATGGACGAACTTTCATACGATGAAATAGCAGACGAACTTGATCTTCCATTAGGGACGGTCAAAGCACATATCTTCAGAGCCAGAGAGCTTTTATATAAAGCATTGATCGATAAGCGCGGAAGCTTTTAGATCCCATTCACTCATTTAAGGCTTAGTTTTGCTAACTATCAGTGTTAAAATCTGTTCTTTTGGGTATTATCTACTGAATAGTTAATTAACAAAAAACTTGATTATGAAGCTCGTTAAATACTCAGCTGTTTTTACTTTCTTGCTAATTCTGCCTGTTGAAAGCTCAAATGCTCAAATGCTCAAATCTGGAAGAAAATTAAAAATAAGACTAAGCAAAAGGTCGAAGATAGAGTCGCTGAAAAAGTATCTGAAAAATTAGCAGAAGCAATTTTGGGTAAAATGACTGAGAAATTTGAATTAGATTCAAATCCGTATCGGGGCGGAACAAAAATATCGAAGCCGGAAAATTTACCTGAAGAATATTCCTTTGATTGGAAGTATCAAATGAAGATAACAAACGGGAATTATTCTGAGGATATGAATTTGAATTACTGGCTGTCATCAGAGAATTCTTATATAGCTTATTCAAATCCGGAGTCTCCTGAAATGTTTTCAGTTGTTGATGCAGAAAATCAGGCAATTGTATCTTATACCGAAGAAGAGGGAAAATCTTTTGCCATGTCGTATTCGTATCCCATCGACTCAATAGTTGAAAATAACGATGCTCTTGGTACAAATGATGCTGTTAATGTAACAGAGCTTCCTGATAAAGAGTTTTTAGGATATACAGCAAAAGGTTATGAAATAGATACTTCTGAGTCTACAATGATCATCTATGTAACATCAGATTTTGATGTGAAATTTTCAGGAAATGCAGCTATACCGGGCCAGAATATTGCTTATATCTTTTCAAATACCTCGGAGATTAAGGATTCTTTAACTATGTATATGAAGTTCGTTGATAAGTCTGATCCCGATAATGCAATGGAAATGGAGTGTGTATCGATCCAAAAAGACAAGCTTGTGAAAAAGAACAGCGAATATAATTTCCTTTAGAAGGGATATTACTTCAAGTTATTGTAAACGATCCCTGCATTCATTTTAAATTTCTCAAATTTAGCCCTGCGAATCGCACTTCCTTCAAAAAGTGCATCGTATTGTGGATTATCTATTTCGTTCCAGAAATCTATATTCTTGTTCAATAACTTTGTTCTGGGTTTCAGATCTGCCATTTGAGTTAAAGAAGGATCTTTATTCCATGGACAAACATCCTGACAGATATCACAGCCATACATCCATTCTCCCAAAGAGGATTGGAGTTCTTGCGGAATCTGCTCTTTAAGCTCGATCGTGAGGTAGGAGATGCACTTGTTCGAATCAATACGGTAAGGCTCGTAAATGGCATCTGTAGGGCAGGCATCGATGCATCTGGTACAAGTGCCGCAATGATCGGTAGTTCCGGATGAATAATTGAACTCCACATCCAAAATCATTTCTCCAATAAAGAAGAAAGATCCGATATCCTTGTTCAAAATATTTGAATTCTTACCCATCCAACCTAGTCCTGAACGAACAGCCCATGCTTTGTCCAAAACAGGAGCTGAATCAACAAAAAACCTGCCTTCAATATTACCAACCAAAGACTCTGTATAGTTAAAGAGATCTTTCAGTTTTTTCTTAAAAACTTTATGATAATCTCTACCCAATGCATATTTGGCGATTTTTGGATTCCCTGATGATTGATG
This sequence comes from Balneola sp. EhC07, assembly GCF_001650905.1. Lineage (GTDB taxonomy): Bacteria > Bacteroidota > Rhodothermia > Balneolales > Balneolaceae > Balneola. The sequence goes on from NZ_LXYG01000018.1 coordinate 170,758, forward strand.
ATCATGCTCCGGGGAATAATAACTTCCAATAACTGAAACCACAGATTTTGCACCCGGAACAAGTTTTGTGGGGTCAACTCTTTTGTCAAAGTTGTTCTCCATCCAGCTCATTGTTCCATGACGCTGCTGAACTAACCATTCTTCCAAACGACGGGCTTCTGTTTCAAGGAATTCAGCTTTTGAAAATCCACAGGCATCGAATCCTAACTGTAAGGCGTAATTTTTAACAGCTTCAGTCAGATTCTTAGAATCCATAATGAGTTTATTTTACAGGAACCAATTTATCGCCTTTCCATTGAAGCTCTTGTAATGAGCCTTCGATCATGCGAACAGTGCGGAAAGGATATTTTTTCACCAATGCATAATCGTGAGTGACCATAAGCACGGCCATTCCACGGTTATTGATTTGCTTTAGAAGGTCCATGATGCTTTTGCTTGCACCAGGATCAAGATTTCCCGTAGGTTCATCTGCAAGCAGTATTCTGGGTTCGTTTGCTAAAGCACGGGCAATAACCACTCTTTGTTGCTCCCCGCCTGAAAGATCTTTTGGCATATGCTTTCGTCTATGACTTAAGCCGACCATAGTGAGAACTTCTAAAACTCTTTGCTTAACAAATTTGGGTTTTTCACCTGTTACCTGAAGTGCGAAAGCCACATTATCAAATACATTCCGGTCCTGAAGAAGTTGGAAATCCTGAAATACAATACCTAAACGGCGTCGAAGCATAGGAACTTCTTTCATGCTGATCTTATTTACAGGGTAATCTGTAACCCGAACAGTTCCGGTATCCGGCACAATATCTCTGTACAGAAGTTTTAAGAAAGAACTTTTACCAATTCCTGTAGCTCCGATAAGGTAGGTGAACTCACCATTGTGAAGCTTGAAATCGATATTGTTGAGAACTCTTCGGTTTTCAAAGCTTAAACTTACATTTCTTAATTCAATTACAGATGTTTCTGACATTTAAGTACTATTGTTATACGTGCGCTGTTTTCGTCGGCATCAATAAGATCAAAATCGCCATATTTTGCAACTAAATGATAGGGCGTTTGTTTCAAAATTGATAACATTTCTTCTAAAGTATAAATACGTTGCTTGTGAACTTCTTTGAACGTAGATAATATTTCTTTTTTGTCTTCTGATAATTGTTCAATCTCAAAAGTGTTGGTGTGTATTTTGTTGATGGCATCATACTCACTTGTTCTGAAAAATCTTAGATCTTTTACTTCAGCTTCTTCATTATTCAGATATTCTACCGCTTGAAGAGAATTCAATGGTGTTGAGAAATCAAAAATAAATAACCCGTCCGGCTTTAGAACTTTTTCGCATTCTTCGAGCATTGCTATTATTTCTGAATCTGTTTGTAAGTAATTCACACTATCAAAAACTGAAAATATCACATCAAATTTTTCTTCAATGTTAATATTCAAAAAATTCAGAGTTTGGAACCTGACATCAGCATTTTGCTCAATCGCTTTTTGCTTAGCCACTTCGATCATTTGAGGGGAGAGGTCACTGGCAAGTATATCATAATAGCCTAATTCATCGAGAGAAATAGCAACTGATCCTGTTCCGCAAGCTAACTCCAGTACTTTTTCACACTCCGGATGATGTACCTGTATAATTTCATCGATATAGTCAGCCCAGGATTCATAATCAACATTTTCCATCAACTTATCATACAGAGGAGCGAGATTGGAATAATTATCTGTTTCTTTCATTCCTTGATTTCTTTTGTGCAAGTTCAACTGCAAGTTGGTATGCCTGGATAAAAGATGAAGGGTCTGCAATTCCTTTTCCTGCAATATCAAAGGCCGTTCCATGGTCAGGTGAAGTTCTGATGATAGGAAGCCCTGCAGTAAAATTAACTCCTTTACCAAAGGATAAAAGCTTGAAAGGAGCGAGCCCCTGATCGTGATACATAGCCAGAATTGCATCGTACTGCTGATGTTTTTTCTGTCCGAAAAATCCATCTGCAGGGAATGGACCGTCAACATTAATACCAGATTCTTTTAATTTACCGATAGCCGGAGTTATGATCTCATTTTCCTCAGATCCTAAAACCCCACCATCACCGGCATGTGGATTCAATCCAAAGACAGCAATTCTAGGGTTGGAAATCCCGAAATCCTGCTTCAGACTTTCACTCAGAATTGAGGCTTTAGTTATAATCAGTTCCTGATTTAGAGAAGATGCAACTTTACTGATAGGAATATGACCTGTTATAAGAGCTACTCTCAGAGCTCCGTTCACAAGCATCATCAAAACTTGATCGGTATTTGTTTGCTCAGCTAAAAATTCAGTATGTCCCGGAATATCATATCCAGCTAACTGTACAGACTCTTTCGAAATAGGAAGAGTCACCATAGCCTTGAGCTCTTTAGCTATACAAAGGCTTATTGCTGACTCTATAGATCTCATAGAAGCAAGTCCTGCTTGTTTAGTGATCTTACCCGTTTCAATCTCCGGAGAGGATTTGTTTGTATCAAGAATATTTAGAATTCCATCTTTTGCTTCAGATACAGAAGTGATCTTGTGAAACGATTTATTCAGTCCAAGTTCAGAATTGTAGAAATCGATTACAGGGGCAGAAGAAATAAGAATAGGGACAGAAACAGAATAATCGATCTCTGAGATTGCTTTTAAAGCGATCTCAGGACCAATTCCGTTTATATCTCCAATCGTTATTCCAATTTTGGGTAGCATAAGCGAAAGTTAACACTTAGGCTATTGAAACGCAGAGGATTATTTGCCCACAAGCAAGAATTCTGAGAAGCCCGATCCTTTTTCAAATACGAAAGTGCGGTTCTTATATTTCCAGGTTTCTATTACTTGACCCTTCTTTGGGAATGAACGGTCGCGGGAATTTGGTGGCCCGTATTTTATATATACTTCACCCCGATCTGTATCTTGTCCATTCGGTGTTTCAGGCGTTCTGTATTCAACAAAAGCATAATGAACCCTTCTAAAGTATTCTGTCATTAACTCATTGAATTCTGTATCCGGTGTAGGATCTCTTTTATCCCAAAATGCGCGGAATTTACTTTCCTTTTCTTCAGGATTTCCTTTTTTCAGTTTATCGAGTTGGTCTTCAGGTACAATGTACTTCATCATATCGATAGCAATATCCAGATTTAAAAGTGCAGGAGGGATATCCGGCCAGTAAGAGCGAGCTATTTTTTTAGCTTGTACTTCTTTGCCTGAACTGCTCTTTAATTCAAGCGAGTAAATGGAGTTCTCAAATTCTGAATTCGGAACTTGAACAAGAGCATATGTATAATTGCCATCACCCTTTACAATAGAAAAAGAAGTCTCTTTTCGGTCGAGCAGTTTTAAAGAAGAGTTCGTATAAATTTGTTCAGAGTTGATATCAATGGTTTTAACCAATTTTGTATTCGTAGTATCTTTTCTGTTAATTTTTGCTTCACTAATGTTTAATTGGTACGATTCTGAAGGGGAGAAGTCAGGAATTCGGATCAAAGCCTGATAATCTTCTCCATATAAAACGTTACTCCCCATGTTGATCAGCTCGAGATCAGATTCTGATCCATTGGCTTTTATCAGGTACATTTCTCCTTCTTTACTTGTGGCAAAGTTTTTGATCCTGATATTTCGTCTTTGAGAGTTCCGATCATTAGTTTCCTCCATCAAACTCAGCTGTAAAACATAGTTATACATTCCGGGATTTAGTTCTGTAACTAACCTACCCGAAGCGAACTTATTTCTTGATTTTGTGTCGTCATAAGTTTCAACAAAAAGAGTGTCTTGCCACAGATCTCGCGACACCGGACTTATATTTTTAAGTTGTTTTTTGGAGACTTTTCCTTCAAAGATCTCAGTATTCAGTCTTGCCATACTATAAAATTCAGCATTCTCCGGAGCTTGAATTTCATCATCTGTTGAAAGCTTTTTAAAAGGTAAAAAGCTATTGTCCATCCTGAAAATGAAAACGAGTTTTCCTTGTTCCGGATTATCACCGGGAATCACAATTGCGTCAAGGAAGAAATTGGGAGTAGCAGCTCTGTTAGCTAAATTCGTATAGGTAACATCTCCTCTTCTTTGAGCAAACATCAACGATGTAGAAGTGAGCACAACAAGGAGCGAAGAAAGAATAAATTTTTTCATTACAAAGGTTTTTAAATTCAATTACATCTAAATCACGTTATGAATCATTAAAATTCCTATAATCAACGCAATAGTAATCACTAGTATTATAATAAAAGATTTCTGACAAACATGGCGAATTCAAACGCATCTAATAAAGAAAATTGGTTAAACGAATTACTCGATAATTTAAGAGCCCAAGAACATGAGATAATGTTAGGGGGTGGGCAAAAAAGAATAGATAAGGAACATGCAAAAGGTAAGTTAACTGCTCGGGAACGTATAGAGAAATTATTAGATGAAGATTCAGATTTTTATGAACTAGGTTTATGGGCTGGCTATGAAATGTACGATGATGTTGGTGGTTGCCCGGGTGGTGGAGTAGTTACAGGTGTAGGAAAAGTAGAAGGCAGAGATTGTATGATCGTTGCAAATGATGCCACAGTTAAAGCCGGTGCCTGGTTTCCTATTACAGCAAAAAAGAATTTAAGAGCTCAGGAAATTGCTATCGAAAATCATATCCCTTTGATCTATTTAGTTGATTCTGCGGGTGTGTTTTTACCAATGCAGGACGAAATTTTCCCGGATAAAGATCATTTCGGGCGAATGTTCAGGAATAATGCTGTTATTTCAGCAAAAGGAATTCCTCAAATAGCAGCTATTATGGGAAGTTGTGTTGCCGGTGGCGCTTATTTACCTATCATGAGTGATGAAGCTTTGATCGTAGATGGAACCGGAAGCGTTTTCTTGGCAGGAAGTTATTTAGTTAAAGCTGCTATAGGCGAATCTGTTGATAATGAGACTTTAGGAGGTGCTACCACTCACACTGAAATAAGTGGTGTAACGGATTATAAAATGAAGGATGATGAAGAGTGTTTAGAAACCATTCGTGATCTTGTGGGTAAACTAGGGCCGCATAAAACTGCAGGATTTAACAGAAAAGAAGCAAAACTTCCTTCAAGATCGTCAGCTGAAATATTTGATATCCTGCCGGAATCACGTACCTCTCCATATGACATGAATGAGCTGCTGGAGTGTATTATTGATGAAGATAGTTTTACGGAGTTCAAAAAGGGATATGGCCAATCTCTGATCACAGGATACGCAAGAATTGATGGATGGAGTGTTGGAATTGTGGCAAATCAAAGATCAATTTCCAGAACCAAAAAAGGAGAGATGCAGATTGGTGGAGTTATTTATTCTGATTCTGCTGATAAAGCCGCTCGTTTTATCATGAACTGTAATCAAAAGAAAATTCCATTGATCTTTTTTCAGGATGTAACAGGATTTATGATCGGAAAGCGAAGCGAACATGGTGGGATAATAAAGGACGGAGCGAAAATGGTGAATGCTATGAGTAATTCCACCGTCCCAAAGATCACTGTGGTAGTAGGGAATAGCTACGGAGCAGGAAATTACGCCATGTGTGGAAGAGCATACGATCCGAGGTTTATGTTTGCATGGCCAACTGCAAATATTGCTGTAATGAGTGGTGCATCAGCAGCAAAAACACTTACTCAGATCAAAATTGCTACTATGAAGAAAAAAGGGGAAGAAGTAAGCGAAGAAAAACAAAATGAGCTTATGGAAGAAATTACCGATCGTTACAACAAACAAACGGACGTTCGCTATGCCGCTTCAAGGCTTTGGGTTGATGCTATCATCCATCCCGCAGAAACCAGAGACAGAATTTCTAATGCGCTTGAATGTGCTAACCTGAACCCTGATATAGAGGAATTTAAGACCGGAGTTATTCAAACGTAACTCATACGTACTTAAACAGTACGGAAACTTATGAAATACAAACTGGATGAATATAGCGAAGAACTTAAGCTCAATGTAGAAGCTACTTTTACACTTATAGATTTTACGGCGTTAATCGTATGTTTTATTCTTGGGTTTATATTCGCTGTGTTCTTTTGGATATTTTTTATAGCCGTTTTTATTAAGGTATTCGCAAGTCATGAGTTTATTTTTAACACGGATACTTATTCAGTAACTCAAAATATTCGCTGGTTTAGTTATTTAAAAATTAAAAGAAGAGAGTTCTCTTTTGGTGAAGTAAAATGCATTCGTTTTTCGAATGAAGAATCAGGTAATGTTCTTCAGGAGACCATGAAACTGAAAGAGTGGTTTACTATTGATTTCATTCTTAAAAGTAATTTTTCTAGAATAGTTAAGGTGCCGGAAGACGAACTTCCTCAAGCAGATGAACTCTATTTAGTTCTTAAAGAAAGAGTAGGAGAGTTCTTTAAATTTGAAACAGATATAGTTTATATAGAAAAGCCCGAATCAGAAGAAACGGGCTTTTAAGAATCTGTCTTATTTAGTTATAGGTTTAATCAGGGAGTAAGAGACTCCAGTTTGCACTTATACTAAAAACAGGACTTATTTCTCCAAAAACCGGAACACCAAGATTTAAGGAAATTTTATTAGTAGATGTAAACGGAACACTAAGTGAACTTCTTAACATCATATAATTAGTTTGAAAAACTTCATCCAGACCGTCGGGAATATCTCTTGCCAGACGGAGTTCAAGTCCGGTAGAAAATGATACAGTCTGATTTTCAACTGACTTAGAGAACTCTAAACCAAAGGCTGAATCTAAAGAGAAATTCGTTCTCCCCGAGACCATTGTAGTATCCATTACAGGCATATTCATAACAGTATCTGTTGAAATACTCTGATAATCTTCCTGATCAAAATAATCCACTCCAATTCTGAAATGGTATTTCATAGTCTGTTCTTTTTTATCTTCCAGTGTTCTTCCGCGTGCTAATCCACCAAATAGACGCGTTCCCGCTGCACCTGGTTTACTTCCCAATGTTGGATCGCCTGAATCAAAACGAAGATCAAGTCCAAAGTACTTTGAATCTGCTTTCATCCTTGCTTCTCGTAATTTTGATTCAAGTTCATCCTTTTGTTTTTGAGTGAAAACCGGAAATTCAATGTTGCTGTAACAGGAATTAGTAGATTCGTCTTTGTTTTTAATTTGATCGTAGCAAGCTTGCTTATCAGTGGCGTCATTAAGTAATTTATTAATGCTTAAAGCAACTTTGCTTTGATCTATAGTTAACCGGGTATAGATGCTTTGGACATTCTGAAGCAACTCATCTCCTGCAGATATACCGGTTATATTTAACCGAGCCCGAACTCCAAAATATTCCAATTCCGAAGTATTTTCTTCAACAGCATTAGTTGGGAAAAAAACTGTGATATCCCCCAAGCGGCTTGATTTTGCAGTTTCGTTAGGATTAGAAATATCCGTATAGAATATCGATGGATTCAAAGTAAGAGCAAAAATGGTAGAAGCACCATCGTCGGTTCCACCGGTGGCAAAACTACCACCTGCAAGTGCAATAGGTTGAACAGAAGTAACTGCACCACTTTGATTTAATAACCCAGCTCCGGATGGCTCTGCATTTCTGTTTTGCAATACCCTGGGCTTGAGATTCGGGTTTTGACTGCTTGTAATAAAATTATTATCAGTTAGTTCACTGGACAAATAAACAGAAAGAGACATACAATAATCTGCAGGTAAACTGCCGGGAATATTTAATGAGTCGTAAATCTCTTTACAAGCATCCTGAGCTAATAAAGCCGTAGAAAACATAGAAAACATAGAAAAGAAAATGATTCTGAATTTCATAATACTGAATGTTAATTAACTGAATAGCTCCATCTAAGATCGCCCTGTATATTCTCGGTGCTTCCGGGAATATTACTTCCGTTTTCCTTTACGGTAAGAACTCCGCTATCTGTATTTGAACCAAAATCTACTATAACATTTAGAATCCCGGATTCTGTAGGAGTAATGGATACAGAATCTGCTCCTCCGGGTGCCACTGCTTTCGAGTCACCATTTCCATCTGAACTTGTAATAAATAAAAGTGCAGATCCGCTATTAGAACTTGAACATGAAAGTTCAGCAGTAATTGTACTATTCTTGCTTACGTTTCCTTTATAAGGCATAATAATTGAATTAGTTCATGTTAGTACTTATCAATTAGCAAATTTTATTTCTAACTACATAATTAATTGTCTGTTAAAGTTAAATTCTAATATTATTTCTTCATTTATACCTACCAGATGGCGTTTTTTAAGGATTCAAAAAAGGCAAAAAATTGGTTATTTAATGTAGATGAGATCTATCCGATGTAAAAATGTGGTGAAATAATTTAAATTTGAAACGGATATCGTTTATATAGAAAAGCCCGAATCAGAAGAAACGGGCTTTTAAGATTTTTAAGAATCTGAAGTATTTACAGATCCTGAATCAAGTTTAGAATTGTAGATGTTAGCTAATTCGTTTACAAAATTTCTTTATACCAACCTCAATATTGCAAGCAGGTCATCCCGTCCGCCAGCTGGCGGATCGGGATCTTATGTAAAGGCTTTTAGTCTGTTCTTGTTTACCATCCTCTTAAGGTATCATACCAATCCTCCAACTTTGGATTGTTTTGCTTTACCAGATTCCATTTCCATTGTTTATGCCCATTCTTTAGTTGCTTCTCCCTTGCTATATAAGCATCACTTATATTATCGTATTTTTCCGCATATATTTGGAATGGTTAGTCTGTACTTTGAAGTACATAAAGAGCCTTCTCCCAGTTTATGTTTCCACACTCGTGAATGAATGTTATTGGTAACTCCGATGTAAATCGTAGTTCTTCGATAGTTAGTAAGAAAGTACACATAGCCTTTGTTCATAGTAAGTAAAACTGTTTCAAGAGCAATTCCTTGCAAAAATCCCGATCCGCCAGCTGGCGGACGGGATGACCCTATATATTTTACCATTCAAAAACTGTTAGCGAATTACCTAACATATTCAAGAAGACAATAAGTCTAGAAATCCGATAGTATTCCATTCAAGGTCTCACTCGGTCGCATTGCAGTTGACGCCAATTCATTATTAGGGTTGTAATATCCCTGAATATCAACCGGATTTCCTTGTACGTCTATGAGTTCAGTATTGATCTTTTCCTCATTGTCAGACAAAGAGTTATAAAGATCAGAAAACTTCGAAGACAGGTCGGAATCTTCAGTTTGATTGGCTAAAGCTTCTGCCCAATACATAGCTAAATAAAAGTGACTTCCACGATTATCTATTTGTCCAAGTCGACGTGCAGGAGATTTATCATTCTGTAGAAATTTAGAAGTAGCATTATCTAAAGCTGCACCCAAGATCTTTGCTCTTTGATTATCAAATGTTTTACCTAAGTGTTCCAGAGAAACCGCTAATGCTAAAAACTCACCCAATGAATCCCAGCGGAGATAATTGTCAGCAACAAATTGCTGAACATGTTTTGGAGCAGAACCGCCTGCACCGGTTTCAAACAGTCCGCCGCCATTCATCAAAGGAACAATAGAAAGCATTTTTGCACTGGTTCCAACTTCCAGAATAGGGAAGAGATCGGTTAGATAATCACGCAGTACGTTTCCTGTTACTGAAATGGTGTCTTTTCCTTGTCTGATTCTTTCCAAAGAAAACCAGGTTGCTTTAACAGGACTCATAATATGAATTTCAAGTCCGTTAGTATCGTGGTCTTTTAAGTAAGTATTTACTTTTTTGATAAGCTCAGCATCATGCGCACGGTCTTCATCTAACCAGAAAACAGCCGGAGAACCGGTATCTCTTGCTCTGGAAACTGCTAATTTTACCCAATCCTGAACCGGAGCGTCTTTTGTTTGACACATTCTCCAGATATCGCCTTTTTCTACAACATGTTCAATAAGAGTGTTTCCATCGGAGTCTAAAACTCTGACTTTACCATTACTATCGATCTCAAAAGTTTTGTCATGTGAGCCATATTCTTCAGCTTTCTTGGCCATTAAACCAACATTAGGAACACTTCCCATTGTTGTAGGGTCATAAGCTCCGTGCTTTTTACAGTCTTCGATCACAGCCTGATATACATCCGCATAACTGCTGTCCGGAATTACTGCTTTAGTATCCTGTGTTTTTCCTTCTTTGTTCCACATACAGCCCGAAGTTCTGATCATTGCAGGCATGGAAGCATCAATGATAACATCACTTGGCACATGTAGGTTAGTAATTCCTTTGTCAGAATTTACCATGGCAAGATCAGCCTGATTTTCATAACAAGCTTCGATGTCCGCTGCAATTTCTTGTCTTTTGTCTTCAGGAAGTTCGTCTAATTTTGAGATCAGATCACCGAATCCGTTGTTGGTATCAACTCCAAGGTTTTGGATGGTCTCAGCGTGCTTTTCGAATACATCTTTGAAGAAGATCTTAACTGCGTGACCAAAAATTATAGGATCGGAAACTTTCATCATCGTTGCTTTCATATGAAGCGAAAATAAAACACCCGTTTCTTTCGCTTCTTTGATCTGGATATCCAAGAAACGCAGCAACGCTTTTTTGTTCATTACAGCGGCGTCAATGATCTCGCCTTCCAGTAATGAAATACCATTTTTTAAAACTGTTTTGTTACCTGAAATGTCTTCATGTTCGATGGTTACATCGATGGCATTACTAAGAGTAACCGATTGTTCCGTAGATCTGAAATCGCCATGATCCATAGTCGATACATGAGATTTAGACTCAGCTCTCCATTCTCCCATGGAATGAGGATTATTGCGAGCATATTCTTTAACGGCTTTCGGAGCTCTACGATCAGAATTTCCTTCACGCAGAACGGGATTTACCGCGCTACCTTTTACTTTATCGTATTGAGACTTGATCTTCTTTTCTTCATCGGTTTTAGGCTCTTCAGGATAATCCGGGAGAGCGTAGCCTTGAGATTGCAACTCTTTAATTGCTGCATTTAATTGAGGAACTGAAGCACTTATATTCGGAAGCTTGATGATATTTGCTTCGGGCTTTTTAGCAAGTTCTCCAAGTTCAGCTAAAGCATCTCCGATATGTTGATCTTCTTTCAAATAGTCAGGGAAATTTGCGATAATTCGACCTGCTAATGAGATATCTCTGGTTTCAACAGCAACACCGGCTACTTTTGCGAATGATTCAATAATTGGTAGAAAAGAGTAGGTTGCTAAAGCCGGAGCTTCATCAGTTTTTGTGTAAATGATCTTTGCTTTGTTGTCGCTCATTATTCTCTGAAGTCTTTAAATTTAGTTTAGATCGTTTCCCGCCGGAAAGTCACCCGAAGTTAAAAATTAATAGGCTAGGAGTTTACGAAAAAAGGAATACAATTAAGAATTTCTCAATGAAGAATTAACATTTGATTTCATTGAAATTGATCATTTATTCATTCTTAATTCTGAATTGATATTCTTATATAAGCAATGCTTACTTATCTTTTTGATGAAGGATCATCACCACCAAGACCATTACCGTCAATCCAATCAATTTGCACCCATTTGTAGAAAAGCCAGATTAGTTTTTCTTCACGAAATAGCCAAACATCACTTCCTACTGCGATGACAAAAAGTTCTTGTTCTACATACCATGGATATAAATCTATTATTTCCTCATCAAATGAAATAACCCTATTACCAAAAACAATGCAGTGTACTTCTTTAGAGAATTCATAATACTCACAGTTACCTCCAATCTTACCTCTAAATGGTAATGCTTCAATGGAATCCGATACAGAGTCTACAATTTGTTTAAAGTATTCATTTAAAAGCGTATAAGTATTTTCGGGACTTATTTTATTAATAGAGTCTAAATCTGTATTTAAAATCTTGTTTACAGCGCTGAGATCTAATGTAAACTTTTCTTGTTTTATTACTTCTGAGCTGTTAGTCTCAAAATCTCTTTTTCCATTCTTGTCTATAAATGTTTGAAAGACTGGATACTTTTTATTTTGAAACTTAAAAGTGGAGTCTAATTGTAGATCACTAACCAGTTGAAATTCTAATTTTAGATCGTATGGGTTTTCAAATTCAGTTTTCATCATCTCTGAAATATTCCGTTCTCTTAAACTTTTCTTTCCGATCAAAAAGTAGGTGATCAGGTTTAACAGAAGTAAAGAGAGTAAAATTAAAAGAGTATATCGAATGACTTTCATATCTCATTATAACAGATTTAGGATCAAAAACTCATATGAAATCTCATTGATTCATTCCTAATTCTTTCATTCCTAATTATTATATTGGCAATGATTAGCGGAGGTACTCCGTTGGTTTCAAAAAGGTTAATTTAACTTCCAGAGCCATGATCAGACCCATGTTCGGTTTCCGTCCGAAGCCAAAAAAATTCGATTTACCATTCAGATACCACGATCCTGAAAAGGAACAGCGTGAAGACGAAAGAAGAAAACGCCGTATCAAATTTCAAACACACAACAGAGTTAAGCCAAAGCAAAATGTTAAAGTTCTGGCCTTAGCTTTACTGCTTTCATTAGTGGTTTATATCATTACACTTTTATAGGATTTATTTAGTTGAACGAAACGAAGGAAAGCACTTCAGTTATACATCAGTTACCACCGGAAATCAGTAACAAGATTGCTGCAGGTGAAGTTATACAAAGACCGGCTTCCGTAGTTAAGGAGTTATTGGATAATGCCGTTGATGCCGGATCGGATGAGATTAAAATAATTATTGAACAAGCAGGCAGAACGCTCATTCAAGTGATTGATAACGGTTGTGGAATGAGTGAAGAAGATCTTCCGCTTTGTTTTGAACGTCATGCAACTTCAAAGATAAACACGGTTGATGATCTTTTTAAGATCAGAACGCTGGGATTTCGGGGCGAGGCAATGGCTTCCATCGCTTCCGTTTCTCAAGTTACTGTCAGATCAAAAAGAGCAGAAGATGATAACGGCTGGGAGTTTGAAGTTGACGGTGGCGATGAAAAGGAGATCAAACCGGTAGCTACTCCCGATGGAACTTCTTTTTCGATAAGAAATCTGTTTTTTAATGTCCCGGCCAGACGTCAGTTTTTGAAAACTGATGTAACAGAGCTTCGTCATATTCTCAGGACGGTTCAATATGCAGCTCTTGCAAATACAAATGTGGCATTTCAGGTTGTAGCTGATGGTGAAGAGATCTACAATCTTCCGGTTCAATCACTCAAAGAAAGAGTGTCAGCTATATTCGGAGCTCCTTATAAAGCAAGTTTGATCGAGTTTGGGGAAGAAACCAGCTATGTAAAGATCTTTGGATTTGCTTCTGATCCGAAACTGGCTAAAAAAAGCAGGGGAGAGCAATTTCTTTTTGTAAACGGAAGACCATTTCAGCATCGCTATCTTACTCATGTGCTACTCAGTTTGTATGATGCCTGGACTAAGAATAATGAGTATCCGTTTTATGCTTTATTCTTTGAAATAGATCCTTCTAAAGTTGATGTGAACGTTCATCCTTCTAAAATGGAAGTTAAATTTGAGGATGAAAGAAGTGTAATTCAGCTTGCACGTTCGGTAGTAAACCGTTCTCTGAACGAACATTTTATGGTTCCTAATATCCAAAGAGAAGAAAGCACCTTTCTCGGCGATAACGAAAGCAAAGGATTTGATTCCGGCTTTAGTTTTAATCAGAAGAAGGATGTTCGTCAAAGTGAGTCCGGATTTCATATTCCATCCAGAATTAACCGAAATCCTGCAAAGGGCAGAGGAGACGAATTTGGCGAGATGTTGTATGGTCAATCTTCTTCATCAGAACAAACTTTCAGTTCCGGAGACTTCAGATCTGAAGATAGTAAACCAAGTGATAATCATGGATTTTTCCAACTTCATAATGCATATATCATTACTCAGACGCGTACAGGAGTTTGTGTTATTGATCAGCATTTGGCCCATAAACGCATCATCTTTGAAAAAGCGATAACTGCTACTGAATCTGCTCTTCCAAGTACACAGCAGCTTTTATTTGCTCAAACGATGGAATTGTCAGCAAGTGATTACACTTTGTTGAAAGAATTACATCCGATCTTACAAAGAATGGGTTTTTCTGTTCAAATGTTGAGTGGAAATACGGCTATGATCAACGGTGTCCCGGCCGACATTGAGATCGGAAATGAACAAGAAGTACTGATCTCTATGCTTCATCAGTATCAGGATCTTGGAAAGAAAATGAATCTGGAAGCCAGAGATAAATTAGCAATTTCATTTGCATCCAAAGCGGCAATTCCAAGAGGTAAAGAGCTGGATATCAAAGAAATGGAAGCATTGGTAGATCAATTGTTTGCATGCGATCAACCTTATCTGGATCCTTTGAAAAAGCCCACAATCGTTTATCTTTCGCTGGATGAAATACAGTCACGGTTTAGATGATAATTTGTTCTAAGTTATCTTACGGCGAATGCATCAGATACTAGCCATTAATTCTGTTTCTGTACTCTATCTGATATACTGATTCATTAACGGTATTAATATTTATTGCCTAAGTTAAAAATCGCCCTTAGTATTTAAGACGGAGAAGAGAGCATGATCCGGATGCGTCTGCGAAGCAGGAATAATCCTTTCTGGTGAAGAGTCTAATAATTATCTCAGCACGTACGAAAACCTTTAGGATTATTCAGCGTAGGATCAGTGAACCCGTCTTAAATACTTCGGCTTGATCTTTTCCTACTTTTGTATCAAGACAAAAGTAGGTAACCATGATCTAAACCAAACCAAAAATAAGGTTTCAATTCCTTCGTACTATGTACTTTTGTACCGACAAAAGTACCAAAAGCTCCCGACAAGAATTATTGGCGCGAACTCCATTGCATCGACTAATCATTACAAAAGGTCTACGAACGTATGATATATATTCAATAATCAGCCAGAAGTGTAATGATTGCTCCTTTGGAGCCGTCGATTTCATTGCATTCTTGGCTCGCCAATAATTCTAAAGGTCGGTGTGGTGGAGGCTTTATCTTGAAATCGTCAGGATTATTTACAGAACAATTTTTGTAAGTGAATTATCTAACTTCTACAGGAATGACTATTTGAAGACTAAGAAGACAGATAGGAATTTCTTATACTTGGCTTCTCTGGAATTTAGCTACTATTCTATAAATGAATATTCTTGCAATTGAACCTTTTTACAGTGGATCTCACAAAGCCTTTTTAAAGGGACTGATTGAGCATTCAAGTCATACAATCATTCCCATCAAGCTGAATTATAAAGGGTGGAAATGGCGAATGCATGGAGATTCAGTTACACTTGCAGAGCTAACCAGACAGGTAGAGGAAGATATAGATCTGTTGATGGTGAGTAGCATGACGAACCTGCCGGCTTTTATTGCGCTTACAAATCCCAGATTCTCTCATACTCCAAAGATCATGTATATGCATGATAATCAGTTTACCAGACCTATTCCGGAAGGAGAGAGCCGCGACCTTACCTTTTGCTATATAAACTATTTGAGTATGCTTGTAGCTGATAAATTGGTCTTTACTTCTCAGTTCCATATTGATGATCTGATGGAGGCGTTACCGAAGTTTTTGGATAATTATCCTGATGACAAACATTACAATACCGTAGAGCAGATCAGAGAAAAAAGTATAGTTTTACAGCCCGGTTTAGACCTGAAGAGCTTTAACGAACAAGCTGATACCCGGTTGAAGAATGAAAATCCGGTTATTGTTTGGAATCAACGTTGGCAGTTTGATAGAAACCCGGCCATGTTCTTCAGAGTGTTGAACAGGTTGAATGATATTGACTTAAAATTCGATCTGATATTAGCAGGAGATACCAAACACGAGAAGCCGGAAGAATTTGAAAAGGCCTGGCAGCGATATGGAACTCACATTACTCATTTCGGTTATGTAGACGACAAAGAAAACTACAGCAAGTTACTTCATTCGGGAGATATTGTAGTTTCAACAGCGAGTTATGAATTTTTTTGCACGCCGATTTTAGAAGCTATTTATTGTGGATGTCACCCATTTGTGCCTAATGCTCTTCATTATCCCGAATTGATACCCGAATCGCTTCACAGTCCTCTTTTACATGCTCCGGTTCTTTATAACGATGAAGATGCTTTATTCAAACATATGAAGGATCTCTTGACCGGAAAGACCAAGCCACTTCCAAAATCTTCTCTTCAGAATATTAATAAACATTTGGACTGGAGCAGAAAGATCAAAGATTATGATAAGTTGTTTGAAGAAATGATCTGATCAAAGCTGATCAATGAACTCTACGATCAGCTTAAAATAATCTTCAAACTCAGTAAGTGGTAATGTTTCAGGTCTGTCATAAACATCATGATAGGCTTGAATACCACCCAATGTATAAATGTAGAATCCGGGAACATCTTGCTGGTCAAACATACAATGATCGCTGTTACAAGCCGCTCCTCTTATTTTGATGTTGGGAAGCAGATCCAACTCTTCATTAATCTGAACCAGTTCATCAAATTGTTTTCTGTATACAGAACCATTTACAACCTGTATACCTTCATCTCCGGTTCCGGCAAGATCAAAATTCATGAGAAACTTTATTTCTGAAAGAGGGAAGAGAGGATTTTCAGTGAAATATTTAGAACCGATCAATCCCAGCTCTTCAGCTCCGAAAGCTATAAATACTGTGTTATAATTCGGCTTGTTTTCTGAGTAGTGTTTAGCCAAACTTAGAAGCATAGCTGTTCCGCTTGCGTTGTCGTTTGCACCGTTAAAAGAAGCCTGAGGGCCTAACTTCCCCAAATGATCGTAATGAGCTATAAATACAATAGTGGAGTCCGTGTTTTTACCTTGCACATATCCGATCACATTCTGAGTTTGATACTTTTTGATAAAAGAACTCTTTATATCCAGCTTCAGAGACTTTAAAGAACCATTTAACGAATCGGAATGAATAATGATGGTAGGTTTAGGATGTTGTCTGACGGAGCCTGCCCATGTCAACTTATCGTTGGTGAGTATGATCGTTCCTTTGGATGGATTTTGTGGATGATACTTCAAAAAGTTGATCACTCCATTTAACTGCTCGTTTTGTTCTTTACTGAAATTAGATTTATCAAAAGGCAGAACAGCGATCAATTGTCCGGAAGAAACTCTGAGTTTGTTAACAAATTTAGCATTATCCAGAATTTCATCTGCAGTCACAGTCATAACATCGAATGAACCCTTGAGAGAAGGAGAACCCGGATCCAATAAATAATCTTTTCCGGCTTCAAGCTCTTTTCCATTCACAATTACAGATTGTCGATCAGGAAAAGTATTTACAGAAGTTTCGAATTCCTGATAAAAACTACCATTGAATACCTGTAATCCAAACTTTTCGAATTCACTTCTGATAAAATCCGCAGCCAGTTTATCTCCGTTATCAACATAACCTCGGCCTTTGAGGCTGTCTGAAGCAAGAATATTTACTGCTTCCCGGGCATAATCTAAAGATTGAGCTGAAATTGATTCCGAAAGGATCAGAAAGGAGAATATTGCAAAAATGATCTTAAAAGGGTGAGAACTCATGATTTACCTACCAATTCAAAATTATAGATCTCGTTCATTAGCTCAAAGTGTTTATCTAGCGTATATAAAGTCATTTTTTCTTCTATAGCCTGTTGAAGAATCATCAAATCGGGAATACCTACCTTATTAATTCCATTTTTAAGATTCATGAATTGATATTCTCTAATTAATTCCCAGTCGATCTTTAATGGTATCAGCTCCAGAGAATTTAAACTGTCTATTGCGACATAATGTTGTTGCTTTTTTAGGATAGGAATCAGCTCTGTTAAAATTAACTCATTTACACAGATTAAATTTTCTTCGATAAGGCGGTCAAGAATAGGAAGTTTACCTTTTTTGAAATACTGAATCCAAACAGAACTATCTACAAGAACTTTATATCTGGACATTTTTATCTGTTTCTTAGAGAATCGAGATCAATGTCCAAATCAATGGTACCCTTCAAAGAAATCAACCTTTTTCTCTTTACCTCATCAATACGGGCTTGTAAAGCATCTTTGATCAACTGACTTTTGGTTGTAGCTCCGGTAACTTCCATAGCTTCTTCAATCAGCTTTTTAGGTATATCTAAAGTAGTTCTCATGATTAATTATGCATCAATGTTTAATAATTGATGCAATTTAAATAAAAGAAACCAATTTAACTAGAAAGGCGCATCCTCATCAGGTGCAGGATTATGTGGCATAGGCGGTGGCCCCGAACTTCCCTGATCAAAGTTATCCGGCAATTGAGCCTGTCCCTGAGATTCGCCAAAGAATCCTCCGGAATCAGCCGTAGTTAGATTTTCAAAACGAGCATAGTCCTTAACGAAGTAATGCATTTTACTTCCAACCGGACCGTTTCTTTGCTTTCCAATGATCACTTCAGCAAGTCCGGCTGTAGACTGACCATCTTCCGTAGTTGTAATCTTATAGTACTCAGGACGATATAAAAACATCACAACATCAGCATCCTGCTCGATCGAACCTGATTCACGTAAGTCACTAAGCTGTGGTCGTTTATCACCACCACGTTGTTCCACTGCACGACTCAACTGCGAGAGTGCAATAACCGGAACATCAAGTTCTTTGGCCAGTGCTTTAAGTCCACGGGAAATAGAAGCAATTTCCTGCTCACGATTCCCGGTGTCTTTGGTATTTCCCTGCATCAACTGCAGATAATCAATGATGATCAATCCAACATCATGCTCACTTTTTAGGCGTCGACATTTAGTACGAAGCTCCATCAATGTGATTGCCGGAGTATCATCAATAAAGATATCTGCTTCGTGTAAATTACTGGCAGCCTCGATCAATTGTTTGAAACTGTCGTCGTTCAGCGTTCCTTTTCGGGCTTCCGATGCATTTACACGAGCTTCCATAGTCAACAATCTCTGAACCAACGATTGATTCGACATCTCCAAACTGAAGAGAGCTACAGAAGTTCTTAGTTTTTCATCATGATGCATTGCAGCATTTCGGGCAGCCGTCAGTACAAAAGCCGTTTTACCCATAGAAGGTCGCGCTGCAATAATGATCAGATCGCCTTTCTGCCATCCGGCCGTCATGGTATCGATAGATAATCCCGTAGGAACTCCGGTGATTCCGCCTTCTTTACCACGCATATCTTCCAGATACTCAAGAGTATCTTTCAGAATTTCAGATACAGGCTTTGAAGCATTCTTGGTCTTATTATTGGCAAGATCAAAAATTCGTTGCTCTGCGTCATCCAAAACATCGTACGCATCCGAAGCAGTGTCGTAAGAGTCTTTAATTACATCGGTACAATTCAGGATCAGATTTCGCTTAACCGCTTTCTCAATAATGATCTGAGAATGATATTCGATGTTTGCCGCTGAACTTACGGAGCGAGTCAGATCAGATAAATAGGAGGGACCACCACTTGCATCCAGTAAATTATTATCCCGAAGCTCGTTTTCTACCGTCAAAAGATCTAACGGATTATCTCTTTCGGAGAGATTCTTAATTGTTTCGAAAATATGGCGATGAGCAGGCTTATAGAAATCTTCAGCAACCAACATACCAAAAGCGATAATAGCAGCTCCGTTTTCGATCAGCATAGCGCCCAGAATTGCTTCCTCAACTTCAACTGCCTGAGGTGGTACTCGTCCTTGCTGCTCCAAAATCTTATTGGACTCTACGTAATTGTTTTTTTTGTATGCTGAACCGTTTGTTGCCATTTACTGAACTAAAAAAATTTAAGTCATCCTGAATTTATTTCAGGATCTTAAGAAAAAGCTTTGATCTTAATCGTTGCAGAATATTGTTATTAACCTTCGCAAAGATCCCGAAACAAGTTCGGGATGACCTCATTAAAGTAACTAAAAGTTTAAACGAATTTAGAGGAACTTTCGAACAACTTTTCTACAAAGTTATTAACATTTATCAGGGTTTGCCGCCCAACTCATCGTATCGTTTGCGGAGTTTCTGAACGTCTTCCCAAGTAGGTCGCTTCCATTGCTGATTTCTGAGTAACGCCGCCGGGTGATAGGTTACCATCAACTCTCTGCCATTAAACTCATGAAATTTGGAACGCATATTTTTCAGAGAGTCGTCTTTACCTAATAAAGTAGTTCCGGAAACTCTGCCCACACACAAGATCAATTTCGGGTCAACAAGTTCGATCTGTTTTAATAAATAGGGCAGACTGTTTGCGCGTTCTTCTACCTTGGGATCTCGGTTTTCCGGTGGACGATGTTTCAAAATATTGGCGATGTAAATATCATCCCGCTTAAAATTGATGGCTGCCATGATCTTATCCAACAGCTGACCGGCTTCTCCAACAAAAGGCTCACCTTGTTTGTCCTCATTAAATCCGGGAGCTTCGCCGATGATCATCAAGTCAGCATTCGGATTTCCAACTCCAAACACCAGATTAGTACCTTCCAGATCGGTTTTTAAAGTCTCTGCCTTTTCACACAGAGCTTTCAGCTCTTCTAAAGTTGAACACTGAGCGATAAGTTCTGCTTCGGTTAACTCAGGCTTAACTTCTTCAGTTTGATACTCTGTTTTCACTTCTTCAACAGAAACAGAAGTATCAGCTTCTACTTTTTCTTCAATATTTTCGTGCTTTTGAGATTCCGTGGCTGAAACCTCTTCTTGCTCAGAAACTTCAGAAACTACTTTAACTTCGTTATTCTCTTTTTCGTGATTCTGTGTTTTTGTGGCTAAAGACTCTTCCTGCTTCACAGAAAAATCACCATACATTTCTTTTTGTTGATTCAGAAACCGAATCGTTCGGCTGATAAGATCATTTTCCGATTCAGCCATCAATGAGCTCCGCAATGGCTTGTTCTTCTTGTTGAACCGATTCAGATAGTGTACTTAAAAAATGTCCTTCACTGGTGATCGAGGTCAATTCAATATCCTGAATGGTATTTACCAATCGCTCATTAAACGGGATAGCCACACGCACATAATTGTTTGTCCATCCAAACATCAATCCGTCTTTTTCTGATTCTTCAAACAGGGCAGGGCGCACTTGGCCTTCAAATCGGGAATCGAAATTAAAACGCTTTTTCTTTGAAAGTCTTCTGAGCTTATGCGTTCGTTTCTTTCGCTCTTGTTTAGGGATCACGGGCTTTAGAGAAAGCGCATGGGTGTTTGGTCGCTCGGAATAAGTAAACACATGCAGATAAGAAACATCCAGTGAATTGATGAAATCAAACGATTCCTGAAACAATTCTTCTGTTTCGCCCGGGTGACCGGTAATTACATCCACACCAATACATGCATCCGGAATCAATTCTCTGATCAATTCCACTCTGCTTCGGTACAGATCAGATTTATAACGTCTTCTCATGATCTTCAGCATTTCATCAGAGCCACTTTGTAGTGGGATATGGAAATGTGGCTGTAATTTCTTTGAAGTAGCAGCAAATCGGATGATCTCTTCGGTCAATAAATTCGGCTCGATGGAAGAAACACGTAATCGCTCCAATCCTTTAACTTCGTCCAGCGCTTGCAAAAGCATGTAGAAGTTCTCATCGGTTCCGTAACCGAAATCTCCGGAGTTCACGCCGGTAACAATAATTTCTTTGAATCCTTCGGCTACCAACTGCTCAGCGTTGCGAACTACCGTCGCGATCTTGGGACTTCTACTCGCTCCACGAGCCAGCGGAATGGTACAAAACGAACATTTATAATTACAGCCGTCCTGAACCTTTAGAAAAGCGCGGGTTCGGTCGTCTGAAGAAAAGGCATTGTGGAAATCTACTGCTTCATTCACATCGGTGTTGTGGATGATGGTCTTTTCCTGCTTCACAAAATCATCAAACAGATCCAGCAGGTGGAATTTATCTTTGGCACCAAGTACCACATCCACGCCTTCGATCTGAGCAATTTCTTCAGGCTCCAACTGAGCATAACAACCCACTACAGCCACAAAAGCATCGGGGTTTCTTCGGAGAGCTTGTCGGACGGTCTTTCTGCAGGCAGAATTGGCATCCAGAGTCACGGAACAGGTATTTATAACATACACATCAGCTTTATCATCGAACTCTTTGAGCTCAAAACCTTCGTCCTCGAAGTCTCTTCTCATGGAAGAGGTTTCCGAGAAATTTAACTTACAACCTAATGTTTCAAATGCGGCACTTTTCATGCGTCAAAGATAAGCAGAAAGAGGAGGGAATGCAGGGGGAATTTTTGGTTGAAGCTTAATTAGATTTAGACGGTTTTAAGATTTAAATGTGGTGGTATTTTTGTAAAGTGAATTCTGTAATGGAAGTCATAGACTTCCTGAGCTTATACTTTCAAGTTACAAACTTGAAAGATCTTGGGGTGTTGAAACTCTACTTGTCTCTTTCCCATTCTTCAATTAACAAACCTTTATCATCATAAGTTGAAGTTTTTATAAGCCAGCCTTTTTTGTTGTAGATTGAAATTTTTCTGATTTCGCCATTTCTATGATATTGAGTCGAATTTATTTGAAAACCTTTTTTAGTATAGTTAGCAATCTCTTTGATTTCACCGTTTTCATAAAATCTCTTTAGCTCTCCAATGGCTAAACCCTTTTTAAAACTCCCCATCATTCTTAAAGAGCCATCTGTATAATAACTTTTTTCTACACCATGACTATTCTTGCCACAATTCTTAAATCTGTATGCATACTTGTCATGTGTAACGACAAATTCTTGAACTCTGGGAGCAATTAAGGTATCAGAATTTATAGCTTTACTTACATTCACTAATTTAGTTTCTGCATTAAATTTTGAATCCAACTCATAAACTCCAAAACTTGGAAGCAACAAAGTGCTATCATCAAGATAATACATTACAAATTCAATGGAGTCCTTTTTCATTGTAAAGAAATCACTTTTTTCGATTTTGTCCTCACAAGGATCTATTATGAATAGGTTATATCTGATCTCCTGACCTTTCAAGGAGAAAAAAGGAATTAGTATTAGTAAGATTGATAGTCTCATTTTCCTTGCTGTGATTCTAATATCTGAAAATTGCTTATTTAAATATGCCAAAAGCTTATCTAAAAAACTAAATCCTTCTTTGAAGGGAGATTTGTTTCTTTTATGTTATTTAGAGCGGATGTGAGAAATTTAGAATTCTGCTTTGAAATCAATCTTTAGATTTCTCAGTCGACAAGCTCCTTCGAAATGACAAGGTATTTAGAGATAGTTGTAAAAAAATTCGCCTTGTCTTTAAACCTGATTTTTTTAAAAGTCTCCAATTACACCGAACTTAGAATTATTGGCGAGCCAAGAACGTAATGAAATCGACGGCTCCGAAGGAGGAATCATTACACTTCTGGCTGATTCTTGAATGTGTATCATACTAGCGAAGACCTTTTGTAATGATTAGTCGATGTAATGGAGTTCGCGCCAATAATTCTTGTCGGGAGCTTTTGGTACTTTTGTCGGTACAAAAGTACACAGAGCCAAGTAACTGAATCCTATAAAAATTCGCCCTTAGTATTTTAGACGGGTTCACTGATCCTGCGCTGAATAATCCTAAAGGTCTTCGTTCGCTTAGATACATTTCTACATTTCTCACCGGAAAGGATTATTCCTGCTTCGCAGACGCATCCGGATCATGTTCTCTATTCCGTCTAAAATACTAAGGGCGAATTTTTATAGGCGTAGCACTACTAAATTTTCAACCAATTATCTAAAACCCACAATGATAGCCCTGCTTTAGTGCCTTCGTGCTTCCGTGGCTCAAAATCAACTATCTATAATCTAAACAGGAAGTCCTTCTTCGATCAATTCTAAACCATCTTCAATAAGTGATTTCAGCTTGGGAGAATCTACCGCTAGCTTATTCAAATGATCTCTTAAAAGTTGGTTAAGGGCTTCATCTTTCGAAATTTCCAGAATCTCAAACATTAGCAGCCATTCTTCAGGATGTTCTGATTTCAATTCCTGAAATAGATTTTTAAGAAAAGCAGCGTCGTCTGAATTCTTTTCTCTGTACTCTCTTATAGATTGATAGTGCTTTTCTAATTCGCTCAAAGAACCCGGCCGTTCTTTTTTTACAGTCAAAGTAGATGACTTGCTGTATAAGTTCGGAAATGAGCTGCTGTCTGCACTGCCGGCAAAAGCTGAAACAATATCTTTTCCGACTACCATATTATAGACGCCGTCTTCTGGAGTAAACAATTCTTCATCATTGTAGGAAACGGTACAATCCTTTAGCTGAATCAACAATAACTTGCCTTGTAAGCTTCTGATACCGGTAACGTTTAATCCTTCGACTTTTATTCCGCTTTCAAATTCGAATGACAGATGCTTGCCATCGTAAAAATTATATGCTTTCAGATCCACCGGACCCATATCTTCAATGGCGAGATTGATGTTTTTTAATTTCCCGAGAGGAGAACTGAATCCATTCTTGTGAGTTTCTATTCCGTGCCCGATAAGTTCTTTTTCTCTGTAAGCCAAAGCTGTAGGTCCTTCGGTTTCAAAGAAAATAACTTCGCTATCTTCATCAAGTATAGTTCTGGAAAAATTTCCGGAAATCTGAAGTCCCGTACTCAACTCGATAGTGCCCACCATCTTTGAATTAATGAGTTTCTGTAAACCTTTGCTGCCACCTTTTCTCAAACTTAAATTGTTCGCAAACTCCTCCAAAACCTGCATTAAGTACGAAAAGTCAGGCGTTACAAACAGTTGAGGCTGTGGTTTAGTAACATCAAATTCCTGTGTTGCTGCTTCGATGGAATATGGATTTTTTTTCACGTCATCTTTTAAGCAGGAAATACTTTCACCTATAGAAGATAAAAGACCTGCTCCATAGATCTTAGGATCGTCAATAGTACCAACCAGGCCATATTCAACTGTCCACCACTGCAAATTCCTGATCTTGGCCATTTCGGAAAGCTCGACTTTTTTCTCCTGTAGCGCTTCGATCTCAGATTCAGCGGCATCAATTTCTTCTTGAGGAGTACCTTTAGCTTCTTTCAAGATCGATAACTTTCTGACAGCTTCATAAACATCCATATCATGCTTCGAGAGAATCGCCTTTGCGCCAATAGCTCCTAATCTTCTCAAATACTCGGCGTAATCAGGATTTGCAATAATTGGAGCATGTCCCGCGGATTCATGGATAATATCCGGGGCAGGAGTGTACTGTATATTTTCTAATTGTCTGATATCAGACGCAATTACTAAGATCTTGTACGCCTGAAATTCCATAAAAGCATTGGGAGGTATAAATCCATCCACAGCAACAGCGGCCCAACCAATTTCTTTTAGAATCCGATTCATTCCATACATACTTGGAATTTCATCAAGACTAACACCTGTTTTCTTTAATCCTTCCAAATATGAATCATGAGCTACTTTAGACAGATGACTAACCAAACGTTTCATCACATAACGCCAAACAGCCTGATCAACCGGAGTGTAATCTTCGTAATTCTGTGGCTTGATGAACTGCTTTAAGTGCTCTGGCAGTCTGTCAATTAACTCGTTGCTTTCGTATTCAATATGATCAAGCATGTATTCTTTTTACTGAGGAGTTTTAATTCAATTTTAAAGTGTCAATAACAGGATTCAAATATCAAAAAATGACGACAAAGAATGGTAATAAATTATGTCAAAATGATAATGAACTTCAGCTATTAAAAAGAGGATCGTAAGTACTTTACTTTTGTGCCTTCGTGTTTCCGTGGCTTTCAAAAAAACTATCTATAGTTCAACATATTCGAATAAGCATGACACATCATTTCCTGGGATGCTCCGGCGAAATACATCATAAAAACGGTAAGGTTTGCGATCTGAACTCTGAAGTAGCCGTTGTCTTTATATTTTCGGGATGAAACGATCGCATCTTTTTGAATGATTCGGAAGCTGGATGATTTCCGGATCTTTTCGATCAGATCGTAATCTTCCATAATTCTGTAATCTTCACGGAAGCCTCCAAGTTCATCAAACAAACTTCGGGTGATAAATAAGGTTTGGTCACCGCCACGAACCATAATTCGATCAAAACGAGTGCAATAGGAGTTTATTCGAAGCAATGGAGTGTAATAGTGATCGAATTTGTAGCGATAACATCCTGATTGAAATCCTATTTCCAAAGATTCTGAAATATCATCAGCAAAAGAAGCAGGAGGGATGGAATCCGCATGAACAAAATACAGGATATTATTCTTTGAATGTTCTGCACCCACATTCATCTGAGCTGCACGTCCTTTTCGTTTGGAACGAATGCATGTGAATCCCAATTCGGAAACAAGTTTAACAGTGTTATCGGTACTTCCGCCATCGATCACCAAAATTTCGGCGTCTTTCACGTGGTTAATTCCTGCAGAAAGATGAGCCAATAAATCCGGAACCGTTTTTTCTTCGTTATATGTTGGGATAATGATACTTATCGCCATTAACTTATTTATAATTTTGTGATGATATTAAAAGCACTTTGGATGATATTAAATTACGAAGTTATTAGCGCAACAGATTTCAATTAATGAACAACCTAAATATGAAACCAATTTATATTCTGTTTTTAACCATTTTTGTGCTTTTTTCTGGACCAAACCTTCAAGCTCAGGAAATGGATAGCCTGAATAAGGACACCTCTTTTGCCGAGCTGTCTATGATCCTGTTGCAAAACGTACGGGACGGCAAACCAACAAAACAGATTGAAAGTAAACTTGCTGAGGTTTCCCAAGAGGAATTAAATGTTGATCTGGATACAGAATCTGAGAAAAAAGCTTTTTGGTTGAATATCTACAATGCATACGTGCAGATCTTGTTGCTTGATAAGCCCGAATTGTTTGAAGACAGAAACTCCTGGTTTGGTTACAATTTCTTTTCGTCGCCACAGGTCACCATAGCCGGAAAAGAACTGAGTTTTGATACCATCGAGCATGGAATCATTCGTCATTCCAAGATCAAACTTTCTATGGGCTATTGGGATAAATGGTTTCCAAGTGATTATGAAGTGATGTTCAGGTGGGAAGAAGTTGATCCACGGGTTCACTTTGCGTTGAATTGCGGAGCTAAAGCGTGTCCGTTTATTGCTATTTATGATCCTGAAAGGGTAGAGGAGCAACTCGATATCTCCTCCAAACAATATCTGGAAAAGACTACAGAATACGATGTGGATAAAGACAAAGTGAAGGTAAATGCACTTATGAGTTGGTTTCGTGCCGACTTTGGTGGCAAATCCGGAGCAGTAGAAATGTTAAAGAAGTATGATATCATTCCACAGGATGCCGATCCTTCAGTAAGTTTTCTGGAATACGACTGGACTCTGGAATTGGATAATTACAAAGACATCTAATTCTTTTGATCGAAGATCTTTACCGGAAGATGTACCAGAATTTCAGTTCCTTTGTTGAGCTCTGATTTAATTTCAATAGTTCCTTTCAATGTATTTACCAGATGCTTTGAAAGTCGAAAACCAAAGCCAAAACCACGCTCATCATTTGTTCCGGGAGTCGATTGTGCCTGATGGTTGAGCATTTGTTCAATTTGCTTATCAGTCATTCCAACGCCGTCATCTTTAACACTGAAGTTTAATTGTGCTCTGGAATCTTTGATTTCTCCAAAACCCAAATTTACAACAACATTTCCACTCGGATTGGTGAACTTTATTGCGTTAGAGATCATATTCCCGAAGATCTGAAGCATTTTGTTTTTGGGGAACAACAGCTCTTTGTTTACAATTTCGATCTGAACTCTGAAGTCAATGTCTTTAAGCTGTGCCTGTGGCTTGTACAGATCAATGAGTTTCTCTTTAAGAGTAGAAAGATCAAATGATTCTCTTTTAAAATCCGGCTTCTCATCACTTTTTCTATGCGTTGAGAGGATTTCATCAGCCAGCTCAAGAACAGTTTTTCCACCTTTGTTGATCATTTCGATCAATTCAACAATATTGGAAATATCCTGCTCTTCAGCATTATCTCTTATGATCTGAGATAAACCTATAATTCCACCAATAGGTCCGCGAATATCATGACTTACTTTACGAGAAACATCGTCTGCTTCTTCCAGCTTTTCTCTTAGATCTTTGACTAATTTATAATGCTCCAGTCGTCTCATAACTTCATCAGCTATGATCTTGAACATCTCTATCTTTTCAGGAGGGAAGTAGTGATTAGTTTGATCCATCACACAAATGGCGCCTATGTTAATGCCATCTTTAGTGCGCAAAGGTATCCCAAAATAATACTTCAAATTAGGCTCACCGGCTATATAAGGCTTATCTTTGAATTCCTCGCTTTTATGCAGATCAGAAAGCTCTAAATATTCCTCTTCATAAATGGTATGATCACAAATCGAATCTTTTCGGGGCATCTGATCTTGCTCAATTCCGTAATCTGAAATCGACCACTGAGTGTTGGCTCCGATCAGATTGATCAATGAAATTGGTGTTCCCGAAATATGAGCAGCAAGCTTTGACAGGTCATCCAGATCTTCAAAATCTTTGGAATAATCTATGTCGAATTCAGCTAGTCTGGTAAGGCGATCAAGTTCTTTTTGTTCGTCTTCGATGTGTATCATTAATTAGATCAACAGGTTAATTTATCTATTGTTACTATGTTAATTACTGTGAACAGATTTAGTTCCGGGAGTATCCCCAGAAATCTACACGATTGAGCGCAATGTAAGGAACAGCAATGATCTTATTGGTTCTGTCGATGCCAATATCTGCGGGTCTGCCAATGGTATGGATCAGTATCTTGTTTGAACTACCGTCATGTACACGAATGCTTTGGTCGACCTGACTTGCAACCAATAACATGCCTTCATCAAATTCTAAGCCATCGAAGTTCCCACCTTGGAAGGTGTAGTGTTCTTCCACTTCTTTAGTTATTCTGAATGAATAAAACGTAGTGTCACCACGCCAAGGAGCGAGGACAAACTCGTTTTTCAGAAGACTAAATGTAATTCCATTCGGATATACAGGGAGAGAGTCCAAGAATACAGAAGGAGAGTCGTTTTCTATTTTATAAACGATCGGTTTTCCGGTGTCAGTTACATAAATACTTCCGGAGCCATCTCCTGAAACATCATTAAGGAAACCCGGCTGAAATGATGTGAAATCTATGAATTTTTGTTGAGCTCCTGTTTTGGTGTCAAAGACATGAACACCTGTTACATCGGCTACCCAAAGAGATCCTTTTTCGATATACATCCCTCGTGGAGCATGAAATGGATATTCATCTGTTCCGGTCATGAATTGCATCTCTATAACATTTCCTTCAGCATCTACTTTGGTAATAAAGCCGTTGCTGTCAAGATCATTTCCGCCACCATTGAAATTCGAAATGAAATACACATTTTGAGATTCATCGTATCGAACCGCTTCAGGTTGGCTGAGTCCTTCTACAGAAAATAGGATGGAGGTAGAATCCTGAACGGTTTCAAAATCGGCTGTGATGTGTTGCTTTTTTTGCGTTGTACAGGATACAGCTGTGAAAAGAGCCAGTAGAATTAAAGAAAGTGATTTCATCGAGTAATTTTTGAGTTAATTGAAAGTCACCTTCTTATCTAAGATTTACAAGTACTGCTAAGAAAGAGTTTGTAAATGTTTGATGCTGGTTTTTCCTGAACAGGTGTATGTTTAGGCTATTCCTTGTTCCGATGCTCTGCGTCGGAACAAATCGGATAAGCTTTAATCTCTAAATATAGAGACCATATTAAGAAGATCTATTTGTCTTGATGGTAATTTGAAGGACCACAAAATACGCTCCGACGCAGAGCATCGGAGCGAGGTAAAAAAAGGCATTTTAAGACTGTATTTTCTTATTCAGCTCTTTTTTTATATCTATCCAAGAAGTTGATGATGATTTCTTAGCTTTATAATTGACTTCTCTTTCTCGAGCGATTTCCAGCCATTCATCTTCATATAACAGTGTCTTATTTCTGTCCAAACTCTCTACAAGGGATTGTAAAAGTTCAATTCGGTCTTTTTCATCAAGATTAAGAGCAGACGTTTTAATTTCTTTAAGTGTACTCTTCATAGCTTTAGGATTAGTTATCTCAATCTATATAAAATCAAATTTATGATCAACAAATCAAACATTAACCGGCACATGCTCCGGCTTCGCATTCTTGTAAGAAGGTCGTGGCTTCAAGCCAAATAACTCAAACATATGCATGTCTTCGTCCAGCTCATTGTTGTCCGTAGTTAGAAGTTTCTCTCCTGTAAAAATCGAGTTAGCTCCCGCCATAAAACATAGCGCCTGTTCTTCGAAGTTCATTCGAACACGTCCTGCAGAAAGACGAACCATAGATTGCGGCATCAAAATTCTGGCGGTGGCGATCATTCGAGCCATATCCCAACTTGGTACTTTGGGCTGATTTTCCATCGGAGTTCCTTTTACGGCGATCAAAGCATTTACAGGAACTGATTCCGGATGCTGATCTAAGTTAGACAGTGTATAAAGCAATCCAATTCTGTCTTCATGTGTTTCGCCCATTCCAATAATTCCACCGGAGCAAACCGAAATATTGTTGTCCTGAACTTTTTTGATGGTGTCTAAGCGATCGTCATAAGAACGGGTAGTAATGATCTTTTTATAAAAATCTTCGCTGGAATCTAGATTGTGATTGTAAGCATATAATCCGGCTTCTTTAAGTTGAGCAGCTTGTTCATCATTCAGCATTCCCAAAGTGGCGCACACTTCAAGTCCCATATCAGCTACAGAAGAAACCACATCTAAAACTTCATCAAAATCTTTGTTTCGTCTGGCACTTCTCCAGGCTGCACCCATACAAAAACGAGTACTTCCGGCTTCTTTAGCTCTCTCAGCTGAAGCAAGGATCATTTCTTTAGGCATCAGTTTCTCAGAGTCAACGCCGGTATCGTAGCGGGCAGATTGAGGGCAATAAGCGCAGTCTTCAGAACAACCACCTGTTTTAATCGAAAGAAGGGTACAAACCTGAACTTCGCCTGTTTCATGATATTCGCGATGGACTGTAGCAGCTCTGTATATTAACTCCATCAGCGGAGTGTTATAAATCTCTGAGATTTCTTCTTCGGTCCAATCGTTGCGAATCACTGACATAAGTTTATTTTTTCTGATGATGATTTACTCATCCAAAAGTAAGAGGTATCGCCTCAAATGCCAATCCATAATTACATTTATTAAAAGGAATAAAAGTGCTATCGTAAGACTAAAAATTATATGAAAGAAGTTTTGATTTCCGGTAAGGCGTCCTTCAAAATAGAAGTGCCGTATAAATTGTATGAGACAGGGGAAAAAGGAAAAAAGCCTTTAATTGTCTATTTACACGGATTTAATCAAAATATTGATCGCTTTGAGAAAATAGTGAACCCATTAACTGAGTTGAAAGCTTATCATTTATTTATTCAGGCACCTTATCCCTTATATGACCAGACACGCACTAAAAAAGTAGAAGATTGGGGCAGGAGCTGGTATTTGTATGATGGAGAGCAGCAACAGTTTGTTAGATCTATGGAGCTGTCATCCGAATTCATTCAGGAGATCATCGATAATTTATTACCAAACATAGAAGTAAGCAGATTATGTTTATTTGGGTATTCTATGGGTGGATATCTGGCCGGCTATTTTATGCTTTCAAGGTGGAAGCATGTGAATGAGGCAATTATAATTGGAGCCAGAATAAAAACGGAAGTTTTCACTGATAGACTACAAGAAGCTAAACATATTAATGTTTTGGCTCTCCATGGATCCGGAGATACGAGTGTTTTTCCAGAACCACAACAGAAAGAAATCGAAAAGCTAAAAGAGGAAGGATTTAACGCACGTTTTAAATCAATAGAAGCGCAACATAAGCTCTCGCAACCGTTTATAGCAGAAAGTGAGCTCTGGCTTAAGGAAAACGGGTACTAATTTCTAATAAATATTATGAGTAGTTAGGTTTTCTTTCTAATGTTTGTTAATTTTTTCTAACTAACATTAAAGAGTAACCTGATCAGTCAACTAATTTAAATCGCATATGAAAATTCTTGTTGTTGAAGACGATCCTTCAGTTAGAACGCTTGTAAAAGCAGTTTTAGAACATAACGACAATACCGTAATAACTGCTGAAACTGCTAAGGATGGTCAGGCCCTAGCGACAGGCGAAAATTTTGAAATGATCGTACTCGATCTTGGTTTACCGGATGGTGACGGATACGAAGTATGTAAACAGATCAGAGATGAGGGAGTAGTTACTCCGGTTCTTATTCTTTCCGGTGAACAAGAAACAGATGTTAAAGTAAAATGCCTCAAAGTCGGTGCTGATGACTACCTGACAAAGCCATTTAATACTGAAGAATTACTGGCAAGGATGGAAGCTATTCAACGAAGAACAGAATCTTCAGGAGATCAAACGCTTACCTGTGGTGAAATTAATGTTCATTTATTGAAAAGGGAATGCACTGTAAATGATAACAAGCTTCAGCTCACCAATAACGAGTTTAATCTGCTTGTTTATTTTATAAAGAATAAAAACAGAATAATCACACAGGAAGAACTCGCTGAAAAAGTGTGGGATATTCATTTTGATACTCAAACAAATTATATAAACGTATATATCAGTTATCTGAGAAAGAAAATTCGTGAATATACTGAAACTGATTACATCGAAACGATCCGAAAGAAAGGATTTACTTTTCGTTGTAACTGATAAAATAGACTTTACTAAAGCCGTTTCTGAATAAGAGACGGCTTTTTTTATTTACATTATACACATGAACAAACAATTAATTGAATATCTGAAGCAGTTTATCTCCGAAGCCAGATGGAACCGTATCAATGAAGTCCTTGATAAAAGAACTGAACACATCACTGTCGTTTTGGAAGATATTTATCAACCGCATAATGCGAGTGCTGTTTTAAGAAGCTGCGATGGTTTTGGAATTCAGGATGTTCATGTGATTGAAAATAATAATGTTTTTGATGCGTCATCAGAAGTTACTATTGGGGCCGATCAATGGCTTTCATTACACCGTTATAAAAATCCTGATTCAGATAACGTTTCTGATTGTTTCGAAGTTCTAAGACAAAAGGGATACCAAATTGTTGCTACAACACCTCATGAAAACGATCATAATTTAGACGAATTGGATATTTCTAAACCTACCGCTTTGGTTTTTGGTACAGAATTGGAAGGCGTTACTGATCAGGTTATGGATCAGGCTGATGCTTTTGTAAAAATTGCGATGTCAGGTTTTAGCGAAAGCTTTAATATATCCGTGAGTGCAGCAATCTGTTTGTATGATACTTCAACCAGATTACGCAGATCCGTTCCTGAATCTGAATGGGCTTTATCTGAAAACAGGAGGGAAGAACTCCTGCTTGAGTGGGTTAAAAAATCCATCAAAGCAGGAGATCAGCTTGCAGAAAAATGGTTAGCTGAAAACAGATCCTAACGGGGTAATCTTACATCCAGATCTGCAACAGCAAATGCAAATACAGCCATTGTAGCCACGCACTCATTAAAATCATCAATATTTAGCTTGTCGATCGTATCAACCGCTGTATGATGAAACCAAAAGTATTTGCTACCATCAACATTCAATCCCATTCCGGGAACGCCATTTCTCATTAATGGACCAATGTCAGCACCTCCACCACCTTTTCTTACTTCACCTGAGTCAGCAGATTTGAGCATTTTACCAATCTCGACAAGTATTTTATAAGCATCATCACTTCCGCTAAATCCAAAACCAATAGGATCAAAAACTCCGGCATCCGATTCCATAGCCAGAATATGATTATCTAATGATTTCTCATCCTCTTGTACCCATCTTAAATATTCATTTGCGCCTCTCAAACCATTTTCTTCATTTGTCCATAAGACAACTCGGATGGTTCTTTTAGGACGTACACCTGTTTCTTTTATCAACCTTAAAGCTTCCCAGGCAGCAACACATCCACCGCCGTCATCCATAGCTCCGTGTCCGTTATCCCAGGCGTCAATATGTCCGCCCATTACAATGATCTCTTCCGGAAACTCACTTCCTTTAATTTCAGCAATCACATTTCTGGATTGGGCATCGGGTAAGTTTTTGGCTTCCATTTTTAAAGTAAGAGTAACGGTCTCACCACGTTTTATAAATCGTTCTATCAGGTTAGCATCTTCGGTAGTTAGAGCTGCATGGGGAATTTTCTTTACTCCTTCTTCATAACTCATAGTTCCTGTGTGAGGAGTTTGCATAGAATAGGATGCAACTGATGCCAAAGCGCTTGCAACAGCTCCGTGCTTAGCAGCCGCAGAAGCACCGTTAACTCTATACTGAACAGTTTGTCCGTAAGTAGTAAATGGAACATTGAAGAGTACGATCTTTCCGTTTGCTTCAGCGCTTCTTTTTTCAAGATCTTCAAAACTCTTTACCAACATAACTTCGGCAGTAATTCCTTCCTCAGGAGTTCCAACGCTTCCACCCAAACTAGCCATCGGTAATTCTTTTTGGATAGGAGCATCAAGAGTAGCAGATTCCTTTCCTCGAACCCAATGAGGAACAGTCACAGGCTGCGTCCATATTCTGTCAAAGCCGTCTTTTTCCATTTCCTGAACTACCCAATCAATACCTTGTTCAAGAACTTCTGAGCCACTTAATCTGGGGCCATAATAGTCTGTTAAGTGAGCCAATCTTTCAAAACCCAAGTCATTAGCCAGTGCAGATTTTATAAGTTTATCGGATGTTTCTTTGATGTTTTGCTTAACCAGAGGTTGACTTACTCCGGGAATTGCTACTAATAAAGCAAATAGGGTGAAGTAGAATTTGTTCAGTTTCATGAATACAACTTAAGATTTGAAATTTGATTCAAGAAAAAGAAAAGGGAGGACTTATGCTTATTGGAATTGCAAAATAATGTGCAATTAGTCCATTGATTTAGTGTTCTTTCTGGCTATTTCCTGGAAGAGGAGATATTCTTCAGGTGAGATATCGGCAAAAAGATAATTGATAGGATTCACTTTCTGATTATTCAAATGAATCTCGTAATGGAGATGAGGACCTTCGGTTAATCCTGAGTTACCTGAGTAACCTATTAATTGTCCTCTTTCTACTTCAGTACCACGTTTAATGTCTTTAGGTACAGTGGACAAATGAGCATAAAGGGTTTCATATCCGTAGCCATGATCTATTACAATTATACGACCAAGAGTTCCTCGGAGTCCTACATATTTGATCTTCCCATTTGCGGTAGAATATACAGAACTGCCAATATCAGCGCGAAAATCCGCACCACCATGCGTTCTGGTATAGCCTAAAACAGGATGCTCTCTCATTCCAAAACTACTCAGCAAAATACCGGCGGTTGGTTTTATTGCAGGTAAGTGTTGTAGTTTATCCTTATTGGTGTTGTAAGACTGTTTAAGTTCTTCAAAACTAATTTTTTGAATACTGATACGCCGTTCCAGGTTGTCAATTTTTGAAGATGTCCATCTCAAGAGTTCTGCTGTTGATTGATTATAAACATCGAATTCCGGATTCGGGGTACCTCCACCGGAACCTGCTTCGCGCTCATCAGTAGAAATTTCTTCCAGACCTAACACAGAACGATAAACTTCATTGTCAGCTTCTGCAATTTCTTTGAGCTGGCTATCAATATCTAAAATTGATTTTTTGGTGGTTTCAAGCTGCTTATAAAGAATTTCATTTTCAGCTTTGAGAGCCAATTCAGCCGGTGTACCGACATAACTGGAAAGAAAA
This sequence comes from Balneola sp. EhC07, assembly GCF_001650905.1. Classification (GTDB taxonomy): domain Bacteria; phylum Bacteroidota; class Rhodothermia; order Balneolales; family Balneolaceae; genus Balneola. The sequence continues at coordinate 206,287 of NZ_LXYG01000018.1, forward strand.
ATAATACCCAGTCCGGATAAAAACACACCGGTTAATATCCAGATAGATAAGTTATAGATGATTTGCTCTGCCTTATTATACTCCATTGGTATAAATTCGCAGCTTTCCTCGTCGTAGTAATAATGATTATGTAGTGACATATCCTATTTTATAAACCCGTCAAAGTTACACACTAGTAGTTTCCTAGTCAAAGAGTAACCAAACATTCTAATGTTACTCAACATCTCCTTCAAAGTATTCGATCGCTCTTCTTGGAGTAGGATCGAAATCCCCGGTTTTACTTGCTATTTTTGACTGGATCCTGTCCTGGAATGCTTTTGCGGGATCGTAGCCATAATGTTTCAATAAATAATTCATGGCAATCACTTCGGCGATTACGGTTATATTTTTACCGGGAGTGATAGGAAGGTGGATTAAAGGAATATCCAGACCTAATATAGAGACAGAATCGTGATTGAGTCCTGTTCGCTCAACATCACGGGCTTCATCCCAAAGTGTGAGTTCTAATACAACTTCCAGTCTTTTTTGATAACGGATTGAGCGAATGCCAAACATCGACATCACATCTACAATACCAAGTCCACGGATTTCCATAAAATGTTTACTCATTTCAGTTGCAGAAGACATGAGCACGTTACTTTTCTTGGTAAGCATAACCACATCATCAGCCACCAAACGATGGCCACGTTCAATAAGATCAAGTGCTACTTCACTTTTACCTATTCCGGATTTTCCTGCTATTAAAATCCCAATTCCGTACACATCTACCATAGCGCCATGCACCATAGTTTGGGTTGCAAATTGATCTTCCAGAAAATCCCGAAGTAAAAACATAAACCGAGTAGTTTCTACAGGAGTGGAGTAGATAGGAATGGAAGCTTTCTCTGCAATTTTGATTAAATCATCTGAAAGCTTGTTACCATCCGTTAAAAAGATCACCGGCAGGTCAAAACCGGTAATATTTTCAAATGCTTTTATCTGTTCAGAATTTGGAAGATGATCCAGAAATTGAGTTTCAGTGTTTCCTATGATCTGGATTCTCTTATAAGTAAAAAGGTCGGTATAGCCGGCAAGAGCCATCCCCGGTCTGTGAAGATCAACTTCATAAACGAATTTGTATTCAGAACAATCACCGGAAGTACAAGCGGTTAGATTGAGCTGAACACGTTCCCTTAGTTTTTGAACTAGATAAGAGACACTGATCTTTTCTTTACGAGGAATAGGCTCGCTGGCAGTAAATGGCATTAATATGCTTCTTGTAGTTTTTGTTTATATCGTTTTAGCTGACGCGTTGCTACATCCACTGCAACGGCCACTGCTTTTTCGTAAGACTCTGCTTTTTCATTCACGGCAATTACCTTTCTGGGTACTTTAATTATTAATTCTGCTTTCTGAGGATGTTTGGGATCAGATGTAGGCTCCAGAACAATATCGCAAGATACTATACGGTCGTAAAAGTGTTCTAATTTCTCAACACTTCCTTTACTAAATTCTTTAAGATTTTCGCTTGCATCAAAATGTCTTGAGGTGAATGAAATATTCATTTGTTCTCCTATTAGTTTTACGTTTTAGCTCTTGGATGTGCATTCTCATACACATTTTTGAGTCTCTCTACACTGGTATGAGTGTAGATCTGGGTTGCTGCTAAATTGGCGTGACCCAAAAACTCTTTAATTATTCTGATGTCTGCCCCGTTATCAAGCATGTGTGTTGCAAAACTATGCCTTAATACGTGAGGGCTCTTTTGTGTTACCTCGCTAGTTTTAGTTAAATATTTCTCTACTATTCGTTGAGCGTTTCTTGCATACATCCGTTGCCCGTGTGCTGAATGAAATAATCCTTTTACAGCATCTCTGTCTGTTTGGCTTCCAAATAATTTCTCTTTTGTCTCAAGATGATCCTTTAACGCCGTAATAGCTTTATTACCTAATGGAATAATCCGCTGTTTATTACCTTTTCCGGTAACATTTATTTGATTATTTCTAAGGTCAACTTGTTCACGGTTTAAATTTATTAACTCGCTTAAACGAATTCCGGTTCCGTAAAATAATTCAAGCAAAGCTTTATCTTGTCTTCCAGAAGGAGTATCGGTATTTATTGAATCCATCATTCGTTCAATATCGGCCGAGTTTACCGTTTTAGGCAGCGTTCTGTCTTTTTTTGGGACCACTAATAATTGTGCAGGATTTTTGTCGATGTGGCCTCGCTTAAAACAATATTTAAAAAAAGATCTGAGCGTGGCTACTTTTCGAGCAATTGAACTCTTTGCCATTCCTTTTTCTGAAAGTTCACCAAGCCAAAGCCGGATTGTTAACCGTGTTATAGAGTGAACCGAAATCTTTTCTGGATCTGAATCCTCCTGTTGTGCACAAAACTCTAAAAAAGATGTAAGATCATTGCCATATGAAGTGATGGTGTGAGGTGAAGCATTCTTCTCAACAGCCAGGTATTTGAGGTATTTCTCGATGATCACTTTCATTGATGGAATATGTATATCCGACATCAAAAAAGAAAACTTTTATGAAAATAATATGAAGAAATTTCTAGTCTAAATTTCTTCCTTTCCAGCTAACTGATTTTCCTGTAAAATGATCTATCAGACACTGTATTCCAAGTGTCTGAAACCAAAGCACTCCAATTGCATGCGTGAAAGAAGAATAGATATCCCACTTGAATATAAAATTAAGTACGGCTCGTTGCGAAAATATCAGAATCAATGAGATTGATGACCAAATAAGTAGTTCAACAGAATTGACTTGAAACCCATAGACAAAAGTGAAAATAGGAGCTACAAATACAATAAGGTGTAAAACAGACATCAATAAAAAGAGAACAGTATTCTTACCAAAGCCCACAAAAAAGTTTTTTCTGAGTCCATTCCATAATTCACTGTCAGAGGAATACATCCTGCAAAATACTGACCCAACACCATGGAGCATTTTTAAAGTTAATCCACTACTCTTGATGTTTTTAGCTAATTCAACATCTTCAATGATTTGATCTTTTACAGATTCATGACCATTTATTTTTGAGTAGGCATTTTTATTGAAAGCTATAAACTGTCCACAGGCTGCTGCGAATTTTGGTGCAAATTTCTTTCTTAAAAAGGGGGGAAGCCATTTCGGAGTTTGTTCCACATATCGAGACGGAAGAAGTGTATACAATGCAAAATAGACCAAAGGGATAACCTGTTTTTCCCAAAAAGACTCTACGATTTGTTCCGGCCATACTGTTATTACATCTACATCAGAAAGCTCTGCAACTGCTTTAGGAATTGCATCCTCGTCTAACCAAACATCTGCATCGATGAAAATTAAAATCTCGCCGGAAGCTGCTTCACTAAGCTGATGGCAAGCCCATGGTTTCCCGAGCCATTCATTTGGTTTTTCTTTTCCTTTGATGTGTATCAGGTTATTAATGATTCCCGAAAGCTTATCTAAAATTTCTCCTGTGCCATCAGTAGATTGATCATCCAGAACCAGAACTTCAAAATTGGGATAGTTTTGTTTTAGAGCCGAAGTCACACATCGCTCTATTACCGAAGCTTCATTTCTTGCAGGTATACAAATACTGACTTTTGGTTTTTCAGGAGAATCGGGAACGATTGTGTTCTTTAAACCTTTAAAATCAATCAAATTCATTCCAAGTATAAAACACGTATAAATCAAAAAGCCTACTGATATGTATAAAAGGATCATCATTTAGTGATGGAAGTTAATGAAGCTGAGGTTGTAGTTCACTCAAAAGATTCTGATAATTGCCCATGAATATTTCTACAGATCATTTTGACGAAAACCCTTTTCCAAATAAGCCATCCGGAGGATACGAGTGGTGGTATTTTGATGCATTGAGTGAAGATGGAAATTGGTCTTTTGTTATCATTTTCTATCAGGGAAATCCTTTTTCTCCGGAATACATTCGAAATATCGAAAATAAATCTTCAGTTCCTGATGAATTTCCCGGAGTCAGTATCTCGATCTATAACCGAAATAAAACAGAGTTCTATAGCTTTGCGGAATATTCAGCTGATGATTTTAACTGGGTCAAGGAGTCAGACACTTGTTCGATAGGTCCTCATAGCTTCTCAAAATCTGAAAATGATTCAAAGTTGGTTTATTCGATCGTGTTGAATGATATTTTACCGTCAGGTCATTCCATTAAAGCAGAGCTCGAATTCAACAGTTCTATAATTACTGAACCATCAATCGATTCAAAAAATCCGAACGAGCATCATTTCTGGAATTTAATTCAGCCAAAATCAGAAGTATCAGGTTCAATTGAGATTAATGGGAAATCAGGCTTTCAAAAGATCACTTTTAATGGTTCCGGTTATCACGATCATAATGTTGGTTTAGAACCTATGAAAGAAGATTTTAAGGATTGGTACTGGGGAAGATATCATTTTGATAACTCCACTCTGATCTATTACGTGATGAATAGAACAAATGAAAAGCAGTATAAAGCGTGGTTGATTTCAAATGAAAACGGAGAGGTAATAGATGAATTCTCATCTGTTGAGACGGAAGGATTTCTCAGAAATATGTTTGGCTTACGTTCAGCCAGAAAAATAACTTTGAAGTCGAGGGACAGTGAGGTCACTGTACAGGCGGCTTTACCTCTGGATGACGGACCTTTTTACCAACGTTTTTTAGGTCAGGCTATAATACACAAAGATGGAAAGGTTTCAGTGGCTGAAGGAATTTCAGAATACATCTATCCTGAAAATATTTACTCCAAAAAGTTTTGGCCCGCAGTAAAAATGCGTCTGAGATTTGCGAATCAAAAGCCTCATTGGGTTCAAAGGTTTAAGATGTTCTATGAATGGACATGGTGATATAAAGCTAACAGCTATTTGCTGTTAGCTGTTAGCTTTTCTCAAACCGCTCATCAGTAAAACCCGCAACTTTTCTGGTTTCTTTGAGCAATTCATGTACATTCTTCTCGAAATCAGTAGTTAATTCTGATTTTGACAGAGAACGATCAATATTCAATGCTGTACCAATATTGATATAGAGCTCCGACTTGCTGTCACGGAATGTATGGGTATAAAAAGCTATGGGCACAAAATCGATTTCTATATCCGTATTTTGATACAACCAAGCTAATCCATTCTTAAACTCTGGTTTTGAAGCTGAAACAGGAGTGATTTCTCCTTCGGGATAAATGTATAAACTTGAACTCGGCTTATTCAAACTATCAACAGCGAATCTTAGTGATCTTAAGGTGGATCGGGGATCAGAAAGGTTTATAGAAAAAGCACCAATTTTAGAAAAAAACCGATGTTTACGCATCTGCTTATCCTCCATAAAAGCCCGTGCTGTTTGATGAAAAATATTTCTGCTCAAGTAAAGTGGAAGTAAACCATCCCACCACAAATTGTGATTAATGAAGTAGACAGTCTTTGTATCAGTTTCTGGTTTATAATCCTGCTTAATAAAAATATTCTTAAACCGACGTCTAAGTAACCAACGGGTATACAGGTCAAAAAACCAGATCAAAAAACGGGATTCTTTAGCAGGGATAAAATTCAATTCAATTCTTTTTGGTGATGATAGGGTGTTCTGCCTTATCTTTCAATTATGAAGAAGCACAGAGACAAACCAATCGTTCAAATTACGAATCCTGAAATTGATAAATATTCGGAAGTTCATACAAGTCCCGAAAGTAAGGATATTCAAAATCTGATCAACTCCAGCGATGAAGAACTCCAATACATAGACATGCTGAGCGGGAGAGTGGTTGGGCAACTACTTAAAATGCTGGTAAAGATATCAGGCGCAAAGCGAATTCTTGAGATTGGTACTTTTACAGGGTATTCAGCAGTAATGATGGCAGAAGCTTTACCTGAAGATGGAGAAGTGATCACTTTGGAGATGAACCTGAAGTACCAGAAAATAGCTCAGAATCACTTTGATAAAAGCAAAGCAGGGCATAAGGTTAAAATGATCTGCGGAAATGCTCAGAACACAATTAAAGAACTAAACGGTACATTCGATCTGGTTTACCTGGATGGAGATAAATTGAGATACTCGTTTTATTTTGAACAGGTAATGCCATTGCTAAATTCGGGCGGGCTCATTATTGCTGATAATGTACTTTGGGATGGAACCGTTCTTGATCCGGAAGACAAAAAAGCAGAAGCGATATCTGAGTTCAACAAACTTGTAGCTGAGGATAAAAGGGTAGAGCAAGTATTACTTCCGGTAAGAGATGGCGTTAATGTGATCAGGAAAATTTAACAAAAGATAATTTCTCCGGATTCTAAAACAAGGAAATTGATACCTTATTCGTAAAGATCATCAACATCAGCCTTGCTAAGATCTATAAAAAGTTGAGCCATTTTCTTGCATACATCCTTAAAGAATTGCTCTCCTTTTTCAGCTGTAGAAGCTTTTGGATCACCAATTCCGGTATCTTTTGTAACCTTAGACCAGGGGCGTTCACTCCAAGCCCAGTCTTCATTAAAAGCTGCTATTTTGTTTTTTCTTTCAGCTCCATCGCCCCATTCTTTCGCCGGTAATACTAAGTGCTGTTCAAGATGAAGGATTAAACTGGTTTCCATTTCGTCGGCATGATCTCCGGGATCAGTAAAATATTTATGCCGATCCAACATTTTTGGCCAGAAAGTTACGCAGATAAACATATCCGGATACAAAAGTCCAAGCTCCCGAACCATTGACTTAAAGTCGTTACCACCATGACTGTTTAGGATCATAAACTTATGAATACCCTGCCTGTTCAGCACTTCAATGATATCTTTTAGTATTTGAAACTGAGTACTTGGATTTAGATTGATATCCAGATAGATATCAGACTGGCCGGTATTTACACCGAATGGAATATTCGGTAATACAATTACAATAGCATCATTTTCCCAGGCAATCCTCGCTGATTCTTCAGCAATTGCTTTGCCTTCAATGTTATCAGTAGAGTAGGGCAGATGGTAATTATGCGCTTCCGTAGCTCCCCAGGGAAGTACAGCAAGTTCAATATCCGCATCTTTTAAATGCTTCCAGTTGGTTTCAGCTAAGATGTATGGTCTGATCATTATTCCTCAATTATCTATTTCAAGCACTCATAAACTACAAATTTATCGTTCTCTGCAGTAATGGAGCAGTTTATAAACAATTTATCTAAATGAGTTTTATAGTTCAGATGTTTATTTGCTACCAAAACAAATCTTCCGGCTTCTTTTAAAGAGTTCTGAACCTGAGTAAACAGGCTAATTGTTACTTCAATGTTGGTTTCGTGTTCAAAATGGAAAGGAGGATTGGATACTACCAGATCAAGAGATCCATCTTCAAAATCTTCCAGAGAATCATTCCAATGGAAATGAGCGCTTTCATTTACATTCATTTTTGAGGATTCGACCGCAAGGAAAGAGTCGTCCACTAAATGAATTTCAGCGTTCGGTTGCTGAATAAGTATATGATCCGCTATCACACCATTTCCTGAAGCCAGATCAAGGATATTAATTTCTGATTCTTTGACTGTAAGATGTTCTAAAAGGAATTGAGTAGCATAGTCAATATGATCGGAAGAAAAAACTCCCGGGTACTGTTTGTATACTTTATCGCCAAATTTGATGTCGAGCGTAACTGCTTGTTGCTCAACTTCTTTCTTATTTTTTAGAATGAGTAAACGGGATTTTTTCTTAGCTTTTGATTGCTCAATATCTACAAAATATTTACTGCTGATTTCGAGCAATTGTGGTGTAAAGTATTTGGTCATAAATCCACAAACGATGACGCCATTTTCTTTTAATGAGTTGTGTAATAACTGAAGATAGAACTCAAAAGCTTCCAATGATTTAGGACTCTTTATCACTCCTATATCGGTATCAGGAAGTGACCCCAAAGGAGATTTAATTGTGCGTGATTTCAATACTAAGGAGTTGATAACATAATTCCTTTCAATAGCTTTTTGATGACTCTTGTAATCTACTACTGAAAGCGGTTGCAACTTGAAAAGGGTAGTGGCAAGAAAACCAAAGCGATCGTTTAGCAACACTGAAGATTCATACTCATCACTCAGGTCGCTTATATACTCAAGGATCAGTTCATCAGCTGCATTCCAGGGTTGTAGCGATCTGTTTGTAGTTGACGGATAGCGTTTAATACCAAAGTCACGATCATTGTAAGTGTATTTCATTCCATAATGGATTTACAGACGAAATCAGGAATAATACCCGTAGATCGAATCTGTGATTCGTAATTATCTTCACGAGTATTTCCCGAAAGAACCAGCATTGTTTTAACTCCAAACTTATTGCCACCCAATATATCAGTACGTAATGTATCACCAACCATAAGGATATCATTTTTGTTTATATACTCATCTTGAATAAGCTGTTCATAAGCATACATGAACATTTGAGAATCCGGCTTTCCGAAATGGATGAATTTTTTTCCAAGCATATTTTCGACCAGTTTTGCTACACCACCGGTAGCAATGGCAATATCGTTATGTGAAACAGGGTAGTAATAGTCAGAATTAGCCAAAATAACAGGCATATTTTTCTTTCTAAGGAGGTTTACTACTTTGTTGATGTCAATATTCCAATCGAAGCCTTCATCGTCTAAGAACACACAAGCTGATATATCATCAATATTGTTCAGATCAACATCGGCAACTGCAATATGCTCCAAACCTGCTTGCAGTATATAATCCGCTGAGTTTTCAGTCCCCAGATAAGCGATTTTACCACTGGTTATCTTTTGCTCAAGAAAATGCTTCGCCATCATCCCGGATGTTATCATTTCATGAAGCTGAATACCCGGCAGACCTAATTCTACATATTTATCAACCTGTTGCTGTGGGCTTCGGGACGCATCATTTGTAAGAATCCTGAATAGTTTTTTCTGTTCACGGATAAAAGCCAGAGTTTTATCAGCACCTTTAATTAATCCGTTGTGATTTTTGACTACGCCGTACGAGTCCAGCATAATAACTTTAAATTGTTCTGCAATATCGAAAAAAGAAGGGTAGCTCATTTATTATAGTTCTAAAGCGTTAAGTAATGGTTCAGCGTCAAATTTTTCATCCAGAGTGGGTAAATGAATTTCTAATGCCTCTTTCTGAAGTTTAGTGGCAAATATCTCATGAAAGAAAAATCGGCCATATTTAATCACATAAGTGAGAATAAAAAAACGATATGATTCCTTAAGAAAGTGAATCTCAAGTTCTGAAAGTGGAAAGATCTTATGGTATGCTTTTAGAAAGATGATAAAACGTTCTTCCATCATAACATCCACATTGTAGCTAAACACGGTTTTATCGCCAATATCAGAAGCTACACGACTAAAGAAATAGAAATCAAGCATTCGGGTACTCATCCGGAACCAATCGTAATCCCATCTTGAAAAAAGCTTAAAATTCGGTGTTACTGAAAAGTTGCCAATATTCCAGTCTACAAATACAGGAATGGTTTCCAGTTCGTCTCCACCTAAGGATTTATAGTTATCTAAAAAGAGGTGACAATGATCTCTGATCAAAGATCTGTGAACAGGGTATTCATATTTAGTGGATTTATCATCCAGAATCTCGAGAAGATCATTAACATCGTCCTGCATGGTTTTAGAAGATCTTGGTAAAGTAGCTTTTACAGTATCACAAGCTTTATGGAAGTGAGCTGTTTGCTGAGCTAACTTTACTATCTCATTCTTGTTCAGACGTTTAGGAAGTTTATTTTTAATGTGAATAGGTCTGTAAAAAACCACCCAGGCATCTATAACTTCACTTTTATAACGATGAACAAACAACTTGTTTCCTTTCATCAAAGATCTGGCCAGAAAGTTTTCAAAAGGAGAGGGCAGATTATTGGAAAGTGTGTTTATAATGCTGTGATCTTCAACAAAGTGTTCGAACTTTCCGAAATAGGAAAGCTTGGCTACTATATAATTTTTGTCCTTAAGCGAAATCCTGTACACATGATTTGTAGAAACTTTCGCGCTTATATCCACGATGTGTGCTATTTCTCTGGAGATATCGTAGCTGTTCCAAGCCTCTCGAATTATTGTATCAAAGTCGATGAATGCCATTAAACGATCTCGAAATATCTTTTTAATTCCCAATTAGCCTGCTGAGGATCATATTGCTTCCATTCCCATTCCCGCGTTTTTATAAAATGATCTGTGAATTCCTCACCAAAAAGTTCATTAGCTATATCTGATTCTTTCATTGCTTTAGTTGCTTTATGAAGATTTGTTGCTAATGGTTCAGTAGTTGTGTTGTCGTATTCATTTCCTTTTGTAACAGGAATCTCAAGTTTTAAGTTATTCTTGATACCGTATAAACCCGAAGCGAGACTTGCTGACATACTTAAATAAGGATTTGCATCCGATCCCGGCACTCGGTTTTCAACTCTTATTGCTTCCTGAGAACTTCTTATTACTCTAAAAGCTGTTGTTCTGTTGTCAATCCCAAAGCTTACAGTTGTAGGAGCCCAGGAGCCTTCTACAAATCGTTTATAGCTATTTACAGTTGGCGCAAACATTGGCAAGATAAAAGGCAAGCAATGAAGCTGACCTGCTATGTAAGATTCCATTAGTGAACTCATCTTGCTTTCTGATGATTGTTCGAAGAATAAGTTCTTTTTGCTTTCAATATCCCAAAGACTCTGATGAATATGCCCACTGCATCCGGGTAATTCTTTATTCCATTTCGCCATAAAACTAGCCATTACTCCTTCCTGATAGGCAATTTCTTTTACAGAAGATTTGAAAAGAACAGCTTTGTCTGCAGCTGATAGAATATTATCGTACTTGATACAGGCTTCATAAACACCCGGGCCTGTTTCAGTATGCAATCCTTCAACAGGAATATCAAAATCATGCAAGGAATCGAAAATGGAATTCACGAAATGGCTGTGTTGTGACGATCTTAAAATTGAATACCCAAACATTCCGGGTGTAAGGGGTACTGGTGCCATATAATTTTTGTGCTGCAAGGTATGCGGTGATTCTACAAACGTGAACCATTCAAACTCATTACTAAAATTGGGTAAATAACCTAAATCATTGCACTCCTTTTGGATACGCTTCAGTAAACTTCGGGGACAAACTTTATTCAGATCTTCTGAATGCTCAAAATCACCTAGAAAAAAAAGCTTGTCATCATCCCAGGGAATTTTTCTCAATGTGTTTATATCAATAGTAGATAAGCTGTCTGGATAACCTGTTTGCCAACCGCTTACCATAGTATTTGTGTAGGTTGCATCATTTATATCCCATCCAAAAACCACATTACAAAACCCTAAACCATTATCTAGAGATTTTAAAAATTTCTCCTTACTTATCAGTTTTCCTCTCAGAACTCCATCAATGTCTGTAACAGCGAACTTAATGCTGTTACTTTCTTGTTGGTTGATATGTGATATAATTTCTTCTTTGTTCAAATCCTTACATTTATCTTTTACAATATAGGAAAGCTATGCTTACTATAAATTTCAAAAATTTTCACAGTTCCCAAAATACATATGAGTGAAATAAGAGACCGCAAAAAAGATCATATAAAGTTTACTGTTGATCAGCAAGCTCAATATGATCAATCAACTGGATTTGAAAGATATCAATTTATACATAATGCTCTTCCTGAAGTAAATCTAGACGATATATCAACAGAGGCGGTATTGCTTGGACGTACATTTTCTTTTCCATTATTTATTTCTTCGATGACAGGCGGTTACTCTGAAGCAGGTCAGGTTAATGCTATTATAGCAGAATTTTGCAATGAGAAGAATCTACCTTTCGGAGTTGGGAGCCAAAGAGCGATGCTGGAAGATGACTCTTTAACGGAGACTTTTTCCATAGTCCGGAAGAAAGCTCCAAATACTTTTATTTGTTCTAATATCGGTGGTGTTCAGCTAATAGGAGGTTTACAAAAAGATTCTTTAAGAAGTATGATTGATAGTATTGAAGCTGATGCTGTTATCGTACATTTAAACCCGTTGCAGGAGCTTATGCAACCCGAAGGAGATAGAAATTTCAAAGGAGTACTGGATGGGATTGAGCATTTAGTTACAAAAACTTCAATTCCTGTGTTGGTAAAGGAAACCGGAGCCGGAATTTCACAATCAGTTGCAAGAAAACTAATTAATGTTGGGGTTTCTGTTATTGATGTAGCCGGAGCAGGAGGCACCAGCTGGGCAAAAGTGGAAAATCTTCGTGATTCTAATCTTGATCCTAATTTTGATTTCGATGAATGGGGAATCAGCACAACTGATTGTTTAATTGATATAAATAAGCTCAAGAAGGATCATAAGTTTGAATTAATTTCTTCAGGTGGTATAAGATCCGCTTTCGATATAGCTAAATCTTTATGTCTTGGAGCCGATTTTACCGCTAGCGCACAACCTTTTATTAAAGCAATTTCAGTTAATGGTTTAGAGGGAGCTGAAGAGTTATTTTTAAAATGGGAAAAAGATCTGAAAACCATTCTTACACTACTTGGTTGCAAATCTTTAGAAGATCTCAATCATTCACATTTAAAACTCAAATCCTAGCTTTTTAGGTGTATAAGAATCCTTATATTCTCTCAAATTATTCTCCAGAGACGTCTTGGCACAAACCGAATTACACCAAAATCTTTACACACTTATAGAGAAAGAAATTTCAGAATTACAAATTCCGAAATTACCTGTGACTCTCTACGCCCCGTATTCTTACACAATGGAAACGGGAGGGAAGAGGATTCGTCCTTTTTTAGTGCTATTAGCGTGCGGTATCTGTAAAGGAGATGTTTTAGATGCAATTCCTTCAGCCCTAGCTGTTGAAATCTTGCATAATTTCACTCTTGTTCATGATGACATAATGGACAGTGCAGAAACCCGGCGGGGTAACCCAAGTGTTTTTAATAAATGGGATCAAAACACCGCTATTCTTTCAGGCGATGTCATGTTTGCTGATGCATTCAGACAATTAGAATTTTATGGTTCCAACGATTCTTTCTCAAAACAAGAATACGCTGAAATCAACAAAACATTTACCAAAGCAACCATTACAGTTTGCGAAGGTCAGGCTTTGGATATGGATTTTGTGGACAGATCAGATGTAGATCATCATGAATATATTCAGATGATCAAAGGTAAGACCTCAGCTCTGCTGGCATGTTCGCTTAAGCTTGGAGCTATTTCAGCTCATGCTACTGAATCTCAATCTGATATTCTTTTCAGTTTAGGGACAGAAATGGGAATTGCTTTTCAGATACAGGATGACCTTTTAGATGCAATTGCCGACCCGGGAAAATTTGGAAAAAGAGTTTGTGGAGATATTTATGAAGGAAAGAAAACATATCTTACAATACTTGCGTTAGAACGAGCAGATAAAGAACAGAAAGAGTTCATTGAAAGTGTTTTATCGGAAGAAAATTCGAAAGAAAAAGAAGTCGACGCTGTATTACAATTGATGAAAGAGTTGGAAGTTATTGCTGATACTGCTCTTAAAGTTGAACAACATTACAACAAAGCCATTGATTCATTGAATAATTTTGAAGACTCAGAATACAAACAAGAGCTTAAAAATCTTCTTATCTTTCTAAAAAACAGAGATCATTAATTATAAACTCACTAATGAAAAAGAATTCATATTTATTTTTAACTGTAATTTTATTATTCACTGCTTGTAAAAGCTCGAGATTAGTAAACCCGGGTGATACAGTTCAGGAAGCTTATCAAAAAGGTATTACGAAATTTGAAGAAGGAAGCTATGGCGATGCAGCTGAGATCTTTGAAACTGTTACAAGAGTAGGAAGAGGTAGTGAGTACGCTCAGGAAGCCCAATATTATTTAGCAGAAAGTTATTTTAATCAGGAAAGATATATCCTTGCTGAAGCTGAGTATAATAGATTTATCACTTTTTATCCCAGAGACTCAAAGCGTCAAGAAGTAGATTATAAAAAAGCTCTGAGTATCTATCATCAAAGTCCGAGGTACAGACTGGATCAAAGTGCTACAAGAAGAGCTATCGAAGAATTTCAATTGTTTAACAGCAGATACCCTGATTCCAGGTTTGTAACAGAGTCTGCAGGTAAAATAAATGAGTTGAGAGAAAAACTTGCCAGAAAGTATTACGAGTCTGCTCAGTTTTATTCCAGAACGGATCAGTATAAAGCAGCAACAATTTACTATGATCTGGTTATTGACAGATACCCGGAATCTAAATGGGCAGAAACAGCTTTGCTAAACCAGATTGACACATATAACGAATATGCAGTCAATAGTATCCTTAACAAGCAAGTAGAAAGATATAATTTAGCAATATCTTCTTACGAGAAATTTATTCAGTTATTTCCACAAAGCAATGCTCGTTCCGAAGCAGAAACTTTTAGAGATGAAGCCGAACAAGGAGTCAAAGATGCTCAAGAACAATTGCGACAAAGAGAAACTAACCAAGGTAATTAACCTGATTTGAGAAAAATCGGTCTACTCGGCGGTACTTTTGACCCTGTTCATAACGGACATATTGAAATCGCGTATTCATTTATAAATTCAGGTTTTATAGATGAATTATGGATTTTGTTAACTCCATTTCCTCCTCATAAACTGGGTGAAAAGCATGTTCCGTACGAGAAAAGACTTTCGATGCTTAAGGCTGCTTTTTCAGATACTGACTTTAAGATACTTTCTATCGAAAAAGAATTACCGAAACCTTCGTACACATACCGAACCATTCAGATTTTAAAAGAAAACAACCCTGATACTTTTTTTTATTTTTGTTTAGGGGAAGATAGTCTTGCTCAATTCCATACCTGGAAACATTTTGAGGAGATTTTAGATGAAGCTGAACTTTTAGTTGCCAAAAGACCTCAGTCTGATCACAAAAATGTCGATAATGAAATTCTAAGCAAAACTACTTTTGTGGAACATACCCCAATTGAAGTTTCGTCTTCAGCTATTAGGGACCGTATTTCGGAGATCAAGTTTCTGAAATCAAATATTCCTGAACAAGTTTATTCAATTATTGAAAAAGAGAATTTATATCGCTAATTACTGCGAACTTAAAATTCTCTTATGTCATTATCCCGAAAACAATTTCTAAAAAATACAAGTCTGGCTTCTCTCGGTTTAGTTGGATTATCAAAAAACTCTTGTGAAGAGGAAAAAACCGAGGTTAATGAGTTGATTCTTCCCAATGCTATAAGCTGGGGTTCTACCATCGGTTTAATAGCACCGGCAAGCCCCATTTATGACGCTTCTCAGTTTGATGAGATGATAATTACTTTAAAAAGTCTCGGCTTTAATCTGAAGCTGGGTAAACATGTTCAGGATCAGTATGGTTACCTGGCCGGATCTGATGAAGACAGAGCAGCAGATCTGGTTGATATGTTTAAGGATTCTGAAATAGATGCTATTCTTTGTGTTCGTGGAGGATGGGGTTGTAACAGAATACTCGACCTGATCGATTATGAAGCCATAAAAAGTAATCCAAAACCTCTTATCGGATTTAGTGATATAACCTCACTTCATAATGCAGTTTTATCTAAAACAGGATTAGTTAGTTTTCATGGGCCTGTTGGAAAATCAGATTGGAATGATTTCACAAAAGAAAGTTTCGAAAAGGTCTTGATCAAAAAGGAAAAACAGAAATATTCACTTCCAAGTAACCAAGCTGATGCTTTTACAATAACATCAGGAGTAGCAGAGGGTCAACTTCTAGGAGGTAATCTTTCCGTACTTGTGGCAATGATGGGATCAGAGTACCTGCCTGACTTTACAAATGCTATACTTTTTCTCGAAGATGTTGGGGAAGATGTTTACAGATTGGATCGTATGCTTACTCAATTAAAATTGAATGGTATACTGGATGTAATTTCAGGATTTATCTTTGGGAAGTGTACGAATTGCGACGCAGGAGCTAATAGCTTAACCCTTCCACAGCTTTTAAATGATACGATAAAACCTTTGAAAATTCCTGCATTTTATGGAGCAATGATAAGCCACGAAGAACTTAACATAACAATACCGGTTGGTTTACGTGGCAGAATGGATGCTGATAACAAGTCATTCGAAGTTTTATCAGCAGCTGTTAAATAGACATTTTTTTACTCTAATTTCACGTGGAAATTTGTTTATTTCCAATGAAAACTCTCACCAAAACTAATTACATGAATAAGCTAAACCGCTACGGCAAAACAAAGGGGACCTTTTTGGTACTTTTTTTAAGTGTTTTTCCAACATTATTGTTTGCTCAAGTAACAGGAAGTTCAAACTTTGTTGAACTTCATTCTGATACAACAGACACTAATAAAATTGAAAAGAAATCAAAAAACTTACCTCTTAATCCGGGTAGGTTGATAGAAGTAAATTCTACAGAAGCTACTTGGATGTCATTAGATGTAAGCCCTGATGGATCTAAAATCGCATTTGATTTCATGGGAGACTTATATGAGATACCATTTTCGGGTGGTGAGGCTAAGCAATTGACGGATGGAATGGCTTTTGATTCTCATCCAAGATACAGCCCGGATGGAAAATATTTGCTCTATGTTTCTGATGCCCATGGTGCTGATAATTTATACTACATAAACTTAGAAGATACATCAGATGTAACTCAGGTCACCAAAGGCAAATCCAGCGGTTATGCTTCAGGTGAATGGACAACAGATGGCGAATATATAATAGGAGCCAAAGGAAAAGGAGTTCCTAAACTCTGGATGTACCATAAAGATGGTGGAAGTGGTACAGCGCTAATCTCATCTCCGAATGGACTTAAAACAACCGATCCGGCTGTAGGTCATACAGGACGTTATATATATTTCTCACAAAGAAACGGATCATGGAATTATAATGCTCAATTCCCTCAATATCAGATTGGAAGATATGATCGTGAAACAGGAGAACGTACTTCTGTAACATCCAGATATGGATCAGCATTTACACCAGTTCTTTCAAGTGATGGCAAATGGATGGTTTATGGAAGTAGATTTGAAGACAAAACAGGACTTGTTCTTCGTGACATGGATTCAGGTTCTGAAAACTGGTTGGCTTATCCGGTTCAAAGAGATGATATGGAATCTCAAGCAACTCTTGGTGTACTTCCTGCAATGTCGTTTACTCCTGATAACAATCATCTAATAGTTTCTTATGGTGGTAAGATCCATAAAATTCCAGTTGATGGTAGTGAAGCTACGAAAATTCCATTTGAGGTTACTACCGAACTCGAAATGGGACCTGAAGTTCTTTTCAAATATCCGATCAGTGATGAAACTGAAATGATTGCTACACAGATCAGAGACGCTGTTCCTTCACCTGACGGAAAGTGGTTGGCATTTACAGTATTGAATGATTTGTATATACAGGAATTACCTGAAGGAGAACCTAAACGACTAACAAATTCAGGAGATACCGAAGCACAACCAACCTGGTCTCCTGATGGTAAGAAGTTGGCTTATGTAACCTGGAATTCTACAGAAGGAGGGGCTATAGTTTCTGTTGACCCTTTCGCTAGAAGATTCCGTCCAACAAAATTAACCAATAAAACAGGTATTTATACAAACCCGGTTTATTCCGGAGATGGAAGCAAGATCGTTGCTTTTAGAAATGATAAACAAGTTTACGACGATTCTTACGGCCCAGGATTTTCAGGTGCTTTAACGGATATAGTTTGGATACCTTCAAACGGTGGGGAAGTTTCTGTCATTGACAGAGCTAAAGGTCGCTCAAATCCACATTTTGTAAAATCAGACGATCGTATTTACCTGAACAGATCCGGAACTTTAGTATCGATCAGATGGGATGGTACGGATGAAAAAGAACATGTAGCTGTTACCGGTATTACAACTTATTCACCATTCAACCTTGAAACTGCTTTAAAAGAAGCAGAAGTTTGGAAAACACCTGCAGAAATTCTTCATCCTGATGGAGATCATGATCATGCCAAAGAAAACAATCCCCCTTCACGGGCTGCTTTTATTCAAATGGCTCCGGAGGGTGATCAAGCTTTGGCTCAGGTAAACAATAATATTTATGTGGTCACTGTACCTGTTACAGGTGGAAGTACTCCTTCAATATCTGTTGCCAATGCAGCATCTGCACCATTTCCTTCAAAAAAGCTGACTACTATTGGTGGGCAATTTCCAACATGGAGTGCTGACGCTAAACAAGTTCACTGGTCAATAGGTAATGGCCATTTCATATATAATTTTGATGATGCAGAAGCTTTCGAAGACAGTGTGAAAGCGGCAAAAAAGCTTGAAGAAGAAAAGAAAAAAGAAGAAGCTGAGAAAAAAGCTGAAGAAGATGAAGATTCTGATGAGGATAAGGATGAAGGTGATAATGAAGGCGATGAGGACAAAGAAAAATCATCTGACAAAAAAGAAAAAAAGAAAGATGATACATTTAAACCCATTGAGCTTTCTATAGATGTAACCATAGAAAAAGATATTCCCGAATCATCCATACTTCTGAAGAACGCCAGAATTATTACAGCAAATGGCAATGAAGTTATTGAAGGAGGGGATATCCTGATCAGAAATAACAGAATTGTTGAAGTTGGAAAAAACCTCTCTGCTAACGGTGCTCAGGAAATGGATATGACCGGAAAAACCATAACTCCGGGATTTGTCGATACTCATGCGCATATGTGGCCGAACTGGGGAATTCATAAAGAAGAGATCTTTAATTACGCTGCAAATCTTGCCTATGGGGTTACTACAACAAGAGATCCTCAAACTGCAACTACAGATGTTCTTACTTATTCTGATATGGTTGAAACGGGAAGAATGCTCGGTCCAAGAGTATATTCTACTGGACCAGGTTTTGGGTACTGGGCGTATAACGTAAAAAGCTTAGAAGAAGCTCAGAATGTGATGAAGCAGTACAGTAAATATTACGATACCAAGACTATCAAAATGTATTTAGCAGGTAACCGTGAGCAACGACAGTGGATCATTCAGGCAGCTCGTGAGCAAAAGATAATGCCAACTACTGAAGGCGCATTAGACTGGAAACTAAATATGACACAACTCATTGATGGTTATCCGGGGCATGAACATTCTCTGCCAATTTATCCGGTCTACAATGATGTAGTGGATGTAATAGCTCAATCCAAAATGGCTGTTACTCCAACGCTACTGGTGTCTTATGGAGGGCCTTGGGCTGAGAATTTTTACTACTCTCGTGAAAATCCATATGACGATTCTAAATTGAATAAATATACTCCTTATTCTGTACTGGCAAGTAAAACAAGAAGGAGACCGGGTTGGTTCAGAGACGATGAGCATGTTTTCCAAAAGCACGCTGAAACTATGACCAAAATTGTAGAAGCAGGCGGTCTAGCCGGTGTAGGAAGCCACGGTCAGTTAGAAGGGCTTGGATATCATTGGGAACTATGGTCGGTAGCTGCGGGTGGAATGAGTAATATTGATGCTATCAGAGTTGCTACCATTCTTGGTGCTGAATCTATTGGGCTTGATGGAGATCTTGGGTCGATTGAAGAAGGAAAATTAGCAGATCTGGTTATTCTTTCCGAGAATCCTCTTGATGATCTGAGAAATACAAATACAGTTACTCATGTTATGAAAAATGGTCGTTTGTACGATGCGAATAATCTGAATGAGGTTTACCCGAGAAAAGTAAAAGCAAAGCCATTTAGTTGGAACGATCCAAAGCCTCAAAGCTTAGGTTTGCCGGGAACGAATAAATAATTAGTTAAAAGGCTCTTTCGGGAGCCTTTTTTATATCCTCTTTTCGGAAAGGTGGGATATTCTCTCATCATCTGTAGTTAAGTAAGTGCCCATCAAATCAGCAGTTAAACAAGAGTGAATTGGAAGTATTGTAATGAGATCTCCGGGTTCTGTATCGCTGAAAAATTCATCTGAGCATTTTACTATTCCATGCTCTTGTGATACAGTCTTCAAATAACATTCTTCAATCGGTTTTCCCCATCCTTTGTTCAGAGTTGGAACAACTTGACCAAAATAAGGCTCTCCACTTTCTAGGAGATCATGATCTTTAGAAAAGTGGACAGCTCCTCCATGAATTAACAATTCATTTCTGGACGGATATTTAGCAACTACAGGACATTTCATTGCAATGGCTATATCTTTCGGATCGCAAGAACCGATCTGTGTCTGAATCCAATCATAAAAAACAAAATTACCGGGACTTAGCTCATCTATTGCTCCAAAGTTTTTTAGAACAGAGCAGGAGGGAGTGTCTCCAAAACAAATTGGCAGGTCGTATTTATTCTTTATTTGACTTAAACTGTCAATAATAGGCTTGGAGAATCGTGCTATATCATTTGATGATCTGCATTTATATGAATGACCTGCATGTGAATAAAAACCATGGAGCGTTAATTTCTCAGAATTATTTACAGCCAATATCAGATTGCCGATCTGTTCAGTATCATTAAGATGAATTCCACTTCTTCCATAATTGGGATCTATTTCGATATAAACAGATACATCTGATGTTAAGTTCTTATCTAATTCTATAGCTGATTCAGAGTCAACCACCAAGATTCTTAAATCTATTTTTGAAGCCAGAGCGTTAATTTCTTTTATATCAAGAATATTAAAAGGAAATGCTACTGTAATACTTTCCCATCCATCCGATGCAAAATATTTTGCCATTTTTAGAGAAGAGACAGTAATTCCGTCAATGGGAAATTCTTTAAACCAATTACCAATTTCTAAAGACTGATGTGTTTTAAAATGGGGGCGGAATTTTAAACCGAGTTTCGAAACTTTTGAAGACATTTTCTTAATGTTCTCAAGGGCTTTATTTCTATCCAGAACCAGAGTAGGGGATGTAATCACTGAAAAAAATTAGGTTTAAAGGAATACCCTAAAGATACACCAAACCAAGGATGTATTTTATTATTTTTAATAAAAGGGGTGAACGATAATCTTATAGAGGATCCTTTTTCTTTATTAGTTAAAAACCTGTAACCGATATTAGCGAAAAGAGAAGGTGCTCCGGGAACGTCTTCAGTTTCAATATCTCCTAATGCGATACCCAAGCCTGTTTCTAACGAGTGAGGTGAACTTGAAAACTTGATCAACTTTGAATAAGAGATTATACCTACAACAGTCAAATCATCACTATTAGATTCAATGGTCCTATTGGAATTCATAGATGGTTGAAATATAGTTGGTGCGGCTCCAAACCTTAAAACCGATGACCTGTTGATTATAAGATCGTAATTGATAGTAAAGTATGTTCCTGCTCCTCCAAATTCCAAATAAACTGAATTTATATAATCATTATCGGAATATTGCACTATAGCTGCTTGAGTCTGTGCAAATATCAAATTTGAAAAGAAAGTTAGAAATAAAATAGTAGAAACTATTATCAACAAACCTTTTTTAAGCATACTCATTTTAACAGATCGATTATAAATATATTGCAAAGGTTTAATAAAATAGAGTTCAGAAAGTGAAGATCAATTAATAATGAGTTATCTTTGTAGAAATGAAGAAAAAGAAAAAAGAAACTATTGGCAGACTGGAAATTGTAGATTTGCCAAAATGGGATATTAAAGAAATAGAAGCTAAAATTGACACCGGAGCTTATTCTTCAAGTTTACATTGTCACAATATTAAAGAATATGAGAAGAACGGTGCTAAATGGGTGAAATTTAACCTGTTAGACCCGGAACACCCTTCATATAATGAACGCTTATTTTCTTTGCCCGTATCAGACATAAGGGAGGTAAAAAGTTCAAACGGCCAAACTGAGTTACGAGTTTTTGTTAAAACTAAAATTATCTTTTTTAATAAAGAGCATGATATTGAATTATCACTTACTAATCGTTCAGAAATGAAATACCCGATCTTAGTAGGGCGCAAGTTTTTAAAAACCAAATTTCTTGTAGATGTTTCTAAAAAATACTTATCCAATAAAGAGGAAAACTAAATAAATATGAAAATAGGAATACTTTCGAGAAACGCTAATCTATACTCTACCAAAAGACTTGTTGAAGCAATAGAAGCAAAAGGTCATGAAGCAAAGGTTATTGATCATTTAAAATGTGATATAGTAATTGAACAGGATAAACCCACCATTTTTTATAAAGGAGAACAACTATCTGATCTTGATGCAGTTATTCCTCGTATTGGTGCTTCCGTAACTTTTTATGGAACGGCAGTGGTTCGTCAGTTTGAAATGATGAACATCTTTAGTGCTGTTGAATCTCAGGCTTTGGTACGCTCTAGAGATAAACTGAGAAGCTTACAAATTCTAGCTAAAGCCGGAGTCGGACTTCCGAAAACTGTATTTACAAACTACTCTAAAGAGGTTGATAAATTAATTGATTCGGTTGGTGGAGCGCCTTTGATTGTAAAATTGCTTGAAGGTACTCAGGGTTATGGGGTTGTGTTAGCTCCAACAAAAAAAGCAGCCCAATCAATGATAGAAGCATTTCACAGCATGAAAGCACGTGTTATTGTTCAGGAATTTATTAAAGAAAGTAAGGGAGCCGATATAAGAGTCTTTGTCGTAAATGGAAAAGTAGCAGGAGCAATGAAGCGCCAGGGAAAAGAAGGGGAGTTCAGGTCTAATTTACATCAAGGTGGTTCCGGGAGCTTAATTAAGCTATCAAAAAAGGAGAGAGAAGCGGCTCTTACTGCTGCTCAGGCAATGGGATTACCAATAGCCGGAGTAGATATGTTACAATCCGAAAGAGGTCCTTTAATTTTAGAAGTAAATTCATCACCTGGGTTGGAGGGTATTGAAAAATCAACCGGTAAAGATATCGCAGGCAATATTATCAAGTATGTTACCACGGCTGTAGAAGCCCAGAGAAATAACCCTTCAAAGCGTCGCAAAATAAAAAGTAATGCCTAGTAGCATCACAATAAATAAAGAAAAAATAAGGCCGGGCGAAAACAAAATTATCAATTTTGATATTGCAAGCTTGCCAACCAGAACATCAATAAGTCTTCCTGTTCACGTTTACAGGTCAGAAAATGATGGACCTACGATTTTGTTAACCGGTGGTTTACACGGTGATGAGCTAAATGGCGTTGAGATTATAAGACGATTGATCGATTCAGGTGATGTAATTCCTGATCGGGGAACA
This sequence comes from Balneola sp. EhC07, assembly GCF_001650905.1. Lineage (GTDB taxonomy): Bacteria > Bacteroidota > Rhodothermia > Balneolales > Balneolaceae > Balneola. Next base: position 229,308 of record NZ_LXYG01000018.1, read on the forward strand.
GTTATCGCTATTCCTATAGTGAATATCTATGGCTTTATTCAAAATTCAAGAGGGCTTCCTGATGGAAAGGATATAAATCGTAGTTTTCCGGGCGTTAGAAAGGGAGGTTCGTTAGCTAAGCTTTTAGCCTACACTATTATGAAAAATATAATCCCACATATAGATTGTGGTATAGATTTTCATACCGGTGGTGCTAGTAGATCTAATTATCCACAGATAAGAGTAGATCTGTCTAATGATGAAGCTCTTGATCTTGCAAAAGCATTTCAACCGCCTTTAATAATTAACTCAAAGTTAATTCCTAAGTCATTTAGAAGCGCTTCATTTAGAAAAGGAAAAAATATTTTGGTTTATGAGACAGGAGAATCATTAAGATTCGATGAGTTCGGAATTAAAGAAGCTTTAAATGGTACATTAAGACTAATGAATCATTTAGGGATGGTAGACTTTAAAAAGGAGGGACATAGCACTGAAATTTATAGTTCCTCTAGCTGGATCAGGTCTAGTTATGCAGGTCTGTTTTCACCGTCAATAAAACTCGGAGAAACTTTTAAGAAAAAACAGCCTCTTGGATATATCAATGGAGCCTATGGAGAACTTCATGCCAAAATATTAGCCCCTAAAGAGGGTAGGGTTATTGGTTTAAACTATTGTCCTGTAGTAAATAAGGGCGATGCAATTATACACTATTCATATAATTAAAAGAAATGGATTACGATTTACTATTTACTGTAATTGACGATCAAAACTGGAAAGAAATTGCTTCTGAAGGAACATTTCATCCAAAAAGTCTAGACGAACTCGGCTTTATTAAATGTATTGATGAGAAGGATTTAGAGAATTATGTAAACCTGGATATCCACAAACATAAGGACTTGATCCTAGTAGTTATTGACCCACTAAGAGTAAAGAATTCCATTAAAACAGAAAAAGAAGGGGATTTTAAAATAATTAAACTGTTTGGAAGCCTAACCTTAGATGCTATAATCGATAAAATAGATCTTAAACCGTCCAAAAAAGGAGATTACAGCATTAAAATAAAGCACTACGACTAGAGTTCTAGATTTCTGTTTTTGAGTCTGTAATTCATCATTTCTTCATAATTCTGTTTTAATTTCAGATAAGAATTAAGGAGGTTAAGATGAAAAATCACAGATCTATAAAATTCCGCAAAATCAATCTTAAGAAAAACTATCTTCTTTTTTTTGAGACTGGTTTAATACTTTCTCTTGGTATTTTGAATTTGTTAACCCGAATTGATATTTCTTCTAACGAAATTATTAAAACTAATTTCGAGCAACATGAAGAAATAGTTTTTTTAGAGAAAACTATTCAAACTAAACAAGAGCTTAAAGTGCCGCCACCTCCAAGACCAGTGGTTCCTATCGAAGTACCCAATGATGAGATCATTGAAGATGAAATTATTTTCATGAGCTCAGAAATTGATTTCGATCAGATCATAACTTTAGGGCCACCGCCTTTGCCACAAAATGAAAATGATACAGAAGAAGAACAGGTTTTTGTAGTAGTAGAACAACCACCGGTTTTAATTAACGGTCTTCGTGACCTTCAATCTAAAGTAATTTATCCTAATGTGGCTGTGCAAGCAAATATAGAAGGCAGAGTAGTCGTTCAGTTTGTAATTAGCAAAGAGGGTAATGTTACAAAACCGATTGTATTACGAGGCATCGGAGGTGGTTGTGATGAGGAGGCACTAAGAGTAATAAAGCTAGCTAAATTCAAACCCGGTATGCAACGCGGCAAACCAGTGCCTGTAAAGTATACGATCCCTATTTTATTTAAAATGGCTAAAGACTAATTACTAAATCTTTTCGATAGTATTTTTAAGATCGTCTAAGCTTATAGGTTTAACCAAATAGTCTATATGGTCGGTAGAATTTGCTCTCTCTCTGTTATAAGAGTCAGAATTTCCAGTTATAAAGATAACTTTAGATGTAGTATTAGTTTTTTGAAACTCTTTGGTAGCTTCAATTCCATCGATATCATCTTCTAACATTATATCCATTAAGACTAGATCGGGATCAAGCTCTTGAACTTTAGTAATCGCATCTGATCCTTTAGCGTATATTCCGACTACTCGATAATTCAATCTCTCAACCATCTTGGATAACAACAGTGATAATACTTTGTCGTCTTCTATAATTAATACATTCATAGGAGTCTCTTAGTTAATTTTAAATATACACTGTTTGCAGCTAAGTAAATGTTAAGGCTCGTTTAAGTATGTTAGATTTAATTCATATGATACAACAAGTGTCGTATAATATATATTATGTAAAGTTAATCAATTTAACTTCATTAACTCTTCTTCTATTTTCTGAAAATTTGGTAGTTCATTCGCGTTTTCTAATATCTCAGTATGAACAATTATTCCTTCTTTATTAATAATGAATACAGATCTTTTTGAAACTCCTTTCATACCAAAAAAATCTTCGTATAAAACATCATATTTTAGTGAGGCTTCTTTATTGAAATCGCTCAAAAGTTGGAAGTTAATGTTTTGTGATTCTTTAAATTCTTTAAGTGTAAAGAAAGTATCTATACTTATTCCAAGTATCTCAGCGTCTAAAGAATTGTACATCTTTAGATTATCTCGTGTATGGCACAATTCTTTTGTACAAGTACTGGTAAATGCCAAAGGAAAAAATAATAGAACTACATTCTTCTCCCCTTCATAATCTTTAAGGTTTATCTTTTCACCTTTGGTGTTTTGTAATGTAAAGTCAGGAGCACTTTTATATAATAGATCGGCCATTTGGATTATTTAATTGAGATTTTTTCGTTCCAAGCGAGATCAGTAACACGCCTGCAATCAATAGTAATTCTGTAACCACGGTACTTTGTATATCTGTCAATGGGATCATCCAAAAGAAAATGAATGCAATTAAACATACTAAAGTACCAATAATCAGTAGTGAGTAATTCTTCTCGTTTTTTTGATTTATTGAGAAAATCAAAATTGAGACAATAAGTGCCCCTCCTTGAAACGTGCCTAATATCAGGTTATAGATAACTGACTGATCCAGAATTAAAGGGATGAACAGAAGAATTACAAAAGGCAGATAACCTAAAATTGTTGGAAACCTGGCGAATATTGGTTTTGATTCCCGTATCAGATTAAATAATGCACTTAGTATGCAAACTAAACTTGCGGTATTCAGGAAGCGAATGGTTATAACTAGTGCATCATCAATTAAATAGATAACATTTGAAATCAAATAAGTTAGTAGTGCAGAACTCAAAAGAATCAAAAAAGAAGATTTTTTAACGATGATAACATTGACAAGCTGAAATAATGAAAACAGTAGCACTAATACATTTAGAAGACTTAACCAACTTGATAGATCCATAAATTAATGCTTGGGTCTTGAGGCTATTTCTCTCTGGAATTGTTTATCAGACTGATAAGTGAGCACTAGTTGAGCTATTTCTTTCAAGGATTTTCTTTCTTCAGTAACCATAGCCCATAAAACATCTAAAACTGAAACGGTTTTAGATTCCTCAGTCATTTCAATTTCAAAATAAGATGGTGGTTTATCTCTAAGAAATTTAATTAAATCCGTTCTAAGTACTTCAATGTCCTTTAAAACAGTAGAAACACTTAGGTTCTCAACTTCTTCTTCTGTGAGCTCTACCCTATCAAAAATTAAGAAGTCTTCTAACTCTAATCCTTCTCCCTGTTTTTTTAATGCTTCTAGTACAGTTGCAATTCTGGATTGTGTAGAATTGATAGATAATAAGTTCTCAATTATAGATTCCCCACCTAAAGGTTTCCGGGAATAAGGAACAAAGCTTATGACTTTATTAAGCGACTGTATTTCATATTTGAGATACTCAATATCATTTATGAGATGATCAAGCTGTTGCTGATTTATCAAACTAACCAGGTTAGATTTAAATTATTTCCAAGTCTTAGATGCCGGAGCAGCGTCGTTTTTGTCTTGAGTTTTAATCATATCTACTAAAGAAAGTCCGGTATTCCAATCTGTATCTCTGTCTCGAACAGAATGAATATTATTTTCTTCCTGAAAGTCCCAAAAATTACCAAACTGAGTATTTTTGTAAGTTTTTAAGTACTCAAGTCTTTCTTCCAGATCTTCTTTTGGTACAAGCAATCGTTCTTTATCGTAAACTGCATCCTCTCTGGATTCAAAAACTATATCATAGTCTTTACTCATTACAATTGCCTCTTCCGGGCAAACTTCTTCACAGTATCCGCAGTAGATGCACCTTAACATATTTATTTCGAAGAAATCCGGGAAACGTTCTTTTTCATCTTCCGTCTCCGAAGCCTGCATACTTATAGCGAGAGGCGGGCAAGCGCGAGCACACAATCCACATGCTACACAACGTTCTTTACCATGATCTTCAACCAAAACAGGTCTTCCTCTGAAAATTGCAGGTGGAGTCCATTTCTCTTCAGGATAGTTCATTGTAAACCTTGGCTGAAACATTTGTTTGAATGTGTACCAAAGCCCTTTGAATATCTCAGGTAAATATATTCTTTCTAAGAAATTAAGCTTTCGCTCATTCTTTTGATTGCTACTTAAAGCATTTAAAACTGGTTTCTCGAGATTCTTAGCCATCTAAATTGGTCAGAAGTATAGTTCGAATTTATATTCAAAAATAAACCTTTGTAACATCAGCTTCAAAGATTATTCCTGTTTTTATCAATTATTTTTGACGGAACACCATTGTTATTGGAACACCTTTGAATCCATACCGTTCACGCAGCTGATTTTCTATGAATCTTCTGTAGTTTGGAGGAAGATCTTGAGGGCTGTTCATGAAAAATTTAAATACGGGTGGATTTGATTTTACTTGAGTTCCATACTGAATTTTAAGTTGCCGGCCTCTTTTCATTGGTAATGGCCTCATCGATAACATGTCTTCAATGAAATTGTTGAATTCTGAAGTGCCTATCTCCTTTTTCCTCTCCTGAATTACTTCTTCTACAACATCCATTACTTTGTGGACTCTTTTTTTATTCAGTGCTGAAATAGTAAGAATAGGAACATAATCTAACTGTGGCGTAGATTCATAAATATAATTTTCGAAATCCTTAACAGTATGGGTATCCTTTTCTGTTACTAAGTCCCACTTATTCAATAGTATAATCAGCGCTTTATTATACTTTTCAGCTTCTCTTAAAACTCTTTTATCCTGATCTTCAAAGCCCCTCATAGCATCTAAGATAAGGACGGCAACATCACATTCCTGAATTGCTCTTGCAGTTCTTACTGTACTGTAGAACTCAATGTTTTCCTTCACTTTAGTTCGTTTACGAAGTCCAGCTGTATCCACTAACACGTAATCTTTACCATTAAAATTCAATTTACTGTTAATGGTATCTCTTGTAGTTCCGGCTATATCGGTTACAATGCATCGTTCATCATCTAATAAGGCGTTTACCAGACTACTTTTACCAACATTTGGGCGACCAATAAAAGCGACTTTTGGTGATGGGTCTTCTTCTTCTTTTATAGCTTCGGGGAGTAGATCTGTAACTTTATCTAAAAGGTCTCCGGTTCCGATGCCGCTTATTCCGGAAATAGGAAATATTTCATCAAACCCTAATTCATAGAATTCTGATGCATTTAACCTTCTCATTTCATTATCGGCTTTATTGGCTACTAAAAGTACAGGCTTCTCTTGCTGGCGCAGCAGTTGGGATACTGACCTATCTAAGGTGTTTATTCCATGCTCTGCATCAACTACAAACAGAATCACATCAGATTCTTCCAAAGCTATGTGAACCTGTTCACGGATACCTACAACCATCACATTCATATCATCAGGCAGATAACCTCCAGTATCTATCACATTAAAATCTATACCGTTCCAATAAGATTGCCCGTAGTGTCTATCTCGGGTCACACCGTATTCGTCATGAACTATTGCTTTTCTTTTACCTATTAATCTGTTAAATATAGTTGATTTACCTACATTAGGTCTTCCAACAATGGAAACTACTGGGAGCATTTATGAATTTGTCTTTATAAATTAGAACAGTAAATATACAACTATTATAGCCCAACTTATATGTTAAAAACATTCTACACTGAAATAGGATTTTTAGGAGCTTTGGTTCTCGCGTTAGGTCTTTTTGTTTTATTTATACTTTGGGTTGCAGGCATTGCAGGTATAACTTTACCTGTTGACGGAGGAAAGCCAAGAGGTTCTAAAACCGAGATCGCTATTGCTATTTTCTTTCCAATATACCCTGTTTTATGGCTTTTTTATGAAATGTATCATCAAAGAGAGTTCCTGAAAAAAGATAACAACGACTTAATTGTTTAACTTTTTTGGGTCGCTTAGTTCGGCTAACTCAGGAGTTTTTTCTTCTTCAAGTTGCCACTCTTCTATAGTATCTTTCTCTAGCTCTTTTAGAAATCTTGAAGGGTTTGTAAAGTAGTCTCCATAAGCTGATTGTGCGAGCATAGGATAAGTGTAGTATAACATCTCTTCTGCCCGCGTTGTTGCCACGTACAATAATCGTAGTTCCTCATCCAGTTTTTCATCATCCTCTACTGAGTATGCAGAAGGAATTATTCCATCTAAGCATTGAATTATAAAAACATGTTTCCACTCTAAACCTTTAGCTGAATGAATTGTACTTAATACAAGGGGCGCTTCTTCATGCACCTTTTCTTCAGTATCAACTGCAGTGGCAGAAATTGGATCCAGCGCCAGTTCTTCTAACATTTTTGAGAGCGAACTAAATCCGGTTGAAATATTAACAAAAGCTTCCAGGTCTTTTAACCTCTTAGGATAATCGTCGTATCTTTTTTCACAGAAAACTCTGTAATATTCTACTATGTTTTCTATTACTTCTGACACAGAGTATTCAGAGTTTTTGAAAGATTGAAGAAGTTTACTCAATTTTTCCATCTGCTTTAAGTAAGATTTACTTACTGTATCAGCCATACCAAGATCGTAGGGGTTTTTTGCCAATCTTATCCATTCAAAAAGATCTTGCGCTGTTTTAGGACCTATTCCGTCAATTAGCATTAAAACTCTGTTCCACGCTATTGTATCCATAGGATTAACGATAACCCGAACGTGTGCTAATACATCTTTTATGTGAGCTGCCTCGGTAAATTTTTGACCACCAAACTTTACAAAGGGAATGTTTTTCCTATTCAATTCAACTTCCAGATCGTAAGAATCTCTGCCACTTCTGAATAAAACTGCAATTTCGTTTAAATCTATATCCTGCTCTCTTAAATGCAATATCACCTGTGAAATAAAACGACTTTGATCATGCTCACTGGGCGCTTGCACCAGAGCCGGCAAATCTGAATCTTCTTTTTTTGAATACAATTCTTTATCAAATTTAAAAGAAGCCTGCTTTAATAGGTTATTAGCAGCATTTAACACTTGTGGAGTGGATCTGTAATTTTCTTCAAGCTTTATGATCGTCGTATTATCAAAAATGTCCGGAAACTCCATTATATTTTGATGATCAGCACCACGAAATGAATAAATACTTTGAGCATCATCTCCTACGGCCATTACATTTTTATGGACACTTGAAAATAGTTTAGTCAGGTCTGCTTGAAGCTGATTTGTATCCTGGTACTCATCTACCATTACAAATTTATGGTCAGAAGCTATTTTAATTCTTATATCTTCATGCTGTTCAAGAAGTTGCGTAGTTTTTATGAGAAGGTCATCAAAGTCCATAACAAAGTTTTTTTCTTTGTATTCGGAATATCCAACTGCAACGTCTTCTATCTTATCTATGGCTTCAGCAAATTGTGGATATTGATCCATAACAACCACTCGAAGATCTAAATGCTTATTTACAGCAGTACTAATTATTTTTAAAAGAGTATTTTTATTTGGGAAGCGTTTATTCTTTTTATGAAGATTGAGTTTAGTTCGTATAAACTGAATGACTTCTAAAGCATCTGCTGAATCTATGATCGTGAAATTGTTGGGATATCCTATTCTTTCAGCATAGCGATGAAGGATCTGGCTACAATAAAAATGAAACGTCCCTCCTTTTACTCTTTTGCATCTGTCGTCGAGAATATTGCTTGCCCGATTTAGCATTTCTTTTGCAGAATGTCTTGTAAACGTTAATAAAAGAATATTCGATGGATCAATCCCACTTTCAACCAATCGTGCTACACGATAGACTAAAGTTCTGGTTTTTCCGGTTCCGGCTCCTGCTATGATCAATGCCGGTCCTTTATCGAAGAATACAGCACTTAATTGCTTCTCATTAAGCAATTCTGAGTATGGAATAGAAAACTCTTCAGGTCGAAGCTTTAGCTCTTCTTTCTTTAAAACGAATTTCTTCATACATCAAAATAGCAAACTTTAACTATATGTAAAAATTATGTAATGAAGTAAAAAGAAAAAGCCAACCAGGATGGTCAGCTTTTAAAGAGTTTTGATATAAATATCAGAATGTAGGATTTAATCTAACCCAAAGAGAAGTAAACCCGTCCGAACCTGCTATCGGTGTAGCGACTTCGAGTCTGATAAATCCAGTACCAATACCGGCTCCAATGTTATGAGTTAGTGTCTTAACTCCTAATGACTCAAATCCTGAAAAAGGATCATTAGAATTTGAGTCCACAAAATCGGTCCAACCAGAATCCAAAAATAGTGTTAAGTAAAGTCCGTCTATTTCAAGTTCACCATCATCGTAGTCCCATAGATCACCAAAAACTACCTCTGCGTTACTCATAAACATTCTGTTTCCTCTGTAGAATTTATATCCTGTAGCGCGTAGTGAGCCAATTCCACCTAAAGCAAAGTTTTTAAATTCAGGTACTTCACCTGTGATCGAACCAGCTTTAACTCTCAATTTAAAAAGAGTATGATCATCAAGTTTTAAGTAGTTTAGAGTAGTTATCTCAAATTTATTATAGTTGAAATCATTAGCAAAACCTGCGTCAGAAAGCTCAGCCTCTGCTAAAAACTTACTGGTTATAATTCCTTTTGTATAACCTTTCTTGTTTAAAGTAAGTCTCAGACCAATACTTTCCTGATCGATCATATCTGTTGAAGGGTCAATTGCTGGATTTAATCGACCTATATTTCCATCTCCAAAAAATGAATACTCCGTGTTATTTTCTAAGGTACTATAAGTAGTGTAATTATAACTTGCGCCAAGACTTATAAGTCTTCCCAAATTAATCTCAGAAAATACTCCGTAACCCTCAGCTTTATAATAGTCGTGGTAATCATACCCGGCTACTAATGTAGTGATAGAATTTTCAGAAAGCCCTGTTCTCCAGAGATCATTAGTGGCAGAACTACTCGTTAATTCTCCCCCAAATAAAATCCAATTTCCAAATGTTTTAGTAGCAGAAGCTCTGTACTGCCAGTCTTTTTGACCGGTTGAGTATCCTATGAATCCATCAAAATCAACTCCACCAATATTTAAAATTTCAGAGTTCGGATCAGTAAAATCTGAACCTACCCCAACAAAAAGAGCATCCACTCTGTTATACCGAATTGATTGAAGTGTTGGTAAATACCGATAAGCACCAAATTGATTGTCATACTCATATTCATCGAACAGATCGTAATGAAGACCATTCGTTTGATAAAAAACTTTATGATTGGTATGAGAGTAATTAGTGCTATAATTTTGAGCAGAGACTGAATAGCTAGTTACTATTACAATCAGACAAGAGAGAATTGATATCTGTTTCATAACTAATTCTACTTAAGTTAGAGGATAGAACAATTAACTTAATTTAGAGCAATTTTCAAAAAATTCCATTTGATTCTAATATTTTGAAAGATAGACTGAACCTAGTCTTTTGTTTAAGAAAATACGGATATCAAAAAGGATATATGATCATTCAGTTCTTTATTGATGAGTTCAGCACCTTTTTTAATGTCATCTCTGGGTACACTTTCAGCGAATTTTAAAGTTTTGAGTTTTTTATTTACCGATTTCACTTTCATTCCTTCAAAACCTGTAGGACGCATCAATGACACTGCATGCATAAATCCCGAAAGCTCATCACATGCAAAGAGATATCGTTCAATTTCTGCCTCAGGAGCTTTACCGGTTCTTTCAGGTGCATGTGCTTTAATGGCATCGATGACTTCCTTTGAATAATCGTGAGCAGGTAAAATATCATTTATAGCTTTATTTGGATGTTCATCAGGAAATTTTTCCCAATCCAGATCATGAAGAAGTCCTGCTGTCCACCACTCTTCAACTACGGTAGCTTCTTTTCCTAGTTCTGTTGCATAAGCTTCCATTGCTTTTGCAACCATTTTAGAATGATGTAACAGGCTCTCTCCTTCTATATATTGATTTAAAAGGTTTAAAGATTCGTTTCTGTTCGGCATATTAGTTTCTTGTTTAGCATTTTTCAGATAGAAAGTCAGAGTTATATATTAATCTAACATCTAAATATCAGATTTCCTTTCCTTTTGTTATTCGCCCTAATATATTACAACGATTGGCAATCTCTCTAAAAGAAGATAAAATTGATGATTAATGAACCCTCGTTTGCTCCCAGAGAATATGGATGGATTGAAGTTGTTTGTGGAGGAATGTTTAGTGGAAAAACGGAAGAACTGATACGTCGGGCTAAACGAGCTCATATAGCAGGGCAAGAAGTTGTAGTTGTAAAACCGGCTATTGATAAAAGATACAGTGATACAGAAGTTGTTTCTCATAATGAAACTGCACTCCCAAGCATTTTGGTGGACACTGCAGATCAAATAGTATTACTCACATCTAATGCCAAAGTAGTTTGTATAGACGAGGCTCAGTTCTTTGATGAACGAATTGTTGATATTGTAAATGTGCTCGCTAATGATGGCAAAAGAGTTATAGTAGCCGGACTTGATATGGATTTTGAAGGAAAACCCTTTGGACCTATGCCCTATCTTTTAGCTGTTGCAGAATATGTTACAAAGCTCCATGCTGTTTGTGCGGAAAGTGGAACAATGGCAAATTTCTCTCAAAGAGTAATAGAAGATACCAACAAAGTGTTGGTAGGAGAATACGATGCCTATGAGCCTCGTGCCAGGCATTGTTTCCGTCCTTCTGTAGATAGAAGGCGCGGGAGGCCGATCAGACCGTTTTTACAACCAAAAGTCGCACCTCAGGAAGAAGATAATTTAAACTTAGAAAACTCTTAATGGAAAATATATTACGCGGGATACTTGGAATGGTAGCAATTATTGGAATTGCTTTTCTGTTCTCAAATAACAAAAAAAGAATTAACTGGCGTTTAGTAGGAACAGGACTCAGTATCCAGTTTATTTTAGCTATTTTTATTCTTAAATCTGATCAGATAGAAGCGATCTTTTCACCACTAGGGTGGCCAAAATTACTTTTTAAACAAATTGCGAGCTTCTTTGTTATTGTTTTGCAGTATACGACCGAAGGAGCTTCTTTCTTGTTTAGCTTTCTCGGAAAAGGTCCGGAATATCAGGAAAGCTTGGGAGTAATATTTGCGTTTCAGGTTTTACCTACCATTATCTTCTTTGCTTCCTTAACCGCCCTTCTCTATCATTATGGGGTGCTGCAATTTATAGTAAGAGTACTATCAAAAGGTATGCAGAAATTGCTTGGAACTTCAGGAGCTGAAACATTGTCGGTTATTTCTAATATTTTCGTAGGACAAACAGAAGCGCCTTTAGTGATCAAGCCTTTCATAAGTAAAATGACCAAGTCCGAACTACTCGCTGTTATGACAGGTGGAATGGCAACAATTGCCGGAGGAGTTATGGCCGCGTATGTAGCTATGCTTGGAACCTCATTTGCGGCTGCTAATGGTCTTGAAATTCAAGTTGCCCAACAACTGTTTGCCGAACGATTATTAGGTGCTAGTTTGATGGCTGCCCCTGCTGCATTGGTAATTGCTAAAATTCTTTATCCTGAAACAGAAGAAGCAGCCACTGCCGGTGATGTATCAATTACAGTTGAAAAAACAGATGCTAACGGAATCGATGCCGCTGCTACCGGAGCTAGTGTAGGCTTAAAACTAGCTTTAAATGTAGGCGCTATGCTATTGGCGTTCATAGCATTACTAGCAATGTTTAATGGGTTTTTCGGTTGGATCTCTGACTTAACCGGTTTAACAGGTTTGCTGGGAGCTCAACTGAGTATCGAAATGGTTTTAGGCTGGATTCTCGCTCCCATCGCCTGGATAATTGGTGTTGAATGGGCTGACGCAACTACCATGGGAAGTTTAATAGGTACTAAAATTGTTTTGAATGAGTTTGTTGCATATCTCAAATTGGCAGATGAAGTATCAGCCGCAAATATTTCACCTAAAACTATTGCAATGGCAACTTTTGCGTTATGTGGTTTTGCTAATTTTTCTTCAATTGCTATTCAGATCGGAGGAATTGGTGGTATTGCTCCGGACAGAAAATCTGATTTAGCTAAATTCGGAATAAAAGCTGTTTTTGCAGGTACTATGGCAACGATGATGACAGCAACTATTGCAGGAATGCTTTTTTAAAAATAAAGACTAACATCAAAAAAATATGATTTCTTAAATGAACGGACTAGATAGAAAGCTAGGCTTATGCCTTTTAATTATTTCAATTTGTTCAACTCTTTCAATTTCCCAATCTAAAAACGATAAAACTGTTGTTGGAACAGTCGGGAAAGAAAAGATAACTTACGGAGAGCTTAAAGCGAATGTCAATACATTCCCAAACAGTTCTCCTTCACTTAAAGAATTGGAAGATTTTTTACCCATCTATCTGGAGTATAAAGCTAAAATTCAGTTTGCTGAAAAAGAAGGTATCCTGAAAGATGAGCAGCTTCTGAGTGAACTGGGACAATACTCAAAACAAGCATCATACTCTTATTGGTTAGAAAACAAAATTAAAGAGACGGAGTTTGAAAAGTATTACGACAGAGCTTCAAATGAACTTAAGAGTGAACATATACTAATTGCATTAAATAATAATGCATCACCGGAAGATACTCTTGAAGCCTATCAAAAATTAATTGAAGCTCGTAATAAATTTCTTAATGGAACTGATTTTTCAGAGCTTGACCGCCAATATTCGAGTACTCAAAATGGACGGTCAATGGGCGGCGATCTACCTTGGTTTAGTATAGGAACTACCGTAAAAGAATTTGAGGACCAAATATTCAGTTTAAAGATTGGTGAAGTTTCTATGCCATTCAGAACTCAATTCGGTTACCATATTGTTCATCTTCAGGATAAAAGATCCCGAACCTTATCTCGTGAAGTATCTCATATATTTACCCGGGCAGGATCACAAGCTTCTAAAGAGAAAGTAGATACTGCCTTTGAAAAGTTGGAAGCCGGATGGCCTTGGAGCGAGGTTGTATTAGAATTTAGTGATGACGGTCTTTCTGCTCCAAATGGAGGAAAAATAGGCTGGGTTAATTATGGTAGATATCAAACTGGTTTTGTTGACTCTGTAATGGCACTGGATACCGAAATAGATTATTCTAAACCAATACAAACATCTTATGGGTATCACATCTTCCGAATCGATTCTGTGCAATCTTTCGGAAATGAAGAAGAGAAAAAGAAAACGTATATGAAAGAGTTTTTAGATTCTCCAAATTTCAAAAAAAGTAATTCATTTGTTATTAATTGGTTGATGAATAATTATAGGAACAGTGTGAATCAGCAGGTTTTGGAAAATTTCAATACCAAAATTGCTCAGTCTGATACTCTTAAGATCAGTAATATCGAATTTCCTGAGACTAATACAAACCTTTTCAGCTTTAGAGATTACAAGTTTACAGATACGGATTATCATAATTATCTGGATGCAACTCATCCTGAAGCATCTGCGAAATCATATTCAGATAAATGGTTTAGTGATTTTAAGACTTATGCTATAGATAGTGTACTAGTGAAACTTACGGTTTCTGAATTTCCTGAATTTCAGAAAACACTGGATAATTATCAGAAAGGTTTGGCTGTATATCAAGTGAATGACACCTACTTATGGAGCGCTGCTACAGTTGATACGTCTGAATTAGTAAAGATCTACGAAAATAATGAGGCTGAATATTCTTTCCCGAAAAGACATTTTTACTATCTCTTAAGTTCGTTTGCGGATACTTCGCTAGCTAAAGGTATAGATTTCATTAAGAATGGAAATCATCCTGATAGTTTAAGGTCTTATTACCCTAGAGTGTCAGTAGTTAAAGATTCTACAGGTGTTTTTACTGATGATCCATTTGATAAATTAGAGCAAATGAGTCCGGGTAGTTTTTCTGAACCATTTGATTATAGACAAAGAACCGCAGTCTTTTATTTAAAAGAAATTTTACCCTCGCGTAAAATGAATTTTGAAGAAGCATTTAATCGATTGCTGGCAAGCTATCAACCTAAAAGAGAGGATCTTTGGTTAAATGAGCTAAAGAAAAGATTTAAAATTAAAGCAGATTACAAAAAATTACGAAACGCTTTTAAAAATGATGAAAAGCTTTAGATGAAAACTTTGTTGTATCTAATACTTTCAGGTTCACTTTTTGTAGGTTGCAAAACAAACCAAAACTCTGATAATATTATATTAGCTGAAGTGAATGGGTCTGTTTTAACTATGGAGGAGGCTAAAGCCGGTATACCCTCGAGTGAATTCCAATCAGATAGCGTATTATCATATAATAATTTCATTGAAAAGTGGATTGAAAAGCAGTTGATACTTCAGGAGTCTGAACGTTTGAAAATCCCTGATTCGCCCGAAATTAAAAAAAGGATTGAAAGAGCCAGACAAGATATGATTGCTATTTCATTTCAGGAAGCTGTTCTAAATAATTTGAATAGTAAGATCATCGTTACTGAAGAAGAAGTTCAGGATTATTATCAGCAAAATAAGGATCAGTTTCTGTTGGATGAACGGTATATCAGGTTCAGGCATCTTATAGCTTCTTCATTAGTAGACGCACAAAATGCTAAAAGAGATCTTATGCAAGGCCATACTTGGGAAAGAGTAGCTCAAAACTATTCTCTTCAACCTGAAATGGTTATTAAAAACGCATCTCGTTTTTGGCCGGAATCAAATGCGTTAAAGGAATTTGATACTTTAAACCGTTATTTAAGACTCATAGGTGTGACTGAAATTTCGATTATCGAAAACATTAACGGGAAGTACCATTTTGTTCAGTTACTTGAAGAAAAGGCCGTTGGTGAACATCCCGATTTGGAATGGTTATTAATTCAAATAAAAGAATGGTTAATACTCGAAAAAAAACGCATTGCTTACAATACCTATGTAAAGAATCTTTATCTTGCAGCAGAAGCGAATAATGAAATACGAACTTACAACGTTCTACCAAATAATATTAATAAGGAAATTACTTCCGATTCATTGAACTCAAATTAAATAATGAGATATTTAAAACTAATTTTACTTCTGTCATTTTTAACCCCTGTTTCTGTTTTTGCTCAACAGAAAAACTCTCCTCAGTCAGCTGATAAAATTGTAGCATTGGTTAACGATCAAATTATACTCAAATCTGACATCGATCAGAGCGTATCAGACTACATAAGACAAGCTAGTTTTAACCAACAAAATGTTCCTTTCACAAAAGAACTTTGGTATTCTTTCTTAGAATCTGAAATTGATAATAAATTGTTATTGGAAAAAGCTAAGATTGACTCTGTTACGATTTCAGACGAACAAGTTAATCAGCAAATGGATGCCAGAGTATCCCAACTAATACAACAAGCCGGTAGTGAACAAGCTCTCGAAGATGCTTTTGGTAAGTCAATTATCCAACTAAAGGCCGATTTCAGGGATAACTTCAGACAGCAAATGACTGCAAATCAAATGCAGCAGATCAAGTTCAGCGAAATACAGATCACAAGACCCGAAGTGAAAGAGTTTTTCGAGGCGATTCCCAAAGACTCCCTCCCTACTATTCCGGAACAAGTTGCTTTATCTCATATTGTTAAGCTGCCAAAAGCCAAAACGGATGCAAAAGATGCTTCGCTAAAATTCGCAGAATCTCTTAGAGACTCCGTTCTTAACCATGGTGTAGCATTTGAGGAATTAGCAAAACGACATGGTATGGATGGTTCCTCAGAACGTGGAGGTCAACTTCCAATGATGGGGTTAAACGAATTGGTATCTGAATATTCAGCAGCAGCAGCGGCATTGCAACCAGGTCAAATTTCCGAGGTTGTTGAAACTGAATTCGGGTTTCATATTATCAGGTTAGACGAGAGGGTTGGAAACAGGATCAAAACAAGTCACATTCTTATTAGAATTGATGCAGAGCAGCTCGATGACGAAACTGCAATACAAGAGTTGACTACAATTAGAGATAGCCTGTTAAACAATGAGAATATTACTTTTTCAGGGATGGCAATCAGAAATAGTGAAGATCCTTCTACTGCTAAATCAGGAGGTAAGATTGTTGATGTACAATCAGGAGAACGACTTATTCCGCTAACCAGACTAGACCCCTCCCTTTACCGAATTGTATTATTGATGGATGAAGTAGGGTCTATTTCTGAACCTAAGCTTTTTAATCCTAATAATGCTAACGCCGGAAAGGCATATCGTATCGTTCGATTAGACAGACAAATTCCGGAGCATGTTGCAAGTTTAGACGTTGATTACCAGAGAATTAAAAATATTGCTCTTCAACAAAAGCAGACAAGAATATTTCAGAAATGGTTACGTGAACTGCGTGAGGAAATATATGTGGAGTACAGAATTCCTAAATTAGAATCTGTAGTTGCAAGGTAATGACGAAAGAGAATAAAGATTCAGTTGAAGCCGCTAACGAGTTTACGGAAACCTTTAATGCCATTAAAAAGGAAGTCCATAAGATCATAATTGGTCAGGATGAGATCATTAACCTTCTTTTGATCTCACTTTTTTCACGTGGACATTGTGTTTTGATCGGAGTTCCCGGCTTAGCAAAGACGCTTTTGATCAATACTCTAGCCGATACGTTAGGACTTTCCTTTAACCGAATTCAGTTTACACCTGACCTTATGCCCGGGGATATTACAGGTACAGAGATCATTGAGGAAGAAAGAGAATCAGGTAAGAAAGCTTTCAAGTTTGTTAAAGGACCAATATTCGCCAACATTGTTCTCGCCGATGAGATTAACAGAACACCGCCTAAAACACAGGCAGCTTTATTGGAAGGAATGCAAGAGTATAATGTCACTACTGCAGGACAAACCTACCACTTAGACACTCCTTTTTTTGTTCTTGCAACGCAAAATCCGATTGAACAGGAAGGAACTTATCCTCTTCCGGAAGCTCAGTTAGACCGCTTTATGTTCAATATTTGGGTTGATTATCCTACCTTTGACGAAGAAAAGAAGATTGTCAGCCAAACAACTTCCACTAAAAAGGAAAAGCTTTCTCCAATTCTGGATAAATCTAAGATCGAAGAGTTGCAGGATCTAGTAAGGAAAGTTCCCGTACCAGAAACTGTTCTTGATTATGCTGTTAAATTGGTAGGGTGTACAAGACCTGATTCTGAACAAGCACCGGATTTTGTAAAGAAATACTTAAGCTGGGGAGCAGGTCCCAGAGCTTCACAATACCTTATACTTGGAGGAAAAGCCCGTGCCCTCTCCGAAGGTAGATTTAATGTGACTATAGAAGATATTCAAGCGTTAGCAGTACCAGTTCTAAGGCACAGAATTGTCAATAATTATGCTGCTGAAGCCGAAGGGTTTACTACTGTTAAAATAATTGAAATGATTATTGAGAAGTTGAAGTAAAGTGGAATTTCAAGGGTTACAGAATACTATTCCTGTTTTTGTAACTGTAATTGTTGCACTACTGATTTGTTTTCTTTCCTGGTTCTCTTATAAAAAGTACTCTACTATTTCATTAGCATGGAAGCTTAGTTTAAGTTCGTTAAGAGCTATCTCTTTAATTGTTTTATTGTTTTTATTTCTAAATCCCTTTTTTAAAACAATTGAAGAAATCATAGTAAATCCGAAAATTGCTGTTTTATTAGACGGATCTGAAAGTACTTCCATTCAAAAAGGAGATTATAATGGCGAGGAGAGTTATCAAAATGTAATTGCTAATCTTAGAGATGCTCCGAATAACACTGACTTGGTATTCTTTAATTTTGGAGAAACAATTCAAAGTGTAGATCCGGATGAGTTCTCAGTTACTTATCCACTCACTAACATTTTTAACGCTGTTGAAACTATCACTACTGCTGACGAAGATTTTTCTTCGGTAATTCTTATAAGTGACGGAATAATTACTTCCGGCAAGAATCCGGTTCTTATAGCAAGAAACTCTTCAATTCCTATCCATACCATAGCAATTGGTGATACAACTAAAGTTAAAGATATTTCTATACAGAATATCTCTACTAATGGCACTGGTTTTACTAATACTATGCATCAGGTTTTAGTTGATATATCTCAATTCGGATTTGATAACAGATCTGTTACTGTAAATTTAAAATCAGATGACCGAGTATTAGATTCTAAATCTCTTTCTCTCTCAAAAGATAAAGAAATATATGAACTTCAATTTGAAATGGAGTTAACTGAACCCGGATTAAAGCAATTTCGAATAGAAATCAATTCAGGACTAGAAGAATGGTCATCCGAAAATAATACTGCTTTTTTTTCAATTGATGTTTTAGATAGTAAAAAGAGAATTCTTCATATTGCCTCTGCTGTTCACCCGGATGTAAAGGCCCTCAGGTCTATTTTAATGTCAGATGAAAATATTGAATTGAGTACCTACACTTCTTTAGGTCCAATTTCCGGATTAAAAAACCTGAACGAATCTGGTGAATATGATCTGATTATTTATCATGGGAAACCTTCGGAAAATGTATTTTCAGAACTTGGATTAAAAAATAAAGAAACCTCTACCCTCTTTATTTTATTACCTGATCGCGAGTCCATTATTTCTTCTGAAGCTTTTAATATAATTGGCAATGATTCACCCAACATTTTTAATGTTCAAATGGAGGTTTCATCACAGGGTTCGGATCATCCTATCTTAGATCTAGTAGAATCAAATCTCAATACTTTTGCGCCTGTTCAATCTTCTATAAATGCTTACAATGAATACCCTGAAGCTTCTCTGTTGTTAACATCCAGATATCAGAATATATCTACAAACTCTCCCTTGCTCTCAACTCTGGAGCAAGGAAATATCCGGAAAAGCGATCTGAATGCTTCAGGTTGGTATAAACTGTACCTAAGTCCTAACAGCAATGAACGAGCATTTATTACACAATTGATTATCAACCTTGTAGATTGGACTTCATCGAACCCCGACAATAGATTGTTGAAGATAAAGCCTTTAAAAAATGCTTTTAATTCAGGAGAATCTTCTATGATAAATGCCAGTTTGATTAATGAAACCGGAGACATTGAAAGTAATGCTGTAATTGAATTCACATTAAATAGTGATGATTACGCCGCTAATTATACAATGGATAATCTTGGAAATGGCAATTACCAACTTCAGATACCGAATTTAATGGAAGGGAATTATAAGTTCTCGGCCACAGCCAGAAAAGGAAACAGGGAGATTGATACCGAAACCGGCGAATTTTTAGTTTCACAGTCAAGTATTGAGCTTGCTAACACTGTTAGAAATGATGAAATGCTTAATAATATTTCGACCGGCTCAGGAGGTAGTTTTTTTGATTTTGGATCGGCTAATGAATTCTGGGAAACAAGTGAGATCGTTTCAAACCTACAGTCCAGAACAGAAATAAAGGAGAGCTATATATATCCAGTTAGATATGTATTTTGGTTTGTACTAGTTCTTACACTTCTGGGTACAGAATGGTTGATCAGGAAGAAATTCGCTCTTCCTTAATTATTTTTTAATAGCTGAAGATTTAACTTCGACTGTTCCTTTCCCTACTTCTTTAGATTTCACAATAAACACATCATCGTAGGCTGATTCATCCAGTTGAACAAACTTTTCTTCTCCAATTACCATGTTAACCAGAAACGGAGTAGTATTTGAATGGCCAACTATAAGCACTACTTCTCCCTGATGATCTTTAACGAGTTTTTTTATAAATACTTTTGGGGCTCTTGGATCGTAACTTTGTATTTCTAGATCAAATTCCTTTGATGTAGGAAGAGCTGTCAATTCCGTCCTTTTATATTCCGTTGAATAAACTGCATCTACTTTTGAATAAGCTTTTTTCAACATTGCTTTTATACGTTCTGCTCTTGCTTCGCCTTCCTTTGTTAATGGTGGATTTCTTGTACCATCGTCTGCTTTTTCAGCGTGTCTGACAAAAATAAGCGTAGCTGAATCTGAAGTACCTAATATATTCTGAGCATTCAAACCGGAAAGAGACAGTACAGCAAACAGGAAAAAGAACAGTAATTTTTTCATAAAAGAGACCTTTTTGATCAGTATAAAAAAAGACTAGTCTATTGACTAGCCTTTTTCGAATTTTATGATAACTTTTTACTTAACAACCAATGCTATTATCAAGCCAATGATTGCAAGCAGTCCTATTCCAAATATAATGAGCAAACTTGTTGGAAAAGGTTCTGAGCTGTCTCCCCAGTTGTCAACCTTACCGTCTATAGTAGCTATTTGTGATGCAGTTAACACATCTGATTCTACTAAGTAGTTGTTCCACTCATCCATAACTTTGGTAGTCCAGAACTCACTAAATGTCTTAAAATCTTCGTATGTACTGCTGCTGATTATCTCTTCATCACTTTTTTTGGAAGCTTTAGAGACAAAACTATCAAGAGCCATAAAGAAACTGGAGTTATTGTCAAAAGCTCCTAATTCCACATTCTTTTGCTCCAGATATCCATCAAGAGAATTCCACATTGATAAAGAAGCGCTAGATTTCCAATCTTTAAGATCACTTTCTATACTCTTCTTCCATTTTGCTTTATCGTTGCCACCATAAATCTCTACCAGATTATCACCTATACTATTCCAAACATCATTTACTTTTGTTTGCAGAGCATAGATTCTCAAATAATCTTCAGTAGAAAAGGTATTTGAACCTGCTTTCAGAGTTTCGATATTTTCTTCAAGAATAGAATCAATAATAACCAATGGATTATCACCTGATTTTATAGTTCCTGATCCATCTTTCTTTGAAAGTTCTTCAATAGTTCCCGGAGCTAATTGATTGTAAGTAACAAACAATGAGTCAACCATATCAAAGATAAATTCATCTCTTTCTTCTACACTTTTACGATATCTGGTAACAAGTTGAGATAGCTTTCTTTCGCTTTCCTGAGATTCTGTGATCGCATTTCTCAATGAATCACTTCTGGAATTTAAGTTTGAAAGCTCTGATCTGAATCTTGTTACTTCTACAGTAAGCTCTGATAATCTTTCAGCCTGATTTTCAATGATAAGTAATTTGTGTTCTGATGATCTCGCTTCACTTTTCAAATTTGCGACTTTAGAATCAAAAGATTCAGGATAAAGTGCGTAATCAAGCATTTCGCTGTGTTCTGAAAAATTCGATTTGAAATCATCTATAACCATTATGAGGCTATCAATTTCATTGACTTTTTGAGCCAATTCAATGTTAGTCAATAACTCTGCATGTCGATTTTCAAAATCTTTCTTTATCTGGAAGTCAGATTGCTGTGCAAATAAAGCTGTACTATTTACTGCAAAGAGCAATAATAAGGTCAATAAATTTAGTGAACGTTTCATGATTTGCTCTCCTCTTTTTTAATTCCTTTTTCGTTGAGTGTAAATGTTTCTGAAGTTGCTGTATCAATAAGCTGAACAAATGGGGATCGTAGATTAAATGCCGGAGATACAAGTCCCTGTTCTGTGACATTGATCTTCTCTTTAAGCTTTAATCCGCTGTTGATAGGCTCCATCACATACACATTGTTAAAACCATCGGCAGTGATAAAATAAAACCCGTTTTGGTTACGAATCAATCTGACTTCATCAACTAAAACAGATGAGCTGTCTTTCATTTCTTCGTATTGGAAAGGCAAAATGTTAAAAGCGATGCCGTATCTGGAATCTGTTACATCTCCATTATCTGTAGGAGTGAGTACACTTTCAACTTGCTGTGCGTAGTTTACATTTTTTACTTCGAATGTTTTACAGGCAGATGCAAACAATAAAACTGCCATAAAAACAAAAAGGGAAATTCTTGGATACTTCATTGCCAACTCCTTGTATTATGATTGATGGTTATTCAATCATTTGTATAAGAGTTGTGCAATTAAGTTCCCGACTACATAATTAAAACGCTCTCTATAATTTCGTGATCTAGTTTCTCTCTCCCCTTCAAAAAGCCTAATTCAATGATAAAAGAATATCCAATTACTACGCCTCCTAATCTTTTAACCAGTTTTGAAGCTGCAAAAGCTGTTCCTCCTGTAGCTATCAGGTCATCATGAATAATAACTCGGTCTCCATCTTTAATGGCGTCCTTGTGAATTTCTACAGAATCCGTACCATACTCTAAATCATAAGATTCACTTATCGTCTCAGAGGGAAGTTTACCGGGCTTTCTTACCGGAACAAAAGAAGCATTTAGAACTTCCGCCATGTTGGTACCGAACAAAAATCCTCTTGACTCAAGACCTACTACTATATCACAATCTGAATTGTGATAAGGATCGCATAAAGCTTTAGTTGTAAGCTGCAAAGCTTTCTTGTCGCTTAACAGTGTGGTTATGTCTTTAAATTGAATTCCTGGTTTAGGAAAATCAGGTATAGTCCTGATTACTGATTCAAGATATTTTTTGATGTTTTCTTCTTCTGAGAGCATTATTTTGATTTAATTAGAAATAGAAACTAATACTTTTTCCGCATTTGAAGAAAGAAAAAAATCCGGCACTCTGGAATACTCATCAACAACACATGGCGAAGGCTTTAATGCTTGCAGAACAAGCTTTTGAAGAGGGAGAAATTCCTGTGGGCGCTATTGTGGTTAAAGATAATATGATCATTGGCAAAGGATATAATCAGGTTGAAAAACTAAGTGATCCTACTGCCCACGCTGAAATGATTGCAATCTCTGCTGCCTGCGAGACCTTGGGAAATAAATATCTAAAAGGATGCACTTTATACGTGACATTAGAGCCTTGCCCGATGTGTGCAGGGGCTTTGGTTTGGTCTAAAATTGATACCATTGTCTACGGAGCTTCAGATTCAGCTTCAGGAGGTTCCGGCTCTCTTTTTAACATCACAGCAAATAATAACCTTAATCATCAGATAGAAGTTATTCAGGGAATTCTGGAAATGGATTCTGAGTATTTGCTAAAATCTTTTTTTGGAGCTAAACGCTGATCACGAAGTAAATATCACAGAAAGCATGTGTTTTAATGAAGGAATTGAAACACCTCTTTTGTGATTCTGTGTTCCAATTTCAAAAGCAATTCTCCATTGTTTCATCAGAGTTTTAACAGCGAATAAAAAGCTATGCTCCGGATCATAAATATTTGTGGATTCAGAAGTTACCCCATTTAACTCGATTACTTTAATATTCTCTCCCTTTGTTAATTCTTCTCCAGAACCGGTGATCAAGTCGTATCTTCCAAAATAAAACCCGTCTTTAAAACTTTTACTAATCTCATCGATCTTTTTGATCAAGGTATCTGAGATCAATTCAGAACCATCAAGAAAAAGTGAACCACGGGAATGCGTACCAAGCTCAGTAAGTATTACTTTTTCACCTTCTTTAGGTACGGAATAAAGATCATCTAAATGCTTATTAAAATGAGTTTGAGCCATAAAAACGGCTCTTGAGTCTCTTAGTATTAACTGTTCTAAAGTTTGTCTACCATCTCCCGTTACGGATAGTTTATGTTTTTTAGTTATAGAGAAAATATTCCCATTTTCATTACCGGGATATCGGTAATAAAACACACCAAATTCCTTACCATCAATAAATTCCTGAAGGATATGAGCTTCCGAAAGATTAGAGAGACTGTATTTCAGATCATCCAGATCTTTAATTATTTGGACCCCTTTTCCCCTCTCTCCTTTGTCTGGCTTTAAAACTATTGGAAATTCCAGAGAGTTCGTTTCCATAAAACTTAAAGCTGAATCAATTAACTCTGTTGAAGTGTTTTCAGAATCCAAATATTTAAACCTTGCTACTAAGTCATAAGATTCAATTTTTTTCAGAATCTCATTTTTGGATTCACCTTTAAATCCACCTTCTTCCATTCCTGGATTGGCTGCTGTTACAACAGTGATCTTTTTAAACCTTATCCAAAGTACTAAAGAGTACAATACGATGGGTGTATATAAAACATATATGGTCCAAAATTCCCATCGTATCAAACGATTGATCTTGCCATAAAGTAATCTCCTTCCTTTAAAAGTGAACAGAGGAATTATGACTTTTAATACAAACAGGACAAACAGAATTGTCCCCATCAAAACCCATAGAGCATAATCCTGATAAACAGAAAAATAATAAATCAGTTCATTCCCTAAAACCATTGCAAGACTTACAATTGCAGGAGTCCATAACAGAGAAGCAATTCCGAAATAGAAGATAAACATCCAAAAACTCGCGCCAATAATTCCTGCAGAAAAATAGGTTGGGAATCGGGTGCCCGGAATAAATCTACTGATCAGAATTATAATAGGTCCTTTTGCCTGAAACCATTGATTAGATCTTTGGATATCTTTTTCAGTTATGAACCATTTAAAGGGGAACTTATTAATAGCGTTATTACCAAGCCATTTTCCTGAAAGATAGACCAGAATATCACCAACAAAAATCCCGATATAACAAGCTGTAACAGCCGGAAAAAAGCTCATCAACCCTCTTGATACCATTAAGCCTGCTCCAATACAAGCTAAGTCCTCTGAAATAAAAGTGCTGAAAATAATCAACAGCATTAAACCGGTGAGAATCCAACCTTCAGCGTTGATAATTTTTGAATAGGAAAAAGGAATTAAAGCCTTGACCTTTCTGGAAACTGAAACGTCTCGATCAGCTATAGTTGGGTTATTGATAAAACTTTGAATCAATTCAGTAGATGAATTTCTTCCTGAAGCAGGGTTTAACAAATCACTTGTGACGATTAATCTGTTGAGCTCAGATGATATTCTATTTACAGATTCAACATTTCGTTTTGAATTAAT
Source organism: Balneola sp. EhC07 (assembly GCF_001650905.1). Taxonomy (GTDB): domain Bacteria; phylum Bacteroidota; class Rhodothermia; order Balneolales; family Balneolaceae; genus Balneola. The sequence continues at coordinate 254,352 of NZ_LXYG01000018.1, forward strand.
TATAATCGTTGGGGTCTTAATCCGGTTGTACAAAGAAGGTACCTGTCTAAGATCTGTGTTAAGTCGAGTTCGTGAATAAAAATCATTCAACCAGGTGTATTCAAAAAAACCAAAGTCAGGAAGTAAATTTTGTACAGACCATGAAAGTGCATTATTGATCTGATAAACCCCACGGTTTAGGTGATAACCTCCTAAAAGCTCAAATTCTAAAACACCTTCGGGTTCAAATAGTGTAAGAGACCGTGCTTTTGATCCGGAAGCATTCAGGAAATGAGAAGCGACAACGGTACCAAAACCGTTAGCAATAATATGAAGTGAATCTGACTCGTAGGATTCGATTATTGAATGAATATGTTCTGCATATGACTGAGCCGATGGAGTGTTCATATGCTTAGCGAGTGATATATAATCAACTTTCAGAACCGAATTAGCTGTGGTTAATTCTGAAACTATTGAGTTGAACTCGTCACTTTCTTGCTCTAAATCAGGAAAAATCAAGATTGATTCCGAATTCGGTACCTCACTTTTATACTCTATAGCATTTAACTGTTGAGGCTTTGAAAATTGTTCGAATAAAAGGGAAGAGAAAAGAAGGGCAAGGTAAAGCAGGAACCAAAGCCTCCACCCTCTCAGAAACGAATTTTGGAGGCTTCTCATGTAATCTATGAAGCTTTTGCTGTCTCTTGCTCAGATTCATATTTTAATGTAGAGGGAGCGACACCAAAATCTTCAGGAACTTCAACATCCATAGTTTTAAGAATTAAACCAATCAAAGCGTAATGATGTACAGTATGGCTAACTAAAAACTGAAGTTCTCTTCTAATACTGGAAACACTCCAGGGTGTTTCCCCTTCTCTGATCCCCTCATTACTTTTAACTTCAATTTTTTTATCGATCAGTTCGGAATTTAACCCAAAAATTTCAATTGAGTCGATTGTGTTTCTTAATTCACTAATCATCAACTTTCTGTTTGATTCCAGCTTTAGGTTTCTTTCTCTGAGATCGTAGTTAATTTTTTCTGTATATCCGTTAATTAAGCTTATATAGTGCTCTACTATATGTCTGAAATGCCTACCTATCCCACTTTTAAAATATTTGCCGTTATTGTTAGAGTATTCATCATCTGTAATGGATGAGAGAAGAGAAACTCCTTGCTCAAGGAAATAGATATTAGATTTAACTACAGCTAGTTTATTTTGCATACTCAAAATTATCAATTACAGGTATAAATTGTTCTTTTGATTTCTCATAAAGATCACTCGCCAATTCCTTACGATCGTTATTACTAATTGGTTCATTACCAAAAGTAATTGTACCGTAAATTTTTCTAAGCTTCAATAATTCTATGAAATGTGATGCAAAAGTTATATCTCGCCACCAGCAAACAGATTCAGAAGCGTGTATTTCATCGGGTGGAGTGGAGTAACTTATTGTTACATAATGTACTGGCATATCCAGTTCGGCCGGATACGCTAATAATGATGCCTTGAATGGAATAATTTCTGCTCCTGATGTTGTAGTGCCTTCCGGGAAAAGTAAAATACCTTGAGATTCATTTATTCTTTCGGATATAAGTTCGTTTACTCTTTTTACATCGGTTCGTTTAGATCTGTCTACAAATAACATCCCCACTGTTTTGGACATGAAACCAAACATAGGCCAACTCAGAACCTCACTTTTTGCTATAAAAACACTTTTAGTTTTCGAAATTAGCATAAAAATATCAATATAGCTTAGATGGTTGGAAACCATAAAGTACGGAGGTTCAGGAGGCCTTCCTTTTACTTCAACCCTTAAACCAATGATCAAGCACATAACCTTTCCCCACTTATTTAAAAAATAGGCTCTCCATCTTTTGCTATTCAATCCAAATACAGAGAATGGAATACCTGCAATGATAAGCAGATAAAAAACGACTGTAGCTATCAGTATCAAAGTTAGCTTAAATAAAGCGGTAATTAATCTCATCCAGAAATGTAAGAAACTATTTTAAAAATAATGCTCTGGTTTGTTCTGATAATGTTTCCAGATCTAAAAGAATCAGGAAATCAATAGTTTTAAACTCTTTATCAAGAGCGGGTGGGCTGCAAACCTTGCATCCGACGTCAAGGTATAATTGAAAAAGTTGGGGAATTTTTACTTCTCCCGAAAAACTAGTTTTAGAAGAAACTTCACAAACATACTCTTCTTCCACATCAATCAAATAATCCTTATGTAAATATCCTTCTTCTTTAAGATGAGCGTAATATGACAATCCTTCAGCGGGGTTTTGACTTGTAATAGAACAACAACCGAAAAGATATCTTTTATTTAAAAGCATCATATATTTGGCAAGACCTCTCCATAATAGAAATAAAACACGGCCATTCCTGTGGTCCTTATCAATACATGCTCTTCCTAACTCAAATGCATCTGAAAGTATGCTATCCGGAAGAACATCAATTTTAAATTCATTTGCTGTATAAAACCCCTCACCCTCTTCTGCACTTTCATTATCCTGAACTCTGTATGTACCTATTACCTGATTTGTTTTGTTCTCAAGGACTATCAGGTGATCACAATATTGATCGTATACATCTTCATCCATTTTAGTGTCATAAGACTCCTGAAGTCCTTCTCCAAGCTCCACATTAAAAACATAAAACCGTAAACGGAGTGCAGATTCTATTTCTTTTCTATTCTCAGCTAAACGTACTGAGTATTTACCACTTGAAATTTCCCACTCACTTTTTATTTCTGTGTTCATGTTTGTGAATTTCATATTCAGTTTTTCTTGGTATTATCTCTTAAACTAGTAATACAGTATGACGAAAACTTCACATTTATGTTAACAAATTATAGCTGTTTAAATCAAAATGGTTTGATAACTTGAATACCAATGCTTTACTATAAAGAATATATAAAATCTAAGGAAGCCGATTGGGTTGTATTTGTACATGGTGCAGGTGGTAGCTCAAGTATATGGTTCAGTCAAATAAAATCTTTCAGAAAAGAATTTAATGTATTGCTTCTGGATTTACGCGGACATGGTAAGTCGAAAGACCTCTTGCAAAAATATTATGAGGAAAATTATTCTTTTGAAAATATAAGCAGGGATATATTAGAAGTAATCGATCATCTTGAAATAGAAAAAGCACATTTTGTTGGTGTTTCCTTAGGATCTATAATCATTCGTTCCCTGAGTGAAATAGCTCCTGAGCGGGTAAACTCTGCCATTCTTTGTGGCGCAATTACAAGAATGAATATTCGCTCAAGAATTTTAGTTTTTATAGGTCATCTTTTTAAAAGAGTAGTACCATATATGTGGTTGTACAAATTTTTTGCCTGGATAATAATGCCTAGAAAGAGACATGAAAAATCCAGAAATCTGTTTATTGGTGAGGCAAAAAAACTGGCTCAAAAAGAATTTATAAAATGGTTCAAACTGACCAATGAAGTCAATCCCCTTCTAAGGTATTTTAAAGAAAAAGAAACGTCTTCGCCTATGCTTTATATTATGGGAGAAGAGGACTATATGTTTTTACCACCCGTCAAAAACATAGTGAAGAACCACAAATTAGCCCATCTTGAAATAATAGAGGACTGTGGACATGTGTGCAATGTCGAAAAGCCTGAGATCTTCAATGAAGTCTCTATTAACTTTCTGAAGAAAAATTCAGGAACTTAAGTTAATTTTCTTCTTTGAATTCGACTTCTGGCTGAAGAGTAAATAGCCAGGTTCCCGGGTCCCCTTCTAATCTCATTCGTTTGGTTGTTTCCACTGCTTTATCGTAATCTGAAAAAGCGTAGTATGCAACATAATTAAAGCGAGTGCCCGGGTGAAAAAGTATTCTGGACTCAAACCCTTGGGAATCTAAAGTACTGGAAAAATTAGACGCATTCTTGGGGACAATAAATGAACCTCCAATTACGAAGTATTTTAAGTCAGTGTTGTCTTCCTGAACTTCTCCGGTTTCTCTTTTTGCCAAATACTCATTAAGATCAAAAGCTTTAGGAACAACTACCATTAACTCGGGATCTTTAATGGGCATTGAAAGATTTTTCAGTTCCTCTTTTTGATTCTCTGTCAGCTCTTCTTCTTTTTTAATGGGCTTTTTGTCCTCTCCTTGTTCTTTAGGAGTCTCCATCCCTTTAATCTCTTCGCTGGTAACTGTTGTTGTATCAGGTTCATCATCTCTGACAGGAGTTGGGGTTATTACCGGACCGGGTTTATCCATCACGTAATCCATTTCATTGCGAAAACGATTTCTTTCATCATTAAGAATAGACCCTTTTGATCTTAACTTATCGTTCATCCTTTCAGATAAAGTCTTTTCCAGTTCTGCCTGTATTATAATTACTAACTCATTTTCAATTTTGTCAGTAGAATTATATCCAAATAGGTATTTTAAACCAAAGAACCATCCGGGAAGATCTTTTAGAATCGGAACACCTCTTCTTATCTTTGTTTCAGAGGTTGTATATAATCCGGCTACAGCAGTTGCTTCTCCATCCAACAATAAAGTTTTAGTAGTTACTTCCTGTTTCCTGATAACCGTACTAACGGCATCCGGTTGGGCATTAGATCGTTCGGCTGCTATATCAAGATGGATAAACGTACTGTCGTTATAATCTATTATCGTTGGAGTAACTGTTAGTATTGTACCAGTACTAAAAAACTCATCTGTTACATTTCCCGCAAAATCTCTTTGTTTTACTGAAAAATCCTGACCATCCTGAATTTTTCCTTCTTCACCATCAACTACTTTTATTGAAGGTGTCGCTATTATGCTTCCCAAGTTATTAGATTCGAAAGTACTGAATAGAGCTTGAACACTAATTCCGGGGCCAATTTCTCCAAGATTTACCAAAGCATTAAAAACGTTTTGTGAAACCTGATTGGCGTTTGCAGAATTAATTGAAACAAACTGGTCAGCAAAAGCAGTTTGAGGTACCGAAGCAGTTGCACCTGAACCAACGAAATCCTGAATATTAGCCGGAACATTATTTGTAAGCGTAGACCAGTCTATACCGATCTCAGCCAGTGCTCTTTTATTTCCTTCAAAGAAAGTAGCATTAATTCGTACTTCCCTTGTATCAATATCAGCTAAAATCTCTGCTGATTCTCCCCCACTTGTAGCTCTATCCTGTGAACTTCCTGAAGCTCCTTCAGATGTGACCTGAGGTATTATAATTTCATAGTAATCAGGTTTTGCAACCAATTGAAGATTTTGAATTTTAAGAATATAATCTAAAGCTTCTTTCCAATACATTGGCGGTAAACTAACCCCAATAGAACCGGTGTAGCCTGATAAATCAACAATGAATTTATTTTCATATTCTTGTGCAAACTGATTAAATATCTCAATTGCTTCAGTATAACTCGTGCTTCTGTCAAAAGTGACTATCTCATCCGGGTTAGTGTACTCTCTGAAAGGATTCTTTGTTTGTGCGTTCGCATTCTGAATGAAAACCTGAGTAAAAATGATTAACAGTAAAGAAATGCCAAATAATTTTGTTGTAAGCTGCATTGTAAATGATTTCATCTTTCCACCTTTAAAGTGAATATTTCTTGAATCCCGCCTTTGTCCAGGTTAAATATAACCTCTTTGTTTTCCGAGTCAATTTCTCTTAGATACCCTAAATAAACCTTATCGCCTGGCTTTAGAATTTGTGTCTCTCCATTTTGGTCTATTATAAAAATCCTTGTACTCGTTAATCCAATTAATCTGGATTGTTCAATGTTAGTAAGGTTATCAGTATTAGCTGGAACTGAACTTAATACCAAAGGTTTTAGAGGATTAAATACAGAGATGGTCGAATCAATTCTAAACTTTTGTTGAATATCTTCTGCTGTTTCGAAAACAATTTTTTGGTAATAACTATTTAAAGTCATGTTAAAATTAACATAATCCTGAGTAGCTTCCCCAACACCAGGTGTAATATTCACGTTTTCAATTTTATTTAAATAAAGACTATTTTCAATTTTATTGATAAAAGTAACAAAATCAGAATAGATCCCGGTGCCTACAATTCTGGACCTAAGAATTCCATATTGATTATTTACAGTTGAATCCTGATAAGTAAAGTCATAGAATAGTTCCAGATTTTCATCATTTATTTCGCTTAAATAGTCATAAACATCGTCAGGGTTATTGGAACTATATAATTTTTTATCAAAATTTTGTACAATATCTCGTGCTTTATTGTAGCGCTCCAGTAGAGGAGGATATTGATCTCTTATTTCTGTCTTTGTGCCATAATCTCTATTTAGAGATTCTAATTCTGTAGTCAGGTCATTAATTTCAGCCTTTTGAACAAACTTTATGTAAGAAAATGCTGCCCCTGCAATCAAAAGCAAGGTCACCAATAGAATTAAAGAGTTTCGAAGAGCGTAGGACATACTATTAATTACCCCCTAATACTTCTTTAAGACCCTGAGCACTTTCAGGAGTGTATCTTTCAGTGTTGGATACAACTTCAGAAACAGAATAAGTAAATGAATATACTTCTTTATCTCGGATCAATATTCTTTGTACATCTTTTAATACAGCCTTACTGAACATATCGGCAATCATCGGGATCCTGTTTCTATAAATTGCGATACCTTTTAAATCTATACCAGTATCATTTGATTGAGAAATACTTGTCAACCAAATAGAATCAATATTATCTGTTCCTTTATTTATTAAATCCAGGTTAACCGACCATGTTAGTGTCTCTTCACTCAATTCATCAAGTAAAACGAGCTTTGTTTGAATTCCAGCTAGTTCAGAATTTATTCTGTTATACTCTTGAACTGTATTTTCAAGAACTCTTATTTCTGCTTTACGACTTGATACACTTTCTCTTAAACTAACTATCTCTGAAGAATTTGCGAGATAAAAGTAGTTTGTTATGGGGAAAACAGAGATAATTAAAGCAACTAGTAAAAATCCATGCCACTGAAGCTTAAAAATTTTCTGACGGTCCTTTACATATGAAGGTAAAAAACTGATGTCAGGATAAGACTCTTTTTGAAAGCCGGCGTCAGCCCAGGCTAGTGAAATTGCAGATGTAAAAGATGAAACCACGCCTGGCTCAAAACCGTTAGTGTCAAAAATTTCGTCGTCAAATATAAACTCTGAAACTTCGATATCAGGAAAACGATCTTCAAAGAACTCAATAGCAGCACCATTCAAACTATTGTTACATAGTATTATCCGGTCCAGACTTGGGACTTCACCGGTATCAAGCTGAAAAAGCACTTTACTAAACACAGTGTTCAGGAATTTTTTTGAAGAAGCTCCTTCCGTTATGATCGGAGAAATACTTAGTAGATCTTTACCTTTCAGAAATATTACTCTACAACTTTCTTCACTATACTGTATTAAAGCGGTAATACTCTCAAAATCAACATCATAGTTAGCGCGAAATAAACCAACGATAAGAGCTTCGTCGGGTAATACTTCATTAATGGTAACTTTACCGCTGTAGATGGTTTCAGACTGGTGGATTAGTTGTAGTACTTGCGGATTTTCATCAATAGATACTAAGAGTAAAGAACCATCATCTCTAATTGTTGTTGAGTAAAGATCCTTTCCTTTCGGAGAGCCGTAGAGAGATTCTAAACGGTCATCTACAATTATCTGAAGGTCTTTTTTCTTAATCGAAGAAAAATCTATATCCCTTAAAATCTGAAAAATAGTTGACCCGGAAGGAATATTTACGCTTAGTTTTACTTTTGAAGGATCTAGATCAGTAAGAATGTTATAAATAAGTAATTCATTACTCCCGGCCATCTCAGAATCAGATTCAAGGGCCATATCATCTACATTCAGAATTGAATCATCATCTTCTAAATCCTCTAAATCAAGATCTAGATCTAAATCTAATTCATCTGAAGATCCTTCTACATCGGATTCCTCGTCGTCTTCTGTTAAATCAAAAGTATTATCATCTTCGATTCCGAAAATACTATCATCTTCAAGATCATCAAACGCATCAAAAACTTCTTCATCCTGATCTTTAAGTTCACCAATTTTATTTGGTGCATTTACGAGCTTGATCTTATCTATTTTCTCAAGTGTTGCCGTTTTTCCGGACACACTTATTCTAGCGATCTTGATGGAATCGTCTTCAAGAGAAAATCCGGTATATAATTTAATTCCAGCCATCTAATTAATAACTTGTCTCACTTAAAAGTTGTACTATTTTCGACTTATTGTTGGAATAATTAATTGCGTTTTCTTTAGAAATTTTTCCTTCAGTGAATAATCGTTTCAGATCTTGCTCTAAAGTATTCATTCCTTTTTCGCTTCCTTCCATCAGCATCTGATAAATTTCGCTGATATTATTGTTTCTGATCGCTGCTTTTACCGATGAGTTTGCTATAAGAACCTCTTTAGCTAACACTCGCTTGCCATCTAAGCTGGGTACAAGTTTTTGACTTATAACGCACGTTAAAACATCTGCTAAACGAGCTCGAACTCGATTCTGTTCTTCTGTAGGTACTTCACCTAATATACGCTCTATACTATCCATTGCTGAGGATGTATGCAATGTACTGAACGTTTTATGTCCTGAATCTGTAATTTCCAGAGCAGTCATAATAGTCTCCGGATCTCTAAGCTCACCTATTACGATTATATCAGGATCCTGACGTAACGCTTGAATAGCTCCTGCTTTAAAAGATTCTACATCTCTGCCTACTTCTCTGTGCCTAACCACAGATTTAATTGGTTTGTGAATAAGCTCTACAGGAGATGAGATAACTACTATATGAGAGTCTACTGTTCTATTATTTGCATCAATAATCGTATCTAAAGTAGACGATTTACCGGATCCTGTAATTCCGGTTATTAAACTTAATCCGTATTTATAATATTTCAGACTAAGTGCTTTTGCTACTTCCGCGTTAACTCCTAAACTCTTAAAAGGACGTATTGTATTATCAATGCGTCTCATATTCATAGCTAAATGCTCTAAATCAAAGTAAATATCAACTCGGAAACGTTGATTCTTACCATTACCAATCTCTATCCCATATGAAAAATCAAGATTTCGATCCTTTAAAAGTAACTTCCTTTGGCTGTTTACCAATATGTTCAAGAGTAAAAAATCAGTAGCTTCTACCGAAAAATTCTGAGTACTCTTATCCGGTGATTTATCCCCAAAAATTCTATACCAAACTTTACCTCTACAGCCTGCCCCACCTAAATCTATATCAGAAGCCTCATTCTTCAACATTTTAAGTAAAAAACTATCCAGAACAGCTTTTAAATCAATACGAAGCTTTTCAGGTTGGTCATCCAGAATTTGGCTCATTTTTATAAAAAGCTCGTCTCCTCTGGCAGTGAAAGGAATTTGCTCAATTAAAGGCGCTGTGAGCGTATTAAGAATATGTTCTTTGCTAGCCGTTTGCATAAAAATCATATAAAGAAATCATTGTTATAGATGATTTCCTATCAAGAATGTTACAGAATTATACTTAACCTAGTTAGTAAATCTTACCAGGTATTGTCATTAAGTAATCTTTTTTTGAGGTTTAGTAACTGTACATTCATGTTACTAATTTTTCTTTGCTGTATTTCGATGATATTCTTTGTAAAGATATTGAACAATTTTTCCGGTTTTTTTCGAAAGAAATTAAGTGCATCATATCGTTCATACCTTAATAATATAGTGTCCGTTTCAGAAGTTACTTTAGCCATTCTGCTGTTTTTACTGAATAAAAAAGCCTCTCCTAGAAAATTACTTTCCGATAATGTTGCTAATTGAATTCCATCTTTCCAAATAGCCACTTTACCTGATGCAACTAAGTACGCAGAATTAACATTTTCGGATTCATTAATAATATTATCACCAGCCATGTAGCGTTCTTCAACGCCAGTTTGTAAGAACTCTAATACGTCTTCGTAGTGAAAATTGCGTAACAATAAAGGAGGTTCCTTAAGAAACTTCTTTAAGTAGTCAGGCATTTTATCATGGTTTTTTTCTTGCATATCCATTTGTTTTCTTCCCCGTACACTAAATATCGCTAAAATGATTAACTAATATTTAATAAGTTATCTAATATTTCAAATTAATCTTCTAAAGTTCCTGCAATTATTTCTTCAATCGTTGTAATACCTTCTTTAATACGTTCACGGCCAGAGCCTCTAAGAGTTAACATACCCTGAGACATAGCTAAATCTTTTATAGCTTGTTCATCTATATCGCCTCCTGATTCCAAAACAAGTTCCTTTATCTCTTTCGAGAAAAACAAAGCTTCATGAATCGCTGAACGACCTTTAAAACCCGATTGACCACAAACTTCGCACCCTACAGCTTTATAAAAAGTTGTTTCTTCATACTCTTCTTCAGTAAAACCTATACCTTTTGCTACTTCAATATGTGGTTTAAATTCTTCTTTACAATCTTTACATAAACGTCTTACCAAACGCTGAGCCATAACTAAATTAACCGCATTTGCGATCAAGAATGGCTCAACTCCCATTTTAAATAAACGAGAAACAGCACTGGGTGCATCATTTGTGTGTAAAGTAGAAAAAGTAAGGTGACCGGTGTTGGCTAATTTTATTGCAATTTCTGCTGTTTTAAGATCCCTCATCTCTCCTACTAATACAATATCCGGATCATGACGAAGTATTCCGCGTATTGATTGATCAAAGGTCATATGATTACTGATCTTTAACTGCCGCGCTCCTTCTATTATATATTCTACAGGCTCTTCAATAGTAAGAACATTTTTAGTTGGGTCAATAACCGAGTAAAGAGCTGCTACAAGTGTTGTTGATTTACCACTTCCAGTAGGCCCTGTAATTATAACAATTCCGGAAGGTTGACTTATAGCTTTTACAAAATTGGCTTTTGCTATTTTTTGAAGCCCTAGTAAATCAAGGTCACGAATAACTTTTCTGTCATCAAGAACCCTGATTACAATAGACTCAAATTTTCTATCGTATTGATTACCAACTATGGGCATAATAGAAACTCTGTACCGAATACCAACACCATCAATTTGACGTTGAATAAATCCATCCTGAGATGCATCTCTTTCAAATCTATCTACATTTCGGGTTTTGTCTTTTACTACTGCGGAAATTGCCTCTGGTTTAACATTCTTCTGTTGATACCATAATTGCAGCTTTCCATCCGTTCTAAAGCGAATGTCTGTAGTAGAAGGTCCGCTTGGAACGATGTGCAAATCACTAACACCCTGCCTAACTGATTCAACTAACATCCCTTCTACCAAGGAATTAAGCATACTTTGGTTTATCTCAGCATCAATCTCTTCTTCATTGATTGATTCTTCCTCTTCAGCTTCTAACTGAGATTCGTCATAATCTATTTCTTCTAAAAGGTCCAGGAACTCATTTTTTTGTTCATAGACGTTTGACAAGATCTCCTCTATAAACTCATACTTACAATAAACCAATTCAGTTTTTTTGAAATTGAGCTTTTGTATTACTCCCTGAATATCAGGGTCAGATGGATCAGCAGCAGCAACCGTTATAGAATTTTGAGATCGATGAAAAGGAACTGCTTTTAGAACTACGAGCTCATCTACTACATCATTATTAAGCTCTTCAACGTTTGTTTTAATATGGTCAATAATCTCTTCAGGGACAGAGTCAATATTTTCAAGAACCTCTCTAAAAGCATAAATCTCGGCAATCTCTTTCATTATAGTATGCCTGTTAAGATCTAAATCCTGAAATAAGATCTGACCTAATCTACGGCTACTCGATTCCGGTTCTTGCTCTAATATTTCTAAAGCCTCCTTCAGCTGCTCACCAGAAATAATAGATTTCTTTACAAGAATATCGCCGATATGTCTTCTGATATTAATTTTACCCATTAAGCATTCGGCTTAATAACAGCAGATTCAGAAGAAACAACAGTGATTCCAATTAAAGCTATCATAATAAATAAATTCACGAATAAACTAATAGTATCTATTACAGATTGCATTCTATACGTTGTTTGAACTTCATAGTATTCTGCGAGTTGGCGTGCATTTTCTCGTAAAGATCCTGACTCAGCTCCTAATCTAAATCTACTTATCGCGGTTCTTGTGAATACACCTGTTTCTTCAATCGATTCAATTAAGCCCGCGCCATCTTTAAGCATCTTTTTTATTGCAACTTCTTTGATTCGCTTTTCCATATATGTATTTCTGCAAGCCTCGCTAGCAACCTTTATTACTTCAATATTTTGCCCTGAACCACTATAAAGTGTATAAAATACTCTTGAAAAAATTTCAATACTTGTTTTGTGTAATAAATCACCGATTACAGGGATTTTTATGATATACTTATCTAAGAAAAGTTTTCCTTTAGGTGTCTTAAAATAGTAAATCAAACCACCAATAGGACCGATTACACTAAGTATAAGTGTTATCCAATTTGCCTCCAACCAATAGCTTAATTGGAGTGTTGCAGCTGTCATGGGTGGTAATGAAATCCCCATATCTACAAATAATTCAGCTGTTGCGGGAAATATATATCCTACATAAAATAATACAACTCCAACTACAGCAAGAACTGTAACAGCAGGCATCATCAAGGAGCGCTTTAAATTCTTTTTAAATTCAGCATCCCTTTCAAGAAATTTAGCAGTACTTTCAAATACTAAAGCCATGTTACCAGACGTAGAAGCAACACTAAGCATGTAAGCAGCAAATTTTCCGAAGACGTCTTCATGCTTTCCATAAACTTCAGAACCTTCCTTACCATCCTTTAGGTCTTTCTGAATAGTCTTTATCACCTCTTTCATCCTCTTATTTGCAGTATCTTCATATAAGAGGTTTAAAATTTCATCGTAAGTTAATTGTTGTTTTAAAAGATCTGCAGACAAACTGATAAAAGTAACCACTTCCGTGTGTGGCACCCCTCCCTTAAACTCAAAAAACTTCTTATTAATACTTAGAATTTCATATCCAAGCTTAAGAAGTGCCTTTTCTACTTCTTCTTTATTGTAAGCTTCCTGCTCTCCGGTTAACTTTGGCTTTCCGGGACGCTTCACTTTGTACATGAAGGTAGATTTTTGTTCTAATGACTTCACATTTAAGCCATTAGTCTTCGTTAATCTATCTACCTTGATCTGAGCGTCTTTTTTATTCTCTGCTTCGAACTCTTTTAAGATTACTTTACCACCATTAGAAACTGCTTTTAAACGAAATTGTGCCATGTTAAAAGTTACTCCAGATTATACGAAATTTAATAGATGTAGATGTAAAATATCCATCCAGCCCAAAGTTGATGAGAATTCTTTAAAAGTTCTTGTAACGGCTTTAGAGCTTATAAAATATTGTTCATTATAAATTGCTTTATTCAAACTTGACCTCCTAAAAGGTTAGTAATACGACAATTGTAACATTCTGAAATATCCGATTTTGTAAAGTAAGAATTAGAGTAAAGTGTTAAATCGAGCACTCTTTGTCTTACTACATCCTTTTCAGCTTCTGGAAACATATTAATAGAACCTATTGCATTATTCCTTCTACTTCTAACAGCGTTGTAAAAGCTACTAGTATGTTTTACTTATTTTAATCTAAAAAAAAAGGACTTCATTTAAAATGAAGTCCTTAAATATAAGACTTGGATAGATATTAGTTATTATCAGTCCAGCTCAAATCATCTCTGGTAACATCTGCTGCCATTGTGTTAGTAGCAGCATCACCAATTGTTCCGTCAAAATCAGGATCACTGTTTGGATGTGCAGTAATAGTGAACTGAGTAGCTCCAGCTGCACTAAGAACATACTTACCATTAGCATTTAGTGCTGATAACAAGTCTCCCTGATCAATAGTATCTGATGCGAAAGATAAGTTATTAAATGTGATACCGGTGAAATCCTGACCACCGCCACCTAACTGTGTAGGCTTCATATAGTAGCTCTGTGCTGAAGCTGCAATATTTGCAACATCTTGACGAACTGCATCCAAGTTAGCTGAATCAGCTGCACTTGAGAAAGTGTTAATTGCAACTACAGTTGCAATACCTACGATTATTGTTACTAGTATAACTAGAAGTAATTGTTGTTGTCCCATTGGGTATACCTATTTATTGTTGTTTGTTTGTTGTTAATATAATTTATAATTCAATTTCTTAAAACATTTTCTAAAAATAAATTAGAAATTGTTTATCCGCGTTAAGCTTATTTAACATCAAGAGTAATTTGTCTGAGAAAAATTACAAAAAAAATCAGAACTAAAACTTATCCGCTCAATGTAATAATTGGTTAACAGCATATATTAATAGTATCGGCATTTTTTTGAAGAAATTTAAGTTGTTATGTTACTTTCCTAAATATATTTATGAAATACAATTCTACCACTCCCTATTTTATTCTGTTTTCATTATGGTTACTGGTTTTTTCTGCGAGTAGCCAAATTATGATAATAGCTCCAATACTACCGGAAATTGGACAAACTCTTAACACTCCCATTGAACTGTTAGGCAATTTAATTACTGTTTATGCCGTAATGGTTGGTGTTTTTGCTATAATTATGGGGCCTTTCTCTGATAAAATCGGTCGCCGTAAAATTCTTCTGATAGGCACTGGTGGTATGGCTGTTTTTTTATTTTGCCATACACTAGTGGTTGATTTTAAGAGTTTTTTATTGGTTAGAGCGATGGCCGGAATGGCAGGTGGTGTATTAAGTGGAGCGGCGGTAGCTTATGTGGGAGATTACTTCCCATACGAAAAACGAGGTTGGGCTAATGGTTGGGTTATGAGTGGTATAGCTGTTGGACAGATACTCGGAATACCTTTAGGTACATTTCTAGCTGAACAATTCGGCTTTAAATCTCCGTTCTTGGTTTTTGGAATTGTAATGTCACTTACTTTTATACTTATATATATAAAAGTCCCTCAACCTAATGTTGAGCTTCATACTGACAAGCTTACAATACTTTCTACATTTACTAAGTATATAAACCTCCTCAAGAGGAAAGACGTGAGTTTTGTAGCCCTTTGTTACTTACTAATGTTTCTAAGTTTATCTGTTTTTATAATTTATTTCCCTACTTGGTTGGAAGATTCATTTGATTCTTCCTTAACTACCATTGGGTATATATTTGCAGTGGGTGGTATCGCTAATGTTATTGCTGGACCAAGTTCCGGATGGATATCAGATAAAATTGGTAGAAAAAACATGATTATTACTTCATGTCTCGGGCTTTCTGTTTTAATGACGGGTACAACTTTTTTCATTACAGAACTGTCTTTTGCATTTATTTTATTTCCTGTTGCTATGATTTTGATAGCAATGAGAATCAGTCCCTTTCAGGCACTTTCATCAGAATTAGTAAAATCTAATAACAGAGGAACTATGATGAGTTTGCTGGTTGCAATCGGACAAGTTGGTTACGGCCTCGGAGGAACTGTTGCAGGCCCCCTCTATTCAATTAAAGGATATGCCAGTAATACTTATTTTGGTGCTTTTGCTATATTTTTAACCGCCTTGGTAGTTTGGAAATTTGTACCTGAACCAAAACTTAAATCTACCCCAATACCCGAGCCTTCAATTGTGGAATAGTTTTATTAAAGCATTTTTGATCTGAAAGACCGGCTTTTATAAATTAACTTTCCAAGACGATAAAATAATATGTAACTTTACTAACTTTTAATTATCTCTTTAGGAAAAAGCCATGAAAAAATATCATCTCCTAAGTCTTTTTGTTCTCTTTCTTTTTGTCACGATCAATTCATGCAGCACTGATAATGCTGATGATGATGTGATAATAACAGGCCAGGTTTCAGACTCTGATTCGGGAGACCCAATTCTTGGAGCTACAGTTGAAATAGAGTCTCCTGAAGAATTGACTGATTTTGTTAAAACTGATTCTAGTGGTAATTACCAGTTTACCGGTATTAGTATAGATGAAGTTACTGACATCTCTCTTACTGCATCATCTGCTAATTTTGGTGATGCTACACAAACATTAAGGGTAGCCCCTTCGGATGTCTTGAATAATATTGATTTTGAATTAACACCAAATGATTCACAGGGACCGGATGATCCGGGTGGTGACGAAGTGAGTGGAGATCCCGAAGGAGCAGCTGCTATTATTTTAGAAAGGATTTCAGCTGAATCCATTAATATAAGACAAACAGGTGGTCAAGTTAGTTCTACATTTACCTTTGTTGTACAAGATTCTGCGGGTAGAGCAATAAATACTGAAGGTGCTGTAAATGTGGAGTTCTCCATATTAAAAGGTCCTGGTGGGGGTGAAACTGTAATTCCTAGTTCTGTAACAACAAACGCTGCCGGACAAGCAGTTACAAGTTTATTTAGTGGAGATTCAGCAGGAGTAGTTCGTGTAAGAGCTCTTATTGACCGCTCCGATGTTGGGCTCACAATAGTATCAGAGCCTATTTTAGTGGCAATAAATGGAGGTTTTCCTGCTCCGGATAGGTTTTTTATAGCATCTGCCAATACAAACTTAGAAGGGTTCGGACTGATATCAGGCAATAACTCTTCTTTGGAGTATGATATTGTTGCTAGCGTTGGTGATAAATTTGGGAACCCTGTAAAAAGAGGAACCGCCGTTGACTTTAGAACACAAGGTGCAGGAATTATCGAAGGATCAGCGCTTACCAATGAATTTGGTACTGCAACTGTGAAACTAAGACCAGATGGAAGTCGCCCAAGTTCTGACCCACAGGGTATCGGTTTTTTTACTGTTAAAGCAAAAACAGTAGATGAAAACAATGATTTTGTTAATCAAGATCTAAAATTGCTTTTTACAACGTCTCAAGCGTTAATTTCGATTAATCCTAATTCCGTTAATATACCTGCGGATGGAGCTCAATCTTTCACTTACACTGTTACAGATCTAAATGGTAATCCTATGTCTGCAGGTTCAGATATAGGAGTAAGTGTAGCAACAGGTTTAGAAGCATCTGGTGATGTTGGCTTTTCATTAGGAGATTTTACTGCTCCGGGTGCAGGAAGTACTGAGTTTGGATTTACTGTCTCGGATACCGATGATGAAAATGCAGATGTAATTGGTACGTCAATCACAATTACGGTAACTTCAGCCGGAACAGGTTCAACTACATCCTTAACCATTCAAGGAACACGTGCAAAATCAGGTGGGTGGAATTTCGATCCCAGTGACACAGAGACAACCTTCATTGAAAGAAAACAATAAAACTACAGCAAAATTAATGTTCGACTTTAACAGTACCTCTTATAAAGAGTTTCTTAAAAACTTCAGAAACGACCCTGAGAAAAAAAGAGTGATAGTATTTGCAGGCAACTTCGCCGAAAATAGAAAATATGCTTTAAGCCAATTTGAAACTGAAGTAATGGGCGATTCCGTTCATGTTTCTTTAGAAGATCATATCTCTGGTTCAGAATCTGAAACTTATAAAAAGTTAGATCAACTCTTTGACCGTCTATCATCAATAAGGTCACTCATTATTTTCAATAATGCAGAGCAACTTTGCGGTGTATATGTTGGGCATACTTATTCTGTTGTGAAATATGCTACTCCACAGGAAAAGTATTTTATAAAAAAACTAGCAGAGCTGAACAGCCCTTGTATTATCGAGTTTGAGAATTTAAATCATATCGATAAAGCAATTGAAAGAACTGCAGATGCTGTTATTAGATTTAATGTTCCATCATCCAGAATTGAGAAATTATTTTTCTGGTTAAGCCAAGTAAGAGTAAACGGTTCCAATCTTCCCTCCCGTCGCCCGGTTTAACTAAATGGAATCAAGCGAGGAGAACGAACTAAAAGAAGCTTCTATTTGGAGTGAAGTAAAAGCCTCGCTTTCAGGAACGGATAAAGATTTCACAAAGGGAAGTATCGGAAAAGCAATTCTGGTTCTTTCAATTCCGATGGTTCTGGAAATGCTCATGGAGTCGGTATTTGCGGTTGTAGATATCTTCTTTGTTTCCAAACTGGGTGCTGAAGCTATTGCAACAGTAGGCATTACAGAGTCTCTGATGACACTGATTTACGCAATTGCCATTGGATTTGCTATGGCCACTACCGCTGTTGTATCCCGAAGGTTCGGAGAAAAAAACTACGACAAAGCATCAATAACTGCCGTTCAAGCAATAATTGCAGGAATCTTAGTCTCCACTCCGATCGCAATTTTTGGAGGCTATTTTGCATCGGAATTACTAGTCTTGATGGGCGCTACCGGACAAATTGTTTCTGAGTTCTCTGTGTACACCACTATAATGTTCAGTACGAATTTTGTGATCATGCTGATCTTTGTGATCAACTCAGTATACAGAGGAGCTGGAGATGCAAACATCGCAATGCGTACACTTATTATTGCTAATGGAATAAATATAATTCTGGATCCTTTATTAATTTTTGGAATCTGGATCTTTCCGGAAATGGGTATTGCCGGAGCAGCTGTTGCCACATCCATAGGGCGTGGAATTGGAGTCGGATATCAGTGTTACAAACTTTTTGACGGAAAGACACGAATTAATGTCCTTAAAAAACATCTTGTTCTGAGATGGGATATCATGTCTAACTTGATTAGAGTTTCACTTGGTGGAATTGGTCAATTTATAATTGCTACAAGTAGCTGGATTGGGCTGGTCAGGATTATTGCTGAGTTTGGCAGCGTGTCCTTAGCTGGTTATACGATCGCAGTTCGAATTTTAATTTTCTCGATTTTACCATCCTGGGGCATGAGTAATGCTGCTGCAACTTTAGTAGGCCAGAATCTCGGGGCAAATCAGCCTGAAAGAGCTGAAAGATCAACCTGGATATCTGCTTTTGCAAATATGGTTTTCCTTGGTATTGTTGGTTTGATTTTCTTTACTAATGCTGAGTTATTGATGGGCATTTTTACATCTGACGAAGCCATTATAGATGTAGGAGCCAGATGTTTACGAATAATGAGCTATGGTTATTTGGCCTATGCTTTTGGGATGGTAATTATTCAGGCTTTTAACGGAGCAGGTGACACCTTCACTCCTACCCTTATCAATTTAGTATGTTTTTGGATAGTTGAAATTCCTCTGGCGTATTTTTTAGCAATGCATTTAGGACTGGCAGAAGAAGGCGTTTTTTATTCAATAGTAGTTTCTGAAACTTTATTGGGAATAATAGGCTTTATATTATTCAAACGTGGTAAATGGAAAACAACACAAGTTTAAATGAAAGTTACAATTACACTAGACCGGTCAGGTCGCAGAGGAAAAGAAGTAACCCTCATCAAAAATATTCAACATAATCCTCAACACATCGAAAAAATTGCCAAAAAGCTAAAAGGGCAATTGGGAACCGGTGGTACTGTAAAAGGTAAAACAATTGAAATTCAAGGAAACCACATTGAACGTGTAAAACCCCTCCTTGAAAAAGAAGGGTTTACTTTCTAAAGCGAAACCTTGCTTTCTTGTCTTGGATCCAGATCGTATAACGAAGAAGCAGTAGCCTGAACCGTTTTATACCATTCATTTCCATACTTATCGTTGATAGTATAGAAATCTGCAAAATCAGGTTTTCTTAAGTTCATCTTCCATTCCTGAGTCTTTGATTTAAAGGAAGGATCAATATGCATGAGTTCATGGTAAAGAACCATCTCTTTAGTTTTGGTATCAAGCATGTCCCATAATTCCCCTGAAAGCTCTATCAGATAATCATTACCGGAATAGTACTTGACTTCCCTGGTTGCTTTCATACACTTTGCAGCTCTCTGTTTTGAGATGTTGGGGTAAACCAAAAAGTAACCGATCTCTGCAGGACCAAACTCCATATTATTTTTTGCAATTACATCTTTAGCGATCTTCTCCACTTCGGGAGATTCCATTAATTGTTTATCACTTGATGTTACTTCTACCGGCTTCAATAAATCGTTATCGTTCATTCCTGATTTTTTCTTTCTTTTTGAATAATTACTGTTGATGCTACTATCGAGTACTCGATTTGCTCTCCTTGTATATTGTCACTGCTTTTTCCGGCGTCTTCAGCATAATGCTTAGCCTTTTCTTCTGATAACAATTTCTTACTTAGCTCTCCGATAATAGTGACCTCTTTACCTTCTGAGTCAGTTGGGACAAAGAAACCATAATCCTTAAAAGTGATCCGAGCAGAGTAATCTCCTTCCTGAGCTATAAAAAAGCAGCCTTTCTTTTCACATACTTCTGCTATAGATGTATTAACAACAACTGTAGAACTTTTTTCATCATTTTTTAAAACTTCGGTAAGTGATTTAGGCTTTTCAAAATCCTCTACATTGGCGCCATATATCTCAAAATTATTTGTAACCCGGACCGGTTCAGATAGTTTGATTACTTTTTTTGTTTCCTGAGCAGACAGGTTTGACCCTAAAAGGATTATTAATACAAGTACGGATAATGTTTTCATAAAAATTGGTTTTTAATTGTTGCATTGAAAATACTAATTAAGCTATCAATTGTTAACCTTGATTATTAATTATTCTATATTAAGTGATACGTTAATTTTTAAATACTTTGTATTGAAATCTTTTTTCTCTGCGGTTTTTGGTTTCGGATTTGGTTTATTTGTTGAAGGCTTTTCCCGAATTATTATTTCGTTCTTTCACAAACAAGAATTTTACTTTTTTGGAATAGAGTCTTTACCGGGCTTTTCATGGATACTGATCATTTATATCGTTTCATTTATGGCAACCTGGCTTGGAGTTATGTTAGCTCTTAGTATGGCTGATCCTAACTCAAAAAATGCATTTTATGTCATTACCTCCTTGATCGTTTTTTGGATAATATTTGAAACTTTGGCATCAATCAAAGTAGTACCGTTATGGTATTTAATGACGTTTCCAATTACTTCACTTCTTGGTTTATTTACTGCAAAATTCACATACAATCTTAATAGAACTCACAATGCGTCCTCTGATTCTTAGCATTTTTTTATTGATAGCTATAAACTGTTCATCTAACAAAGAATATTCAGTTAAAGAATTTACCTCTCCAAGTGGTGAAAATGCCTCGTTACCGCGACTATTTACGGATAACACCGGTACCGTATTTCTCAGCTGGGTTGAATCTAAAGGAGATACCTCTTCCCTGTTTTATTCCTCTCTTAATGATGATCAATGGTCTAAACCAAAACTCATTGCCAAATCTGATAGTTGGTTTGTAAACTGGGCAGATTTCCCTTCAGTAATTGGCAAAGACGGTAAAGCAGTAGCAGCTCATTGGTTGCAAAAAGTTCCCGGAGGCACTTACGCTTATAATGTCAATATTGCCGGTTCTGCTAACGACTGGGAAAACGTACTAACACCTCATAAAGATAATACACCAACTGAACATGGCTTTGTAAGTTTAACTCCTGCTTCGGATTCCACTTTTTTGAGTATTTGGTTAGATGGCAGAAATACAGCCGGTTCCGGTGGACATGATAGCCATACTTCAGGACTTTCTTCAGCGATGACTTTGAGGTCAGCATTCATCAATAATGATTTAAAGATTGAAGAGAGCTTTTTAATTGATGCAAGCGTTTGTGATTGTTGTGGAACAGCCGCAGTAAAGACTAAAAACGGTTTTATTGCTGCTTACAGAGACCGTACAGAAGATGAAATTCGGGATATATACATATCCCGTTTTATGAACGGTAAATGGGAAAAGCCTGTATCAGTTCATGATGATAACTGGGAAATAGCAGCATGTCCTGTCAACGGACCTGCAATAGCCGCACAAGGACAAACTCTTGCAATTGCATGGTATACCGGAGCCGGCGATACATCTCGTGTAAAACTTGCCTTTTCTAATGACGAGGGAAAATCATTTGAAACGCCTGTATTGCTAGATAACGGAAACCCACTTGGAAGAGTCGATGTTGAATTTATTTCGAACAACGAAGTATTGGTCAGTTGGATGGAAAGAAATATGGAAAATCGCTCAAAAGCATTTTTTGTAGCAAAGAGGATCACGACAGATGGAGAAATTCAGAATGAATTTGAATTTTCTTTAATGGAATCAAGCAGAAAAAGTGGATTTCCACAAATAAGCAGCTATAAAAAATCAATTATAGCTGCCTGGGCTGATGTAAGCGATCAGAACTCTTCTAAAATTAAAGTGGCTATTCTAGAATAAGAGGAAACTCACCAAAGTTCATTAATTCAGCTATTTTAATTCCAATATCTGTATTGTCATGCCATCCGGTAAACTGAATTGCATTAGGGCCATAAGCCATTAATGCTACGGGTACTCCGGTGTGATAATCAGTAACCCATTCAACTTTTAACTTATGAGGATCATCTGATGCTGTCATCATTGTCATGCCACCTGTTTCATGATCTGCAGTAAGTACTACTAACGTTTCGCCATCCTTCTCTGCAAATTCTAAAGCAGCTTTAACAGCATCGTCAAAGTCTTTCATTTCACGAATTACATACTCAGCATCGTTTCCATGACCACCCCAATCAATTTGACTGCCTTCAACCATCAGGAAGAAACCTTTTTCATTTGATTCTAATTTTGAAATCGCAGTGTTCGTCATCTCTTGTAGTGTAGGAGTTCTGTTCTCACTTTCTATTCCGGAATTAGCAAAAAGTCCTAAAACCTTATCTGTTTCAGAGTTTTGCATCTCTTCAGCTGTTGAAACATATTCATATCCATTAGATTCAAATTCCTCAATTATATTTCTGTCATCTTTACGTGAGCTTCCTTCCTGATTCTGAGGGATAAAGAACTCTCTTCCACCACCCAAAAATACATCATTACCGGAATTCACATATTGTTCAGCTATTTCATTCTGACTGCCTCTAGAACGCACATGAGCAGCAAAGCTGGCAGGAGTAGCATGCGTAATGGTAGAAGTTGCAACCAATCCTGTGCTCATTCCTTTTTCCTTAGCTAGTTCCAATAGTGTTTTACAATGAGAACCATCGGGTAAATAAGCTATCATTCCATTATCTGTTTTCATACCACAAGAATAAGCAGTAGCTCCGGCGGCGGAATCAGTAATTAATGAACTAGAAGATTGCGTTTTTACGATACCTGTAACAGGCATTCGTTGTAAGTTCAAATAGCCATCCGGTCCCACTATATTTAATTGACCTGAAGAAATTTGTGCTAATCCGGTTCCATCTCCAATTAACAAGATCACATTCTTGATCTTAGTTTCATTTACCATTGGTAAACGTTCCGTATTTGAAGTACTGGTTTTAACTACTTCAACTTCCTGGCTTTTAGTACATGCAAAGCTAAAAAGTAAAATTACTAGTATGCTTTTCAATTTCATTTTTTTGGTATTTTTTAAGTGAAATTAGTGTGTTAAGATTAACAGAATATAAACTACTTAGGAAGTTTAGGAATAAAAGATTTAATAAGCCCCCAAATTCCTTTTGATGGTTTGCGCACCTTTTGCTTTCTGTCCTTTGCTTTTTCAATTCGGTCAGGCCGGTCTTGCTTACTCCATAATTCAGGTTTTTTCTTCTCCTTCTCTTTCTTCTTGTCTTCCTTTTTATTGGGCTTTGTTTTCTTCTTTAACTTGACCTCAACTTTTTTCTTCTCATCTTTTTTAATTTCAGAAGGCTTTTTCTCAGTTTTTTCAGTTTTCTGAGCTTTGTTCTTAAGTTCTACTTTAACCTTTCCGTCCTTGTCTGTTGAAATTACAACCGTATCTTTTTCAACATTAATAGGTTTTGTACCATCAGAGATCTTCTTGTTTGTCTTAGTCTGTTGCTTTTTTGCCGGCTGAGTTTTTGGTTTAGGATTAGGAGATTCTTTTGCTGAAGATTTCTTTTCTTCCGGCAAATCAAGAATTTTGAGATCATCTCCTACTTTTTTCTTTATAGGCTCAAAATATTTCTCATCTGCTTTGCTCACTAAGGTGATCGCAATACCTTCTTTATCATAACGTCCTGTTCTTCCACATCTGTGGATATAGTCCTCAACAGCTCTTGGAACATCATAATTTATGATAACTGAAACGTTATCAATATCAATTCCTCTGGCTAAAACATCGGTAGCCACAATAACAGGAACAGTTCCGTTTTTAAAAGCTCTTAATGAAGCAGTTCTCTCTTCCTGAGATCGGTCTCCATGAATACTACCAGCATTGATGCCCTTTTTCTTGAGCGCTCTTTCTAATTCGTTTGTTCCCTTTTTGGTTGCAGAGAATATAATACAAGATGTCCAATCAAGCTCATCTAGGAGATCTTGAACAGCTCCTAGTTTCTTTCTTGGAGGAGCTTGATATGCTCTTTGATCAACTTGTTTTGAAGTTGTAGAAACTTCAATCTCAATTTTGACAGGATCCTTCATTACGCTTTTCATAAGCTTTTGAAGCTCTTTGGGCATTGTAGCCGAGAAAAGCATTGTATGGCGTTCTTTCGGAAGCTTATCGATGATATGATTTACATCAGGAAGAAAACCCATATCAAGCATCCTGTCCGCTTCATCAAGTACCAAAAAATTGATCTTACTGAAGTCAACATCCAACACTTTCATTTGATCTATCAGCCTCCCGGGAGTTGCAACAATAATATCAACACCGGCTCTTAAAGCATTTGCCTGTCTTGAAAAATCTTCTCCTCCAATTATAGTAGCCGAACTAATTCCAGAATGATAACCCAACGCAAAGATCTGTTCATCGATCTGCTGAGCTAATTCTCTTGTCGGTGATAATATTAATGCTCGAGTTCCCTCTGATGGATTTCGAAGTATTAATTCAATAATTGGTATTACAAATGCTCCGGTTTTACCGGTACCGGTTTGTGCTGCCCCTAAAATATCCTTGCCTTTTAAGGCTTCCGGAATGCTTTGTTCCTGAATGGGAGTAGGTTCTGAATAACCAACATCGTTCAATCCCATCTGAAGAGACTCATGGAGCTCAAAATCTTTAAATGTCAAAGTGCTAAATTTCTTAAAAGTTCTAAATCATATAAATATACACAGAAAGTACGGAATATATATTCCACTTTGGTGGTAATTTCCTTTACTTTTAGTACAAAATTTAAATATCAATCAAAAAAATACTATGACTTTTAAAAATTCATCAAGATTAGCCCTGTTTTTAGTTTTAATAGTTGGCTTAGCTTGTGACAATTCAAGTGATTCATCAATTAATAAAAATACAGACCTTTCTTCAGCTCAGGATAGCATAAGTTTTGCTTTAGGATACCAAAATGGAGATTTCTTCGCTCGCGAAGGAGCTACAGAATTTAGCTATGATGCATATATAGCTGGTTTTATTAATGGAATAGAGCAAACAGAAAAGCTGGACCAGGCAACAAGAAACTCATTAATGAATGAGTTTAGAGTTCAATTAACAGCTGCACAAAAAGAAAAGAACCGGTTAGAAGGTGAGGCTTTCTTAGCTGAGAACAAAACTAAAGAAGGTGTAATGGAAACTGAATCCGGCCTACAATACAAAGTGATTGAAGAAGGTACAGGAGTCTCTCCGGATCCTGAAAATACAGTTGTTGTTCATTATGAAGGCACATTCATTGATGGCGAAAAATTTGACAGTTCATATGATCGAGGTCAGCCTTATGAGTTACAATTAAATCGATTTGTTAGAGGTTTCACAGAAGGTGTAGCCTTAATGAAAGAAGGTGCAACATATATGCTATATATACCTTCAGATCTGGCTTATGGTGAGAACCCTAGACCGGGCGGACCTATCAAGCCTAATACCACTTTAGTTTTTAAGGTAGAATTAATTTCAGTGAAGTAAAGATTACTTAAAAAAAGAAAAGCCCGTGATCTAAGATCACGGGCTTTTTCATTGTCTTTTATTCAGCTGTTTATGAAGCAAGGTTTGTAAGTATAATTATACTTGTTACCGCTTCAAGATTAGCTTCGCTCATTGAAGTTGAGTTTGCATTATCATCTGAAGTTGATTCAACATCACTGAAGAACGTTGCAAAGATATTCAATGCAAGATCAGCAGAAGTTGTGCTTGAAATTGCATTCTCAAATATAGTTTTCGCACCAGTTTGAGAATTGATCTCTGTATTAACAGTGATCACAAAGTTAGCTTCTACTGAAGAATCACTTTCCATCGTAGTTTGTACTTCTTCCTGATACTCTTCAAAAGCAGTTTCTACGTCAGCTTTTACACCTACAGCTGTTCTTAGCGCAGCTTTAAGGGTTACACCAGCGTCTGCAATTGTTTGTTTAGATTCATCAGACATTTCAGAAGCCTCAGCTTCAGCTCTTACAGCAGCATCAATTGCGATACCGGCCATAATAGAAGTTTGAGTTCTTACCGAGTTTTCAACTTCTTCAGAAGCAGAATTTATGTTATTGATCATTACTCTTCCCCAAACTTCAATAGCTTGAGCAGCTTTATTCGCTTCAACACCAGCACTTACAAAAGCACTTGCTGTTGTTTCTATGAATAAATCATAAGCTTCGGTTTCAGCTTCTGTTGAACTTGCTGCTTCTAAATCTGCTTCAAGACGAGCTTGAGCATCTGCAAGTATTTCAAGTGTAGCTTCATACTTTTCTTCACCGTTTTCTTCTACTTCATTTGCAAAGAAATCAGCTCTTGCTTCAGCAGAACTAGCTAAAGAAGTAGCAAATTGAGATGCTAATGATGTATTACTTCTCACTTCACTCTCGTTTGCTGCGGTAACCATTGTCTCAATATCAGACTTAGTTACAAGATCAGCATCGCCTTGAGCTACGAGTCTTGCAAAAACATTACTCTCTGCAGTCGATTCGTTATCAATAGGCTTCAGAAGGATCGTTTGTCCATTTTCTACATTAGCAGAAAGGAAACCCATTGCTTCTGATCCATTATTTTCTGCAACTACAACAAAATTTTGTGCTGCGTTTGCATCAAATGAAAGAGAAAAATCTCCGTTTGCATCAGTAGTAGTTTCTGCTCCATCAATTGTATTGATAGAACCGCTTGAGGTTACAGTTGCCATTGTTACAACAGTGCCCTCAGGTAGTGCTTTGGCATTAGATTGAGACTGTTCAACATTACCATTCACGGTAGCTGAATCAGAATTATTATTACTGTCTGAGCATGCAAAGCCAAATACTGCAAGCATCAGAATCATTATTGGATATTTATAAAATTTGTTAGTCAACATATTTAGTTGTTTTGTTTTGATTAACTACTCTCTTGAACAAGCTATAGTACAAGTTGTTCCGAATAAGGGATTAAATTATTTTAAACATCCGATGTTGACTTATTGTCTTATGCGGTTATATTAGATTCTATTGATTTGATAATTAAGAATTTCTAAGGGATTTAATATCAAAAATACCTGATATTAAAATAGGAGATCAGATATCATCCAATCTCCTATGAATACGTTGGCTTTTTCGGGGTACAATCAGAAAGCTGTAGCGCATATGCGTTACGGCTTTTTTTTAAAGTCTATGGCCTAATTTTTCACGGATAGAACTGTTTCGCTTAATCTCACTACTTAGTGTTTGCTTTATCAGTTCCCTTTTTCCTATTACAAGAGTATTTTTACGCCCTCTTGTTACACCTGTGTACAATAATTCTTTAGAAAGAATAGAATTATGCTCCTCAGGCAAGAATATATATACTCTATTGAATTCCGAACCCTGGCTTTTATGAATAGTAATAGCGTAAGCTAAGCTAAAATTATGGAGCTCTGAGATCTTGACTTCTTTATCGTCCTCGAAATTGACAACAAACGAATTATCCTCAAGACGAATACATATTCCAATCTCACCATTACTAAGACCAAGTATTGGATCATTTTTTGTGATCATAATTCTTCGCCCGGCATACCATTCATTGATCACAGGAATTTTAAGCAAGCTTTTTATTTTACTTTCAATAAGTCGGTTCAAATTTTCGGTTCCAAAAACTCCTTTTTTATTAGAGCATAAAAACTGAGAATCGAATTTTTGATTTACAATCTCTTCTGAATAAGTGTTTAATAGACTATTTACATTTTCAGTGTCAGGCTCAAGTAACTGAACTTGATCAAAATCTCGAATTACTTCCTCGAATGATTTTAGATTTTTTTCATTAATTGCTTTTGCCAGTTGAGGAATTCCGGAACTTAATTCCGATCGATAGCTCTTGTTCAGTAAAACTATATGATCATTTAGAATATTAACTGAATGTGATCGGTGACATTCTACTCCATGCTCAGAAAGCATTTCTGTTATTTCACTTGTAAAGTAATTATCAGCTTCAAAACATATATCTCCTAATACCGAACCGGCTTCAACGGATGAAAGTTGATCTTTATCCCCAAGTAAAATGAGTTTCGCTGAGCTTTTCAGGGCTCTCAGCATACTTACCCACATTCTGATATCAAGCATTGATGCTTCATCAATAATTATTACATCCTGAAGTAACTTCTCATTTTCATTAAACCTGAATTCACCATCTGATCTTGCCCCAATTAGACGATGCAGAGTAATGGCTTTAAAATCCCCATTAATGTCTGATATCGATTCATTTAAACGATCAGCTGCTTTTCCCGTTGGAGCAGCAAGTGCAATATTGATTTGAGGGTTATAGATCTTAAGCGCTTCTATTATTTTTTTGGCCGTGTATGTTTTTCCGGTTCCGGGTCCCCCGGAAATGATCAAAAAAGATTTCGTTAACGATAAAAAGACTGCCAGCTTTTGATAATTTAGATCCCCATCGGTATCCGGAAAAAGTCTATTTACTTTATCAACTACATTTGAATCTATAAGAGCCGAGGGTTCATTTCTCTTCTTTTTTAACCAATTCACCAACTCATTCTCATAGCTCCAAAATTTATGGAGATACAGATTATTCTTTTCTAAAATGAATGGTTTGTATTCTTCAGGAGAGCCAATTATTTCGGACGAAACTAACTCGTGCTTTAATTTTGTTAGATCTATCTTATCAATTCCCAACTCTTGAGCAAGAATTGATTCACTTAACGACTCTAAATTAGTGCAAATATTTCCATTCAATTGATCGTTTACGGCAATTAAAGCACATTTAATGACATTATCTTCAATGTTCGGATAATTTCTTACCAGAAATTTTATAAACTCAAATTCGAATTGATCAATTTCATTCTCTTTGCGAAGCGATCTTAGAAATGGAGCCTTTATTTCAATCAATGGCATCCTCCATCAGTGTTGCTATCGATTCAATTATTTCCTCTTTTGGTCTATCGAAGAAAACACCTGAACCTGACCGTTCAGAATCTATTCCTCTTAAAAACAAATATATAACTCCTCCGAAATGTTCATTGTACTCAAATTCCGGCGTTCTGAGTTTTAGAAACTTATAAAGAGCAACCGAATAGATATGATACTGAAGATCATAGCTTGATGAGAAAATAGCATCTTGTAGTTTTTCAGCCGAGTAATCTTCTACTTCGTATCCTAAAAAATTACTTTTGTAATCAAGTATGTAGAACTTCCCTTTAAATCTGAAAATCAGATCGATAAAACCTTTCATAAATCCTGAAATGGATTCCTTTTTACTTTGAACAAGCTCAACATCTTTTCTTATTTCAGAAATAATCCGGTCAGCGGAAAGGTTTTTAACCGGAAAATAAAATTCCATTTCTTTTAAAAGAGATGACTCCTCAAGATCTTTAAGCCTCATATCTTCGAATAGCGGATGTTCTAAAGCCTCAAAGACCCATTCGTTTAGTACTTCTTTCCATTCAGGGTCAAACCCAAGTTGTTTTAACTTATCTGATACTACATCATCTACGCTTGAGTGATCACTAAATGAAATGTCTTCAAAAATAAAATGGAGTAAATTTCCTGTATCCGCTCCTTTTGGAAAGGTAAGTTTCGATCTTTTCGATTCTTCAAGTTCATCTGAAATGGTTTCCTCAACCGTCATTTCAAATTCATCATAATCTTTATGGTTATCAGTTTCATGATTTGAAGAAATAGAAGAAAAACTCAACACTCTTTTGAAATCAAAGAGATCTCCCCTTTTATTCTCCTGTACTGACAAACCATCTGAAAAGTCATTACTTAGTTCTCTCTTTACCGCTGTCCCTTCGAGAGAAGCATTCAACATGTCCATTGAAGTCAGGTATTCAATATTCTCACTTTCATTTAACACAGATAAACTTTCTTCAAAAAGCTGTTTTTTGTTTTTAGACTTGAGCGATTCATCAAAAATTATTTCAGGATCACATATGGTGCCAACCAATGGTGAATTATAAAGGCCTTTATAATTAACAAAAGGAACTATACAAGCATATTTAGCCCGTGTAAAGGCAACATAATTTAATCTGATAGCATCTGCTAATGACTCCCTCCTTCTTTGTAAAACAATTTCTTCGTCCGGGTTTTTAGAAAGATCAATACAAAGCCGATTCTCTTTATCATGATATTCGGTAAGTTTTAATCCTTTTGAACCCGAACTTTCGAAATCATCCCATAAAAAAGGAACTAACACAATGGGGTACTCAAGTCCTTTACTGGAATGAAGTGTTGAAATCGTAACAAGATCGGAATCACTTTCCAGCCTTATCAATTCATCATCAGTTACAGTTGAATTCTTTTTTGTCTTTTTATTCAAGTATCTGATCAAGGTGTAAATAGAAGCATTGGTCTTTTGCTCTTCCTGAGACAGAAGTTCCAGTATATGTTCTAAATTCGTTATCCGACGTTCAGGCTGATCTTTTTTGGCCAGATTCTCTCCTATCTTGAAAAAAGAATCCAGAATTTTAAATCCTGAGGTCAAGCCTTTTTCAGTAAAGTTTTCTTCTGCTTGTAAAAAAGCACGACTGATCTCTACCCATCTTGCATCATTTCTTTCTAGATCAATTATATCTTTTGCATTGAAACCCGCTAAAGAAGTAACAAGTGCCGCTCTGACCATTCCCGGATTTGAACTATCGGCAACCGCTTTTAAAATGATCAGGAGGTCTTTGCTTTCTCTACTATTAAATACTGATTCCCTGGCTTTTACTGAGCTTTTGATATTCTTTGCAATTAATGCCGACTGAATAGCTTGAGCTTCTACTCCTTTCCTTACCAAAACAGCAATATCCTTAGGCTGTACGAGACGGTTATCAATTCTAAAATCTTTACTTAATAACTCTGAAATTTGTTCAGAAACGTATTCGCAGACAACATCTGAACATTCTTCTTTTTTACCGTCAAATTCACAATCAACTATCGAAAACGGGACACAAGGTTTTCCGTTTAATTTTAACTGAGGTGTTTTTTTATTCTCAGGATATTTAGCTGACCGGAACTTCGGATTTTGACCTACAAAGGGAGTTTCTTTGTTCTCAAATATCTCATTTACGGATGAGATCATCTCTTTATTTGAACGATAATTATGATCCAGAGAATATTTTCTTTCGTCAGGCACATCTTTCGTTGCTTGAAAATAGGTAAACAGATCTGCTCCTCTGAAACTATATATCGCTTGTTTAGGATCACCGATCATGAACAAAGCTGATGAAGATCCTTTAAAAATACTTTTGAAGATCGAATATTGTATGGGATCAGTATCCTGAAACTCATCTACCAAAGCAACCGGATAAAGAGCTGAAAGTTTATTTTGCAGATCTTTGTTCAGGTTTTCATCTACCTTTTGAAGAATATCATCAAATGTGAGAACATTATCTTTATCCTTTTGAGCAGAGATCTTTTTCTGAAC
The DNA here is from genome assembly GCF_001650905.1 of Balneola sp. EhC07. Classification (GTDB taxonomy): domain Bacteria; phylum Bacteroidota; class Rhodothermia; order Balneolales; family Balneolaceae; genus Balneola. The sequence continues at coordinate 285,848 of NZ_LXYG01000018.1, forward strand.
TTCCTGAATACATTCTATTTTAAAGTGAGATACGATCTTATCCATTTCTGCAGATCTACTCAAAAAGACATCTATCAGCTCACAAATCTCAGGAAATTCAGGGTTAAAACTTTTATTCGTTCCCTTATCCATCTTTGTGAGTCCAAATGATTCTAGTTTTTCAAAACCACTTAACGGAGTTTCTGATTGACTTATCCAATCTTCAAAATTTTGAAAATAGATCTTAAAAGATCCCGGTCTGTACCACCCACCATGCATTTTCCCTGAAAAAATAATTTCTTCAAGTTCTGCTTTATCCTCTTGCCACCTTTCCTGAATTCTTAAATAAGCTTCCTTTATATCATTAAAAATGAGATCTCTTTCAGTTTCAGTAAGCAAAGCCGGCTTTAAACTGGCATATGGTTTATTAATTACTTGTTTTAAAAGTCCTGCTAGATTATCAGGATTTATCTTATCTGAAATAAAATGATCAATTAGTTTTCTGCCCACGCTAGATTCAGAATGATCACGAATAAATTTTCTCCAGAACTCATCCACATTTTCTTGTATCAGATCAGAAGGATCGGTCAAAATTTTAAAATCAGATTGAACGTTAAGTTCGGTACTGAATTCTTTCAATAACTTTTGACAAAATCCATGAATAGTAGAAATAACGGACTCATCGAAAGTAAAAAGTGCAGATTGTAATTGTTTTAATGATTGTTTTGGATCTCTTTTTAATAATTCCTGAAGAAAAGGATCGTTGTGCGGGTTTCCATTTTTAAATGCATTTATACATTCTGAAATTCTTGATCTGATGCGTTGTTTAAGCTCTGCCGTGGCATCTTCAGTAAATGTAAGAACAAGGATCTCAGACGGTGATAATTCCTGATCAATTAAAGCTCTGATATACAGAGAAGTGATATTGTATGTTTTTCCGGTCCCTGCACTCGCCTCTACAAGATTAAGGCCTTTAAACTCAATATTAAAAACATCTAGAGACTTCAAGACATATCTCCTATTGCTTTTAAAATTGGGAGCCATAACTCTTTGGATGACTTTTGAAAAGGCTCACTTTCTATGAAATCAATGTCAGAATACATTAGATTATTATAGTAGCTATCGCTTTCTGAAAATTCTCCCCAACCATTCCAGATTGCTTGTGCACTTTTGATCGCCTCTTTATCCGATCCGGTTTTGAAATGAGTTTTTGCAAATTCAAAACTGCTTTCTACTGGGTAAACTTGAGATGCAGGTTGCTCCAGTGCTTTATGATAGAATTTAATCAGACGGATTAACTCAGCGTCAGGGCTTATTGTCTTTGCGTTTATTTTTAAACTTTTAAGCTCCTCTTTTTCAAAATAAAACAACTCACTGGTAAAATCGGATTCAAGGTTTAAGGAAATATGATTTAACCATAGTTTTAGTACGTTCTTACCTTTTAATGATCCTAATCTGATCTCTACATGTGAATCTTCAAAAACATTACTGACTATTCCATTAAGAGTATAGGGTTTTAAAGCTGAACCACTATCTATTTCCATTCTGGATTTTGTTTGCAAGTCATATTTTTCCCGAACCAGATTAAGCTTATTTATTAGCTTCAGGTTAGTTTTAAAGTCTATTTCACCCGGATAACCCTCCGGAACCAGTCCTTTACTTTTAGAAGCTGACCTGATCTGCTCAAAGTCTATATTTTCAAATAGTGACTCCTGTAGAAAATCTTTTAAAAAATACTTATCGAGCATTTTTGTTTCGAACAGTTCACGATCGCTTGGATCATTGAAATCATCATAGTTAGAGATACCAAGTTTTTCTCTGCATAATGTCTTTGGTGGATCTGCAAAAAAAGAAACGAGTTCACTAAGTGAAATTTCGAATTTATTAGCCTCTTCCTGAAAGGTCATATCTTGCTCGAATAAATTGTCGTTCTCAGGCTCATTTTCATAAATAAATTTTGTAAGCAACTTTCTTCTATCAGAAAAGCTTATTAGATCTGCATCATTTTTGTTGAAATATTCCTTTTCGAAACCGTGTAATCTGTGCTTTTGAATACTTAATGATACCCCACTAGCCTTGCAGGTCTCTATTAATTCCTGAAGAAGTACAGATGGCATTGATTCCACAATTGACTGGCTATTCTGTCCCAAATAACTAATGTGTAATTTCTCTTTTGCAGAATGGATCATGTCAAAAAACAAATATCTTTGCTCTTGCTTTTCGATTCTGTCGCCCGGAATAGGATGTCGATGTATCAAATCATAATCAGGTCGCAGAACAGGCGATGGAAGCACTTTATCATTAAGACCAAGTATTGCAACAAATTTATAGGGAATATTACGATTAGGTACATATTCACTTAAGTTTACACCATGACCAAATGAGACCGTAGCAGAATTAGATTCCTTAAATTGCTTCTTTAGCCATATTGAAAACAACTCAAAATTGATGGTATGGTTAATATCAACTGCTTCTATTTTAGCTTGTAGTTCCTGAAGCCTGCTTATCAAACTCTTTACCTGAAACTCACCATCATATTCTTTTAATAAGAAATTCTCAGCGAGCACAACCATTTTTCTTAACCAATCTGAAAATGTATTTGCCCCTTGCAATGAAGAAATATGGTCTTTAAGGTTTGATATAAAAGATGATAATTTAGCAAGCAAAGCAAGAGATTCTGAATTCAAAAACTTTGAATAGACGGATTTTCCTTCTACCAGCTTGAAGGAATCAGATTCCATTGTATAACCAAAGAATAGTCTGTCTAAGCCGGTTAGCCATGAGAAGACAGAATCATTTACTCCACGATGTACATGAAGATCAACCACCCATTTCCGTATTATTTTTTGCTCGTCCTCTGAAAATTTCCATTTATCTGATATAATTGGATTGTTAATGAACTCCAGAACGGAATTAACTTTAAAATCTGAATTCAATACAGATAAAAGTTCTAAAAAAGTATTTTTTGGTAACTGAGAGCGATCTTCAAATGCCTTTCCCAGTGGAATATTAGGTTCATTTACAGCTTCAGAAAGAACATCAATCAATATGTTTTTATAATCATCTATTTTAGGAACCAGAATCATACATTCTTCTGGTTTTAGTTCAGGATCTTCATTAAAAGCTTTAAGCAACTTATCTTTTAGTAATTCCGCTTCTCTTCTGATATTATAGCAGGAATGGATTTGTAAAGTCTTGTCTCCTAGTCCAGTATCTGTTGTAATCCTATTCTGAAGAATTCCCTGAACTTTTTTTAGCGTTGAAGATTCAAAATTCTCTTCAGGAATCGGCACTTTCTGAACATCACCCCCGGCACTTTGCAGGCTGTCATCAACAACCAGTTTATTATCAAGATGTGTTTTTAAAAGCGATTGTGAGAAAGAATTGTCATCAGAATTATTTACCACTTTTTCATAAGCATATCCAAAATCATGAACGTCAATTTTGTTAGCTAATAAAGATATAATATCTGCAAAGGGTTTTGAGTAATGAGGAAGACTAAAAATCCATATTTTGTCCGGTAATTTAGCAACCGGAAAAGAGCCAACACTGATCCATTCTTCCAGCGAATTAAATGCATCAACTCTAGTTACAACCTCCTCTTTTGTTGACCAGAAATCTGATAATTTTCGCCACAACTTCGCTTGCCAAATTTCATGCTTTGTATGATAATTGAGCTTATTCTCCTCCCATTTCTGAATTAATTTAGGTCGAAATACCTGATACAAATCAAAAACGTCCGAGATAGAGGTACTGAGCTGAAGTAATAATTTTGGATCTAAGGATTCTTTTCCTGTGATCTCCCGAACCAAATAATTATCATTATTAAGTATCTCAAATATAGATACTTGCATAGGTAATCGATCAGATGGCAGATTCTTTGGTAGTTCAGGTCTGTGTAACCTATACAGTTTCCATAAAAACTCCGATGGCAAAATGAATTCGTTATTAGCAGAAATTGATCGTTTGCTAGCTTCCTGCAACTTTATCCATTGCTGCATTTCATTGTTTTGAACAATAATCCAGTTTTTGGAAAAAGGATCCAATGGAGAATTCTTAGATAGGATATCTAAGAATTTATCGGATAAATTTATAATAGAATTAGAAGTGTATTCGAAAAACATATGCCATTTTATCTGGCAAAAGTATACAAAATTGGAAGGGTCAAATCAGAACTATTCTTTCTGATTTTCTTTATCAAGCATTACTTTTAAGAAATCATTTACAACAGAACTGTATGATTCGCCTTTCTGCTCTGCAACTGCTTTAATTCTGTCAATAGTCTCTTCATGTAAATAATAGCTTGTCACTTTTTTCTGCTTAGGTTTTTCGACATTACTAGTATCAGAAGTGTCTTGAGTATTTTTAATAAAATCGAATGAGGCATGACTCTTTAAGCTGTAAGCTAAAGGATTATGTCCCAAACTCGTTTTTTTAGACATTTTCTAATGGCCGTTCTTTATTTCCTTAGCTAGTGCAAAGTAATCTTTTGCCCCATTACTCTTCCCATCATATTCAAAGATGGTCTTGTGATGACTTGGAGCTTCTGCGAGCGCAACATTATCTCTTATAATTGTACTAAATACCTTATCTCCGAAATAGTCTTGTATATGCCCTACTACCTCTTTGTTAAGGTTTTTACGACTATCATAGAGTGTACAAATAATGCCTCCTACTGCTAACCTGTTATTCAACCTTTGCTGTACTATTTTTATTAAATCTAATAATTTAGATAAGCCATGAAGTGCTAAATATTCTGATTGAAGCACTATAAATATGTCTTCAACAGCAGTAAAAGCATTTAACGTTAACAGACCAAGGTTAGGTGGGCAATCAATAAGTACAAAATCATACTCATCATCTTTAATTTGCTCAAGCACATTTTTTAGCAATCCCTCTCTGGCAGGTTCGTTAGCCAGTTCTAGTTCGGCTCCGGATAATTCTAAAGATGACGGGATAAAATCAAAACCATTGTGTTTTACAATAGCTTCATGCGCCTTAGCTTTACCCTTCAACGTATGATAAATAGTTTTTTCCATACGATTGGAATGCATTTTTAATGAGTACGTAAGATTAGCTTGAGGGTCAAGATCAATTAATAATACTTTTTTTCCCAACTTAGCTAAACCGGCACCAATATTAATGGTTGAAGTTGTTTTACCAACACCACCCTTTTGGTTTGTTAATGCAATAGTTTTCATTCTGTATAGAAAATTTTGTCCTTGTTCTGAGTATTTCTTCTATACTTATAGAGATTGAGTAGTGCCCATTGTTACATTTCATTTCCAAACTTTAGATTAAAAAATGCTTAAGTATTAGAATCTACATATTGAACAAACCTATTTGGTTCAATGTGAATAAACATCGTACCTTTAGTAAAAAATATTTTCATGCGATTTTTTAGTAGAAAACTCATTAAGCCACAAGATCTTAACGCTCATGGAACGTTGTTTGGTGGAACAGTACTGAGCTGGATTGATGAAGAGGCAGCTATTTTTGTTTTGTGCCAACTGGGCAAAGGCAATATTGTTACTAAATATATGTCAGAGATCAATTTCGTGAATTCAGCACCATTAGGTGAAGTTATTGAAATTGGAATGGAAACAGTTAAATTTGGAACAACTTCTATTACAGTTAAATGTGAGGTTCGAACGAAATTTGAAAAGAAAACGATTATCACAATAGATGAGATAATCTTTGTTCATTTGGATGAGTTTGGCAAACCCTCGCCTCATTTTATAAAAGAAGCAGTAAACGAATAAATATGGCAAAACTAATAGACTTTACTGCTCTAAATGAGATGTTATACGGCGATGAACGTTATATAAAGGAGTTCTCGGAAGCCGCCGTTATTTCTTTTTCTGAGTTCAAAACGAATTATTCAAAATATCTCGAACTCAGAAACGAAGATGCTTTTCGTAAAGCCGGTCATAAGATAAAGCCTGTAGCTCAGATGCTGGGACTTAATGGAATTCTTGAAGAGTATGAACATGCAAAAATATTGCTCTGGGAAGACAAAGATGATTCTGAGATTCGTGCTTCTATTACTAAAATGGATAAAATATGCATCTCCGTACTTAACGAGCTAGAGAACATTTCTGATGATAAATAATGTTATTTCTGTGTGATACTTTTATTTTGGTGAAGACTTAGTTTCTCATTAAAAGTATAATATGAGTTCAACAGCTTATCCAATTCTTATTGTTGAAGATGATTCTGACCTTTCAGAATTAATTAAAATTCAACTTACCGATAATGATTACGAAATAGAACAAGCTTTCCACGGAAGAATAGCTCTGAATAAAGCTCTCGAAAACAAGTATTCTCTGATCATACTGGATGTAATGTTACCTGAAGTTGATGGGTTTGAAATTTGTAAATCTATCAGAAAAGAAGATCGACAGATACCCATTTTGATGCTTACCGCTAAAGCTGAGGAGGCAGATAAAATAATGGGACTGGAGTACGGAGCTGATGATTATTTGACCAAACCTTTCTCCATAAAAGAACTTATTGCAAGAGTGAAAGCTCTTTTAAGAAGAGCATCTGCTTCTGAAACAGAAGATAGTTCAAAACTCGATCAAATGGATTTTGGTGACTTGGTTATTTATCCGAAAAAAAGATCTGTTCAGTTGCAGGATGAACTCATAGAGTTGACCTCCAAAGAGTTTGAGTTACTTCTGCTTTTCGCAAATAATCCAGGCAGAGCTTACAGCAGACAGGAATTGCTCGATGTGGTTTGGGGATATCAATACAGCGGGTACAGTCACACTGTAAATTCACATATCAACAGATTGAGGAGTAAGATCGAGAAAAACCCTTCAGAGCCTAAATATATTACTACCGTTTGGGGAATGGGTTATAAATTTGCTGAACTGGAAGAATTAGGGATTCAATGAATTTTAAGAAAAGCTTTTATACAAAGATTTCCTCCACCTTTCTGGTCCTGGTATTAGCATTGGGAATTTCATTTGCATACCTAGGCGTTTCATCATCGCTAATGTTTGTTGATGAAACCGGGCAAAAGGTAAATAAAATGCTTGCAGATGATATGTCCTCACATTTTCAACCTTATCTCATGGATTCAATCGAAGGCGATAGTATCATATCTGTGATAAAGTATTTAAATGGGATAAATCCTGAGATCGATATTTACCTACTATCTAGTAATGGTATGATCAAATGGTTTTATCCTAGTCAAGATCCTGAAGCGAAACTAGAACTATCAACCGTTAATACTGAGCCTCTGGATCAATTTTTGAATGGTAAGACCTTACCCATTTATGGGGATGATCCGTTAAACGCCGGAGTTAAAAAGCCATTCTCCGTTGCTCCAATTTCTATTATGGGAAGCGAAGGTTGTTATTTATATGTAATTCTATCAGGACAGCAGTATGATGAAGCAGCCGGTATGGTCCAAAATAGTTACATCCTTAGAAATACTTTTATTGGCTTAGGACTGATCCTGATAGTTACTTTGATTCTTGGATTGATCGTTTTCAGATTGCTAACAGGGCGATTGAGACATGTGAGTGAAACGGTTAAATCATTTGAGCAAGGTCAGTTAGACAAACGCGTAAAAGTTAATTCTGAAGATGAAGTAGGATTACTTGGCTCTTCCTTTAATCAAATGGCAGACACCTTAGTTGCTAACATGGACGAGATAAAACAAATCGACAAGTTGAGAAGAGAATTAGTAGCAAATGTTTCACACGATCTGAGAAGCCCTCTAGCCTCCATTCAAGGATATTTAGAAACTATCCTTCAAAAAGAACCTTCCATTGATCCTGAAGAGAGATCCAAATATTATGAGATCGTTCTTAGAAATACTAAAAAGTTAGGAACGTTGATCGAAGAATTATTCGAGCTCTCTAAATTTGATGCTCAGGATGTTCAGCCCGACATGGAAAGGGTTTCCATGGCAGAACTTGCTCAGGACCTTGTGCAGCAATTTAAACCTCTTGCAGAACAAAAAAGAATTAAACTTGAGGCAGTATTGTCTGACGAACCTACAAATTTGGTTTATGCAGACATCGCACTTATGGAAAGAGCGATTTCAAATCTTATTGACAACGCTCTTAAACATACTCCGGAAGGTGGTACAGTTTCTATCATTTCAAAAAATGATGATAACAATGTAAGTTTTACCATTTCGGATACAGGAAAAGGAATTGCGGAAGAAAACATTCAGAGAATATTTGATCGTTTCTATCAGGAAGACCCAAGCAGAACGGTTGGAGCCGGAGCCGGTTTAGGTTTATCTATCGCCCAAAAAATTCTTGAACTACACGGATCCAAGTTGTCTGTTGAAAGTGGATCAGGAAAAGGCACAACTTTTTCTTTTATACTCTCTCCACAATTGAACTATTAAGTTGCTAATCGGTTTTGTTTTAAAATTTCAAAATCATAAACTGATTTGAATTTAAATAAAGGCAAAATATGGCAATTTTAGTTACCGGAGGTGCAGGTTATATCGGAAGTCATACCGTACTTGAACTCCTTGAATTAGGCAATGAAGTAATTGTAGTTGATAACCTTTCTAACAGCAGTAAAGAATCTCTAAACAGAGTTGAATCTATAACAGGAAAATCTCCGATCTTCTATGAACAAGATCTCTTAGACAGAGCTGCTTTAGAGAACGTTTTTTCGAGTCATAAAATTGATTCAGTAATTCATTTTGCAGGATATAAGGCCGTTGGTGAATCCGTTCAAAAGCCTATGATGTATTATCAGAACAATCTGGATAGTACTCTAATTCTTTGCGAGGTAATGAAAAAATTTGATGTGAAAAATCTAGTTTTCAGTTCTTCGGCTACCGTTTATGGTGATCCTGAATCCGTACCGATCACAGAAGAGTCTTCATTGTCAGCAACTAATCCTTACGGAAGAACAAAGCTCTTTATCGAATATATTCTAAAAGATTTGTATACGTCAGATGACAGCTGGAATATAGCACTGCTCAGATATTTCAATCCAGTGGGTGCACATAAAAGTGGTTTGATTGGAGAAGATCCCAACGACATCCCGAACAATCTTATGCCTTATGTTTCTCAGGTAGCAGTTGGCAAGTTAAAGCAATTATCTGTTTTTGGAGATGACTACCCTACTCCCGACGGAACCGGAGTTCGTGATTACATTCATGTGGTAGATCTTGCGCTTGGTCATCTAAAAGCTATTGATAAACTCAGATCTGCTCCGGGACTGGTCATTTATAATCTGGGAACAGGAAAAGGAACCAGTGTACTTGATATGATCAAAGCTTTTGAAAATGCTTCAGGTAAAAAGGTAGATTATAAAATAGGTCCTCGACGATCAGGCGATATCGCGACATGTTATGCTGATCCTGCAAAAGCGGAAAACGAACTTGGATGGAAAGCAGAACGTGGCATTAAAGAAATGTGTGAAGATGCCTGGAAATGGCAATCTGAAAATCCTAATGGATATAATTAAGAAAACGGTTGTTAAGAATTTCAAACACACTTATCTTTGGAATCTCTTAAGCCAAAGTGGCGGAACTGGTAGACGCGCACGACTCAAACTCGTGTTCCTCACGGAGTAGGGGTTCGATTCCCCTCTTTGGTACAAAAAGCCTGGTAAAACACTGTTTTATCAGGCTTTTTTATTTTAACAAAGTCATCTTAATGGTTTTCAATAAACCGTTTGTTCTAAGCTGAACATAATAAATACCGCTTGCTAAATGAGATGCATTCCATTCAACAGTTTTAGCCCCTTTGCTTTGGTAAGTTTGAACGAGTGTAGCTACCTCCTGTCCTGTAGAAGAATATATCTTCAATGAAACATTTGACGCTTTACTCAAAGAATATCTTATACTTGTTGAAGGATTAAATGGGTTTGGATAATTTTGTTCCAAACTAAATTCAGTTATTCCAATACTCTCTTCTTCATTACTCACTATCGTTGACGGACTGATGATCAAAACAAAACGTTCTGAACTCCTCTCTTTCATTTTAACCGGATTTGCCTCAAGAGATGAAATTCTATTTTTAGAACTTTGAGTTGATATTGACGAGTGCTCAAATGAGAAATTTCCCAATCCTGAAAGCACTTTTTCGGTATTTTTTTTAACATCTCTGAGAACCACAGTGGCATTGTTCAGAAGAGCTTCGCTTATTTCCCATTCCAATTCCAGCTCATCTTCTACATTATATGAGTCGATATGTAACGGAATCTGAACTTCAGATTGTTCTAGTTCCGGTAACGAATGCACTGATTTTGTAGTTTCTTCTTCAAGACAGGATAAAATTGCATATTCAGAAACAGTAGGTGTTAGTTTTGAGGCGTCAAATCTATCCCGACCGAATATTGCATCTTCTCGGAATGTAATTCGACATCCTTGATCAAAAGTTATATTTGATCTAAGCTTGAATTGAATCTCATAATTTTCGGCAAACTGCTTAGAATAGGCATTCTGAGTTGCATCAGAACTAGTCTTCCCGCTGGTAGGAAATGTAATTGACGATGAAGTATTTGAATTTGGAGATTCAATCCAAAAACCTTGCCACGGTAGTACTATTGAAGAAGTTCTGTCTACCGCATAATACAATCCATTTTCCAATAAATGAATATTGGTCTGAATGGAAGCATCCGCAGTAACGGAATTCATATCAAAATTACTTTGAAACGGATTTCCGACAAGTGTAAAATAAGAGCTACTCTCCTCTGTGGAAGTATTCAAAGAAACATTCACATCTGATGTTGGGTCACTTTGATCAGATTCAAGATCCAAAACAATAGGCAATTCTGTACTTCCCGAAACATTATTATCAAAGAAGTAAACCGCCAGAGCTTCTCCTTTAGTTAAAGCTGTATTTAAGGTAGATGGAGTAGAATAAGAACCTGAATTGTTATAGGTAAAAATATTGGCATCTTCCCCGTTATCAACTCCATTGATTCGCACATCATCAGAAATTTGAGCAAGAGTCGGCGTATTTGATGGAATTGAGATCAACCTCCATCCTGCTGATCCTGTAATCATATTTTCTGTGAGCTTTGAAGATTCTATCCCTTTACTGTACCCCGGAGTTGCTACTAATTTTGCATTCGCATTACTTGAAGAAATATCAAAAACCTTCCAGTCTCCTGAAGCTACAGTGACTCCGTTTGCTGAAACTGAAGTCTGACCAAAATCTCCATCATTAGGGAGTTCAGAATAGATCCTGTACGCAACCTGATTTTTCGAAAAATCTGAACCGTTCCCGATATTATCTCCTGCAAAAGCATCAATTTGTTCAGGTGTACCCGAAGCATCTTTTACCAATGTATATTTATCATTTCCGTTATGATTAATACCACTTTCATTTTGGTCAATTATTCCTTCTCCGAATATAGATTGCACACCACTTGATGCATTATCATCTCCGATCACATAGAAATCTTTAGATTTAATGGTTCCGGTTAATGAAATTGTATTTCCACTACCTGTTCCGTTTGCATTACTATAACGTATCAACGCCCAGTCATTGGTCACAAAATTGATATCGGAATCTGTTGTGTTAAATAACTCCACATATTTTACAGTTCCTCCGTTAGCTTCGTACACTTCTGAAATGTATACATCCGGTAAGGTGGAAGCCGTAGGTTCTTCGTAGAAATAAGCTCTTCGTATTAATGTGGTATCATGAATAAAAGGATTTTTGTTTCCCTGGATGCTTTCGACTCCTTCGCTTCGCTGAATTTCAGCAGCATCAACCGGATCATCCTGATGCCATTGGTACAACGTTTCCTTCATCCCGTTAAAAAAAGCTTCGTTATCAAAAGGATCGTTTGCAACATCAGTATTATTTTGATAGATCGTCCAAAAGTAAAACATAGCTCTGGCTGCATTGCCTTTATGATCTTCACGTGGCTCAAAAGTGCTATTCCCATATTCACTGTAAAGATCTATATCTACTGAAGGAATGCTTTCTTCCTTTTTGCCATTTTTCCAATACCACCAGGAAGTGGTGGTATTATCGTTTACTTCCCCGAAAGGATGATTATTTCTGGACGAATTTACAGAACTCCAAACCGGATATAACTGATGGATATCTCCTCTCATTGGTTCGGAATGATCATAATATCCTTGCGGCCAGGAATGCTCCGTATTAAAACTAAGAGAATCATTTGAAGGAGTTCGCGAACCATCTGCTTTAGCTCTGAGTCCCGAATACACTCCAGTTAAACTATCAGAGGCATCTACATCCAAATGCTGATACATGGAGTCTCTGGCTTCATCATAATCCTTTGGACTTGATGGAGTATAGTTCGTACGTAAAAATTCAATCAGAGCCGTTTCGCTTAAGCCCGATCCGATAGTATCATTTTGTGCTGCAGTGTTTGAAACGAAAAATAAAACAGCACAAAACGTCAATAGAAACCTGTTCATTTATTATTGCCGCCTGTAAGTAATAAGTGTCCTTCCGTATCACTTATAATTTAAGTGCTGTAAATGAACTTTATATATTAAATGTGAATACAATTCTCATTTTTAGAATAGAATTTTCTCATATTTAATACTCGATTCAGCCATATATTCTTTAATTAATAATAAGATATATCTATACCATATTATGGTATAGGATTGCAACTTACTATATGCTGTAATGGGTTTACCTCTGTGCATAAAGTCTGTTAAATAATTTTGGTTGGTTTTTATTTCTGCTTTGAATCCCGTTCTTTGAATAAAATTCAAAACCATTAAAATTCTATGAGCTTACTTCGTATAATACTTGCTGTATTTTTACCTCCGGTTGGAGTTTTTTTAACCGTGGGAATTGGTTCTGCTTTCTGGATCAATATTTTGCTAACTATTCTGGGATATATACCCGGAATTATACACGCTGTTTGGGTAATTGCTAAAGCCGATCAATGAACTTGCCCGAGCCAAGAAATATTGGCTTTGGTTGTATGTCTTTGGATCCGAAGAGTTCTGACAATATCGAACTATTAAGATCCGCCGTCGATAAAGGAATCACTTTCTTTGATACTGCCGATCTTTATGATAAAGGTTGGAATGAAGAAATAGTTGGAAAGGCACTCTCTCCTTTTCGGAAGCGGGTTCGAATAGCTACAAAAGTTGGTAATGAGTGGAATGAATCAGGCACCGACTGGCGATGGAATCCCTCCAAAGAATACATTCTTAAAACCGTAGATAAAAGCTTAGAGCGACTCCAAACCGATTATATAGATCTGTATCAGTTACATGGCGGAACGCTGGATGATCCAATTGATGAAACCATTGAAGCTTTTGAGATCCTTAAAGAACAAGGAAAAATACTTAACTATGGTATTTCCTCCATCCGCCCCAATGTGATCGAAGAATGGATCAAAAGATCGAATATGAGCTCTGTAATGATGCAGTACAGTTTACTGGATCGACGTCCTGAAGAAGAATGTCTGGATATGTTAAACAAATCAGATATCTCCGTAATTACCCGAGGAACTCTTGCAAAAGGAATGCTGATCGATAAACCCGCTAAAGAATATTTGGGATATTCTGAACAAGAAGTAAAGCTAATGCAAAAAGCTGTTTCTAAAACTAAAAATTCACTTTCAGCTTCTATTCAGTATGTGAATAAACATCCGGCTGTAGAATCAGCTATCATCGGGATAAGAACAATGGAACAACTAGATGAGGTTATAAAATCACAATCAGTAACTATTCCTTCCGAAATGTTAACTGAATTATCTGAAGTTTTAAAACCGAATATGTATGAGAAGCATCGGTGATCAATCTCCCCTTGAGTGGAGTTCAAAATCATTGTCTAAATGATTTTGCGAGTGGTGTTTTAGGCTCCAAGCCCCAAAAACATCCCTCTGATCTCGTGCAAGCACTCGATCTGTCTCCCTTCGAAGGGAGATTTATTTCTTCTTTGTCATTTCGACCGGAGGGAGAAATCTAAAGATCTGCTTCAACAGCTTTGATTTAAATATTCTTGTGAAATGGGACTAACAGTCTCCACAAAGATCCCGAAACAAGTTCGGGATGACGAGTTCATTTCCGTGCCTTTGTGCTTCTGTGGCTTAACAAACCACTACACCAAATAACTACCCGAGTTAATATGAAAAGTTTGTCCGGTAGCGTGGGTAAGTTTTCCGGATGCAAGCAATAACACCATCTCGGCGATTTGCTCCGGTGGAGCGATGGAATCTAATGCAAGATCTTTAGTGAGATAATCTTCTCCGTACACTTCGATTGAACCTTGAGCCATATCTGTATTTACAAAACCCGGAGCAATGGAATAAGCGGTAATTCCGTCTTTGCCGAAACTACGAGCTATACTTTTGGTGAAAGCGATCATTCCGGCTTTGCTGGCTGCATAAGCTGCGTATTCGCCTGTGTCGCCTCGAACTCCGGCTCTGCTGGCAATATTGATGATCCTCCCTTCTATTCCTCGTTCTTTCCACGCATTGATCGCCCATTTCGAGATCAAAGCCATAGACCGAAGATTAACTTGTTGGGTTCTATCCCATTTATCCATCCAGTCATCATCAGAATCCTCAAACTGTGCTTCTATGAATATTCCTGCATTGTTAATTAATACCTCCGGGACTTCGTCTTCGGTGAATAGCTGCTTTAGTTTGTTTACTTCGGCTGGGTTAGATAAATCACAAACCGTATGACGGTATTTGTTATTAGTGAATTGGTTATTGGTGGATGTGGACACACCAATAACTTCATGCTCGTTATTTAATAACAATTCAGCGATTGATTTACCTATTCCGCGGGATGAGCCTGTTAGAAGTGTTTTCATTTAACTTAAATAATTGATTAGATTCTTAGGTAAACGTAAGAAATTATTATGGCTAAAAAAGAAGAGAAAAATAAAGAAGACTGTTTTGTAATCATGCCAATTAGTGACGTCGAAGGTTATGAATCCGGGCATTTTAGTAGAGTCTATAGAGATTTGATTATACCTGCTATTGAAAGTTCAAATTATAACCCAATTAGGTCTGATGAGGTAAAACAAACAAATCTTATTCACTTAGACATTCTTCAAAAACTCATAGATGCACCAATGGCTGTATGTGATCTAAGTACTAGGAATCCAAATGTCTTGTTTGAGTTGGGTATTCGACAAGCTTTTGACAAACCAGTTGTCTTAATTCAGGAAGAAGGGACACCCAAAATTTTTGATATCGATGGTTTAAGAACGTTGCGATATTCTAAACATATGAGGTATCATGAAGTTTTAAACTCACAAAGTGAACTTTCTGAATCTATTACTGCTACAAAAAAAGCAATTAATGAGAAAGGAAATATAAACTCAATAATAAGATTACTTGGTCTTAACGCTCCTGCTAAAGTACCATTAATTGAAGATGGGAATAAGAACTCTCTTGAAATAAAAGTCATCCAAAATCAATTGTCAGATCTTAAAAAAATGTTGGAGATTAATTATTTAACTGAAGAAGAAGGAAGAAAAAATGATTATATCGTTTTAGAACACAGAAGAATTTTAAGACAATTCGAGAAGCTAAAAAAACTATCAATAGATTTTCCTAAGGAAGCAATTCAAGATGAATTTTCAGAAATAATGTCAGATTTAATGAAACTAGTAGATCAATGTGATGATAATTTAAACCGAGAGATAATTTTTCGACTAATCAAGAAAGTAGATGATTTTTACTATGATTATCTAAATAATTACAGTGGGAAAGCTAAAAATTGAATTAAAAATTGTTCCGTTTTAACCCCGTTTCTAAGCTCAGCTTGAGAACACCCATAGGTAGCTTCCGCTTCCCATCGCTTCTTTGCCATTTCGACCGGAGGGAGAAATCTAAAATTTTCCTTCAAGAGATATCTTAGATTTCTTGGTCATCAGCCGATCAGCCGATTCAAATCGAAAGGACGGAGACTCTGACTAATTTACTGAATAGATTGATACTAAAAGCCTTCACAAAGATCCCGAAACAAGTTCGGGATGACCAGTTTTTTTTGTGGCTTAGTGTTTCCGTGGCTAACTAAAAAATCATCCCTTCCAAACAGGCACAAAAGAACAAGCTTCGCCTCAACGTCATGCTGAACTCGTTTCAGCATCTTAAGTCAACGACTTTGATTTACTAAACAGGTTAGGATAAAGATTAAGGCTTCACAAAGATCCCGAAACAAGTTCGGGATGACCTGATATATTTTTCGTGCTTTTGTGTTTCCGTGGCTAACTAAAAAATCATCCCTCCCAAACGGGCACAAAAGAACAAGCTTCTCCCCGAGGTCATGCTGAACTCGTTTCAGCATCTTAAGTCAACGACTTTGATTTACTAAACAGGTTAGGATAAAGATTAAGGCTTCACAAAGATCCCGAAACAAGTTCGGGATGACCTGATATATTTTTCGTGCTTTTGTGTTTCCGTGGCAAACTAAAAAATTATCCCTTCCAAACTGGAACGAATGAGCAAGCTTCTCCGTACATTATCTTCTTGGCTGTTCCCATTAACTTATTGGTAGCCAATAAATAGATGGAATCAGGTACGTGAATATCTCCACATCCTTTAAGGAGTACGAATTTGTCTTGGTAGGCGCTCCAATCAAAGGCTTCTACCCTTCTTCGGTAAAGTTCGTGAGTGACTTCTTTCGCGGTAAGATGAAATACTTCTTCAGTAAATTGTTTTGCGTGACTTGTAATCAACATCCAAGCCCAGGGAGCAATAATGGCATCGGTTGAACAGAACACAGAAAGGTATTTTCCTTCAAACTGTGACCAATCAAAATCCTTTAAATGCTGACGGAAATCTTTTTCCTTCAACAACATTTCCATATGCAGGAATTGCTTGATGTCCAGCTCCGCAATTGGAGTGGAATCATGGAATAACTTAGCCAGGTCTACAGTGACCAGCTTTGTATTCGCTTTTATTTTGTTGATAATTGGTTCTTGCATAATAGGTCATGCTGAACTCGTTTCAGCATCTTAAGAATTAGCTTTAAACTATATAATTAATTGTTTTACTGTTTGAAGTCCTCACAAAGATCCCGAAACAAGTTCGGGATGACGTTAAACTTATTCTCCCTTTGAGGGGAGCTCAAAATCATTGTACAAATGATTTTGCGAGGGGTATTTTTAAAGCTCAGAAGCCTAAAAACATCCCTCTGATCTCACGCAAGCGTTCGACCTGTCTCCCTTCGAAGGGAGATTTCATTAAATACTAAAACTCTCTCCACATGAGCAGGTTCTGGAGGCATTGGGATTATGAAAATGGAATCCCTCTCCTTCTAAACCGTCAGTGTAATCAAGCTCGGTTCCGGCCAGATACAGAAAACTTCTCATATCTACCAGAACTTTCATTCCGTTCAGCTCAAATACTTTGTCATTTTCCTGAGGTTCAACGTCGCTGTCAAAATCAAGATCATACGTTAAGCCGGAGCAACCTCCGCTAATCACACCAACTTTCAGAAACGCATCTTTCGGCACGTTTTGTTCGGTGCGAATCTCATCGATTCTTTTAATAGCTCTGTCGCTTATGGAAATATCCATGATGTTGCCTTCTATACTGAAATTACCTGAATTTCGGGATCAACACGTCTTACCATACTTTCGATGGCGTATAACGTTCCTGTGGTTGCTGTAGGACAAGTTCCGCAAGCTCCCTGATAGTGAACTTTCAAACGGTTTTCTTCCAGTCCCAGAACTTTCAGTCCACCACCATCAGCTAACAGATACGGACGAACTTGTTCATCCAGCATTTTATTAATCTCGATCAAACGGGGATCATCAGATTCCTGAGCTTCTTTACTTACATGAACTTCAGAATCGTCTTCCACACCCATTTGTGGTTCAGCTTCGCGGATCGGAGGAGCTAATTTTCTGAGTAATTCAGACCAAACAGCTTTTCCGTCCTGAGTTACCGTCACATATTTATCAACATAATACACATTGATAACGCTGTCGATAGCAAACAAAGCAGACGCAAGGTTGTCGCCTTCTGCTTCCACACTGCTTTCGAACGAACGGGTGGTTCCATTTGTAAGCGGTTCATCCAATACAAATCGCATTGCATCAGGATTAGGAGTACGTTCTATTTCTTTAATTTTAGCCATAATGTTTACTTATTTATCCAAAAAATTCTTTTACTAATTCAATTCCTTCTACCAACCTGTCGATGTCCTCTTCGTTATTATAAAACGAAATGGAAGCTCTTAACGTGCCCGGAATCTCATAATGCTGCATGATCGGTTGAGCACAATGATGTCCTGTCCGAACGGCAATTCCCTGTTGATCCAGAATAGTTCCGGCATCGGTCGGGTGAATTCCATCTAACAAAAATGAGATCACAGAGGCTTTTTTGTCAGCGGTGCCGACAATTTTCAAACCTTCGATCTGATTTAATTTCTCAGTTGCGTATTCGAGCAATTCGTATTCTCTTTCAGCAATGGCTTCCATCCCGATCTGATTCAGAAAATCAATTCCTGCACCCAATCCAACTCCTGCTGATATCGGAGGTGTTCCTGCTTCAAATTTATGAGGAAGATCATTCCAGGTCGTTTTCTCAAACGTAACCTTGTCGATCATATCGCCACCACCTCTGTACGGAGGCATTGCGTTGAGCAGATCTTTCTTGCCGTATAAAATTCCGAATCCTGTTGGACCGCACATTTTATGAGCCGAGAATGCATAGAAATCAGCGTCCAAAGCCTGAACATCCACTTTAGAATGAGGAACAGCTTGTGCTCCGTCAATAAGTACAGGGACATTTCGTTTATGAGCTGCTTCTATAATTTCTTCTACAGGATTGATGGATCCCAGTGCATTCGAAACATGAACAACCGCAACCATTTTGGTTTTATCAGAAAACAATTCATAGAACTTGTCCATGATGAGCTCGCCTTTGTCGTTCATTGGAATGACTTTCAGCTTCGCTCCTGTTTCTTCGGCAATCATTTGCCAAGGCACGATATTCGCGTGATGTTCCATTTCTGAAACCAGGATCTCATCGCTGGCTTTAAAATTCTTACGTCCGTAGCTTTGTGCTACCAGATTGATTGAATCCGTTGTTCCGGTTGTATAAATGATCTCTTCCAGACTTCCTGCATTGATGAAATCACGAACCTTTGTACGGGTTGCTTCAAAAGCATCCGTAGCTTTCTGGCTCAGAGAATGAATTCCTCTGTGCACATTAGCATGCTCGTTTTTGTGATAAGCATCGATACGATCACTCACCGACTTCGGCATTTGGCTGGAAGCGCCATTATCCAGATATACCAATTTCTTACCGTTTACTTCTTGTTGAAGCACAGGAAACTGAGCTCTTATTTCTTCCCAGTTAATTTTAGTTGGTATGTCTGTTGTTGTTTGTGGCATTGTATTCATTTTTTTATTCTCCCCTCGAGGGGAGATGATTAAATCGATTGTTCTCGATTTAATCTGAGGGGTGTTTTAAAAGCTTGAAGCCTTAAAACACCCTCCGTCCGCCAAAGGCGGACACCTCCCTCAAGGGAGGATTCACTTTTCGTCTCTATTCGTGTATTCAATAACTTCGTTCAGTAAAAGCTTCTCTACTGATTCCACTTCCATACTTTCTACGCTTTCAAGAGCAAATGCATACACTAAAAGCTCACGCGATTTCTGCTCCGTCAATCCACGACTTTGGAGATAAAATACCTCTTCGTCCTGAAGTTGACCGATGGTAGCACCGTGCGAACATAATACATCATCAGCAAAAATTTCAAGCTGTGGCTTTGTGTTTACTTTACCGTTCTCAGAAAGCAATAAATTTCTGTTTTCCTGGAAAGAATCGATCTTCTGAGCATCTTTAGCTACAAAGATCTTTCCGTTGAACACTGAATGTGCACTGTCGTTCACAACTACTTTGTGTAGCTGATGACTTCCTGCATGTGCAAATCTGTGATCCATAATTGAATGCGTATCTGCAATTTGGTCTCCATCGATCAATACCAATCCATCAACAGTGAAATTCACTTCTTCAGCATTCTGAATTACTCTTGGATCGTTTCTGAACAATTTAGCTCCCAAACAGATCGTGTAAGAATGATATTCAGCGTTCTTGTCCAGTATTGCGATCGGACGAGATACGTGAGAAGCTTTCTTGCTGTCTCTTTGAATTCTTGCATGATGCACATTTGAGCCTGTAAACATCTTGAATTCAGTAACAGGAACATTCAAATATTGATTATCAGCTAAGCCGATATGCTCTTCAATGATCGTAGACTTAGAGAACATTTCTCCAACGTACAACAAACGAGGAGTTGCATAAAATGCTTTTTCAGCATCTGTAAATACATTCAGAATATGAATCGGAGTTCTAATAACGGTCTCTTCAGGAACATAAATGAAAGCTCCGTCCGTAAAAGCCGCATCATTAAATGGAGCAAAAACATCATCATCGTAATTTGTGATGGTTCCCAAATGTTCTTTAACTGAATTGTTATCAGCGTTAGCAGCAAGGTTACCTACTATAACATTGTTCGGAAGATCTTCAACAGAAGATAGTTCTTCGCTGTATACTCCGTTTACAAAAACCAATCGGCAATTCATCGCTTCGGGCAGATAATGATCGGAAATATCTCCAACATCAGCTGCATTTGCTTCTTCCAACTTACAAAACTGACTTTTAGTGATGGATTTCAGATCAACAAATCTCCAATCTTCATCTTTACGAGTTGGAAATGGAGTATTTTCGAGATCTTCTCTTCCTCTTTCGTTAATTGCACGAATCGCCACACTTTCAGCACTGCTTTCCACAGAGCCTGTTATGTACGATAACATCGTGTCTCTTTGGATTACTTCACTCATTATTGAGCCTCGCCGTTTAATACTAATTCTTTTTCCAATGCATCGTAGCCGTTCGCTTCAAGCTCTTCAGCTAATTCAAATCCACCAGACTTGATCAACTTTCCGCCCATCATCACATGTACATGATCCGGCTTGATGTAATTCAGTAATCTTTGGTAATGCGTGATCATTACGATTGCGTTCTCATCATTAGCAATCTTATTCACGCCATCTGATACAACCTTCAATGCATCGATATCCAATCCGGAATCTGTCTCATCTAAAAATGAAAGCGTTGGGTTTAATACTGCCATTTGGAAGATCTCATTCTTCTTTTTCTCACCACCGGAAAATCCGGTATTGATAGAACGGCTTAAAAACTCATCCTTCATGTTGATCACGTCAAGCTTTTCAATGATGTAATCTTCAAATTCAATTGGATCAAGTTCTTCACGATCATTGGCTCTTGCAATAGTATTGTAAGCTTCACGTAACAACGTTTTGTTAGTAATACCTGGAACTTCTACCGGGTACTGAAAAGCCAAGAATAAGCCAAGATGTGCTCTTTCGTCAGCATCTAATTCAGTAATGTCTTCACCGTTGAAAAGGATCTCTCCTTCTGTCACTTCATATTCAGGGTGACCAGATACTACCTTTGAAAGAGTGCTTTTACCACTTCCATTTGGTCCCATGATCGCATGGATTTCACCGGCATTAACTTTCAGGTTAACACCTTTAAGGATATGTATGTCTTCGCCTTCAACTTTGGCGTGTAAGTTTTTAATTTCTAACACTATTCTGCTTTTTCTTTTATTTGTTATTTAATTTCTTTTGCGAGGAGATCACGACGAAGCAATCTCACTTTCTTAGCTTAACCACGGAGATTACTTCGCTCCGCTCGTAAATGGTTATCCTACACTACCTTCTAGTTTCACATTAAGGAGCGCGTTTGCCTCAGTAGCAAATTCTAGAGGTAATTCTTTCAATACATCTTTTACAAATCCATTTATGATCATGGAAATCGCATCTTGCTCACTAATTCCTCGTTGCATCAGATAAAAGATCTGTTCTTCACCTACTCTGGATGTTGTCGCCTCATGCTCAACACTGCTGGAAGGATTTTCTGATGAAATATACGGGAAGGTATGAGCTCCGCATTCTTGTCCGATCAACATTGAATCACAAACTGAGTAATTCTTTGATCCGGTAGCATTCTTGGAGATTTTTACTTCTCCTCTATAACTGTTATTTGATTTACCAGCCGAAATACCTTTAGAAATGATCGTACTCTTAGTGTTCTTACCAAGATGGATCATTTTTGTACCGGTATCCGCTTGCTGCATTTTTGTAGTTACAGCTACTGAGTAAAATTCACCAACTGAGTTATCACCTTTCAATATTACAGATGGATATTTCAGCGTTACTGCTGAACCTGTTTCCAGCTGAGTCCATGAAATGTGAGAATTCTTTCCTTTGCAGATACCACGCTTTGTCACAAAGTTATAAATACCGCCTTTACCGTTTTCATCACCGGAATACCAGTTCTGAATGGTTGAGTATTTAATATCGGCGTCATCCAAAGCCACAAGTTCTACAACCGCAGCATGTAATTGGTTTTCATCGTACATCGGAGCCGTGCAACCTTCTAAATAGCTTACGCTTGCTCCTTCTTCTGCTACGATCAATGTTCTTTCAAACTGACCTGATTCCATATTGTTGATACGGAAATAGGTTGAAAGCTCCATTGGACATTTAGTATTCTTTGGGATGTAACAAAACGATCCGTCAGAAAATACAGCTGAGTTTAATGCTGAATAAAAGTTATCCCGAACTGGAACTACAGAAGCTAAATACTTCTTAACCAATTCCGGATGTTCTTTTATAGCTTCTGACATCGAACAAAAAATAACGCCAGCTTCAGCTAACTTCTCTTTGAACGAAGTAAAGATAGAAACACTGTCAAAAACAGCATCAACGGCTACACCGGAAAGCATTTTTTGCTCTTCCAATGGAATTCCAAGCTTTTCATAAGTCTCACGAATATTTGGATCCACATCATCCATACTATCCAATTGAGGCTTTTTCTTCGGAGCTGAATAATAAAGTAGATTTTCGAAATCAGGTTTCTTGTAAGTGGCATTGAACCAGGTTGGCTCTTCCATTTCTTTCCAGGCATGGTAAGCCTTAACACGAAAATCCGTCATCCATTCCGGCTCTTCTTTTACTCTTGAAAGCTCACGAACGATCTCTTCGCTGATTCCTTTTGGAAAATCTTCATATTCAACATCGGTAGTAAAGCCATACTTATACTCTTCGCCGATCATCGACTCAAGCTCTTTTACACCGTCACTTAATTCTTCACTCATGTGCGTCTATAATTTTATCTTGATTTACGCTGATATAACCAACTTTAACAAGTGTTCATTCAGCGTTTTATATGCTTATTTAGATTCTTTCCAAAGATACAAAATATCCGCTTCAGAACTAAATTTGATGTGATTGAGAAAGTTTATTGATGAGATAGAAGAATATTGATTAGAGAATGGTGTCATCCTTGTAGATGGTTGATATTTCATATACAAAAATAGTTCTGTTTCTAGGAGCCTGAGCATTTATCGAAGATTTGCAGAAAGTATTCTCAGGATTGTAGATGTCAGATAATTCGATTATAGTTTTTGAACGGTAAAATATATAGGGTCATCCCGAACTTGCTTCGGGATCTTTGTAAGGAATTGCTCTTGAAACGGTCTTACTTA
>NZ_LXYG01000019.1 GCF_001650905.1 Balneola sp. EhC07
ATATATGCCGAAGAATACGATACTATAAGTGATGCTATAGCAAGGGAGAAGCAACTAAAGAATTGGCATAAACAGTGGAAATGGAATCTGGTAAAGCAAAACAATTCAAAATTAGAGGATTGGTATGATACCTTAAGAGGATGGTAAACAAGAACAGACTAAAAGTCTTTACGTAAGATCCCGAAATAAATTCGGGATGACCTGTTAAGCAAGGGTTTATTGTATAATAAAACTCAGCTAGGATATTAGAAACCCGGGGATAAATCCACTACTGGATTATGTTCTTGTATTAAACTCGTACATAAACAAGCAAGGACTTTAGTCCTGCGAATATTCTCAATTTGGTTCCTATTTACCCATTCATCTGACGGATCTCCCGTCTGATGAACCTGTTGGTCAGACTCAAAAACCGGCTAGGATTCATTTTCGAAGCTCTAGCTTTTATTTTGACCTCCTCTGTCTCCTCCTTCATAAGGAGGAGAACTCGTTGATAAATCTTTAAGCAAATTTAATAGCAACAAGCCTCTTCTTGTGAAGAAAAGGTTGGTGAGATATTTTTGAGAGTTGCTACCGCACAAGCGGGAAAAGTTTTGTGCGGCATTTATTGGTCTAAAACTCAGCTATGATATTAGAAACCCGGGGATAAATCCCCTACTAGCTTATGTTCTTGTCTTAAACTCGTACATAAACAAGTAAGGACTTTAGTCCTGCGATTAGTGTCAATTTGGTTCCTATTTACCCATTCATCTGACTGATCTCCCGTCTGATGAATCTGTTAGTGAGACTCAAAAACCGGCTATGATTCATTGTCGAAGCTACGCAGCTTCCACTTCATACCCATCCGACATCCACCCGGTAATTCCTGCGGATAAAACTCGCACGTCATTAAATCCCATTCCTTTTACTTTTTTGGCGGCGTTGGGTGCTTTCCTGCACATGGGATTGGAACAGTAGAAAACGAGTGTTGAGTTTTTATCTGCATTTAGATCGCTTTCTGAAATTGAATTCGGATCTAAATTCTGAGCACCGGGAATATGAGTTTGTTGCCAACGCGATGAATCATTCATATCAAACACATGAACATTTTCCTGAGCAAGAATTCCGTTTAATTCTTCTGTAGAAATAGATTCAAGGTTCATTACCAACGGAAGGATATTTCTGAATACCATAATAAAATCTCTTTGATGAACAGGCGGTGCCTGCATGTTTCTTTATTTAATTAGTAACAGAAATAGGAAAGTTTCTTACAGGGTTGGTGAGAGTTTTTAGGGAGTGGCATTAAGCGCACAAGCGGGTGGGAGTCAAATCTTAGCTAGAGATAGTGTGCGCCATCGGTTTTTAAATAAATCAGAACAAGTTAAAGTATTCTCAATTTCGATAGCTTTAAATCCCATCTCAACTAGTTCTGAATTTATTATATCCAAATCTGAAAAAGAAATTTTATAAGCTGTACCTATACACTTCATTTCGTTTCTATTGGCTATTAAAGCAGTCCCCTTTTCCTTTCTTAGAAGCCTCAAATTCATGGGGTGATAGGCAAAACCTAGGAACAATGCTAAATCTGAATTACTAATAGATGCACGAATTTTAGAGATTCTATTTTTTTGAGAAGTCACACCTTCAGTAAAAGTGTTCAACTCTTCTGCGAGTTTCATGAGTTGATAAGCTGTTGGTTCTTTTCCAAATTCTATCGAATTATCTTGTTCCATCCATGGAAGAGTTCCTACCGTACCGTACGGGTGGTATATTTCTATGTAGCTTAATATCTCTCTCGCATCAAAAGGTGAGAGTTTATAATAGTATTGTAAAGCATGATATAAAAAGTGCTCTACACTCCTGTCATAGTTAAATATTATTAAAGTAAATTTCGAAAATCTTTCAGGTAAGTCCGATCTTTTACAATTCTCAGTAAGTATTTGGAAAAATGAGGTAAGCCATATGTCTTTTTTGAAATTAAAGTCTGGTCCAATATCATTTAATCTATCAAAATATATTTTACTAGACTTTTCCTGATCTAATATCGCTCTAGCGATTCCAATCTTGCCGCAAAATTCTATTTCACTATTTCCTTTATGAGCATCTAGAAAGTGATCTATAGATATAGCCAGTGGCATTGCTCTATGAATATCATTTGAAGCATTAATAAGGTCTTCAAAAGACGTTTTACAGTTATTAGAACTATAAACTCTAATAGTCTCATAAATTAATTCATCTTTATAAATAAAGTCTCGATTATGATATCCAAAACTTAAAAGATTCGCTATATCTTCTTTTAACTTAGTGCCTAAAGAGAATCCTAACTCATAACTTGCTCCTGCACCTATTACTAAAACTGTCCTTCCCTTAACCATAAAAATTTTATCTACTGTAAATTTACGAGAACATAATAATACTTTTAGATTATTTCTCTTCTTCGCAAATCCTCTAGTTTAATTGAATTAATAAAGCAGCTCAATTATAATATTCATTTCGTTCCAAAAAAGAACTTAAACCTATTATGCCACAAACTGTCACCCCCTCTTATTAGTTTAGTGAGCAGATTAAGACCTTAAACTAGCAAGCCCTTCAGGGCTGCGACTTAGACGCCTCGATTGATAGAGGCGATACAAGATCAAAAATGCTCAAAGTAACTAAAGTCGGATATCATGGAATAATCCTCCCCGAATTGGGAATAGGATTGGATTATTCGGGAACCAAAGCCGAGCATATTTTTATTTCGCATGCACACGCCGATCATGTTCCCCGAAATAAAAAGCTGAGCGTATATGCTACTCCCCCAACTGCAAAATTCATGAAATTGCGAGGCTTTGGCGGAGAAGTAAAACCCCTGGAGTTCAAACAACCGCTGGAAACGGATAGAGCCAAGATCACTTTTTATCCCGCCGGACATATTCTCGGCTCTGCCATGACTTTTGTGGAAAGCGATCTGGGAAACCTGTTGTACACCGGCGATTACCGGACTCCACCCGCTCCTGCTACCGAAGGATTTGAGTTACCGGATGCAGAGATCGATACTTTTATAACCGAAGCCACATTCAGTTTGCCGATCTACAAATGGAAGCCGGAAGAAGTGCTTGCAAATCAGATTCGAAATTTTGCTGCCCGAAATCTTGAACAAAGCTTTACTCCCATTTTCACTGCCTATAATCTGGGCAAAGCCCAGGAATTGATGTATATCTTAAAGGAGCTGAACCATCCAATGCAAATTCACGGAGCAGGATTTAAACTTTGTTCTGTTTATGAAGACTTTGGATTTCCACTTGGTGACTACGAAACCTATCAACGCGAGAATTGTGAAGGAAAGATCCTGATCACACCCGGTTCTGCTTTGGGGAATGGGTTTGCATCCAACGTAAAGAAAAAGCGAATCGCATACTGTTCGGGATGGGCAGCAAACGAGTCCAGACAAACACAGCTTACTGTAGACGAGCTGATTCCACTATCTGATCATCTGGATTTCTTTGAGCTGATCGATCTGTGTAAAAAATTACATCCAAAGAAAGTTTTGATCACGCATACGCCCAATCCTAAAGTGGTTCAACATTATCTGGAGGAGCTGGGGATAAATTCGGGGTTTTTAGATTTGGAGGCGGGCGATTATGAGTAGTTCTAGGTTGACCCTCCCCTCAATCCCCTCCTATGGAGGGGAAGCTCTTTGGTTTAATAATAAACCTACAACAAAGAGTCTTCCTCTCTCGGGAGAGGAAACAAAGGAGAGGGTCAACCACAAATCCTGCAAACTATTTGTCATTTCGACTATAGAGAGAAATCTAAAGAGCTCAGAGTTATTAAAGATATTTTTAGATGTCTCACATTCGTTCGACATGACAGAAAATGGATTTTTCTATGATTACTAAGTCAAACTCGTTTACGCGATTAGCCGAAACCGCCCAATCCATTTCATCAACTCGTGGGAATAATGCGAAGATCAAGCTGTTTGTGGATTATCTATACAAGCTGAAAGCCGACAAAGATGTAGAATTAGCGACTCAATTTTTAAGTGAAGGCGCTTTCTCTTCAGTTTCCGGTAAACGAGCATCAGTTGGACACCGAACGATTGCGACTTTAGCTGCTGATTTCTGTGAGATCGATTATGAAAAGGTATTCAAGCCAAGTAAAACGGCAAGCGGTTCTTCTTCTGAAACTATTCAGCGCTTGTTTGAAAATATTCCTGAAGCACAGTCAAAATGGAAAAGCGAAAACCTGACTTTACAGGAGATCAATGAAATCTTTGAGTCACTGTATATCACTTCCAAAAGAGACGCTAAGCAGCAAATACTTTTGGATGCATGGATGAGAATGTCGCCGTTGGAAATAAAATATTTTATTCGGATCCTTGGACAAGGTTCACTCAGAATCGGATTCGAAACTAAGAGCGTGGAAAATGCCATTGCCAAAACTTATGGTAAAGAGTTAGAAACGGTTCGCTATGCCAGAATGATCTCCGGCAGTATTGGCAGAACAGCCGTAATGGCGAAAAATGATGCTCTTGATGAAGCATCTTTTAAGATGTTTAGTCCCATTGCGTTTATGTTGGCTTCTCCTATTGAAAGCAGAGCTGTTACGGATCTTTCAGAATATATCGCTGAGGAAAAATTTGACGGAATGCGTTGTCAGGCTCATATTTCTGATGGAAGAGTAGAATTATTTTCCCGCGACTTGAATCAGATCTCTTCATCATTTCCGGAAATCGTAGAATTCTTTTCCGGTAAAGAGCTTCCTGATCTGGTTTTGGATGGAGAGATCTGTGTTTTCAAAGATGACACCATTCTCCCCTTTCAGCTTCTTCAAAAACGAATGGGCGTAAAAAAGCCCTCGAAAAAATTACTTACTCAATATCCGGTGCTGTTTATCGCTTATGATATTTTGTATGAAGATGGGAATCCGCTATTTGATGATTTGTTATCGGTTCGTCGGGTTAAACTCGAAAAGCTTTCAAAAAAACATTCTATTCCTATCACCTCGCAGATGAAAATCTATAATCAGGACGATGTGGAGGAGCTTTTTCAACGGGCGTTAGATCATGGAAATGAAGGCTTAATGCTGAAGCGAAAAGATTCTGTGTATGAATACGGACAACGCAGAAAATCCTGGCTAAAAGTTAAAAAACCCAGTGGTTCTTTGGATACTGTTATGCTGTACGCACATGCCGGAAGCGGTAAACGCGGCGGGACCTATTCTGACTTTACGCTGGGAGTTTCGGTAAAAGATGATGATCGGTATGAAGAAGAGTTCATTCCAATAGGAAAAGCATACGGCGGTTATTCTGATGAAGAACTCAAAAAGATGAATGCGCTGATCAAGGATATTACTCTAGAGCGATTCGGCCCTACACTGCTTTTGAAACCTCACTTAGTTATCGAACTGGAATTCGAGGACATCCAAATAAACAAAAGAACCAAGGCGAAATACACACTTCGTTTCCCGAGATTCAAAGCTATTCGCTGGGATTTATCTCCATCTGATGCAGACACCTTGAAAGATGTGGAACGAATGTATCAGCAGAAAATTGATGAAGAAAGGTCGAGGCAAGGCAAAAATCCTTCGTTTTATCTGCCTTCACGTAACTAATTTTTACGTTTTTAATCAGTTTTAACAACCATTCTGAACGCCTTTATGCTAGATTATGGTTCTAGCTTTAAAATTGCTCTTAAAACATACAGATGAGAAAAATACTAACAATTATTTTGCCTTTGTTATTCCTGATATCCTGCTCAAAAGAATCGCAGGATCAACAACGAAATCAGGGAAATCTTGTAATTCCTGCTGTTGAAGCCGTTCAATCTCAATTTGGCTCTCTTCCGCTTGTTGAACGATTTAGTGGAAATGTGGTTTCCGAAAACCAGGTGGAACTTTATCCTGAAGTAAATGCCCAGATCGCTGAAGTATATGTAGAAAATGGCGACTTTGTGAATAAAGGAGATGTACTTGTAAAGCTACAGGACGAACCTTTCCAGAAGCAGTTGCAACAATCTGAAGCTAATCTCAAAATCAATAATGCTCGTTTAAAACAAGCAAAAGCTCAGTTATCTACTCTGGAAGCTCAATACAAAAGAATACAAGCTCTTGCTGAAAAAGATCTCAGCAGCGAATTGGAATTGGAGCAAATCAATGCTGAAAAGATCTCTGCTGAAGCAGATGTAGAGTTAGCCGAGGCGCAGGTAGAACAATCAGCAGCTTTAGTGGATGAACGAAAAAATCAGCTTACAAAAACACTGATAAAAGCACCTGTTACCGGAACTATCGGACAAAGAAATGCCCAACCCGGTATGCAGGCATCAGCTTCTACTCCGCTATTTATGATAGGAGATCTGTCAAAACTGAGAGTTGAGATCCTGTTAACAGAAAGTATGCTTAATAAAATTAAAGTTGGTCAAACCGCCGCAATATCGGTAACTGATCAAAATGGAGAGATCGTTACTATTAGTGGTGAATTATCCCGAATCAGTCCTTTTTTAAATGAAATTACAAGAAGTACTGAAGCGGAAATCGATATTGATAACCAAAATGGATTATTAAATCCGGGAATGTATGTACCTGTTGATATTTTTTATGGTGAAAGTCAGCAAGCTACTTTAATTCCAACCAGCGCTATTTTCATTGATCCTAATACCGGTTCTGAAGGAATTTATATTGCCAATTCTATTGGTTCAGAAATCAAACCAGTAAGTGATTCTGCATCCGGAGTCTCTTCTTTAACTTCTCCTACAGATGTTACTTTTCAGGAAATTGATGTGATTGCCCGAGGTAAAATGGAAGTTGCAGTAAACGGTTTGGAAAGCGGGAAATGGGTGGTCACATTAGGACAAAACCTGCTTTCTGAAGGAAGAGTACAAGCACGGGTTAAAACCATTCCCTGGGAACATGTAATCCGATTGCAACAAATGCAGCGAGAAGATTTGCTCAATGACGTAATGAAAGACAAACAACAGACTCCTGAAAAACCCACACTTTAACATTTTAGCTTAACTGACATGGCACTTACAGACATTTCAATTAAACGTCCGATTGCAACTACAATGTTCTTTCTGATCATTATCACTCTTGGTGTGATCGGGTTTCGATATTTACCTGTTGATCTGCTTCCTCCTATCGAATATCCACAACTTACCGTAAGTACTGAATACCCAAATGTTGGACCTGAGGAAATTGAGACCATCATTACTGAACGAGTTGAAAATGCGGTAGCGGGAGTTCCAGGAGTTGAGCGTGTTCGTTCTCAATCCAGTGAGGGCCGAAGCAGAGTAACTCTGGAATTTGCTCAATCAGTAGATGTAGATGTAGCCGCAAATGATGTACGGGCAGCTTTAGATCGCCTAAGAAGTGCTCTTCCGCCCGAAGTTGAATCCCCTAGAATCTGGAAATTTGATCCCAATAACTTCCCGATTGTTATTGTTGGGGCTAATTCTGATAAAAATCTGGCGGATCTAACACTACTTTTGGATCGTGAGATCACTAAAAGATTTGAACAAATAAACGGAGTTGGCTCCATTGATATTTGGGGAGGTATAAACCGCGAAGTTAAAATTGATCTGAAGCGTGACCGGCTGATAGCGAGTGGTTTAACATCCGCCGATGTTCAACAAGCCATCTCCAGTGAAAATGCAAACCTTCCGGGTGGAAATGTAAATTCCGGAGTACAACAATTATATGTCAGAACTCAGGGCGAATTTGAATCAATTGATCAGATTGCAAATACGGTTATTACTACGGTTGATGGAAAACCTATCCGTGTTAAAGATGTTGCTGAAGTAAACTTTGGATATCAGGATCTGGATCGTCTGGTGACCATTGATGAAAAGCCTATGGTACGCTTTGGAATCCGTAAACAAACCGGAGCCAATACAGTAGCTGTTGCCGAAGATATTCGACGGGAAGTTGCACTCATCAATTCAGAAAGAAATGATCTTGACCTTTTTGTAACTACGGACCAAAGTACATTCATCCAAAGTTCTATTGACAATGTTCAGAGTTCAGCTATGTGGGGAGCTTTACTTGCGGTAGTCGTCCTTTACGTTTTCTTCAGAAATGGATCGTCGACTTTTATTATTGCTGTTTCAATCCCTATTTCGATCATCGCTACTTTTGCTTTGTTGTACTTTAACGGACTTACTTTAAACCAGATGAGTTTCGGAGGCTTGGCACTCGGTGTAGGCCTGATCGTGGATAATGCCATTGTTGTACTCGAAAATATAATACGGCTCCGTGAAGAAGAAGGCGAAGATCTGAAAACAAGTGCATTAATTGGTACAAAACAGGTTTCAGGAGCCATCATTGCTTCCACACTAACAACTTCTGTGATCTTTCTGCCGGTGATTTTTATGCAGACTATTTCCGGTTTATTGTTTCAGCAACTAGCTCTGGTTGTTGTTTTCGCACTTGTTTGCTCACTTCTGGTAGCACTAACTTTAGTGCCGATGCTTTCTAGTAGATTTCTGGATGTTAAAAAGAATTCTGAAGGCGCTAAAAAAGGTTGGTTTCAAAAGTTTTTTAACAAATTTGAGAATAAATATTCATCGTCACTAAGATCTGTTCTGAAATACAGAAAATTGGTTTTTGCAGTAACCGGAGTTTTGGTTATTGGATCATTTTTACTTGCACCTGTCATACCGGTTGAACTTGCTCCACAAACCGATGCCGATGAGATCGATATTGATCTGAGAATGGCTGATGGTACAAACATCACTGTGATCAATGAATATTTAGCAGAGTTAGAACAGGTTATCAGAAGTACTATCCCATTTGATGATATAGAACATTTGACAACCGATGTAAGAGACGGTCGCGCTGAAGTTGAGATCACTATGGTGGAAGCTTCTAAAAGGTCCCGAAGCACTTCTGAACTTGCGGAGGAAATTCAACAGAAAGTAGAAGGGGCGATTGCAGGAGCTAATATCAGAGTTAGTGCTCAGTCAGGCCTTTGGATCTTGCGCCGCGTATTTGGCTCAGGCGGAGCTGAAGATCTTCAGCTTGAAGTTCGTGGATATGATATTGACCGTTCTTATCAAATAGCTCAGGATATTAAACTGGAACTGGAAAAAATTGAAGGAATTACAGGAGTTGAGGTAGATCGTAGTGAAGGAACTCCTGAAGAGAATATAGTTTTTGACCGAGAAAAGATCGCTCAGCTTGGTTTAACTATTAATAGTGTTGCCAGAACTATTCAAACCAATATCGGCGGAAGCAGAGCAGGTGCATTCAGAGTTAGCGGAGACGAATACCCAATCACGGTCCGTTTGCGTCCTGAAGATCGCTTAAATACACAAGACCTTGATAACATTTCTATTCAAACTCCCGGTGGGCAGGTTATTCCTGTTTCTTCCGTAATTAAGAGAAATCCGGGACGCGGACCTGAGGATATCACCCGAATAAACGGTCAAAGAGTAACCGGAATCTCAGCGAATCTGGAAAGTGGTTTAGCATTGGGAGAGGCCGTAGAAATTGCTCAAGCTAATCTTGCTGATTATCCGTTGCCGGAAGGTTATAGTATCGTATTCAGCGGAGAATATCAGGAGCAACAAAAGGCGGCGGCAGATTTTAATATGTCGATCATTATGGCTCTGATTCTCATTTATATGGTAATGGCAGGGCAATTTGAGCGATTTTTGGATCCACTGGTAGTAATGTGTTCTGTTCCTTTGGCTGTAATCGGAGTTGTACCCACTTTACTTCTCACTGGAACTACAATAAACATACAAAGCTTGATGGGCATCATCATGTTGATCGGTATAGTAGTAAATAATGCCATCGTGTTAATTGACTATGTGAATCTACTTAGAAGAGACAAAGGGCTACCTGTGATTGAAGCAGTTATAGAAGCAGGCAGATTACGATTACGTCCGATTTTAATGACCACACTTACAACCGTTCTGGGTTTACTTCCACTCTCTTTTGGAATTGGAGCCGGAGCAGAGATACAGGCTTCTCTTGCACGAGTTGTAATTGGAGGGCTAACCGCATCAACTTTAGTAACACTAGTGTTTATCCCTGTAGTGTATGTTTCAGTTGATCAGGTAGTTGATAAATTGAAAGCTTACAACTGGAATCCATTCAAAAAAGAATCCGAAAAAATAGAATTAGCCGGGTCTTAATAGCTTATTCAACAATTCAGAAGATTGATACGCTTAATGGAATTAGTGTTATAAACTATTGGTTACTTTAATCACTATTGCAATATCCATTTATAATTTTCTATGAGTTCCTGGACACTAAAATCTATACCACCACACGACTGGTTTCTATGCCTTGATGTGGAATCCTATTTCGATCATGAGCATGATGTAGAAACTATTTTCGAAGAAGGATTTACTCGTCCCGTTCCGATTGGTGATACAGATGTGATCGTAACAGTTTTTTTTAACGGTGATCCGGATTCGCCTGAGTTCCATATCGAAACCAAAGAATCTTTATCAAAGGAAGAAATCGCTGAAGCCAATAGAAGCTTGTCTAAGATCTTAGGAACTGAAATGGATATCCGACCTCTGTACGATCAGGCTTCAGAAGATCCACTTTTAGCTGATAAACTAAGTTCGTTGTACGGACTGAAAAGAATGACCAGAGCTAATTTATTCGAAGATATTCAGAATAGAATTGTGGAGATGCAGATGAATCATAAACCTACTGCAAAGAAAATGATGTTTGCAGTTCGTAAAGCATATGGAACTGCTTTGGTTCATAACGGGAAAAGTATCCCTGCATGGCCACGAGCTCATCAGCTTATGAAAGCAGATCCAATGAGCATTCGTAAGCTTGGTCCTACCAAAAGAAAAGGCGAATATCTTACGGGATTGGCTTCAGATATGGTAGGCGGTAATGTTGATATGGAGCACATTACAAATTGTGATCCTCAAGAGGCTTACGATCTGCTAACCGGTATCAAAGGAATTGGACCTACCGCAGGACAAGATCTTATGATGATGCGAGGCAGACCGGATGCTGTTTTTCCCAGCAACAAAAAGAAAGATGAAGAAAAGGGACTGCGCCGTTGGATCATTGCCAGTTATGGTGAAAACCCACATACTATCAGTGAAAAGAAGTTTCAAAGTTTGATCTCAAATTGGAATGGATTTGAAGGGGCTGCATTGGAGTTTTTATATGTGAATTGGATCATCAGTGAAAAAGAGAAGAAGGCTAAAGGCGGTTAATCTTCAGTTTCAAGTTTTGTGTTTTTAAAAAGCGAAAACTCAACATCATTCAATCTTACCCCGATGTTCTCATCTGAAATATGAGTAACCATCACATCCTTTGGAAAACGGGCAATTTTTATAATTTGTCCATCCATATTTAATACAAACCATTTTTGATAATCACCTCTTAAATTAGATTGAAGCCAAAACCGGTTGTTATTATAAAAAAAACGTTCGGCTTCACTCTTAAATTCAGGCAAATAGGAACTCATTGTTTTCCACTGTTCACTTTTCTCACCATCTCTGAGGCTATCAAGTTCAGTATCACTCAGCTCCTGTTTTGGTAGATTTACAGGGGTAATACTAAGAGTATCAAAAAAAGTATCTATCTCTATGATCTCAGACTTAGAAGTCTCGTAAATAAAAAGTGATTCATTCTCTGAGTTGTATGCAGTTAGTGCTATATCACTGTATGGCACTTCACTTGCACCTACAAGGCGACCATCTAAATAAGTTCTTGCATATGGCCGGTCTTTTATAATTTTGACATCTCCATATTCTTTATTTTCTAAATTGTACTGAACAAATATTTTCTCTCTATCTTTTTCCTTGTTTTCAAGAAAATCAAAAGTGGTTAATTCAAAAATAAAACTACCATTTACCCCGGGATAAATATTTACTATTTCAGTCCCTTCATAAGGTTTAGGCTTAAATTCACTTAAAAAATTAAGATTTTCATCATACATCAACACTTTCTTATTACCCGAATCATTTAAGTACACAATATTCTCGGATGATTTTGTCATTTCGTAGACATCCAAAATTTCACCGGGTCCTCTACCTTCCCTTATTTGTTCAATGAGGTTTCCTTCATCATCCACCAGAATTACAAACTTATTTTGTCTATCAGCGATAATAATACGATCTGAGGCTACTCCAATACTTTTATATGACAAATGAGAAAAGTATAAGCTGTCAGCTTGATCGAAACTGGTTAGAGCTTTTGGTGTAAATTCAGGGATATCAGATAAATCTATTTCTTTGACTTTATCTGAGCAAGAAACCATTGACAACCCAATAAAAAGAACTATGAATATATTATTTCGCATTCACTCTGCAACTTAAGATTTTGTTTATAAAATATTTATGATATTAAATAAGTTTCAAAACCTCAAAACTCTACTCGGGTTAATCTGATTTGGAAAAAATCTAGTTAATTCATTCTGTAAATACTTAACCATTGCAAGTTATGGGGGAAAACCCTCACCTAACAGTGAGAAAGAAAAGAAGGCTAAGATGTAGATCAATTACTGACTGGAGACCCAATAAATAAATGGAAATAATCCCCCACTACAATCTTGTTATCTGAAAAAACTTCCAGATATTCAAAATTAAGGAAATCATATTCTGTTTCTTCGTAGAAAGGTCCAATATTTTCAAAACTCAAATCTTTTCCTTGTGCAAGAAATACCTCATCTGAGTCTGCGGCAATAACCTTACTGCTTCTGAGGCTTCTAACTAATTGTGTTCCAATATTAACTTTCTTCTTTTCCCAGGTGCTTGCACTTTTTTCCTTGAAATATATCCGGTCACTTTCAGCAGCATATATGATCTCATTCTGTTCATCTATACTTATTGATCTTATAAAATCATCTTCTTTATCAATATCTGATGAAATTCTTCTCCAGCTTATACCATCATCTTCTGAAGAGTGAATCCCATCGTGAGAAGCTAAGTAAATGATTCCTTCTTCTGACGCTGTTATTTCTTCTATATGATCACTCAACTTACTGTTTATAAAACTATTTCTATATAGAACTGAATCACCTTCAAGATCAAAGGTAGTTACTCCATGTGTTCTACCTATATGCAATTTATTCCCAAAAACTACTATATCTTGCATAATATATCTTCCTGTAACCTCCTCCCAGTTTTTTCCATTATCATCTGATACATATACATAGTTTGTAAACCCTAAAAAAACCCCTCCATTTTCTATCAGCACATCTCCTATCATATACAGACTTTCGTATACCCTAATTTTTTTTATGTGTACCGAATCCGGAGTAGAAAAGCTTTGGAATGTTTTACCCCCATCATTTGAATAATTTAGAACATCTTCATTCGCTACGTACAGTTCATTTTCACCATTGGTAGCAATAGCATTTATCCATTCCGACTTGAACTTTGTTATCTCTACCCAGTCATATAGCGGATCTTTTTTATCGTTCTTTGAATTGAGTAATCCACAACCATTCAAGAAGAATATTATTGAGACGAAATAAATTAAAGCTTTCATATCAACTCTCTTTATTTGACCCAATATCAGTTATTTAGGCTATAAATAAAATTAGAATTCCGACCCATAAAAAAAAGCCGAATGCTTTCACAATCGGCTTAGTTTGGTTTAAAAGAATGACCTAATAATCACTCTTTGAAGAATTCAGTGCTTTTTTGATACTTGGTGGTAGAATTACTTCATCAATTACATGCACAACACCATTGCTGGCATCCATATCTGCTTTTACTACTTCCGCATTTTCGATCATAACGCTTTCTCCATTACTTTTTATGGATGCATTACTTCCCTGAATTGTTTTAGCTTTCATTGTTTTAGTAACATCATCCGACATTACTTCACCGGGAACTACATGATAAGTAAGTACTGCTAACAATTTTTCTTTGTTTTCAGGCTTCAGTAGTTCATTTAAAACTCCCTCAGGAAGATTTTCAAACGCTTCGTTTGTTGGTGCAAAAACTGTATAGGGCCCTTCCGATTGAAATGTTGCCTCCAGATCAGCTGCTTCTACTGCTGTAGCTAATGTTGATAACGTCTCTGTTTCAGAAGTTAACTCAAGAATATTTGTTTCCTCCTGAGCTTTAACCTCGAACGAAAGGATTAATACCAGCGCTAATGTAAATAAATTTATTGCTCTCTTGAATAAGTTCATCTTGAATAGTTTTTATTAATGGTAACACTCACTTAAATAGAGATTAAAAATGATATGTTCCTATAAATAATAGAGCAGTGGATTCAAGTTCGAACTCACACTTATCAGCGCCACAAGTCTTATATGTTAAGATCAAAAAAAGCCTCTGAAAATATGAGGCTTTTAAATTTATTCTACAGGCTTAAGCTTAGATCTCAAAAAGAAATAACCGAGTAACCCACTCAACAAAGAGCCCACAAAAATACCCACTTTAGAGTATTCTATGAATTCCTGATTAGTAAATGCAAGTCCTCCGATAAACAAGGACATGGTAAATCCAACACCGGTTAAACAGGCAATTCCATAAAATATAGTCCATACTTTATCTGAATCGGGTAACTTAACTATACCTAATTTACTTGATATCCATACTGAAAGCATGATACCGATCTGCTTTCCAAGAAACAGACCAAAGATAATTCCAAGGGTCAAAGTTGATGAAAAAGCTATTACAGTCTGTTCGGCTGAAAGTGCTACTCCTGCATTTGCAAAAGCAAAAACAGGCATAATAAAATAAGCTACAAGCGGATGTAGCTTATGTTCTAATTTGTGCAATGGACTTTCAAGTTTTTCTATGCCCTCTTCTAAATAGTGAAGAGCTGTTTCATCATCTTCTTTGTCAGGGGTGTTAAGAGAATTTCGAAATAATTTAACTCCATTCTCGATGGTATCCAGTAACCCTTCCCTGTTTTTATGGGGGCTGGCAGGAATCATAAATCCTAAAACCACACCCGCTATGGTTGCATGAATACCTGATTTAAGTACGGCAACCCACAGAATTAATCCTACGAAAAGATATAATGCTATTGAACGGATATTTGCCCAATTCATAATCACTAGTACCAATATAGCACCACCGGAAACTGCAAGTGCAGTCAATGATATTTTACTCGTATAGAATAGAGCGATTACTACTACAGCAATTAAGTCGTCTACTACTGCTACTGCTGTAAGAAACACTTTTGCCCAAACGGGTACCCGGCTACCGAGTAAAGCGAGTATTCCTAAAGCAAAAGCAATATCCGTTGCAATGGCAATGGCCCAACCATCCATAAATTCTGTTCCGGCATTAAATCCGTAAAAGATCAATCCGGGAACAACAGCGCCTCCAAATGCAGCAATAATTGGAAGCAGAGCCGATTGCACGGTTGAAAGCTCCCCATATTTGATCTCCCGTTTTATCTCCAAACCGATCAATAGAAAGAAAATCGCCATCAATCCATCGTTGATCCATAAAATTAGTGGTTTCGAAATATTTCCGGATTCAAAACCTATGGTAAGCTTGGCTTGAAATAATTGAACGTACCAATCTGCCAAAGTTGAATTTGCTACTACAAGTGCTAATACTGCTGAAAAAAGTAGAAGAATTCCTGAAAATGATTCTGTTTTGATGAATTCTTGTATTGGTGCCAAAGGCTTTTTTGATGAAGTCTTTTCCATAATTTTAAAAATGTAGTGTTTTGTAATAAGTTGATTTGTATAACCCTATTTAAAAGGGCAGAAAGTGATTTTATAAATCAACTACATTCTTCAAAATGATGCTGAGGACACTTTTGAGATGGGAAAAATAAAGCTGTAGGACAACACAAAAAATTTTGTGATCTACCTGTAGTAAGCGTTTTTACGATATGTATAAATAAGTTGCTCATAGCAATGATATGAACAGAACTTAAAACTACGATGCACCATTCCTAAGAAATCAATTTTTTAACGAGTCTTCTGTATTTATATACACGCCAAATTATATATGCGATAGTTAAAGGTAAAACAGCATAAAGCATAACCCATTCCATTGTAGGCTCAAAAGCAGAACCCACGGCATCCAGAACCAGATAAGTCAGGTAAGAACCATAATAGAACAGTAACATCGCTCCATCAAATTTAGTAATATCAAAGCCGGCAATAAATATCGGGATACACATAATACTTACCGCAACCATGAAAGGAAGATCTAATGCCAATGCAGCAGGAGAAACTGTTAATATATTTGGAGCTATTACAACTGTTAAACCTAGTGTAAGCAAAATATTATATAGATTACTTCCCATCACATTTGCCACAGCCATATCTGTATTTCCTTTTCGGATGGTTGCAATGCTCGTAGCAACTTCCGGTAATGAAGTTCCTATCGATACAATTGTTAAACCAATCACTAACTCAGAAAGTCCTAATATTGTAGCAATTTCAACTGCACTTTTTACCATCCAGTCTGATCCCTGAATGATCAATCCCATACCAACAATTAAATATCCGATATTCTTCACATAGAAGAACCAACCAGTTGAGAGCTTTCTTTGCTCTGCTTCGAAGTCTGTTTCTTCGGGTTGATTGTCTCTTTCTTTCTTTATCTGGAAAAAAGTAAAAACTGAATATGCTACTAATCCCAATAACAGCCACACTCCGTCCAGTGTTGTAAGCTCGCCGTCAAAAGCAATAACGTACAATAATACACTTGCTGCTATTACGATCGGAACGTCAATTTGGACCACTCTGAGTTTTACTGCTAAAGGCTTTATAATAGCGCTAATCCCAAGAATCAGAAGTATATTTGCGATATTACTACCTACAATATTTCCCAGAACTAAGTCAGCGTTCCCTGCTATGGCTGCCTGCAAACTGATCGCCAGTTCGGGAGCACCGGTTGCAAAAGCGACCACAGTCAATCCCATAATTAAAGGTGAGACTCTCCATTTCACACCAAAGTGATCCACACCTCTTAAAAATAATTCTGCTCCGCCAATAAGTGCCGCCAATCCGGCTATAAAAGTAATTGCTGTCATATCTGAATTTGTGAACACCAAAGGTACAAGGTATTCAGCATAAAAAAAGCCTTTCCCGAGCAGAAAGGCTTAGTTTTTATAGTTTGATGAAAAATTATTTCTCCAACCACCAATTTCTGAGTTGAATTTGCTCATCGGTAGCATTTTCAACTTCCTGTAAATTTTGCTGTGGATACATTGGCGTTCCAACTTTTCCTTGTAGTTTCACCTCTTCTCCATTTCTTTCCAACGTCATTGAAATATCTGTATCCGGCGTCCACTGAAAACTCTGTGGAATAACCTGCTGGATATTTTGCAATGAAGCTTCTAATCCATTAATGGATTTCAGAATATCTCCAGGTCTAACTCCTAATTCTATCAGTGAAGTATTCAAGTCCATATTTTCGAAATAAATTTCTCTGGTTTCCGGATTTACATTAATAAATGCTGCTTGCTGATTTATCAGAAACAGATTTGTCTGTACCTCTTCCACTCCCATTTCAAGACCAACCTTATCAAAGAATACTGAATAATCGATAGGTGTAGTTCCTTCAACATGAGTTCTCAGAAACTCACCAATTGATGGGTAAGTCATCTCGGTTATTTCAGCGATCAGGTTATCATCTTCGAATGGTTTGTCGATTCCATATTTTGCTGACAATTCTTTCATCAACGAAAGCATACTTCTTTCACCGTTACTTTCTTCTCTCATCAGAATATCAATGCACATCCCGATCAAAGCTCCTTTTTGATACACATTGTAATAATTAGATGCATATGGTTCATCAATTACATTTTCACTCATAACTGTAAAACTCATAGAATCGTCCATAGTGTATGAACTTGAGATCTTGCTCTGAATCTTATTATAGAATTCTTCTTTAGGTTGAAGATCTTCGTAGGCCTGAAAGTGACTCGCAAAATATTCCGTAACTCCCTCATACATCCACAAATGCTTCGAAAATGTCGGCTCATAGTAATCGAAATAGTGAACATCTTCTGAGTGCACGCTTAATGGTGTTACAATATGGAAAAACTCATGTGAAACCACATCGATCATAGCTTGATTTAACTGTGGCTCCTGCATTTGCTCAGGAAGTACAACAATGGTTGAAGTCTGATGTTCTAGTGCTCCAAAACCCTGTGGTGATGTTTCAGTACCTTCTGACAGATACAGATAGATGTCATATCGCGGAGTACTGTTTAGGTCACCCAGATATACTTTTTGGGCCTGCATCATTTCAAAAACGGTCTCTTTGATCTTTGCTGCGGAATGCACTCCGTTTGGTGAATACACACTTAACACGATCTGAATGTCGCCCACCTGAAATTCTTCAATATCCAGATTACCGTAAAACATCGGATTATCAGTAATATCAAAATATCGGGCAGCTGTATAATTATCTACTACTGTTGAATCTCCTTCTAAAACCATAGAGCTGCTTGTAGGAAGCGCGGATGATTTTTTCATTCCGGCGGGAGCGGTAACAGCTAATTTGTAGCTATTATCTTTCAACTCTTCAAAATATCCTATAAAACCGTGCAGATTAAGAACAAAATTATCGTCTTCAATATTTGTGCCTGATGGTGAGAATGGTGTTGGTTTTTCTGTGTTCTCGATATCAAATGTATCGTTTACATAGTAGCCCAACTTATCTAATTTCTGAGCATTGGGAATGATCCATGTATTTTCATCCGGTCTATTTACTTCAATTTCCATTCCTGAATAATCATAAGCAACCAAGTCTTCTGTAAAACTTCCGAAATCACTGATATCATAAGTTCCCTGAACAACCCTTGGAATTCTGTATGTAACGGTGTCTTGAGAAAACATTCCGGGATCGATCTCAACCCAAACCCGGTCATTATCAATATTTACAAGATCAATTGAGGTGGAAATTGGAGTTTGTGCAGCTAGCTCTTTCATTTCTTTTGAAAGATTGTCTCCTGTTTTTGGCGAACATGCATAAGTTACACTAAGGAGTAAAACTCCATATATAAGTTTCTTCATTAGAATATGTTTTGATGAATATTTTGGATAGCAACTTCAGTAATCCGAAAAAATTGCCAAACCGTAATTTATTAATTGTAAGAAATTAAAAACCCCGGTCAGAGTTAACTGCCGGGGCTAAAGATTCGCTTGTTAAGCTATTTTCAGAATCAGATCTGCGGTTCTCATAGAATAACCGGCTTCGTTATCGTACCAGCCAATTACTTTTACAAGATTACCATCCACTTTTGTCAGGTCGCTGTCAAAAATATTTGAATGTGGGTTTCCGATGATATCCGTTGATACCAATGGATCTGTTGCATACTCAAGAATTCCTTTCATAGAACCTTCAGATGCTTTTTTGAACGCAGCGTTTACTTCTTCTGCAGTAGTTTCTTTGTTCACTTCACAAACAAA
This sequence comes from Balneola sp. EhC07, assembly GCF_001650905.1. GTDB lineage: Bacteria > Bacteroidota > Rhodothermia > Balneolales > Balneolaceae > Balneola. The sequence goes on from NZ_LXYG01000019.1 coordinate 19,283, forward strand.
ATCAGTCAGTGAACCTGTTGGGGTTGGAACACGAACGGCTCCTCCATCTAACTTCCCGTCTAAATGCGGAAGTACTAATCCAACTGCTTTTGCAGCTCCGGTCGAAGTAGGAATAATATTAATGGCAGCAGCGCGAGCTCTTCTAAGATCTTTGTGCGGTGCGTCTAATATTCTTTGATCACCTGTGTACGCGTGAATGGTTGTCATAAACCCTTTCTTAACTCCGAAAGCATCATCCAAAACTTTTACCATTGGTGCAAGACAGTTTGTTGTACAGCTCGCATTCGAGTAGATCTCTGTTTCTTCATCGATCACTTCATCGTTTACACCAAGTACTACTGTTTTAACTGGTCCTTTTCCCGGTGCAGAAATGATCACTTTCTTAGCGCCTGCTTCGATATGCTTACTTGCACTTTCTTTATCTACAAAAAAACCGGTTGATTCAATCACAATATCAACGCCAAGATCTCCCCAGTTTAAGTTAGCCGGATCTCTTTCAGCTGTAACTGAAAAACTCATATCATTGATGGAAATCTTATCCCCATCCACAGAAACCGTTCCATCGAAAGTCCCTTGCGACGAGTCGTACTTAAAAAGATGAGCTAGTGTATTTGTATCAGTTAGATCGTTTACCCCAACGATATCAACTTTATCGCTATACTTTGCAAGAATTGATCGGGTAACCATTCTACCAATTCGACCAAATCCGTTAATTCCGACTTTTATTTTTGACATTTTATACCTGTTTTTTTGATGGTCAATTCTGATATCATTTACAAAACCAACCCATTAAATAACTTTCTTTTCAGACTCTGAAAATACCACTACTAGTCGCCATATTCAATGATTTTAGCTTATGATAGCAATAGAAAAACATGAACAAGTACTAAAAGCGCTTTTCCAAAAATTAAATGGTTGGCGGAAATTTATTTTCTTATAATCTTTTGAACTTAATGGATACATAATGGGGAAAGTATTTACTGAAGAAGAAGTAAAAGAGATCATTCGGAAGGCTGCCGAAATGCAAAAAAAATCCGGGAGCGAAGTTCATGAGCAAGGCTTGACCATGAACGAACTTATGGAAATAGGCAAGGATTCAGGTCTTGATGTTGACTTCATTAAAACTGCCGCTCTGGAATACGAAAACAAGAAAATTACCCGCCACTCCGGTATAACGGATACTCATATTTTTGAAGAAAGAACTTTTGATAGCGAGTTACCTGAAATAACGATTTGGGAAGATGTGTTATCTGAATTGGGGCATCAATTTGGCGGAAGTGCTTTCGGGATGGCTAAAGAGTCTAAGGATCAACGAAAATGGTCTCATACCAGCATTTCAGGGATAGAAACAACCGTTTCACTAATAAAAAGAGATACTGGTACCAAGTTGAAACTTTCGCAAAGAGTAGGATTAGGAAGTCCTTTGACTGAAGGGATAATGTATGGAGGAGGACTTACTTTCTTAATTATGATGATAACCGGGGTATTTTCCGATTTAAGTATTCAAGGTATTATTGCTTTAAGTGCCGGACTTTGGAGCATTTCGTCTCTTCTGATATATCAATTAGATATTGCATGGAGAAAAAGAAAGCTTAAAAACCTGAAAGACCTTGCCAATAAGATCATTGACCAACTTCCGAAAAAACTATCTTCTTCAAAGAAAAAAGAAAAAGTGAATGAGAATCTATCTGAAATTGAAATAGAGCCTGAAGATGTTTATCAAAATAACGATAATTTAAATAATGACTTAAGAGAAAAGGAATAGTAAGACTCTTTTTTATCCTTCTTTAGTCCGGTTTTAAGCTTCTGTTCAATAAAAGATTAATAGCCTGGATTTATTCCCTAATCCAAACCCTTAGGCAAAATAAGCCTTAGGGGTTATTATTTTAAGATCACTTAGAACTTCCAGACTCACCTTTTTTTCTACTCACAGATTTATCCGTCTCAGTTTTTTTGGTTATTTCTTCACTCTCTGCTTCTGTTGATTTGGATTTCTTTTCGGGATTATCTGTTTTCTGATCGTTTTCGGTGTTTGATGCATCTTGCTTTTGTGCAATCTCACCACTTGGATTCAGCGCCTTTGTCAGCCCTTGTATTGATCCGGTTTCCATTCCAACTTCTTTTAGAATATTATCAACTACAGGTGCTAATCCTCTGTACTTAAGCAAACTGTTTACAAGTTGATCAGCCATGTTTCCGGATGAACCATTCCCTCCTGAACCTGCACTTCCGTTATTCACTCCCGAGCCAACAAAATCAGACAATCCTCCTACATTAATTACCTTCATATCCGAAATTGCTTCGATCGGTTTCACACTTGCTTCAATCATTGAAGTAGCCTGTTTTATTGTTTCGATCTGGACTCTCATCTGAATAATCTCTTTTGAAAGCACATTTTCGGCAGCGTTTAATTTCTCATTACCTTCGGCCTCAACTTTATATCTCTCCTCATCTGCTTTGGCTTTAATTTTGATCGCTTCAGCTTCAGCAACAGCAGTAGTTTTGATCGATTCCGCTTTATCAAGAGCCGCTGTCTTTTCAGCTTCGGCAGCTACTTTAATACTTACAGCTTTTTCTTCAGCCTCTTCCATTGCTTTGATTACTGCAATCTGCTTGTTTCTGTTCGCTACTTCTGTTTGTCGTGCTGTAGCAACTTTCTCAGATGCTGACGCCGCTTCCGCTTCTGCAAGTTTAGCTTCTTTTTCGGCTTTTGATCTAGTCTTTGACTTTTCAGCAACTACAATGTCCCTGTCCTGATTGGTTAGCTCGATCGCTTTTTCCCGCTCAATATCTTTCTCTTTTACAGATTGCTCATTCAGGATCCTTTCTTCCTCGACCATTCTGTTTGCTTTGATCTTCGCTCTTTCAACTTCACGTTGAGCTTCAATTTCAGCTTCTTCAGCAAGCTTATCGTTAATAGCTTTTTCCTTTGCAATTTGAGCGGCTTCTAAAGCAACCTGATTTGCAATAGCTCTTTGTTGAGTAGCTTTTGCAAACTCCTCTTCCCTTTCCAACTCCAGTCTTTCTTTTTCAGCTTCCAAGTTCTTCTTCTTGATAGCAACTGAAGTATTTTGTTCGATGTCGTTTCTTACTTTCTTCTTTTCTTCAATTGTCTCGGTAAGCTTGGTCAAACCCTGAGCGTCAAATGCATTATTAGCATTAAAAAACTGCTTATCCGTTTGATCCAGTCCTGTTAAAGAAACCGTTTCCAGTTCCAAACCATTTTTTTCAAGATCTACCTTTACAGCATTCTGAACTTTTTGAACAAAGTCAGTTCTCTTTTCATGAAGTTCTTCCATTCCCATCTCAGCAGCAACAGCCCTTAAAGCATCTACAAACTTACCTTCCATTAACTCTTTAAGCTGTTCCGGGGAAATAGTTCTTTGACCTAATGTCTGAGCTGCGAAAGCTATTGCATCTGCTTCGGGTTTAACTCTCAAGTAAAACTCGGCAGTAGCATCCACTCTCATTCTGTCTCTGGTAATCAATGCCTGCTCATTCTTTCTTGAAACCACTAAGCGAATAGTGTTCATATTTACGGCAATAATTTCGTGAAGTACCGGAAATACTAATGCTCCCCCATTCATAATTACTTTTTGGCCGCCAAAGCCTGTTCTTACAAAAGAAAGTTCTTTGGATGCTCTTTTATATAGTCTTGCAAAAACCAATCCTATAATCAGAAGCGATACCAGTATTATCGAAGAAATTATGACAATGTCATTTGTTTGAAGAAAATCCATTCTTAATCGTATTATTTATTTATTGGTAAGGTAGCTTTAAAAGTCGAACCCTTTTTTTCTGTTAAAACTACTTTAGTTCCTTGTTTGAATTCCGTTTCACTGTCCTCAGGCTCAACCATGATGTAGTGCAGTTGACCGTATACATCTTTGAACTTTGCTTCCGCAGGAAAACCCGGTCTTGAAGTCCCTATAACTATCTCAACTTCTTCTCCCACAAAAGAGCTTTCAAACAGTGCTGTTGTTTCTTCTTTAAATAATTTAGTTCCAAGAGTCTTAGCAACCCATCTGTATAATGGTAAACAAATAAGTATGCTTGCAGGTATGGCCGCAATAAGAGGCAAAGTAAATTCAAAAAATTTATTTGAAAGACTTTGCAGCATAAAACCGGTAATTGAAAAAGTAGCCAGAAAAATGATCAGCAAGATGAGAACAGGTACATTTTTTACTTTGATCCAGGCGATATACTTTGATATAAATCCGTTTTCAAATTCAACATCTGAATCTATATCTGTTTCCAGAGCGATATCTCCACCATCAAAAATATTGTCGATAAACTGAGAAAATCCAAATCCCAGTACTAAAGAGAACAACTCCAAGCCGAGTATCACCAACAGAACAGCAAATGCATAAAAGAAGGGAGCATTGTAAGGCTCCAACAAATACTCGATCATTTAACTTTAAAGATATATTTCAATTGAGTCTGTAAATATCAAAATCCGCCTTATTAAACAACTCCTATTTTGTAAGTCTACACTATTTATCATGTTTTAATTTAACGGGTTAATATCCCGATCTTTATTGGTACCTTTCGAGTTCACTTATTTAATTCTTTACTTCAGTTCCCAAAATGGACAGCAACGATATTTTCAGGCGATTACGATATATTCTAGGCTATAACGATCTTAAAATGGCAGAGGTTTTTGCTTTGGCTAATGATCCCATTGATCAGGCCAGAGTTACAACCTGGCTCAAGAAAGATGAAGATTCTGATTTTGTGAAAATGCCTGATGTTGCCTTGGCTACTTTCCTGAATGGATTGATCAATCAAAAGCGTGGCAAGAAAGATGGACCACAGCCTGTTCCTGAACAAGTATTAAATAACAACATCATATTCAGAAAATTACGCATCGCTTACAACCTTCAGAGCGATGACATTTTAGAAATGTTTGATCTGGTTGATAAAAGCATCAGTCCGCACGAACTAAGCGCCTTTTTCAGAAAACCCACCTCCGGAAAGTACCGGGAATGCAACGATCAATATTTAAGACATTTTCTTTCGGGCTTGCAGGAGAAGTTTAGAGCTTGATGGATTGGCTTACCACAAAAGCACGAAGGCACTAAATGTATTAAGCTCTCTGTCTTCTCTGTAGAAGTTAGATAATTCACATACAAAAATTGACTTGTTTGTAATTCTGAAGATTCCAGAAAAGGCTTCCAACTACGCCGAACTTAGAATTATTGGCGAAACAAGAACGCAATGAAATCGACGGCTCCGAAGGAGTAATCATTACATTCAGGCTGATTCTTAAATATGCATCATTCGAACGTAGACCTTTTGTAATGATTAGTCGATGTAATGGAGTTCGCGCCAATAATTCTTGTCGGGAGCTTTTGGTACTTTTGTCGGTACAAAAGTACATAGAACAAAGGAGTTGAACCCTATAAACACATTTATCTTAGAATACGGATACCTACTTTTGTCTTGATTTCCCGTTCTTCAACGGGGGTATCACGTTTACGCTTGGATTGGTTGATGGTGTTGGTTTAGCCACAAAAGCACTAAGGCACTAATTATTTTAGGCTCTTTGTCATCTCGAACACATGTGTAAGATCTGGGATTTACCTAAAATTACATCTTTAGATTTCTCCATCCGCTCGAAATGAGAAGTTTAGGAGTTGATTAGTTTCGTAAAGTAAAAGGTCATCCCGAACTTGTTTCGGGATCTTAAGAAAAGGCTACCAACTCATTCACGAAATAAACTTCAGCTAGTACAATGAATAGAGAGTTTAGTTTATGCCGCCTTATATTAATCTTTGATGTTTAAGCATGAATGGTATCTAACTTCCATTCTTCGCAAAGATCCTGAAACAAGTTCAGGATGACCCTCCGACACACTTGTCAAGTCAGCTTTCTATAAAGCACCCCTACTCAGGTTGGCATCTTTAAACAAAAAAGCCACCTCAAAACGAGATGGCTTTTAAATTAAAGCTGAAAACTATTCCTGAGTATCTTCTTTTTCATCTTTGGAAGCCTTTACCATTCCGGCAGCTCCAAAAGCAACACCTAAAGCAAGCCAAAGCGCTAAGTTATCGGTAATAATTCCAATCACCGTTCCGATAATTATCCCAAAAGCCAATGCATTTTTCTTATTCATAGTACTTTGACTTCAGTTTAAATTTTCGGATTAACTTAATTAGCTCACCAACGCCTTCATGTAATCTCTTCTCATTTCAGCAATAGCGGAGATAGAAATTCCTTTCGGGCAAACAGCTTCACATTCTGCAAAGTTGGAACAGTCACCAAATCCTTCTTCTTTCATTTGGTCTACCATTGCAACTGCACGGTTACTTCTTTCCACTTCTCCCTGAGGGAATTTATTTAAGTGAGCAAGTTTCGCTCCCGTAAACAACGAAGCCGAAGCATTCGGACAAGCAGCCACACAAGCGCCGCAACCAATACAAGCAGCATATTCAAATGCTTCATCTGATTTCTCTTTTTCTACCGGCAAGGCATTTGCTTCCTGAGCGGAACCGGTTTTTACCGATACATACCCACCTACTTCAATGATTCGATCAAAAGCACTACGATCTACAACAAGATCTTTAATGATCGGAAAAGCAGCTGCTCTTGGGGGTTCGATGGTAATTTTGTCGCCATCTTTATAATTACGCATGTGCAATTGACAACAAGCAACTTCGGCTTTTGGTCCGTGTGCCTGTCCGTTGATCACTAAATTACAAGAACCGCAAATTCCCTCGCGACAATCGTAATCGAATTCAACAGGTTCTTTGCCTTGCAGCTGAAGTTCTTCGTTGAGTACATCCAGCATTTCAAGAAAGGACATATGCTCGTTTACAGTATCTAAAGTATACTCTTCGAAATGACCGGGAACATCAGGTCCTGCTTGTTTCCAGTATTTCAAATGAATGGTCATATCTTTGCTCATAATCTTTTCCTTTGGTTCAGCCACTAAAGCACAAAATCACTAAATAATTTTTGTGTCTTGGTGATTCTGTGGTAAACCTTTTACTTGTATGATCTTTGTTTTAGTTCAACGAATTCAAATTCTAAATTTTCTTTGTGCAGCTCTTCCTGAAGCTGTCCGTTCACACCCTTGAATTCCCAGGCTGCTACGTAAGAGAAGTCTTCGTCATTACGGATCGCTTCTCCTTCTTCAGATTGATATTCCTCACGAAGGTGACAACCACATGACTCTTCTCTTTCCAGAGCGTCTCTGGCCATTAACTCAGCTAACTCAAAGAAATCGGCTACACGACCTGCAAATTCCAGATATTTGTTGTAGTTATTCTTTTCGCCCGGTACATACACATTCGTCCAGAATTCTTCACGAAGTTCCTGAATTTCTTTGATCGCTTTTTCAAGATCTTCCTTGTTTCTGGCAATACCGATGTTATCCCAAACGATCTTCCCGAGCGTTCTGTGGAAATCAACAATGGTTCTTTTTCCGTTTACATTCAGAAGTTTATCGATTTGATCCTGAGCACCTTTTTCTGCTTCAATAAAGGCGTTGTGATCGGTTCCGTAACGGGTACCCGGTTTTACATCAGCTAAGTAATTACCAATTGTTGCCGGAAGTACAAAATATCCATCACTCAAACCTTGCATCAATGCACTGGCTCCAAGTCTGTTTGCGCCGTGATCTGAGAAATTAGCTTCTCCTGTGGCAAATAACCCCGGAATGTTCGTCATCAAGTTATAATCTACCCAAAGACCGCCCATCGTGTAATGCACTGCAGGATAAATTCTCATTGGTTGCTCGTATGGATTTTCTCCTGCAATATTTTCATACATATCAAACAGGTTACCATATTTTGCAGCAACAGTTTCTTTTCCATCACGCTTGATAACATCGCGGAAATCCAGATAAACCGACAATCCTGTTGGTCCCACTCCTAATCCTTCATCACAAACGATCTTAGCATTTCTGGAAGCTACATCACGGGGAACAAGGTTTCCGAAGCTCGGATATTTTTCTTCCAGATAATAGAACCTTTCTTCATCCGGAATATCATTTGGATGACGATCATCTCCTTTTTTACGAGGAACCCAAACACGACCATCGTTTCTCAAACTCTCACTCATCAGAGTAAGTTTAGACTGGTAATCTCCGGAAACCGGTATACATGTTGGGTGAACCTGCACATAACATGGGTTTGCAAATAAAGCTCCTTTCTTGTGAGCTCTCCAAGCAGCTGTTACATTTGAATTCTTAGCGTTTGTTGAAAGATAGAATACGTTTCCATATCCACCGGTTGCCAATACAACTGCATCGGCTTCCCATCTTTTCAATTCACCTGAAACCAGATCTCTGGTAATAATACCTCGAGCTTGTCCGTCAATGATCACAACATCAAGCATCTCATGGCGTGGGTGATATTCAATTCCACCTTCGTTCACTTGACGCATCATCGCCTGGTAAGCACCCAGTAATAATTGCTGTCCGGTTTGACCACGAGCATAAAATGTTCTGGAAACCTGAGCTCCACCAAACGATCGGTTTGCAAGTAATCCACCATATTCCCGTGCAAAAGGAACACCCTGAGCAACTGCCTGATCAATAATTTCGTTTGCAACTTCCGCAAGTCGGTACACATTCGATTCTCTGGATCTGTAATCGCCACCTTTGATGGTATCGTAAAATAATCTCCAGATGCTGTCGCCGTCATTCGGATAATTCTTAGCCGCATTAATTCCACCCTGAGCAGCAATACTATGTGCGCGTCTGGCAGAATCCTGAATACAGAAACTCTTTACATTGTAGCCAAGCTCGGCCATACTTGCAGCCGCTGCTCCACCGGCTAATCCGGTTCCAACAACGATAACCTCATACTTTCGCTTGTTATTAGGAGCGACAAGCTTCATTTCTTTTTTATGCTTGCGCCACTTTTCTTCTAGTGGTCCTTCAGGTGCTTTTGAATCTAATTTCATTCTTAAATTCCTTTTAATATGAGATTAATGAGCCTTCACCGCCGGTGAAATAGATATACAGCGGAATGAAGATGAACATGAGCATAATTACGATTGCGAAACCATAAGCACCCATTTGTACTTTTTTTGAAGCTTCTTTGCTCTTCATAGAAAGCGAAGTAAAAGCGCTCCAGAATCCATGTGACAAATGGAGTATCAATAAACTCAATACAAATGTATAGCCGAAGGCATATAGCGGGTCAGTAAATTTTTCGATCACCAATGCCCTCAGGTCACGAGCCATTTCGCCCGATGCAAGCTTTACCATTTCAGTATCACCGAATTTAAATGTCCAGATATGGATCACAAGAAAAACCAAAATGATGATTCCTGTATAGACCATGCTTTTTGAAGCTAAAGACTGGTGACTTGGTCCGCCTTTAGTTTGATACTTCTTGTATCCTTCCGGGCGAGCTTTTCTTCTGTTCCACCAGATCGAGACTCCCAAAATTGTATGGTATAAAAAGAAAAAAGCCAATCCTGCTTCAATCACATAAAGCAAAGGACCCAGATCTTCTAAAGTTTTGGTATAAATGTTAAAGGCTTCAGGAGCACCGAAAATAGTTAGATTACCTACAATATGACCGATGAGAAACAGCATCAAACCGATGCCTGTGATCCCCGTCATGATTTTGCGGCCTACCTGCGAATTGATCGCTTTTATAAATGAGGGCATGCTGGTTTTTATAGTTAGTTCTGAAAATGTTAAACAAGCTTGTTTAAGCTTTAGTTTCAATTTAAAGTGAAACTAAATTATGCTTTTATAGATTTGAAAAATCGCTTTTTCCCTTTTCAATGGCAAGGTGGATTCACTCTAAATATTAAGTATGAACGGCGATAAATATTCTTTTACCTTTTCAAGCTAATAAATCAATCATTTTCTGAAAACAGTTTCTAACATATTTACTTCTGAATTCAAAGAAAGAGGTTCTAAGTTCATTGGATATCTCATTCCTGCTAAATCTGAGCAAGAGTTTGATGAGCAACTTCAAAAATTGAAAACCGAGCTTTGGGACGCTTCACATCATTGCTATGCTTACCGGATCGGAGCAAGTGACACCACCGAGTTCAGCAGCGATGATGGAGAGCCTTCGGGCACGGCCGGACTTCCAATCTTAAATCAACTTCGGTCTAATGAATTGGTGGATGTCTGTGCAGTGGTTGTACGTTATTTCGGAGGAACCAAACTTGGTAAATCAGGATTGATTGAGGCTTACGGTGAAGGAGCGAAACAAGCTATTGAAATAGCTAAACTGAAAACTGTTATTCCCTGCGTCTGGTTTCAAGTCAGTTATGAATATTCTGAAGAGAATATCATTCAAAAACTGAGACAGGATTTTCAATTGCACGAAAAAGATTCCGAATACCTGGAAAATGTTACATTAACAGTAGCCGCTCCAAAAGAACTCAGTGACTCTTTTAAAAATCGACTTGAAGACTTAGCTCATTTGTCTATCTCTTTCAAAAAAATGGATTCGGGATATTATTTCAGCTGAATAACTTTCTTTAATTCACACAATTAATTATTCCACCATTGGCAAAGGTTTCAACTACTTCAATTACACCTTCAGCTACTGCATCCTGAGCTTGTTGAGTTGATGCACCAATATGATGAGTTCCATATACATTAGGATGTTCGCCTATTTGGTTTTTGAATTCCGATTCTCCGGCGCCGGGTTCATCCGCATAAACATCCAGCGCTACTCGTATTCCCTTCTCATTCATGGCTTTGATCAAAGCATTTTCATCCACAAGTTCTCCTCTGGATGTATTTACTAATATCGCTCCGTCATTCATTTGAGATAAGAAATTCTCATCTACTAAGTTTTTTGTCTCTGGCACGGATGGTAAATGAAGACTTACTACATCGCATTTTTTTAACAACTCTTCTCTTGATCCAAATAATGTAATTCCTACTTCAGAAATCTTTGTTTTCGACTCCTCTGATCTTGAGGTTTTTTCAACCCCGAATACATTCATACCAAAGGCTTTTGCTCTTTCCGCTAATGCCAGTCCAATCGAACCCAAACCTAATATCCCTAAGTTTCTTCCGTAAATTCCTTTAGCGGCACTGTATTTTTTCTTACTCCAGATTCCTTGCCTAAGATCATGCACATTATCAGGAATCTTACGGTCTATGGAAATGATCAATCCCATCACAAGTTCAGCAACTGCAATAGAATTAGCTCCGGGGACATTACACACTTTTATGCCTTTTTTCGCAGCGTACTCTTTATCGATGGTATTTGTCCCTGCCCCGGCTCTAACGATCAGCTTAAGATCACTTGCCTTGTCTATCGTTTCAACTTCCACTCTTGTACTTCTGACAACCAATACCTCATGATCTGTAATTGAACCGGGTAACAAGTCAGATGTTAAAGAACTGTCAATTGTGCAAACATGCCCTTTGTCTGAAAGAGATTCTGCAACTGAATCCTGAATTTTGTCAGCTATTAATATTTTCATCTCAAGAGTCTATTTATTGATTAACCTAAATCTTCGGTGCTTAAACCGGAAAAATCTACAAATGTATTCCATTAAACGTTAATAAAGAATGTTACATAAAAGTTACACTTATGTTTGATGATTTAAAGTATAATAATTTCACTAAGTACCAATCCGAATTCAGAGTTGTTACGTTTCTTTATTTAAGTATCTTGCTCGGAATTTATTCGGAAGATCAGACAATCAAATATCTAACTATGAAAAATAATATTCACGACCAGGTTTCATCCTATTATGGGGAAACTCTGCAAACATCTGACGACCTGAAAACCAATGCCTGCTGTACAGATATAGAATACCCGAGGCATATCAAGGATATTCTAAGTCAGCTTCATGATGAAACCATGTCTAAGTATTATGGATGCGGTCTTACTATTCCTACAAATCTTGAAGGTTTGAGAGTTTTAGATTTAGGTTCGGGTTCCGGAAGAGATTGTTATGTAGCCAGCAAATTGGTCGGCAAAGAAGGTCACGTTATTGGCGTTGATATGACTGATGAGCAGTTAAAAGTAGCGGATGCTCACAAAGATTTTCATGCAGAAAAGTTCGGGTTTGCTAATGTTGAGTTCCAGAAAGGAAATATCGAAGAACTCGGAAAACTTGATATAGAAAAAGAATCGCTTGATCTGATCATTTCTAACTGTGTAATAAATCTGGCAACAGATAAAAAAGCAGTTCTTCAGGGCGCTTATGACCTTTTGAAAGAAGGCGGAGAAATCTATTTCAGTGATGTGTATTCAGATCGAAGAATTCCTCAGGATCTTGTTGATGACCCTGTTTTATACGGAGAATGTTTGAGTGGCGCTCTTTATTGGAACGACTTTTTAACCATTTCAAAGGATGTTGGTTTTTTGGATCCGCGGACAGTGAGTTCGAACAGAATCACCATCGAAGATGAAGAGCTTATGGAAAAGGTAGGAAATATCAATTTCTACTCCGTTACCTATCGCTTAATGAAATTACCAAAATTGGAAAGTGATTGTGAAGATTATGGTCAGGCAGTACGCTATAAAGGAACCATCGATCATAACAAAGATGCTTTTGAACTGGATGATCATCACTTATTTGAAGCCGGCCGCATTAAAACGGTTTGCGGAAATACATATATGATGCTTCACGATACACGATTTAAAGAACACTTTGATTTTTGGGGTGACTTTTCCACCCATTACGGAATTTTTGAAGGTTGTGGTGGAAGTGCCCCCTTCAACACAGAAAATACTAATTCAGACGAGGCTGCTCCATGCTGCTAAAAGATTTGAAAACGAAATCTCTTAAAGAACAGGAAATAAAACAGAATTTTCACGACAAAGGGAAATTCAGAGAACCAACAACTACGGGCAAAGGTGACGATCGCGCTTACGTAGAGTTGACCAATCTGGATACGCTTTGGTTCAATACGGGAACCCGATGTAACCTTCAGTGCAAAAACTGTTATATCGAATCTTCTCCAACCAACGATGAGTTATTATACATCACTACGGATGAAGTAAAAACCTATCTGGATGAAATTCGTGATCTTGAACTGAGCACAAAGCAGATCTCATTCACCGGTGGTGAACCATTTCTGAATAAAGACATGGTTCCAATCCTGGATTTATGTTTAGAGCGAGGATTTAACGTTTTGGTATTAACAAATGCCTACCGTGCTATTGACAAACATTTCGATGAACTGGATATACTGAATAAAAAGCATCCCGGAAAATTAACGCTTCGTATTTCTTTAGATCACCACACGGAATCTGTTCATGAGCGAGAAAGAGGTCCAAAGACTTTCAATAGAACGCTTACTACGATGAACACCCTTTCAAAAATGGGTTTTAATCTTGCAGTAGCAGGACGTTCTTTAGAAAATGAATCCAGAGATGAAGCTTTACAAGGCTACCAATCTATTTTGGATGAATATGAAGTTGGCATCACGGTTATAGGCGGAGAAAACATTGTGATCTTTCCTGAAATGACTACCGATCAGGATGTTCCTGAGATCACTACTGATTGCTGGGATATTTTGAATGTTAAAGCTGCAGATCAAATGTGTGCATCAGAACGCATGGTGGTAAAACGAAAAGGAACGGATATTCCGGTTGTGCTTCCATGTACGTTAATCGCTTATGATGAGCAGTTTGAGCTTGGAACCACGCTGAAGGAATCTTTCCAAAAGGTATATCTGAATCATCCTTACTGCGCTCAATTTTGTGTATTGGGCGGGGCCAGTTGTTCGGCTTGATAATTAAATTCCCTGTTTGTAAACCTAATTCATTACGAGTTATAATTATATCAAGTTTACCAGAGAGGACTTTAGTTCGATTGGATAAAGTATTTGCTTATTTAAGGCACTAATCCTGTTCACATCCGAATTACAGCATCCATCCTTATTAGCTGATTGTGCAGATCCTTCGGAGGTATTCTCAGGATGAACAACTTAGAAATCACTCCCACGCCACCTCTACAAATTTTTCGGGATCAAAGATATCAGGATCAAGCGAATCAGGGATTTCCATTTCAGTGTATTTTTCTACTAAACCGAGCATTCCGTTGGCTTTAAAGATCACTTCAGGAGCAACCCAACCTCCTCCCAATTTTTCATAGTTGTTGAATTGAACTTCCTGAAGAGTATTTGCTCTTCCAACCGTGATATTTCGCACAAAAACTAAGTGTTCAGCGTCGATCCAGAACTGAGGTTTTGTTGAATCAGCTTCATCCACTCCGATTACATAAACGCCTCTGCCCTGCCATTCATCCATGTACACTTTTTCAAGGTCGTAGCCAATTCTTGTAAGTTGGTTAGCTGTGCTGTCTACCGATTGATGATATACATCAAAGCCCAAAACAAGCAGATCGTGCACTCTCGGGAATTCCTGAATCTTCTCTCCGTTCACAAATCCGTACTGAACTCCGTCATTAAAGAGAATACCATTATTTGATGTTTTATCATCGAACTTAATAGCAAGTTTTCCCGGAAGACTCATAGCTTCGTACCACATTTGGGTTCTTACTACTTCATCGTTTTGTCCATAGAAGATCGTCTCTTGAGTAAATGTAAAGTTGGTGTACCACTTTCCTTTATATTCATCGTACATCTTTGAAAGCACATCCACTCCGGATTCAACCTCATCAGATTGAAAGCCAAAAGCATTAATAATCGGGATAAAAACAAACAGAACTAAAAGGAGTATTTTTCTCATGTATATATGTGCTAAAATTTCTTCCCTGAATGGTAGCAATCTCATTAATTAAGAACCATCAAAATCTATTAAAGCTGAATCAGAATGTTTATGTTTAAAGAGCTATTTTCAGCAAAAGATTATTTATGAAGATATATACGAAAAAAGGCGATGCAGGCGACACCTCTTTGTTTGGCGGACAAAGAGTTTCCAAAAGCTCGTTGCGAATTGAAGCATATGGAACAGTGGATGAATTGAATTCCGTACTCGGAGTATCGTTATCACACGGGATTCATGCTCGCTCAAAAGAACTTTTGGATGAAATTCAGAAGCAGCTTTTTGTATTGGGTTCTGATCTTGCAACTCCGCCATCAAAAAAGATAAAGATCGATCGTATTCAGGAATCTGAGATCACTTTTCTGGAGCAAGCTATTGATGAACTTGAGGAGCATCTTGAGCCTTTGACGAGCTTCATTCTTCCTGGAGGTTCTCCGGCCGGTGCAAATCTTCATGTCGGCAGAACTGTTTGCCGAAGAGCTGAACGATTAGCAGTAGAATGTTCAAAAGAAGATGAGATCTCTGAAGAAGCTATAAAATATCTGAACCGCCTTTCTGATTTCCTGTTTGTCCTTGCAAGATTTGAGAACAAACAATCCGGAAATGAAGAAACAAAGTGGTTGCCAAATTCCTGATCTATGGCTCTAAGTAACAAGCAGAAGTCTTACATAAAAAAGCACAGCAAAAAGAAAAGTGCCAAGAAAATAGCTTCGGACCTGAATCTCGAGGAAACGGAAGTACAAACGTATCTGGATGAGCTCAAAGAACCACTTCCGCTAAAAAAGAAAGTGCTGTTTTACGGAATCACCATTTCCATTCCTTTTTTGTTCTTTTTGGTCCTTGAATTGATTCTGAGAAGTACTAATTATTTAGGAAATACCGATCTGTTCATCGATCCGAATATTCCTACGGATGAATATCGCATTCCAAATCCGAATTTTGCATCCAGATATTTCTTCTACACAAATGTAATTCCCAGTCCTTCTATAGATGTTTTCTTAGCTGAAAAACCAAAAGACAGCTACAGGGTTTTTGCTATGGGTGGCTCAACAGCAGCCGGATATCCTTATGGATTTAACGGTACATTTTCTCGTGTGGTAGATGATGTTTTACAAGATGCCCTGCCAGACAAAAATGTGGAAGTCGTGAACGTGGGTATTTCGGCGATCAACACTTATACCTTGTACGACCAATTGGATGAGATCATCGAGCATAAACCGGATGCTGTTATGATCTATGCCGGACATAATGAGTTTTACGGAGCACTTGGAGTTGGTTCTAATGAAAATCTTGGTGCTTTTCCCGGATTTGTTCGATTCTATCTAAAACTTCAGCGATTCAAAACCTTTCTGTTTCTCAGAACTATTATTGTGGATACGGGTAAATGGTTCGCTTCTACCTTTTCGGATAAAAAGATTTTGGAAAATGGAACATTGATGGAGAGAATCGTTGATTCACGGTCTATTGAATTAGACAGCCCGAAATATGAACTCGCCATGATCCAGTTTGAAAGTAATATTTCAACCATTATAGAGACTTTTGAAGAAGAAGGAATCCCGGTTTTTATAGGCAGTGTTGCCAGCAACGTTAAAGATCAGGAGCCGTTTGTTGATATAACAGATGGAGAGCAACCATCCGCTCTTGCCACTTACCGGGAAGCTCAAAATGCTCTGGAAATTGATGACTTTGGCACTGCAAACGAAAAGTTCAATCTTGCCAAAGATCTGGATGGACTAAAATTCAGAGCACCTTCTGAAATAAACGAGATCATAAAAGATCAAGCTGACAAAAATACTCTTACAGCATACGTTCCCGTTCACGAAGCTTTTGAAGAAAACTCTGATGAAGGTTTAATTGGCTTTGATCTGATGCTGGAGCATCTTCATCCCAATCAGGAAGGTTACTTTTTGATCGGAAAAACTTTTTCTAAAGTTATTTTGAATGATCTGGAAAAAAGAGGAATAACAAGAAGTGAGATCCAAAAAGAAGATTGGGAAAAATATTTCAATAAAATGCATCTCACTTATTTTGATCATCGAGTTCAGTGGCACCGAATTTCTACATTAAAGCAGGGTTTTCCTTTTGTTCAGGGCCCAAAGCCAACTCCATACCAACTTTCGTATTCTTTCACTGATTATGTAGACAGCTTAGCTTATGCTTCGGTTCATGAAAATCTGGGTTGGGATAGAGCTAAAGTGGAAGTTGCCAATTATTACGAGAGTTCAGGACAAATTGATCTTGCACTTGTAGAATATTACGGACTGATAAGAAATCAACCATGGAATGATTCACCTTATGTATTTGCTGCACGACTTCATTTAGATCGCAATGAATTTGATAAAGCAGAACCATTGTTACGAAATGCTTATTCCATCAATACACAAGAACCTTTCATTACCAAAATGCTGGGTGCAATAGAACTGAACAGAGGTAATGCAAAAACGGCAATTCAACTTTTAGAAGAATCCGTAGCCATAAATCCGAGAGATCCACAGGCTTTATTTAATTTATCCGGTGCATATGGAACGGATCAGCAATTTGAAAAAGCAATGGAAACAGCACAAAAAGTTCAGCAATTGAGTCCCAATTTTCCGGGATTACGTGGCTGGATGATCCAATTAGAACAAATTATTCAATCAAGAAAATAATACAATGGCATTAATGATATCTGTCTCCGGGATTCGGGGCGTTTTTGGAACGGACCTTACCCCTGAAAATTTAGCCCGATTTACGGCGGCTTACGGAACATGGCTAAAAGGTGGAACGGTTGTTCTCGGGCGAGACTCGCGTGTAACCGGACAAATTTGTGAAGACATCGTGGCTTCAACGCTGGCAAGTGTTGGTTGTGATGTGATCAAAGTTGGGATCGTGCCAACACCAACGGTCGCAATGGGTGTTTTACGTCATAATGCTGATGGAGGAATTATAATTTCTGCCAGCCATAATCCGGCTCAATGGAATGCCTTAAAGTTGCTGAACGGAACCAGTGAGTTTATGACAGCTTCTGAAGGAAAAGAAATGATCTCCATTTCAGATTCAGGGAAATTCAATTATAAAATGTATGATGAGATCGGAAGCATTTCAGAAGACAATGATCTGCTTGAGTATCATATTGAAGAAATTCTGAAACTGGATTACATCGATCCTGAGATCATTCGCGCAGCAAAACTATCTGTTGCGGTTGATGCCGTAAATGGAGCCGGATCTGTAGGAGTTCCTCTGCTTCTGGAAAAACTTGGAGTTGAAACGGTTCATACTATTCACTGCACTCCCAACGGACTATTTCCACACAACCCTGAACCACTTCCTGAGCACCTGACAGAAATTTGTGATCTGGTAAAAAGCTCAAATGCTGACATTGGAGTGGTTACCGATCCGGATGCTGATCGTCTTGCTTTAGTAGATAACACAGGAATTTTATTCGGAGAAGAATACACACAAGCAACAGTATTCGACTTTATTCTTGGGAAGAAATCAGGAGACTCAGCTACCAATTTATCCTCTTCCAGAGTTGCTGATGATATCACGGAAAAGCACGGCGGAAAATGTCATCGATCTGCAGTTGGAGAGATCAATGTGGTTAAGAAAATGCAGGAAATGGACGCTGTTGTTGGCGGGGAAGGAAGCGGTGGAATCATCGTTCCGGATCTGCATTACGGACGGGATGCATTGGTGGGAATAGCTTGTGTTCTGCAACATTTAGCTGAAAAGAAAGTTAGTTCATCAGAGCTTCGGGCTTCTTACCCCGACTATTTTATGAGCAAAAGTAAGATCCAACTAGACGAGCTTGGAAAAGAAGCGGATGAAGTTCTTGAACTGGTAAAAGATCATTATGCTGATCTGAACCCTAATACGGTCGACGGAGTGAAAATAGATTTTGAAGAAGGTTGGGTTCATTTAAGAAAATCGAACACTGAGCCTATTATCAGAATTTATACGGAAGGAAAATCGCCTGAAGAAGCAAAAGCCTTTGCTCAGAAGGTCAAAAATTTATTCTGATCTTTAATTTTAATATCATTCAATTATGAAAAAGCAGTTTCTCTTTTTATTCAGCATTTTTTTCCTGATTCAAGCCTGTGCCCAAAATCAGAAAAATGAAACTTCATCGCCCACTACTGAAATCAGTTACACTGAAAAAGATGCCGAGATCTTTGCTGATATTCTTAGTAAGTACAAAGATGAATCTGACAAACCTATCGCCACTCTTATCCCTGAGCTCGGCAAGTATTTTCTTGGGCAGGAATATGTCGCTCATACGCTGGAAGTAAATGATGAAGAAAAGCTAATCGTGAATCTTCGGGAATTAGATTGTACTACTTATGCTGAAAACCTTCTGGCTTTAGCTAGAACCATCAAATCTGAAAACCAGTCATTTGAACAATTTGCTAAAGAGATCGAAAAGATCAGATACAGAGACGGAAAAAGAGATGAATATCCATCCAGATTGCATTACTTCAGTGACTGGATCTATAACAACAAAGAAAATGACTTGGTAACTACTCCAGCTGATAGTTTTGGTAATCCATTTCCGAACAAAGTGAGTTTCATGAGTAATAACCCGGACAGCTATAAGCATCTGAAAAATAATCCGGATTATGTTTCTGTGATCGAGCAACAGGAAAAAGAGATCAATGAAAAAAGCTATTTCTTTATTCCGAAAGAAAATATTGCTGAATACGAACATCTTCTAAAAGAGGGAGACATTATCGGGCTTACCACAAGTATTAACGGACTTGATGTCGCTCATGTAGGAGTTTTGGTTGAGCAAGACGGAAAATTACATCTGCTACATGCATCTCAGTCTAAACTTAAAGTTGAAATATCAGACGAACCCATTTCTTCATTTCTGAAACCTGAGTCCAAGAATACAGGGATCATGATCGCCCGCCCTGTTGAGATTTGATTATTTATCATTTTACAAACCCAATAATGTAGTAATTCGTTGATAGGTTTCATTTTAATAGTAAGATGAAACTTTCGCCCTTAGTATTTAAGACGGAGAAGAGAGCATGATCCGGATGCGTCTGCGAAGCAGGAATAATCCTTTCAGGTGAAGAGTATCATTATTTTCTCAGAATGAACGAAGACCTTTAGGATTATTCAGCGTAGGATCAGTGAACCCGTCTTAAATACTTCGGCTTGATCTTTTGCTACTTTTGTATCAAGACAAAAGTAGGTACCCTTGTGCTAGGCTAAGCCTGAGAAAAAGTATCTACTTCTTTATTCGATGTACTTTTGTGCCGATACTGAGCTTCCTCAGCACAGGCTCCAGTACCAAAAGCTCCCGACAAGAATTATTGGCGAGAACTCCATTGCATCGACTAATCATTACAAAAGGTCTTCGTTCTAATGATGCATATTCAAAAATCAGCCAGAAGTGTAATGATTGCTCCTTAGGATCCGTCGATTTCATTGCGTTCTTGTTTCGCCAATAATCCTAAAGGTCGGAGTAGTTGGAGCTTTTTCTGAAGTACTGTAACTTGCGAAAATAATAGCCCCCAACATCTCCCTGTTTACTTTCTACCAATAAACACCGTTCTTAAAATAAAAACACAGTTTATGATCAAGTGGCTGGATGTTCTCAACTACGCACGAAACGGCAATCCTGAACCGGACCGCAGAGTAGAGAAAAGCGATGAAGAATGGAAAAAAGAGCTCACCAACGAACAGTTTGCTGTTACCCGTTTAAAAGGAACGGAACGACCTTATTCAAGTGACGTTTGTAGTAAATTTGAGCCCGGTATTTATGCCTGTGTATGCTGTGACACTCTCCTTTTTGATGCCAATACAAAATTTGAAAGCGGTTCAGGTTGGCCTTCATTCAATCAACCGATTAAAGAAAATGCAATAGCTTACCACAAAGACGATTCACACGGAATGATCCGTGTAGAAGTAACATGTAACGTCTGTGATTCTCATGTAGGTCACATATTCCCCGATGGCCCGGAACCTAGCGGACTTCGGTATTGCGCTAATGCAGTAAGTCTTAAAAAAGTAGAGGAAGAAAATGTATAGGGTTATTCTTTTCGTTTTGATGATAGCCCCAGAATTATTAGCAGCACAAATTATAAATAGCTCGCATTCTAATCAGAATGATATCTTAATCATTTTCCAAATGAATAGTAATCAAATTGGGAGTAGTACTGAAATTGATTTAAAATCTGACAAGTTTAAATTACATGAATTGACTGGAGGAGACAGCTTACTAGTTGAAGCCAAGACAGATAGTATTTTTTACTCGATAGAGCCTTCTTTCATAGAAGAGATCATTGTTATAAAAAACTCCTATGATGAGATTAATCACTACTCGAGTAAAAATTATAATGGGGTTGTAATAGTTAAATTCAAAAATAAAGATCAGTTCTTATCAATAATTTGTAATAAATAATCTAGAAATGAACACTGAAACGCTCACTCAATTATTTGCACGTGATTTTGAAACGTTAGAATCTGAGATCTTTGCATACTCCACTGAAGAAAATCTCTGGATCAAAGAACCCGGAATTAATAACAGCGCCGGTAATTTAGGTCTGCACTTAGCCGGTAATCTGGCTCATTTTTTGGGAGCAATTCTCAATAACAGTGGTTACATCCGCGATCGTGAATTTGAGTTCAACGGTAAAGTCGATCGTGATGAATTGATCAACAGGATCAGAGATTCCAGAAAGACCGTTCGTGAAACACTGGATAATCTTACCCCTGAAGACTTCTCAAAAACCTATCCTCTTCAACCCTTCGGCTTTGAAATGAGTACAGATTATTTCCTGATTCATTTATACAGTCATTTCAGCTACCACTTAGGGCAGATCAATTATCATCGAAGATTGTTGGATAAATAGACTCTGAATGAAGAAGCTAACAATCATATTTTCGCTTCTCCTTTTTTCACTGAATGTTAGTGCCCAACTTGAAATCCGGTACATTGGCAATATGGGCGTTCTTATTTCAGGAGAAGAATCTTCTGTTTTGATTGATGGCTTGCATACGGAATACAACAAGGAATATTACCTCTTCCCTCCGCAAAGTCTGGTAGATACTCTTACAAATTCCTTAGGTGACTTTCCCCCGATCATAGCGATAGCTGTCACACATTATCATGGCGACCATCTTGATGGTGAACAGGTAAGCACTTTCTTAGATAAAAATACCCAAGTACTGTTTTTCGGAAGCAAGCAATCCACGGACCTTGTTGAAGAAGCCGGTTCGAATAACAATGACCGAATCATTACTATCGAAACTAAAACTTATCAGAAACAAACTGTTCGAATCGGAGATATTTCAGTAACAGGCTTTTATATGAATCATGTTAATCCTAACCGTCACGGTAACGTGCAAAATGTTGGATATCTCATAGAAATGGAAGGAAAAAAGATCTTACATGTTGGAGATTCCAATTGGTTTGAAGAAGCATTTACCGAGCTAAATCTACAAAAAGAGAATATAGATGTTGCCATTTTCCCTTATTGGATGTTATTAAATCACCAAAAAATAATACAACTAAGAACTTGGATAAACCCAAAGCATATTGTAGCAACCCATCTCCCACCCACCGGTTATGAAGATTATATCAAAACAATAAAAACTACTTATCCCAAAACCACTTTTTTAATCACATTAAATCAGAAAGTTGAGATCCAAAATTAAGAATTTAACATTCTTAATTTTTAATTCTTAATTCCGCCAACAAGTTGGCGAAGGCCTACCAAGGATTAACCAGATCTTCCTTTTTAAAAGTATGATCCCGAATCTCATAGAGACTCCCTTTATTGTCTTTGAGTCTTAACGGATCATTTCCGAATAAACGAAACAGAAGTGCGATCGGAGTAATAAAAAGAAAATAAAGAAGCCCGAGAATCAATGGATTCATCACTTTGCTCAGCAACTCAGCCAGTTTATACCACCCCCAAACAATGCGATCTCCAATCGGTTTTATCGCAATGGATAATACACCGATGATCAACGCGATATAGGCAAAGGTCTCGTCCTGAAAAATGGCTGCTATAACCAACAATCCCGTAACGATCACCAATTGCGTTTTGGGCGTTTCAGGATCGGTCTTTATAAAATTAAGATCTCTTTTGGGGAGCATAGTTTTAGATTGTAATAGTTAAGGCCATTTATAGTCTTTTCCATTATCCAAAAATGGAACACCTAGCTCTAATTTTGTTACTTTTTCGTATTCCGAATGTAATGAAATCCAATATTCCTCATTAAAATGCGACGTAAAAGAAAACAATTTGTCTGATTCCCAGCTCTCAATTCTTTTCCCAAAAACCTCTTTTTTTACGAAATCTATATTCTTGTCGAAAATTTGAATTCCACCAAATGCTATGCTCGGATTCGAAGTTTCTATATAGCCTAATCGGTTTTCTGTATCTTTGTAAAATGAGAGACTTATTTTTTTCTCGTTGAACACATAAATCAGTTTATTGCTGTCATCTTCATCGATTAGTTGCTCATCAAAATTACCTAATAAAACTTCAACCTGAGGTAATTTCATACCGAACTCTATTTCTTCAAGGCCTAAACCTAGCTTAACTTCCATTCTGGTTGATATCCTAAAATAAAGTATAAATAAACGGAGCGATTGAAGATCCGCCACCGATCACAATTAAAAATCCGAGTAATAAGAGCACTATGATAACAGGAGCCAACCAGAATTTCTTCCGCTCCTTCATAAACAGCCATAAGTCTTTAAGTAAATCCATGTTCTTCAAAAACTACATTGTTAATAGTCATCCCGGGCTTGACCCTGGATCTCATTCAACATAAAGATCCAGATTGCGGATCAAGTCCGCAATGACCTAAAGGGAGAATGATATAATTCAATCTTTATCGAATTCTATTTTATCAGTCCATTCAGGCTGATCTTCTTTTGCAAAAACATACTCACCAATTACCAAATAATCCATCTCTGTATTCATAAAACAACGGTACGCATCTTCAGGTGTACACACAATTGGTTCGCCCCGGACATTGAAACTGGTATTTACCACCATTGCGCATCCAGTTCGTTCTCTGAAAGCATCTATTAAATTCCAATATTCCGGATTCGTCTCTTTATGAATGGTCTGTATACGGGCAGAAAAATCAATGTGTGTGATCGCTGGATAATCAGATCTTTGTACTGCAAGTTTTTCCCTTAGTGGCAACTGGTTATAATCTTTCGGCAAATCTTTTTTCAATTCCTCTTTTATGGATTGAACCAGCAACATATATGGAGAATCGGAATCCAACTCGAAATAATCAGCCGCATGTTCCGCAAGAACTGATGGTGCAAAAGGCCTGAACGACTCCCTGTATTTTATCTTCAGATTCAGCTTTTTTTGCATGTCAACTCGTCTCGGATCGGCAATAATACTTCTACCACCTAATGCCCTTGGACCGAATTCCATTCTTCCGTAAAACCATCCAACCACATTTCCATTATCAAGGATCTCTGCAACCTTTTCATAAAGTTCGGAACCTGATATCTCATTAAATACGGGTTTAAACTTTCGTAAAGATCTTTCTACATCAATTTTATGAAAATCAGGACCTAAATACGCTCCCTGCATTGAATCCGGAGTTTCCGGAACTCTTTCGTCTTTGAAATATATGTATTGTGCAGCAAGCGCCGCTCCAACCGCTCCTCCGGCATCTCCTGCCGCCGGTTGTATATACACTTCATCGAAAATTCCTTCGTTCTGAAGTTTTCCGTTAGCAACACAATTAAGTGCCACACCACCCGCCAAACAAATAGCATTGGCTCCGGTTAATTTCTTAGCCTCTTTCGCCATCAAAATTACAACTTCTTCAGTCACCATTTGAATTGCTAAAGCCAGATCTGCTTCGTGTTGCTCCAGTTCTGCTTCATCTTCCCGGCGGGGAAAGCCAAATAACTCCTCCCATTTTTTATCCTTCACCATTCGCAATCCGGTGGCGTAATCAAAATACTTTTGGTTCAACCAAATCGAACCATCTTCTCGGATATCTACCAATTCAGATTTAATTTTAGTGATGTAATCCTGAAGCAATTCCGATTCGGGATTTCCATAAGGAGCCAAACCCATCAATTTATACTCACCTGAATTTACTTTAAAACCTAAGTAGTATGTGAACGCTGAATACAGCAATCCCAAAGAATGCGGAAATTTCAATTCGCGAAGAATTTTTATCTCATTTCCTTTTCCGTGACAGATAGAAGCCGTTGCCCATTCTCCAACTCCATCAATAGTAAGAATGGCTGCTTCATCAAATTTTGAAGGATAAAATGCACTGGCTGCATGACTCAAATGATGCTCCGGAAATAACAGAGTAACATCTTCTTTGTCGTATTCTTCAATTTCTTTTAAAGAATCATAGATCAATTTTTTCAGGAACATCTTTTCTTTCAACCAAACAGGAATAGCTGTTACAAATGACCGAACTCCTTTTGGTGCAAATGACAGATATGTTTCAAGAAGTCGCTCGAACTTAAGAAAAGGCTTGTCATAGAAAGCGATGGCATCCATTTCATCGATGCTTAATCCGGAGTGTTCCAAACAATATTTGACCGCATTTTCCGGAAAGGAAGCATCGTGCTTATTTCGTGTAAATCGCTCTTCCTGAGCCGCAGCTACAATTTTTCCATCCTGTATCAAACAAGCGGCAGAGTCATGATAAAAAGCAGAAATTCCTAGAATATTCATCCGAAAAGTAAAATTATTGCAAGAAGATACGAATCGTGGAATACTTGCCAAGTAGTTTCTTCCCGTCTGTTACTTTTGTACCTTTGTTTTTCTTAAAAATTCATCTGCGATTCATATATGATTATTTCTATGACCGGATTTGGACGGGGCGAGGCTACTGAAAATGGCATTACCGCTACTGTTGAAATCAAATCCTTAAACAGCCGATATTTAGATCTTTCTATACGGCTTCCACAACGACTTCAAGACAAAGAACTTATTTTGAAAGAATTAGTTCAGAAAACCATCAGTCGTGGAAAACTGAATATTAATGTTCACGTCACTGAGTCTGACTCCGGTGAGCCACACATCAAAGTAGATGAAGTTAAAGTAAAAGCTTATGCTCGTATTTTGCGAGAAGTCCAGGAAGCGGCGGGAATTGAAGGCAGTCTGAACGTCAGAAATATTACCGGTTTTGGAGATGTTTTTATAACTCAGGAAGATGATGAAGAGATCCTTGAAAAAAAATGGTCTGTTGCTTTAAAAGCTTTGAACAGCGCCGTGGAAAATCTGATTGCAATGAGAACGCAGGAAGGCAATCAGTTAAAAAATGATCTTATTGAGCGAATTGAAAATATCGAAGCCAATCTTAAAGATATTGAGAAAGTAACTAACGGCAGAGTTGAGGAAATCAGAAATAAGCTTCGTGAGCGAATTCAACAATTATTCGACGACGAAAATTTTGATAAAGAACGCCTTGAAACAGAAGTTGCTGTTATTGCAGATAAAATGGATATCACCGAAGAAATTGTGAGAATGCGTGCCCATTTAAAGTTCTTTATTGAAGCAATTGAACAAGCTGAACCTGCAGGAAGAAGACTGAATTTCTTAACTCAGGAAATGAACCGTGAATTGAACACAATTGGTTCTAAAGCAAATGACTCTGAAATTGCGCATCACGTAGTTCGTTCTAAAGAAACGCTGGAGCAGATCAGAGAACAAGTACAAAACGTTGAATAAACTAGATTTTAGTATTTAGTATTGAGACGCTTTTCTCAATACTAAATACTCGGTACTAATATGAAAGGTAAAGTTATAATTCTTGTTGCTCCCAGTGGAGCCGGAAAAACCACGCTTGCAAAAAGACTCTTCAAAGATTTTGACGATCTGAAGTTTTCTGTTTCTGCTACTACCAGGCCACCCCGTGAAGGCGAAGAAAATGGTATACATTATCATTTTTTATCTGATGAAGAATTCCAAGCCCGAATTGATGAGAATGACTTCCTGGAATGGGAAGAATTCTATGGCGGAAAGAGATATGGTACTTTGCAATCAGAAGTTGATAAAAGCCTGAAATTAGGCTATTTTGTTTTGCTTGACATCGAAGTAAAGGGAGCCGTAAATATCAATGAAATATACGGCGATGAGTGCTTGAGCATTTTTGTTCAACCACCTTCACTCGAAGTCTTAAAGCAGCGTTTAATAGCCAGAGGCACTGAAAATGAAGAAACTCTTGCCTTACGACTTGAACGTGCAAAAGAAGAACTTACATATGCCGATCGATTTGATCGGGTTATTATTAATGATGATCTAGAGACTGCTTACTCTCAAATAAAGCAAGCTGTTCTCGAATTCATGAATTCAAATTAGAAAATATGCCAATTCGCACACTTGACATCGAAGAGCTGAAAAAGACAACCGGTAACAAATATGAGTTACTTGTGATCATGTCTAAAAGAGCTCGTCAGATTGCCGCAAATGAAAAATTAGAGCTTGATGAAAAGCTACAATATTTCGAAGGTTTTGAAGACGAAGACGAGTTTTCATTCAATGAAGAACAAGAGCAAATTTCAAAGTCTTTTGAAAAACTTCCTCATGCAGTACAACGATCTATTACTGAAATGGAAGCCGGTAAAACTTATTTCCGTCGTCCTGAAGTAGAGGAATAAAAATGCTCTCCGGAAAGCGCATTGTTCTCGGTGTCACCGGAGGAATAGCAGCTTATAAAGCTGTCTTTTTACTAAGAGAATTTCAAAAAGCGGGTGCTGAAGTACGAGTCACTATGACTCCCTCAGCCACTCGCTTTGTTGGTTTAGAAACTTTTGCTTCCCTTTCTCAACATGAAGTTGCCGTTGAAATTTTCCCCGACGACACTCAATCAACTGATTGGACCCGTCATATTAACTGGGGAGAATGGGCCGATCTATTTGTGATCGCTCCTTGTACAGCAAACACTCTTTCCAAAATAGCTTCTGGAATTTCAGATAATATGCTTACGAGTACAGTTCTTGCAGCTCGCTCGCCTATTTTGATATGTCCTACGATGGATGGAGAGATGTATGAGTCTCCGACTGTAACTGAAAATCTAAAAAAAGTTCAGGAATTCGGATATCATGTACTAGAGCCGGCATCCGGATTTTTGGCTAGTGGTCTGGAAGGAAAGGGCAGGCTTCCGGAATTCGAAGACATTCTGGATAAAGCTTCAGAAATTATTGGATCCATCGAAGGACCTTTAAAGGGAAAAAAAGTTGTGGTCACCGCAGGACCCACCAGAGAGTTTATTGACCCTGTTCGCTTTATTTCAAATCCAAGCTCCGGCAAAATGGGGTTTGCAATGGCCGAAGCTGCAAAAAGATTAGGCGCTGAGGTCAAACTTGTTCATGGACCTGTTTCCGTTCCAAAACCTGAAGGCATCCACACAACTTCCATTACAAGTGCTGCCGAATTATTTGAAACTGTTAAAACCCATGCTGATGCTGATGTAATTATAATGGCAGCTGCTGTATCAGATTTCACTCCTTCAAAAACATATTCACACAAAGTGAAGAAGGAAAGCGGTTCAAGTTCTATTGAGCTTTCAAAGACTACAGATATTCTGGCATGGCTTGGTGAAAACAAGAAATCAGATCAGGTTTTGATCGGGTTTGCAATGGAAACAGAAGATCTGATCAAAAATGCTGCGAAAAAGCTTAGTAAGAAAAATGCAGACTGGATCATCGCAAATTCTATAAGTACTGAAGGTGCTGGTTTTGAAGTTGATACCAATCACGTGCACTTGATCAGCAAAGATTCTGAAACTGAATTTAGTGGAACCAAACAGGAAGTTGCTGAACTGATACTTGGAAAGATATTCCGAAAATGAGTTTCGTTATTCGAAATAAAAAGTAAAAATTGTAATATTTAAAGGTCATTTCACGGCGAATGCCTGAAATCTGGATTTCGATCATTTATAGAAATAGAGTTTTAAAACACAATTTAGATTCCTGCCTCCACAGGAATGACTTTATCACAACAATAAAAAATACTGATCTATGAGCTTATCCAAAACCACGCTGGGAAATTTTGAGTTGTACACCATCGAAACCGGTGACTTCAAACTAGATGGCGGTGCTATGTTTGGCGTTGTTCCTAAGACGTTATGGTCACGAGGAATTGAAGCCGATGAGAAAAATCGTATTCAAATGACCATGCGTTGTTTATTGATCAAATCAAAAGCTACAGATAAACTTTATTTGATTGATAATGGACTTGGAACAAAGTTCAATGAAAAGCTCATGAAGATCTATCAGGTGGATTTCAGCAAACATACCATGGAAAAATCCTTTGCAGAACATGGTTTTAATTTCGAAGATGTGACCGACGTGATCTTTACTCATTTACATTTCGATCATTGTGGTGGGACTTCATACTATGATGAAGACGGAAATCAACAATACACTTTCCCCAATGCTGAATATCATGTAACAAAATCTCATTGGGAAACAGCCACTAATCCTAATGCCCGTGAAAAAGCCAGCTTTCTTCCTGAAAATATAAACCCGCTAAAAGAGACTGATAATCTGAATCTTGTAGATGAAGATTATATCTATGAAGAAGGTTTATCAGCAATTATAGTAAACGGACATACACTTGGCCAACAGCTTCCACTCATTGAAGGAGATGGGAAAAAGATCTGTTTTGTTGCTGATCTTCTTCCCACTCATGTCCATGTACCGCTTCCGTGGGTAATGGGATATGATATGTATCCGGCTGAAACTCTTAAAGAAAAAGAGGGTTTTCTGGAACGTGCAGTTCGCGAAGACTTCCATTTATATCTGGAACACGACTATTATAAAGAGATCATCAAACTCAGTTCAGATAACGGAAGATATTCTGTAGCCGAATCACTTTTGTTAAATGAAGTATAAGCTGCAATAAAGCTTCTCATTTACGGTTTTTTAGAACATATTAAGCAGGATTTCCTTTTCTTATGGGTATGCGAGAAGACCATCAAAAATCAAAGTCAGAACAAATAAAAAAAGAGCTTCATCAAGCCTTTGATGACTTGGAACGTCGTTTTTTCATTTCAAAAATTCTGGCCGGACTTTCTGCTCTTTTTAGTGTGGTATTGTTACTTATCGCAATCGAACAATTTAGTTTTCTGAGCCCGGCTGTAAAATCCGTAACTGTATTGCTGGCACTTGCTTCAGCAATCGGGCTGTACTTGTGGTTACGCTCCCAAAACAAGCCTGATCCGTTTCATACATTCTACAAAAAATTTGCTCACAGTCAGCAGCTGGAAGAGATCAATTATTATCTGGATCTGGAGAAAGACGAGCTAGCTGATTCAGCTCTTGTTCAAGCCGCTATCGAAAAGAATCTTTCTTCAATTGATTATCAGCAGTTTAAAGAACGCCTCGTTTCTTATTCCGATTCTCAATCTCAAACCCGTTTTTTCAGAAATTCTATCAAGATTTCCGGAGTAGTGCTTCTCTTTTTCATAGTAACGGCCTTTACATTTCCTGATGGAGCCCAAAGAAGTGTTTACCTTTGGAAAGCTTTTGAAAAACCAAATCCCTACACTTTTACCGTTACCCCCGGTGATGTAACTCTGGAACAAGGTTCACCATTTTCAGCGAGTATCAATTTCGGTGATAATCAAACCCCCGAAAATGTAAATCTTTTTGTTAAAACATCGGTTGAGGAAGACTTCAGGTCTTTGAACATGGATCCCATGGCATCCGGATTCGCTTCAATCCCTTTTAATCTGAATAACGATCTGGAATATTATATTGAAATGGATGGATTCAGATCTGAAACTTATGAAGCTTTTGTTCAATTGCGCCCCCGGTTTTCTGAACTGATCTCCACTACAATTCCGCCGGATTATACTCGCCTGGACTCAACATCTCAGTCTTACCCCTTTTCTCTGATAAGAGCTTATCAGGGATCTTCGATAAGTCTGAACGGCTCTTTGAATAAAGAAATTGATCAATGGGAAATCATTTCAAGTTCGAATTCAATAGACAGCAATTCCATTGACCGTCAACAATTTTATGCGGGATTTTTAGTAACTGAGCCTGATACCATTTCCTTCCTCCTTAAAGATAAAAGCGGACTACAAAACAAAAACCAGTTTCAGTTTATCATTGAACCAATTATTGATGAGTACCCAATCATAGAATTAGTAGAACCCTCTGCTTCTTTCGAAATGGTACAGCCTAAGAATCTACCCCTAACTTACAAAGCTACAGACGATTTTAATATTACTCGAGGTCAACTTAAGTATGAACTCAAAAAAGCTTATGTCGACGATCCTCGGAACGGCTCCATCCGCCTAGATCGTCCGGTAAATGGAGTTCTTCAGCGATATGAGTGGGATATTTCCGAACTGAAACTTTCTCCTCTAGACGAATTAACTTTTTGGATAGAAGCTTCTGATAATGATGGTTACAATGGTCGAAAAACATCTCGTTCACAAGAGATCACTTTAACAGTTCCTTCTTTAGTGGATTATTTTGAATCTCTGGATGAAAAGGAAGATGAAGTTGACACCGATCTGGAGTCGATATCAGAATCTTTTGAGGAAATGAGTGAGGCTTATGACGATTTTGAAGAAAGCCTGAAGGACAACCCCGAAGTAAATTATGAAAATCAGAGACAAGTTGAAGAGGCTTCAAAGAAACAGGAAGAAGTTCAGAAAAAAATAGACGAACTCAACGAAAAGTTTGAAGAGATCAAAAATGAGCTTAGTGAGAATAACTTACTGAGTGAAGAAACACAAAAAGCCTACGATGAGCTTAAAAAACTCATGGAAGAAATTGATGATCCGGGTTTGCGTGAG
The DNA here is from genome assembly GCF_001650905.1 of Balneola sp. EhC07. Classification (GTDB taxonomy): domain Bacteria; phylum Bacteroidota; class Rhodothermia; order Balneolales; family Balneolaceae; genus Balneola. Next base: position 50,710 of record NZ_LXYG01000019.1, read on the forward strand.
GCTTTAGAAAAGCTCAAAGAAAATATGCAGCAACTTAATCCTGAGCAACTACGTCGTGCCATGGAAGATGTACAATTCAGTGAGGAAGATTTCAAAAAGAGACTGGAGCGAACAATCGAATTGTTTAAGCAACTGAAGCTTATGTCTGATATGGAAAAACTCGCCAAGTCATTTGAAGACCAAGCCAGACAAGAACAAGAGCTATCAGAAAATCCTCCATCAGACGAAGAAGCTGAAAACAAAAGAAAAGAAGATCTGAAGCAGATCGAAAAGCTTAGAGAATCCATTGAGAACCTATCCGAGAACACTTCTGAGAAAACAGAGAAACCTGTTTCTGAATTTCAAAAGGAAACTCAGGAAGAATTAGAAAACCGCATCAAAAAAGAAATTGAAAACTGGCTGGAGGAGAACCAAAATCAGGAGCAAGGATCGGGGGACGAAAACAATGAATCTCAACAACCTCAAAACCAGCAACCCAATCTCCAGCAGCCTTATCAGGAATTAGCTGCGAAAACCCGCGAGCAAATGAAAGCGATGGGGCAGCAACAAGATCAAATTAATGTTGCTGGACTTCAGTATGTCTTGCATTCATTATTAACCCTTTCAACTGAACAAGAGGACTTGGTTTATCTTTCACAACAAACCGAGGATAGAAGTTTAGCTTATATAGAGTTGGCTCGGGATCAAAAAAATGTAGAACAAATATTTGGGGCTCTGTCTGATACACTATTTAATCTTTCAAAATCTATTCCTCAGTTTTCTAATCAAATTAATTCAAAAACCATTGAGCTTAAGAAGCAGCTGGATCGTTCCCTGACACAGATGGCTGAACGAGACCAAAGAAATTCCTCGGTTGCTTCGCGTCAAGCATTTGGTGGAATTAACGAGATCGCATTTATGATCGCTAATCTTTTGGAACAACTTCAGAATAACCAAGGCGGAGGCAAAGGTGGAAGTGGTAGCCCTCAATCTATTCAGCAAATGATAGAACAGCTTGGCGAAATGAAAGGGAATCAACAACAGTTGAATGAACAACTTCAACAGATGATCAATGATATGCAGGGGGAACGACTTTCAAATGATCAAATGGAGCGTTTAAATCAGCTTGCAAAGCAACAGAACAGAATAAGAAAGCAACTTCAGGAACTACGTGAGAGTGGTGGCTTAGAAGGCGATCGTGCCGGAAGTGAGATTCAGAGAATGATCGAAGAAATGGAGGACACAATAAATGATCTTCGCGGAGGAGCAGTAGATCCAACCTTGATCGAGAGACAACAAAACATTCTTACCAGAATGCTTGATGCGGAAAAATCGATGCAGGAACGAAATGAAGAAGAGCAAAAAAGAGAAGGAAATCAATCTAAAGGCTTTGACAGAGTAACTCCATCGAACATCACTCTTGAAGAACTGGAAAAACAAATCCTTTCAAGACTTAATGACCCTAACTTTACAAAATATTCACCGGATTATCAGAAATTGATAGAGCGTTATTTTGAGTTGTTGAAACAGCTTCAGGAAAGACAAAGTTGATTAAACGTGAATAGTAAAAAGGGAGAAGTAAAAAGAGAAAAGATGAACGAATCAGGTTTGTATTTTTATTAACAAACGCTTTTCACTTTTGCCTTTTTACGTTTCAGTTTTCACTCAGTGACCGATTATATTCAATCACTTTTTTATAAGCCTCCAGAACAGCATCAGCATCTTCCCCATTCATTACATCAGAAACTTCTTTAGCTGATTCCATTGCATTATTAGGAGCAAATGGTTTCCCTACTATTTCTAATCCCGGCCTGTCACCTCCTGTATCTCCAATAAAGGCAACTTCGTTTAACTCCAGATCAAGAAGCTCACAAAGAAACTTGATCCCTTCTCCTTTATTTGTGCTTTTTGAGATCACATTAATGGAAACGTCTGTGTAGTGTACTTCAAAATTCGGATAATTGGCATCCACATATTTCCTGATCTCGGGATACATCTTATGAATAACTGCCGGTGTTTGATTTATAATTCCCGAATCGGTGTGTTTAGCAAACTCCGGTATCGTATTGGGATATTTCTCAATGAAATTTGTTTTGAGATGAGCTTTTAACTCTCCCAATTCACGCTCTCTGTCTATATCGAAAGTTGGGTGCCAGTGCAGCGTATTGTTAGCCATGTCGTAAACGCCTCCCCCACTTTCAAACAAAAAAGGTTTATACATACCCATCCATTGATAAACTGCTTCTGCATACGGCATCGGTCGACCGGTACAAATTGTTAAAGGCGGAACCGTTTCATCAGTTTTACTTAGCTCGTTAAGCTCTTTTAGTTCGGTAATTATTTCCCACTTTGGAGGAATGAAAGGCATACTTATGCATCCGTCCAAATCCGTAATAAAAAGTTTGATCATCTATTTTTCTTTTCGATAAGCCGGAACAAGGTAAGCAAATGTAAAGCACAACAATGCTAATGCCCCCATCCATTGATATTGGTTTTTATAGTCAGCGTATTCCTGACTTGAGAATTCTCCCTTTTCAAGTTCATCTACCCGAGCAAGAAAAGCGTCAATTCCGTCATTTCCTCTTTCAATTGCGTAATAGGTACCGTTCCCTCTGCTCGCTATTTGTCTGAGTTCATCACTTTGTAATGAAGTAGTTACTACTTTACCGGATCTGTCTCTCTTATATCCAATCAAGTTTGAAGAATTTTCTTCGTAAAGAGGGATTGTAGTACCCTCATCCGTTCCTATGCCTAATGTGTATACATAAATATTCTTATCGATCAAGTCTTGCAGAGGTGCATCATAAGATTGCCCGTGATCTTCCCCATCAGAAATTATCAAAAGTACTTTAGCAGCTTCAGTTTCATTTTCTTCCAGTGATTCAAATGCAGTTATTGCAGTTTCCATTGCTGCTTTAAAATCAGTTGCAGAGCTTGGCATTTGATCCGTGTCAGCAATATCGAGAAAAAGCTTAAGCGCTGAATAATCTAAAGTCATCGGGCTTTGAAGATATGCTTCCCCTGTAAAAACTATTAAACCAACCCGGTCTCCTTTCAACCTTTCAATAAGTCTGTTGATCTCGAACTTAGCTTTTTCTAATCTGCTCGGTCGAACATCTTCTGCATTCATGCTCGCAGAAAGATCTAGCGCAATCAACATATCAACGCCCTGCCTTTTAACTTCCCGAACTTCAGTACCAATTTTTGGGCCGGCCATTGCGAGTAAAAGAAAGGACAATCCGGCAATAACAAAAACGCTTTTTAGTACATCACCTGGTTTCCAGAAACCTTTCCTTAGCTTAGCGAAAAGTTGTTCGTTAAAGATTCTCTCTCTCTTTTTCTTGAGGGCTTTAGTTCTTAACCACACTCCTGCAATCAACACCGGAATGAGGATTAGTAACCAAAGTAATAATGGGGACTGCCAGATCATGATTTTTTTATTTAATGAAAAATAGGAAACAGACTCGACACATGTGAATTAAGAATTCAAAATTTATAATTCTCAATTTTGAATTCTTAATTTATTAGAACTATCTGCAAATCCATAAGATTAATTCCAGTTGGTCCTGTTCGTAAATGCGTTTCCGATTTTTTATGAAATTCATATGAATTGTTATCTGACAAAAGCTTCTCCGGTTCAACTTTATTCTTTCTGGCCAATAAGGTCGTATTTGAATTTACAATTGCTCCGGCGACATCAGTTGTACCATCTATTCCATCTGTATCCATACTTAATAATGAGATTGAATGCTGTCCTTCAATCGATAATGCAACCATCAAAGCCAACTCCTGATTTCGCCCACCCTTTCCATTGCCTTTAACTTGTACAGTACTTTCTCCTTGATAAACTAAAGCTGATGGTTTTTTCATCTCGTTATTACCACTCAATATAGATATAGCTTTTCCACAAATTTCTTTTGACACTTGTTGAACAGAGCCTGAATACGCTTCTTTTCGGACCCAGACATTATATCCTTGTCCTTCTAAATATTTAGCTAACCTCTTCTTTAATGTGTCAGAACTAGATAATAGCTGAGCTTTATGATTTAATGGTTCAAACTCATCAGGTTTAGGAGTTTCGGGAATATATCCCTCGACCCCGCAGATCAAATGCTCCTGAATTGAAACCGGAACACTGTCCCAAATCTCTAAATTCTTTAAAATTTGAACAGCCTCTACAAAAGTTGAAGGATCCGCAACTGTGGGACCACTTCCTATTGTACTTATATCATCTCCGGGAACATCAGATTCTATCAAAGATATCAGATTGATATGCTCTATCTCTTCTGAAAGCTTTCCTCCTTTCAAATCACAAACATGTTTACGAACAATATTCATCTCATGGATAGAAGCGCCTGATTTAAGAAGCAGATCATATAGTACTTTAATTTCATCAATTTCGATTCCAAATGGGGGAATTGTCAGCATCGAAGATGTTCCTCCTGAAATGCAAAAAATCAATGTATTACCGGCAGGTATTCTACGTACAAAATCCAATACCTCATAAGAAGCGGCTACGGTGTTTGAATCCGGTATGGGATGAGAACCACCAAAAATCTGAATTTTATTAGAAATAAAACCCTCATGATCATCCGATACAACTATTCCGTCATATAGTTGATCGCCATATTTCTCAACAATTTGAGAAGCCATCTTCAAAGAACCTTTTCCTACGGCAACCAGATATATTTTACCATGGATACTGTCTTCAATTTCAAAAGGCACTTTCTTGCCGTCTTCAGAAACAACCAATTCCGGAATTTGTAAAAGCACATTGTATTGTTTTTCTAGTGTTTCCTTCATTCTGAGTCTTCGTTTTTTCGACGATACATTATATAAATTGGTATTCCGAGACTACCCAGAGGTGATAAATATCTGGTTAGGAAATCCATAATCTCCAGAAAAAAAAGATTTCCGTTACTTCCCGGTATAAAGCTCAAAAAAGCTATTAACCAAAATCCGATTTGAATGAGAATAAGTATGCCAAAATCCTCCCATCTTGCCTGTAACCATATAAGGCAAACAGAGCTAAAAAGGAAGAACATCCCAAAAGGCACCTTAAACACAAACTTCTTTGAAAAATCGCCGTCACTGTAAACTGTAGTAATTCCTACTGAGCTTTGTTGAAACTGATCCACTCCTGAAACTTCGATCTTACTTTTTATCAGATCAGCAACATTTGATCTAATCGGACGGAGTCCCATAAAGTAAAAGCCTACGAATAAAATTATTAATAATAAGCGCTTCAACACATTAAGCTGATTGAGTTTTAGGTAACTCATTAAAATTCACCCAAACCATCCATAACAGAAAAATAGAGATATAAAAAATCGTTGTTGTGGAATAATCATGTGTAAAATCAAAAAATGCCGGCCACTCTGCCTGAGTAATAGTGAGTATTACTATTCTGACTAAATTAATAATATAGATTGCACAAATCCCTATAATTGAGAAGCTTAATCTATTTTTCCATGAACCCGGATAAGCAAGAATGAAACCGAGAAAAAGTCCCATTGCTGCAATACCATTACATCCATCAACCACCTCAATACCTGAGTTTCCGTAGATCCCTATGATTCGGTTATAAGCAAAGGTTTCATATCCCAGCCATTGTACAATCCCATTACTATTAGAAATGATGTTATGCGAGATCCATTCATCAAGGCTACCGTCCGGAAGCAACCAAAGCTCATATACTATATACCAGACTACAAAAAATCCTAATGCCTTAAGAATAAATTTTGTGAGAGGAGATTTCAGTGAAATATTCATGACATAAATTGTGAAATTTTTCGTGCCACTTCTTTTACCTGTTCATCAGCTAACTCAGGAAATATAGGCAAAGAAATTGCAGTTCTGCTTGCACATACAGCATTAGGACAATCTTCAGCAGCATATCCAAGATCAGAAAAACATTCTTGTATATGAAGCGGAACAGGATAGTATACAGCGTTTCCAATCTTTTCCGAATCCAAAAACTCTGAAAGACCATCTCGATTCTTTACCCGTACTGTATACTGATGATAAATATGAAATCCGTTTTCTTCAGGGGCTCCTGTAGTTTCTTTAGGTAAAACTATTTTCCCGTCAGGAAATTCACAACTCGAATGTGATTCGCATTCAGAACAACCCTCATATTCTGAAACCAAACCTGATTCTTGAAATAAAGAATTATATAAATGAGCAATTTCGTTTCGTCTCTGCGACCACTCATTCAGATATTTCAATTTAACGCTGAGAACAGCCGCTTGAATAGCATCTAACCTGCTGTTTATACCAACGTATTTATGGTGGTACTTTGGTTTTGCTCCATGTAGCCTTAGAATATTAGTCTTTTCAGCTAATGCATCGTTTTTAACAGTAATCAAGCCTCCATCGCCATAGGCACCGAGGTTTTTACTTGGGAAAAAACTAAAGCATCCAAAATCTCCAATGGTTCCTGCATCTTTTCCTTTACATTTTGAGCCTATAGATTGAGCAGCATCTTCAATAACAAAAAGGTCATATTCTTTGGCGATTTCCATGATCGGATCCATATCAGCCATTTGTCCATATAAATGAACCGGAATAATTGCTTTTATCTTTTCGATCGGAATCTGAAGCTTTTTAGCCAGATCACTTTCACCTTCCAAAAACTCACGGATCTTTTCAGGATCAATGTTAAAACTGTGATGTTCTATATCTATAAAGATCGGAATTGCACCTAATCTAGATATTGCTCCTGCAGTTGCAAAAAAAGTAAATGGAGAAGTAATAACATAATCGCCGGGCTCTATATCTATTGCCATCAATGCCAAAAGCAACGCATCTGAACCCGAGGCACAGCCTAATGAATGGTTAGCTTTTGTATACCGATTAACTTCTTTCTCAAAATCCTTTACTGATTCCCCCATTATGAAATATTGAGAATCCAAGACCTTATGAATGCTATCATCCACTTCTTTTTTAATAGATCGGTATTGAGCTTGTAAATCCAGTAATGGTATCATCAGAAATATTTATTTTTTATAAAGTGGAAGGTAAAAAATGAATTTAGTCTTGAAAAAGTAAACTTACCTTTTGGTATCTGAAATTGGTGTTTAGCCTGGAAATATTTCTCCATTTTTTAAGAAATATTCTTCTCCTGTTTCTTCACACTTTGCTTTATTTGACTCATCAAATCGAAGTCTGATACCTGCTTTAGAAACCCAACCAATTTGTTTAGCCGGATTCCCAACAACCAAAGCATAAGGATTTACCGGTTTTGTTATTACAGATCCGGCTCCAATAAATGCATATTCACCAATTTTATTACCACATACGATCGTGGCATTTGCTCCAATAGAAGCCCCTTGTTCAACTATTGTTTTTTTATATTCTTCCTTTCGGGTTACATGACTTCTGGGATTAATTACATTAGTAAAAACCATGGACGGACCGCAAAATACATCATCTTTTAAAATAACTTCATCATAAATAGACACATTATTCTGAACTCTTACATTATTTCCTAAAACCGCTTTACCTCCCACAAATACATTCTGACCTAGCACACAATTACTCCCAATTTCTGCTCCTGAAATAACATGGACCCAGTGCCATATTTTGGTGCCTTCACCGATTTGCACATCTTTTTCAACAATAGCGGTTTTGTCTATATACACACTCAACGTAATAAATTTAGTTTTGATTTGAATTTAGCTGATAGCTGATAGCTGATAGCTGATAGCTGATAGCTGAATATAATCAAAACTAAAAACTCTGCACTAAAAATTACTTTATGAAGCCGCCGGCTCTGTATATTTTTTCAATAAAACCAACCACCTTCATTCCTTCAAATACATTAGTGGTTGCAGATTCATGGCCTTTTAATGCATTAACAACATTCTCGATTACATAATGGTGATTAGCTGCACTTCCTTTATACGGCCCGTAATCATTTGGAGGATTGGTTTCAGGAAGATCCGGTTTTTCATAGTTTTCAATATGGCAGTATTCGATCTCGTTCATATACTGACCGCCAACTTTCAGGCTCCCTTTGGTTCCCACTACCGTTATACTGCTTTCCATATTTTTATCCCAACATGAAGTTGAGTAATTCAGACAACCTATGCCCCCTTTTAAAAATTCAAACTGAGCAAATCCTGAGTCATCAAAATTTTCAAGATCGGAATGTGTGAAATTCTTGATTACAGACCTAACATTTTTAATATCCCCAAACACCCAATATAGTAAATCTATGAAATGGCTGAATTGAGTAAAAAGAGCGCCTCCATCTAGATCATTTGTGCCTCTCCAATCACTCGTAGAATAATATCTTTGATCTCTGTTCCAATAACAATTTGTTTGTACCATCAGAATATCCCCGAGTATATTCTCAGATACTACTTTTTTTAACCAAAGTGACGGTGGACTATATCTGTTTTGTTTAACTACAAAAGCCTGTTTACCTGTTTCTATCATTGTTGATAAAACTTTCTCACAACTTTCCAATGTAAGCCCCATTGGTTTTTCTATTACAACATGATAGCCTGCTTCTAACAATTTTATCGCATAATCAGTATGGAAGCCATTAGGAGTAGCAATATTTACAACTTCAGATTCAAGTTTATCTTTAATCAGGAAGTCTTGAATTGATGTATATTTTTCAGGGTTAAGATTAAGTGAATGAGCTGCTTCAAGTTGTACAGCATCAGTATCTACAACTGATATCAATTCAGAATCTTTATACTCATGTATAATTTTGGCGTGACGCTGACCGATCCTCCCAAAGCCGAGTACAGAAAACTTAATCTTGCTCATTAATCTTGCCCAAAAAGGTCTCTGGTGTAAACTTTATCCACTACATCTTCTATTTCTGTAACCATTCTGTTGGCAACAATTACATCTGACATTTTCTTAAAAGCATCTAAGTCTCTGATAACCTTTGAATGATAAAATTCATCTTCTTTTAGATAGGGCTCAAAAACTACTACTTCAATTCCTTTAGCCTTGATTCGTTTCATTATGCCTTGAATGGCACTAGCCCGGAAATTATCAGAACCTTGCTTCATCACCAATCGATAAATACCAACTATTTTAGGTTCATTCTTAATGATCTGTCTTGCAATGAAATCTTTTCGAGTTCTGTTTGCATCAACTATTGCTCTTATCAAATTATTAGGAACATCTTGGAAATTCGCTAATAATTGTTTGGTATCTTTTGGAAGGCAATAACCTCCGTATCCAAAAGAGGGATTGTTATAGTGATCTCCAATACGAGGGTCTAAACCCACACCTTCAATTACCTGCTCACTACTTAATGAATGAGTTTCGCAATAAGAATCTAATTCATTAAAATAAGCCACTCTCATTGCCAAATAAGTATTTGAAAATAACTTAATAGCCTCAGCTTCAGTTGAATCAGTGAATAAAACAGGAATTTCATTCTCACTTTTTTTTGATCCTTCAACTAATAGCGCTGCGAACCTTTCGGCTCTCTCCGAACGTTCTCCAACTACAATTCTGGAAGGATTTAAATTATCGAACAGCGCCTTCCCTTCCCGTAGAAATTCAGGAGAGAATATCAAGTTTTCACACCCAAGTTCTTTTTTGGTTTTTTCGACATAACCAACCGGAACCGTAGATTTAACAACCATGACTGCTTCCGGGTTTTTTTCCATTACATCTTTGATTACATATTCCACCGAACTTGTATCAAAAAAATTGGTGTCCGGATCATAATTAGTAGGAGTTGCTATAATCACAAACTCAGCACCTTTATAAGCTGTAACAGAATCCAGTGTAGCAGAAAGATTCAGATCATTATTCTTAAAAAAATTCTCTATTTCCTTGTCTGTTATTGGTGACTTTCTGTTGTTTATGAGATCGACTTTGTCTTTTACAATATCAACCGCTACTACCTCATGATGTTGTGATAAAAGTACCGCAAGAGATAATCCAACATATCCGGTTCCTGCTACTGCTATTTTCATAAATTAAACTAATCTGAGAATTTATTGTAAAGTATAGTTTCTAAAGATAATAAGTATCATCAAAATATTGCTGTGTAAATTATGACCTATTTTGATTCATTATTTAAAATTTTGGTTAAACTGAGCCTAAAACCAGCTATCAACATGCCCGTCAACTCAACGACATCATTATTCTCTATATTGTTTTTATTCTGAACATCGTTAATCCCAAATTCACCTTCTAACCAAAATTCAGGTATTGGATTAAACGATAAATTTAAAGCCCCTCTGAGTGTTTGTTCAACAGTTCCAGTTAGCACAAACGGAGGCAAACTTCCATCAGGTTCAATTTTATAAAAGGGCTGGTCAATTTCTTGTTCTCCTTGTAGCAAGAGTGTTATTTCAGGCTTAATTCTTAATCCTTTTAATAAATTGTATGCAAAATGTTCAGTATGTACTGAAGCTAGAACATAATCATTAAACTGAGTAGCTATTCCACGACCCATATAAAGGTATCTACCGCTTATCTGAGTAGATGTATTGTAACTCTGATATGAAATCACTTCCAATTTAATTCCCAAATCGGTGTTATAAAATAACTCACTGAAGTTCATCATCCCAATAACACTGGCTGTCATCCTTTCATCATTATTGGTTAAATGAATATCATCCAAGGTTACTTGTCCATTCATTGTAAAGCGACCTTTATTCAACCACAATGATCCACCTATAAAAGTATTATTGAAATGATTGTTGGGGTTATTTGTCCTATCAAAGAGTAAATCATTAAAAGGATTCAGATACTTTAAAGATATTGAAGAAGTATTAGATGAATATAGCGCAGTTCTGAATAAACTTAATCTTAAACTATTATTTGGACTCCAATTTATTTTATGAGCAGCTAAATATCTTCTTGTACCATTTATTTGAGGTTCTCTTCCTCCGGTGAATGGATCAAAATCTCCATTTTCACTCAAATTATCTAACTCACCAAAAATACCCTCGATATTTAACCGATTATTCCCAAAACGAAAATTTATATTGTCATAAGGAAATGGGTTAGAACTAAGAATTGTAGAGGACTGACCGTATACTCCCCAATGATTCCTGTAGCGCCCAAAATAAATTTTTAAATACTCTGCCTGATAACCAAAATAGAAATCTTCAGCGCGTGTATGGAATCGACCAAACGGATTCACTCCGTCCGGATCTATAAAATAAGTTTCATCTTGTCTGAGATTAAATTGACCACCAAAACTTCCTCCCTCCAAATAAAACTTAGCGGCACTAATTGGGGAAAAATATAAATTTTTATCTTCTGGTCTTAGTAGGTTTAGTCTATTGGTATTTTTAAAATTAAAACCTCCTTCTATAGAAGCATTGATAACCACTGCTTTCTCTTCTACATCTTTGCTTTTGGGTGAAACGACTTTTTTAACCGAGTTATACCAAACCGCTTCGACCTCTGATAGTGTTTCTTCTTCTACTTTCAGTAGTGCTTCATAGACTTCACCGGTGGTATAGGGCAAAGATGTTGGATCTAATTCTAAAAGAAGTCCTCTATTTTGTAAGTGTGTTATATGATCATACACTCTTAGATTCAAAGTCAGAATCTTATTGGACTGAGCCGAAACCGTAATACTGAAAACAAAAAACAATACCAGCAGGAAGTAAAATCTCATAAAAAAATAATTAAGAACCGATCTTTGAAGCTAGACCATGAATATATGATTCCTTTTTTTTGGATGGTAATCTTTAATTACATTTCTCATATTTATCCTATCGGCCGCTAGTCAATCAGCATCTTGATAATTCAAGGTATTTGATATGTAAATCAACAATGAAGCTACTTCATATACTAGTGAAACTTGTTTTAGAATAACAAAACTCACTCTTCAGTAATACTTTTAATTTATTACCAAGATAGTAAAATAGGGAGATAAGGAAAGGACCTCATTAAATTTCAATTTCTCTTTTAAAATCAGGTTATTGGAACCTTATTATTAATCATAAATCCTCTTTAGAGGTAAATATCAATTTTAAGTTATTTAGAACTATCAATTTAGAATTGATAAACTCTACTACTAGAATTCCAAAATTCATTAATAAACAAATGTTTAACGAGCGCCTTTTTTAAGCAAAACACCTTTAAGAATAGTAAAAAATAGCTTTACGTCTAATTTGAAGCCGATATTTTTAACGTACATGATATCTGTTTTCATCCACATACTGAAGTCTGTATGGTGGCGAAAATATGCTTGCCAAATGCATCCTAAACCTGGCTTTAATTGAAATCTTTGTAATTCCTCTAATTCATAGTCAGTTATAGGAGTCGAGATTGGTCTAGGCCCAATTATTGTCATTTCTCCTTTCAGAATATTTATCAATTGAGGCAATTCGTCCAAGCTTGTTTTTCTTAAGAACCTTCCCAAAGATGTGATTCTGGGGTCCTTATCAGATTTAAATAATTTTCCACCATCCATTTCGTTCATATGGCTTATTTTTGATTGAAGATCATGAGCCCCATCAATCATAGTTCTGAATTTATATACGTAAAAAGGCTCTCCTGTTAGTCCATATCTTTTATGCCGAAATAAAACATCCCCTTTGGAATCCAGCTTTATTAAAACCGCAATAGTTATCAGTATTGGAGAAAGCGATACAAATATTGTAAGAGCGATCAGATATTCTACCAAATATTTAATTTTGATATATCTGCTACTCTTCGGGGTTAAAAATTCAGATGGCAACTTCTCTCTTTCTCGCTCCTTTCTAAATAATACCGAAGCACCCTTTGTTTCTAAAATCTCCGCCATATCCCTAACATTATTTTTAGCCTGTGTAATCGTATAAACTAGTCTAAATTTAAACGAGAACTAAAATAAACATCTAAATCAAGATATCAAATTACTATTCTAGATCAAAAATTAGAATTTTATTATAAACTCTTATAAATGTTATTCATTATTTCCACTGACTCCTTCCATGAATATTTTAAAAATACCACTGAGCGGGCATTTTTTCCTAATTCACTTGCTTGTTTAGGGTTCTGATATAAATATTCAATTTTCTTAGAAACTTCAACAGGATCTTCATTTGGGACGATCAAGCCTGTCTCACCGTTCTGTGTTACTTCTTTAAGCCCGCCTACATTGCTAACAATAACCGGTAACTCACATGCCATTGCTTCAATTACTGAAACTCCAAAACTCTCAGAATCCAATCTGCTCAGAGCTAAAAAAATGTCAAATTTATTTAACCAACAAGGAACTTCATCATGTTTTACTGAACCGACAAACTCACATTTTTCAAATACATTCAACTTTTTTGATAGAGTTATTAATTCTTCTCTCTTACTCCCTTCACCTACTATTACCAATCTTGTTTTTAAATCAGGGAATTTTCCCACAAACAAAGCAAAAGATCGTATTAAAACATCAACCCCATATTTATCTTCTAATTTCTTTACAGTGCCTATTGTAAGCTCAAAGTCATGGTCCTTTAAGTCCGTTTTTTTTACAAATTTTTCTATGTCTACTCCAAATGGAGTGATCTGAATTTCTCTATCTTCCCCAATAACTTCTTTAATCTTTTCAGCCATGACATTACTTGTAGAGCAGATAGTGTCAGCAGACAAGATGTTTTTTTTAACTACCCATTTATATATAAAATTCTTATTAGGATCATCATAAATATCGCTACCTAGCACTGAAACAACGTGAGGTTTATAGCCTGTCATTCTTGCTAAAAAGCTATGGCCGAAAGCATAGAATGAGTGGATAAAGTCGGGTTCAAGTTTTTTTAACTTCTTATAAAGAACTGGGATATTTAGTATATAGCCATAAGGATTCTTAAACGGCAAACTTATAACATTAACTTGGTTTACAAAGCTTTCTTCCTTTTCATGCATAGTAAACACAGTCACATTGATTCCAATCTTAGATAATGAATTAGCCCACCTCACTACGTGTATCGAAGCTCTGGAGCCAATTATGGCTATATGCATAAAAGACAATCTATAAGTTCAAAAATAACAAAAAAAATACCTCTAATTATCTGTAAAACTATAGATAATCAAGTGTTTATTCAGTAATTCACACTACCTGAAGACTTATATAAAGAAGAAAATTTTATATTCTTTAAAAAAAGTTAAACCGACAATCTATATTTAAAATATTAAATCTTAAAAATATCCTTTAGATGTCCTACAATCCTATTAGATGCTTTACCATCCCAAAGCTTTGGTATTCCTCCTTTTTTCCAGTCTCCGTTAAAAAGTGTTTCTAATGCTGGCTTTATCGCCTCAGGATCCATTCCCAAAAGCTCATTCGTTCCAATAGAAATTGTTTCGGGTCTTTCAGTACTATTTCGAAGAGTTAAGCAAGGAATACCCATTACTGTTGTTTCTTCGGTTATCCCACCTGAATCAGTGATCACTGCCTTTGAACGCTCTACAAGATAATTAAACTCAAGATAACCCAATGGCTCAATCATATGCAGTCTCTCGTGAGAAATCCCTATATTTTTTAGCATTTTAGCGGTCCTTGGATGAACTGGAAATATTAAGGGTAAATCTTTAGTATTCAATATAATCTCATTCATTAGAGATTTTAGATTCTCTTCCTCATCTACATTGGATGGGCGATGCAATGTCATTACAATAAAATTCCCCTTTTCTAATTCTACTTCATCCCAAACTTCAGGTTTTTTAAACCTTTCTCTATGTTTCAATAAAGTATCAATCATAGTATTCCCAACAAAGAAAACCCGTTCATCTTCTATTCCAATTTTATTGAGATTACCATTAGCAATTTCTGAAGTTGTAAAGAAATAGTTCGTGATTGCATCAGTAGCCAGACGATTTATCTCTTCCGGCATTTTCCAATCATTAGACCGGATTCCGCCCTCTACATGAGCAACCGGAATATGCATCTTCTGAGCTGTAATCGCACAAGCTAAAGTAGAGGTTACATCTCCTACCACTATACAAAGATCAGAAGGCTTATTCATGAGTAATTTTTCATAACCGATCATTATAGACGCAGTCTGTTCAGCTTGAGTCCCTCCACCTGCACCTAAGTTCTCATCAGGATCAGGAATACCCAGCTGTTCAAAAAACGAACCACTCATGTTTTTATCATAATGCTGCCCGGTATGTACCAGCCGAAAATTTAGATTAACACCAGCATCTTGTTCCTCTTTGATAGCGTCAATAATTGGGGCAATTTTCATGAAATTGGGTCTTGCCCCGGCAATAAGATCTATAAACATTTAATTCTTATTTTTATGATATTCTTGATTTATTAAATAATCGTAAATAAAATCTGCCACATTGATTTTATCCTTTAACATCAATTTCCTTCTATTTGAAAAAGTATCTTTGGCTTGGCTCGATATTAGTTCTTTGACCTTTGCAATCATTTGTTCAGACTGATCAGATGTAAATCCAAATCCTAATTCATACTTATTCTCTAACTCTTCTAAGTAGCCAAGCTTACCTACAAAATCATTAAAACGAATATAAGGAGTTCCTAAAACTCCAGCCTCTGCTGACATAGTTTGGCTGTCTCCAATAACCAAATTAGCATGTGCTAATATATGATGAATATCGCTTGGGTTTACAGGAATTCTATATTTTTCAACTTCTGGTTTCAACTCTCTTTCAGAAGTAATAATTACTTTCCCTTTAGGATTTAAAATTTCAATCAGCTTAACAGCCAAGTCGTCACTTAATCCACTTATACCTTCATCATGATGAGCATTTAAACTAACAAATCTCAAAACGGTATATGGCTCATCAGCTTTTATATACTTGTTTACTATTTCTTTTTTAGGTACAAAATGATCCGGATGCAAGTAAGCCAACTCGTGATAACCAGAATAAGTAATTGTCTTTTTTTTCCAACGCCCGTTATCACAGCTTGTAGGACTTAAAATTTGAGTAGCCCATGGATAAGCAATCCAAGCGTGAAGTGGTACAATAGCTGCATCATCTTCTTGTACATTGATTGCGGGAATACCAAGAAACTTACCTATGTAAGATATATCCGGAGAAGTGCCAATTAGCACATCCGGTTTATGTTCTTTACAAAAGCTTAAAATTCGGCTTCCTCTTTTAAATAAATCTTTAACCAACCCCAGACGACCTGAACTTTTCCCTTCCGGTAATATATTGTGAAAGTCAAAACCCGAATCTTCAAGTAAATTTCTTAATACATCCTTTTCCTTAATCAGTATTAAAGACTTATGTCCGTTTTCATCTAATTTCTTAATTACGTTTTTAAACAGATGAAAATGAGCAGGGTGCCCTAAGTGAAATAATACTTTCATTCTTTAGTTTTGTAATATTTAAAATCAACCAATGCCAAGTACATCCACGCTTGAGACCACCTCATGTAAGGAATTTTTATTGTAAAGAAACGGCGTATCTGATAATAAAAAAATCCTTTTTTATGTTGCATGTTATCAATTGTCCAATGAGCAATTCTATCAGCAAAATTCTCAAATGATGGATCTATATCCTTAAATTTTATAAAAGTGATTATTCCCTGAGATTGGTTATGTATTTCAACTGGGTATTTTTTTGGTATTCTCCAATAGGATTTTCCACTTGCGTTAAATTGCTCATTCTTATAAAAGAATAACCCCTTTTTTATTTGCTTTAAATATTTATCCCCAAAATTACAAATGTCTATAATTTTCATTGCTGATTCCAACACATAACCTTGATGAAAATCCACCTGTTTTTTTTCATTTCCTGTTTCAGGGTCGAGACTATAATTCCAACGACCGTCCTCCTTTTGATAGGCCATTGTAAATGCTAAGGAGCTTTCAGCTAAATTTTTATAGTCTTCATTATTGTTTAAAGTATATGCACATGAAAGTACTTCAGCACCTAAAAGGTTTGCATTATGGCAAACATCTATTTGAATATCTGTATAGCTGATACAACTACCGTATTCATTTTCATATTTAGGCAAATCATGAAAAACATATTTAGCAGCACTAAGTATTATTTCTTTTGCTCTTTGATCTTCAGTGATCTTATAATATTCATATAAACCCTTTACAATAAAAGCAGTAACAACAACAGAAGGGCTATAAGCGGGAACCAATTTAGTTGGGCTTGCCCAATCAAAATTATATCCCCAACAGGCATTCTCATAACCCTGTGACTTATTACTGTCTAACCATTCAATAAATCGTTCTGCCTTTTCTAAATATTTTTCATTATTAGTTATTCTAAACATTTTACTAAATGCATTGATAAATAATCCATATGCTTTTGGATTGATCCCTTTATCAACCCCAATTATTGGCCTGATATGTATTGGGTTTCTTTTTTGAAACTGAGTTGCTAAAACCGGAATCCACTTACCTAATTTTTTAAAAGGTATTTTTGAATTCAATGTATCGTAAGGATCGTAGCCCTTAAAATCGTTTGCAATAATATAATCTTCGAGTGCTGTTAAGCTTTTATCAATAGTCACTAAAATAATATTTTATCGTTTTTGGTAATGCTTTCCAGCACTTTACAAGTTACTAAAGAACTTTCATAGGATTCTTCGAAAGGAATTGGCGTCGGTTCTCCATCCCGAATTGATTTCAGAAATAATTCGATTTCATTTTTATGCCCTTTATCTTGCCCCTTATACTTAATCCGTTCTTTCTTCTTTCCAAAAATATTTAATTCCTTAAAATCATTTATTTGTGCAATAGTACCCCCGGAATAAATTTCGATAAATTCCTTTTCAAGATTCTTATTACCGTTTGAAAAATAATTTATGGTTGCTATACTACCATTTTCCATCTTCAAATTTACAACAACTGTATTGTGAAGATCATTTGGATCATCTATTGCTTCAGCAGATACTGATATAATTTTACTTCCGCCAATATGTCTTGCTAAATCAATAAAATGACAAGCTTCACCAATCACTCTGCCTCCACCAATATCAGCATCATTCACCCAATGATCTTTCGGAAGTATACCAGCATTTACTCTTATCATAATAGATTTTGGACGAGCTGAATCAAATAGTTCAATTGCTTTTTGAATAGCCGGTGCAAACCTACGATTAAAACCGACCATTAAGTGAACATTATGCCCACTGTTATGAGCCTCTTTATATGCTTCACTTATTTTTTCCAACTCTTCTTCATTCATACCCAACGGTTTTTCCACAAAGACATTTTTACCGTTTTCCAGAGCTTTAATTACTGAATCAGCATGTAGATTATGCCTAGTTGTAATAAAAACTGTATTAGTATTAGGGTCATTATAAACTTCATCCGACTCAGCTGCACAATATTTGAAACCATATTTATCAGCAACATATTTTGATGATGTGCCACTGTTGGTGGACACACCAACTAAATTGCATTTACCCTTAATATTTGGAAGCAGAGTACCTTGTGCAAACGAACCCGCACCTATAAAACTTACATTTACTTCCTCACTATTAAAGTTTCTATTGTTTAACTCAATACTACTTTTAATCTGAGTATCAATGTCGTATTCTATACATATACCAGTAAAAAATTCACTGTTCTCCAAAATCATATCGTATGCACTCGGAGCATCTATCAGGGAAAATGAATGTGTAATTAAAGGCTCAATGGTTATTCGATTTGCTTCTAATAGCTTTACAAAGCTTTGCATATTTCTGTTTTCAGTCCATCTAACATATCCAATTGGATAGTCCAATCCCTTCTCTTCATAATTTAGTTGATTTCTTCCGGGGCCATATGAAGATGACATTCGAAGATCTAACTCTTTCTTGTAGTAATTTGCACGACTAAAACCTGTAGGTACAGCACCTACAATAACTATTTTTGCTTTAGATCTTGCCATTTCCCCAGCAAACTCTACAGGATCCAATGATGAGGTTCCGGCTGTAATTATTATTGAATCTGTACCATAACCATTGGTAAAACTTTCTATGATATCTTCAATACCATCTTGATTACGATTATATACATTCTTTAGACCAATCTTCCTAGCTTGATCCACATGTGATTGTGATATATCGATACCAATTGGGTAGTTGCCTGAAGCTTCAAGAATTTTGTACGTGATTTGACCAATCAAACCCATTCCAATTATTAAGCAATTCTCTCCTAAGCTTAACTCAGCTTGTCGAATACCTTGTATTGCAATCGCTCCAATTGTTGTAAACGCTGCATGCTTTAATGACACATCTTTGGGCACCTTTACAGCTAAATTTATGGGAACTGAAACTACCTCCGCATGCCTAGCAGAATTACCCCCGCATGCTACCCAATCTCCCACCTTAAAGTTCTTTACTTCTTTTCCAACCGCAATGACCTCACCAGAACAGCTATACCCAAGCGGTGAGGGTGCCTCCAACTTATTCATTACCTTGCTATATGTTTCAACTAAGCCATTGGTTTTTACCATTTCAATAACTTGCTTTACTTCTTTCTGGCGGCTTTTGGCCTTGGCTAAATAGCCTTTTCTGGCATCAGAGACAGTTTTTCCTTCAGTGCCAGAACTTATCACTGAGAAATGATTCCTTACTAAAATGTTGCCTTTATTCAATTCCGGAAATGGAACTTCTAATATCTCCATTTTACCAGATTTTAACTGTTGTGTAAGCTGTTCCATAAATCTATTATTATTTAAAAAAAGTTTGCATCCAAAGCTCATTTACCATTAGCCTCCAAATAAGCTGTGAATTATCTTCTAACCCTTTGTCATTTCTTTCGATGAGCTCTTTAACGTATTTGGCATTATATATACCTCTTCTCTTTAAAGAGTCATAAGATAACACATCATTTACCATTTCTTTTAGCTCTTTCTTCAACCAACCCCGCATTGGTGCACTAAATGGAGCTTTTGGTCTGTATATTATGTCCTCAGGAAGATACTTCTCAGACACTTTCTTTAACAAGTATTTCTGTGTATTACCATTTATCCTAAATTTAGGTGGCAATGCGAACATAAATTCAACAATTCTATGATCAATTAGAGGGGGGCGCCCTTCAACACTGGCTGCCATCATTGCTTTATCAAGATAAGTTAAGTTGTGATCTGGCATATACATCATTGTATCCAAATAACATATCTTAGTTAAATAAGAGAGTGATTCATTTTCTGAAAAAAGCTCTGATCCCTTTTGTATGTATAAAGATTCATCATACTTAAAATCTTCGGCATAGTACTTATAAAAATCTTCTTCTTGCAAAGCAGAATTTTTCATTAATAAAGCTCTGCTTCCCCTAGGAAGTGACGCAAAGTTTAAGAAACTTTTAACCCATCTAATATACTTAAAATCTCTTGTTTTGTTACTCGACGGAATGTGCTCAAATAATGCTGCAATAGTACTTCTAATTGATTTTGGAACTTTTTGATAACTATCTGCATGTGGACGATAACCAGAAAAAACTTCATCTGCTCCCATCCCTGATAGCAACACTTTAATTCCAGCATCTCTTGCTTCCTTAGAAATTAAATATGTGTTAATAGCAGCCGGATCTGCAATTGGCTCCTCTAGACTATAAATCATTTTGGGTAACAAATCTACAACATCTGGCTCTATAGTAATTTCATGGTGATTAAAATTATGCAACCGGGCTAATTTTTTAGCATAGACAGAATCATCAACATTTCCCTGTCTTTTTAAATCTTCTTCCTTGAATTTAATGGTAAATGTGTTCAGAGGTTCATCCATTAACTTTTGCATCATTACGCATATAAGAGATGAGTCTAAACCTCCACTCAACAAAGCTCCAACGGGTACATCAGAAATCATTTGCAATCTTATCGAATCTTTTAAAAGCTCGTCTAATCTTTCGAATGCATCTTTTTCATTTATAGGTTCTTCAGATGGTTTTATATCCCAATACTTGCCTACAAAAAAATCCCCTTCGATAAAGGTTAAATAATGACCAGCTTCTAATTTTTTTATATCCCTAAAACCTGTTTGAGGTGAAACCTGATAATGTACAGGGGTATGTAATGCATGCAGGTCAGGGGCTCTAACGTAATCGTTACATTCCAGGATAGACTTTATTTCTGAGGCAATAATCAGTTTATTGCCTTTCTGATAATAATAAAATGGTTTTATTCCTAACCTGTCACGACAGGCAAAAACATTCCCAGAATTTTCATTATAAATGACAAATGAAAACATCCCATTTAAGTATTGAAGTGCATCACGCCCCCACTCTGAATAGGCTTTAAGTATTACCTCTGTATCAGAGTCTGATAAGAATTGATGTCCTTTCTTATCTAGCTTAGATCGTACATCTTTATAATTATATACTTCACCATTATATATAATCCAGTTTCTAGTGTTTGGATCAAATTTAGGTTGCTTTCCGCCTTCTGTCAGGTCGATTATTGATAACCTAACATGCCCTAAGCCAGAATTCTTATCATTAAACCACTCAGTATCAAATGAATCTGGTCCTCTGTGATGAATACATGTCACTGCATTTTCCAACTGATCTAAGGAACCACAATTAAAAAAACCAACTATTCCACACATAACTTATACTTTATCAAATACTCTTGAAAGATTATTTTCAAATATTGAAACAGTATATTTTTCGAGATATTTATCGCGTGCAGCTATACCCATTTTTTTTCTTGTTCCAGTATTATTAATTAAAAATTCGATTTTTTTTGCAATTTGTTCCGGAGCGGCTTTATCGACGATAAAGCCCGTTACTCCATTGTCTATAATTTCAGGAATAGAACCTTCATTAGTTGCTACTACAGGCTTTGCAAACTGCATAGCTTCCAAGATTACGTTCCCCCATGTATCATTCTTTGTAGGGAATACAACTACATCACAAACTGCATATATTTCTTTTTTTTCTTTACCATATTTTGGTCCAACATATTCAACTATGCTTGTAAGATTATTCTTCTTTAAAGCTATATTCAATTCTTCTTTATTTATGTCCCCCTCACCTCCGACAATGATAGCCCTAAATGGGATACCACGTTTATTAAGTAATTTTAAAGCTGATATAAAATCTAAAATACCTTTCGATTTGATCAGATTAGATAGAAAAAGCAACTTTACTTTCTCATTTTCAGTAAGATTTTCTGTTTTCGGTTTTGGTTTACCCATTTCCGGTATACCATTATTAACTATATGAATTTTTCCATCAAAAACAGGCTTCACATCATATTTTAATAACTCAGAAAGACAGATTATGTCTGAGTTTTTGAAAGCAAAACGATACAGTAAATACTGTATACGATTACTTGCCATTTCACTTATGCCTTTGCCATGTAAATGGAAAAGGATTTTTACCCTAAAAAATTTAATAAAGATGATATAGATTAAGTCTCTATAAAAAACAAACCCGATTGGAGAAAGCTGAAAATAAACAACATTAGGTCTTTCAAATATGAGTTCTTTGTTTAATCTAATGATTGTTTTTAAGAAAATTTTGATCTTACTAAAGTTTACTTTACCCAAATCGCTAACACTATTGGCATAGCTTAAAGTTATTGATCTAATATCAAAGTTTTGTCTAATACATTCACTGTCATAAACCTGCTTATTCATAAGAGTTGCCCCAGTTATAGGAGGGGGGATTTTAATTAAAAGAAGGATTCTTTTTTTTATACTTTTCATCTGTTTAAGCAATATTTTATTGCGCTTCTAAAACCTTCTTCCATATGCCCTATTGAACATTTTTCTTCTACCATTCTTTTCATCTCAACCTCCATTGTATTCTGTAATGAAAGGTCATTTAAGTATTCGATTATAAAATTAGACATATCCTCAGTATCCATATTTTTTGCTCTGTAGCCGGTTTTATGGTTTTGAAGGTATTCTATTTCAGGACTATGGTATGGTCCTTCTTTTCCTTCTTCAAATGTTACTATAGGGCAACTAAATGATAAAGCATGATTTACAGCTAGTCCTACATAACCAGGCATTAGTAAAATATCGGATACAAAAAGATATTTTGAATTTACTTGTTCATCATAAATTGCTCCTAAAAAATGTACATTGTTAAGGTTTTTACTATTCAATTGTACTTTCAATGTTTCTTTGGAAGGTCCTTCGCCTATTATATAAACACCAATGCCATCTTTTTCAGATGAAATTTTTTGTATTACTTCAGTAAAGTATTCAGGAAGTATTTTATCTTCCAAAAGTCTGCCAATAAAAAGTACCACATGGTTATATGCGATACCTAAATCATTTTTTATAGCGCTCTTCCCTTTCTTTATAAATCCATCATTAATTTTGGCAAAAGTTTCTGTATCTAAAGAATTGTTTGCAACGAAATATTTATCCGAAGGAAAAAGTTTTTTAATAATATCTTTATTGTTATTTGAATAAAATACTACGGCATCAGCCATATTGATATACCATTTCCTCACCCTAAATATAAATCCTTTTTTACCAAATCCTCTTTTCTTGTTAAAGCCATGACCCCACAAAATTAACTTAAAGCCTAAATATTTGCGCAGTAAAATCAGTGGGAACAGAGACAAAATACTAGGTGTAAATTCATGTATTATTACATCAGGTTGAAATTTAGCTACTTCAGAAAAAACATTTAAATATACTGCTGTTTCCTTTTTTGCATATTTTATTTTCCCAATTTCAGTGGAATATTCAGTCTTTATTTCTTTAATTCCGAGTTTAGAGTATGAATGTAATAGTTTAAAATTGTATCGATTGTTTAGTTTATCGAATATAGATTTTCTATAATTAGAAAATCCTTTCTGTATTACTAACACTTTTATTTGACTCTCAGTTTTCATTAATCCTATTTAAGATAATTTGAAACTGTTTTAAGGGCGTTTCTTTGGTTTTCTCTTTAAAAGCTTGCAATCCATTTTGAACTAAATTTTGTCTAAGTGCCGAATCGTTTAATAGGTCTGTTATAGCTTTAGTGATTTTCACAGGTTCATTGCTTTCTAAAGTATATATTGGACTCTCTTTATCAAGAAATTCAATTTCTATATTTGGAAGGGAGGAACAAATTACTGGCAAGGATTGAGAA
The DNA here is from genome assembly GCF_001650905.1 of Balneola sp. EhC07. Classification (GTDB taxonomy): domain Bacteria; phylum Bacteroidota; class Rhodothermia; order Balneolales; family Balneolaceae; genus Balneola. The sequence goes on from NZ_LXYG01000019.1 coordinate 74,625, forward strand.
AAAGCTTCCCAAAGAACACGAGGAAAACCCTCACTCTCTGTAACCAAAATCAGCATATCAGATTCTCTGTAGTATCTAATCATACGTGAAAAATCATTTACAATCCCTGAAAATGTAATTTTATCATTTAGTTTATTTTCCCTGATATACTCAAATACTTTTTTTGCATAACCCGAAGTATGGTCATATTTACCTACAATTGTTAAATTAAATTTTTTACCGGAATTAGATTTTATAAGACTTTGAAAAGACTCCAAAATCTCAATAATTTTTTTCCCTTCTTTTACGTGACTCACACATAATAGTTCGACTGTTTCGTTTATATTGGTGTCCTCACGGTAATAAACATCTTTCTTTTCAATCCTTAAAAGTGGTGATGTTTTAAGTAAATCAAATTTAGGAGAATAATAATCATATAACTGGTTATTATTTACTATATAAACATTACTTAATAGAACAGAAAGATATTCAAGATTTTGATAAAAAGAATATTTAACCTTTGATAAAATTCCTTGGCTTTTACCCAAAACCTTCATCTCACTCCAAACTCCTCCATTATAGGCTATGACTTTTTTATCGAATAATTTTGCAATTATTGCAATTATTAAACTTGATTTAAGAGGATAAAAAACATAGACAATATTTGCGTTACGAATAAGGCTAATGAGTCTAAAAAAATCTTTTTGAATTAAGCTCTTCGTGTCAAAACATTCGATTCCTTCTTTGAGTCGATAAGTTTCGTTCTGTACATTTTTTGGGGATACTTCCTTTGCAATTATATCCGTTTTATCAAAAAAAGAACTAATCCTATCCAAATAAAATCCATCACCTTCCTGAAAAAAATATCTTTCAGAAGAACTTATAAACCTACCTCTTGATGAAATCAATAAACAATTTTCTATTTTCACTTCAGTTTTGATCAATAAAAGTTAAAAGTGAAGCTGTTAGTCCAGAAGAATTAAATTCACTTTTTAAGATTTTTTTTCCCTCTATTCCAATTTGATTTGCCTTTTCAGGTTGTTTGTAGAGGTACTCAATCTTCTCTGCTAGAGCTTCAACATTAAATTCATTGCATATCAATGCATTTTTTCCATCTTCAAAAAAAGAATCGTATACAGGCAAATCTGATAGAATTACGGGACGTCCCGAATTAAGATAATCAATAATTTTTGTTGCAAAATTAAACCGGTTTTGCTTAATAGAGGGTTTAAAACAAATAAGAGCCATTGCATTTCGTTGGGCTTCAAATAATTCTGGAAGTTCAACTAGACCTTTTACCTTAATATTCTCTTCTAATCGGTGTTTTTTAGCAAATTCATTAATTCGACTTGACTCTAGCTCCTGAATTGGACCATAAAACTCCAAATTAATTGAAATGTCTTTTTCTACCAGAAATCGTACTGATTCCATTATTGTTCCGATTCCATCCTTTGGAAAATAAGTACTCCCTGAATGAATTAATGTGGCCCTTTTATCTTGAATCGGTTTTTGAGTAATTGATTCTGATTCAGCTTCTGATATAAATTTTACAATTGGAAAAGTATAAATAATTTTAGAATCGACACCTGTACTAATAATCCTATGTTTCAATTCATTTGTAATTGCACATATATAGTTAGGTAGTTTCCATCCTAATAAATATATAAGTGGCAACTTTAGTAGATTTAAAATATGACGAACCCAATCTTTAAAAGAAAAATGTTTTAAATCCTTTGCCAACCAAGATGAGATAGGATCTTCAACAATATCGTATACAATTGGAATGCCGCACTTACGTCCTACAGACCAAAGTATCATTAAACTTGATATGGATGAGGTACCACAAAATATCAGACTTACATTATCCTTTTTACAAGCCTCACTTAGTGTAGCTACTCTACTCCTAAAATTTAAAAATGTTAAAAACTTATTTGAGTACTTACTTTTACCATTATCAAAATAATATTCAAATTTTATTGTATTATAATTTCCTCTAGTTAGTGTGGCAGGTCTAGAAAAAGGAATAAATTTGGCCTTTAACCCATTACTTTGAAATCCTTTTGCAATTTCAGCTAATCTATTAGTTGATGCATTTCCATATGGAAATCTCAATCCGTCCCCAGTTACCCACACCATTTTTGTTTTTAGCATAAACTATTAACGCCTTAACAGTGAATTTTATGATTTTAATTTGATGTTAAGCATATAGTAAAACATTGGCGTATATAGAATGTAAAAGGTTTGTGAATGAAAACTAAAAAGACTTAAACCTATAATTATAGCTAATGCATACTTTGTATTACTTTGATAAACACTCGAGAAAAATTTAGATGATTTAATTGTATAAAATGTTCCTAATAAAACCCAAAATATCCCATACATTCCAAATATTGTACTTAACCCACTAACAATATTTATATTTACACCTAATTGATTTAAATAAGTCAAATGACTTGCACCCGCATACCCCAAAAATGGATGATTAATAAAATCTCTCCATCCAATTGTAAACACTGCAAATCTACCAAATGAGAAATTCCCTTGACTAGAGGTTCTAGCTTGGTTTATAATAGTATCAGCATTTCCAGCAATATATAAGTCTCTGATCTTAAGGAATAAAAAATCGACTGTTAAAAACACATAAATTGCTACGCTTAAAAAAGCAAAGCCTACTACTATTTTTTGCAAACTTACTCTATATTTTACTATCAGTATATAAGTTAGCAATATGATAAAGATCAAGTAACCTGTTGTAGACTGGGTACTTAATAATGCAACTAATAGCACAAAAAAGCGGCGATTTTTAAACGGTTTTACTTCTGAGTTTATAATATTAAAGTATAGAGCAAGGCAGAGAAAGATTGAAAATGGTCCTGGTTCCCAAGTAAACCCGCAATTTCTAAATATGTGGTTATAATGAATGGTATAAACAAGGACATTTTTACTACTAGTTCCAGATTGAGTAGATTCAAAATTACCAATATCAAAAACTTGCATAAAACTATACAGACTTTGATATGAAATTAATTGCCAAGCCCAAAAAAACAGACTTATTATAGCAAGGTAGTATAGAGCTGTTTCATACTTGCGAGTAAAATTTTCTTTAAATAAACATAGAAGTACATAACCTGCCAAGAAATAACTCAAATGACGGAGATAGAATCCAAAAAACAAATCATCATATACAAGCATCGTAAATGAACAGTACAGTGTCCATAAAATAATGAGTACAAAAAAATCTTTTCGAATTTTTATTCTATTGAGCAAAAAAACTGTGACACTCAGTACTAAAATAAAAGCTAATCCCTTTGTGCTTCGATAAAAACTTGTAGCGTAACCCGAAAAGAATAAAATTGTTAAGAAATAAAAACTATTTAGAACCGAAGAGAACTTAAACTTCATCGAAACTCCCTTCAATGTAATTCATGAATTTTACAATGTCATCGAATAAATTAGCGTGTTCCTGAATCCATTTTTCATCTTTATTCCACCATTGAAACTTGACTAAAAACTCAGTTACATCTTCAGAAAATCTTGTTCTGATCTTTCTTGCGGGTATTCCGCCTACAATAGTATATGGAGCAATGTCTTTTGTTACTACCGCTCCGGTTCCTATAATTGCTCCGTCACCGATTGCGATACCATCCATTAAAGATACATTATTTCCAATCCATACGTCATTTCCAATGATATTTAAAAACCGCCTTTCTTTATCTACATATTTATGCTCTTCAATTTTATCTTCATCCACAAAACTGAACCCAGCCTGTTTTTTTGTTGAATAAAATGCTGGGTGACTCGATATAAAATCAGTAGGATGAATACCAAAACTATTCTTTACATTTTGACCGATACTACAATATCTTCCAATTTTTACCCTACTAAGGCTTGTGTTTCCTGACAGATAACTTCCAAACCCGATTTCGGATCTTGAGATAGAAGAATTCTTCATTATTACATTATTACCCTCAAAATTAGTTCTAAGATCAGCATAAGCTTTATTTCCGAATTCTAAATTAATATGCCTCCTTTTTAGAATATATCTATAAATGATTCTAATTAATGATAAAGGAACTAATTTACGCATTAAGTTTTTCATTCAAATAGTTTTTCAGTTCAAATATTGATTTTACAAATTTTATTTCCCCTTCCGAATCGGAAATTAATTTTTCTTTTGCCTGCTTAGTAAAATCATCGTTATTTGGAAGCAAATCGTTTAAGGAAATAACTGAAACCCCTCCCATTTTGGAAGCTGTTACTAAAGACGCTGAAGAAAAAGAAACTACTGCATGCTTTACTTTATTAAAGAAAAACTCCACAGGAAGAAATTCCGGCAATGTTTCAAGATTAGATAAAGATCCTATATTTCCCAATTTAGGATGCATTTTAACAACAAAAGCATATTGTTCTAGTAAGTTATAGATTTCTGATACCTTTTTATTGTATTCTTTTGAATTATGTGAGCCTATTTTGATATTTTGTGCAACAAAAAGGAAATTAAAAGGAGAGTAATCAATATTTAATTTTCCGAAAAGCTCGAGAGTTTTTTCATAATATTGATTTGTTTCATACTCTATTACCAAACTATTTTCTTTGATGAAGTTTAAATTTAAACTGATCATCACATTTTTCTTTGTTGTCTTTCTTAATTCAAGTGGAACTTTCTCATAAAATACTACCAATAATAACTTTTGGATGATCAGTTTAGCCTCCCGAAAATTAGGGATTTTTTTTCTAAAAGAATTATAGACCATTTCAAAATCATGAAAAATTGGTCTTTCCCCTTTCTTAATCATAGTATGAATTAACAAGAAGCAAAAAACAGCAAATTGAGTATGAGAAAAATGGAGTTCGTCATTATCCACAATATTTAGAATAGTTGTAATTTCTTTTTTAACCGCTTTAATTTCTGTAAAGAATGACCTAATCTTGAACAAGCGATGGCGAAGTACCGGTATGTCAATATATTCGCAAGCTTTGAATACATTTTCTGATGCAGTAATAACCGTAACCGAGTTATTTAGAACAAATTTGTTATACAATGCCAAATTAAGCACCTGATAGGACTGACAATAGAAGTATTTCATAATCAATTAAAATCTCGAAATTAACCAGTTTTACTAATTCTAGGCAGATAAGGTTTTAGATATTTGAAATAAACAAAAACAGTGATTGCTAAAATTATTAACGATTTTAAACCTAGGCCAATCAATTTTACATCAAAAGACAGAAAATTACTGCTTAAAAAGAAAATACTACTCATTAGGACTGTAAATAGAATAATAAACCATAGTTTCATTTTAATTGGATAAAATTTTCTCGATAATATAATTTTTACACATATATCAAATACGTAGGTGATAAAAGTAGACCAAGCAGCACCTATTATACCAAACCTTGTTATTAACACGTAATTCAGAGCTAGATTTATCACCGCCGAAAAAATAGAGATATACATTACAATTTTAGTATTCTTCATTTGATAAAATGAAAGATTATAAAAAGCAGACATCTGGGAAGCCACAAAACCCAAAGAAACGATAGGTATAATGATATGAGCCCGACTATATTCTGAAGGAAATAATAGTGAAATTACGTCTTCGCCAAGAATACTTACAACAAACCCTCCAAAAATAACTACCGACATAAATGCCGTACTTAGCTGAGTTATTTTCCTTTCTACCTTTTCTGGATCGTCAGAGGTATTTACCAATTTATAAAAATAAGGGTCAAAGGCTTTCTTAAAAGCCATTGAAAAAATCAATACTAAACCAGCTATTTTATAGCCTAGTGAATATACACCTACCGATTGCAAATCAGTAAACCTTTCTAAAAATACTCTATCAGACAGATTCATTACCCACGCTGATAAATTTGCCGGTATCATTGGAAGCGAAAATGCAAGGGCCACTTTTATATATTCTACTTTAAATGTGAGACGGATAAAACGTAGTGTGACTCCAACATATATCAGCGCCATGACAACCTCACCTAGTAAATATCCCTGTAAATATCCTACAGCACCAGCTTCTAAACCAACCACAAAAAAAGTAATACCCAGATTAGTCACAATGAAATGAAGTAAAGATAAACTTACGTAATTCTTTGCCTTTTCTTTTACTTGTAAATAAGCTAAAGGAATATTACTAAAAACAGAAAAAAATGAAGCTCCAATAGCTAATGCAAAATAGGGATAAAATGATATTGAAGAATAAATCAAACTTACAATTGGGCTACCCACAAAAAGTAAGATCGTAGCTAGAGATGCCAATAAAAAAATTGTAACAGCTAAAGTGCCTAAAAATTCTTCTCGCTCCTTTTCATTGTAATCATAAATTAACCTGAAAATAGATCTACTTAGAGAAAAGGTAAAAAAGATTACCAAAACACCATTCAAAGCTAACAAAGAATTTATGATTCCATACTCTTCAGTACTTAGATAGGAGGTGTATAATGGAAGTAGAAAAAAAGATGCTACTTTAGGTAAAACATTTCCTAAAGTATAAAAAAAAGAGTTCTTAATTAGCTGTGACATAATAATTCAGCCAATCGATTTTTTACAAGTTCATGTCCTGCTTTATTTGGATGGTATCCATCTTCATATATTCTATAATCATATTTTTTTGCATCCAGTGGTAAAATAATCTCAACCATTTTATTTTCTGAACTAATTTTTTTGTAAAAATCATTGTATTTGTCAACATTTTGTAAAATCTGAGGATTTTTATCTACCATTTTTTCATCAGGGTATGCAATACCTATAATTATTATTTTACTAACCCCAATATTATAGGCTCTTTCTATGTAGTTATTTATATTAATTTTGAATTTATCAAAAGAAACTAAAGTATTTCCAAGATTTCTTTTCCTTAGTACCTTAATAAGACTTAAATAATTTGTCTTTATAAGATTTGGAACTCTCGATACCAACTTTCTTTCAAACTCATATAAAAGTCTCGGAGCACAATCTACAATTCCAAGTTGCAATATTATAGTATGAGGCAAATATGCTTCCAGACAATCTGCTCCCTTTGGCCAACCATCTACTCCTTTCTTTCCGCCTCCCATGGTGACTAGAATTTCTGTAGTTAGTTGCCGCTTAAAAAATGAAATGAAATCAAAATCAGGAAACTCCTTTTTAAGCTTAAAAAACCATGTATCCTCATATTTATTAAGATGGCCCGGCAAGCATAATGAATCTCCAATACAAAGAACTTTTTTTTCCATCTATTAAATTACTTTTCAAGCATTGGAATTTTAAAAACAATTTTTTTAACAATCTGCGGCTGTTTAATTAAGCCTCCTGTAACATGGGCTTCATTTGTAAATAAAACAATAAAATTGCCCTTTCTTAAAATTAATTTTTCATCAACCGCCCCTTCAAAAAGTTGATAATCATCATTCTCCATGTACTCTGTAACGGGTTTTAGATTGGTCGTGTCCTGAATTCCAATATATTCTTCCCCCTCCAAAATATAATGTACATCAATGTACCTTTGGTGGTTTTCAAATTTTGATAAATCAAATTTTTTTGTCTCATATTCAAGGTGAATTGCCTTTATGGTATCAGGAAGAAGTTCTTCGTCCATGCCTGCATTAACCCATACTATAAGCTTATTAAATTCTCTACTGATTTTATATCTTTCTAAATCAGAAATTTGATCTTTAATCATTATTTATAATATCTAGCTTTGATTTCTTTGATATTGCTTAAGTTTCTAGAAAAGAAATTATCAATTCTTTGTACGACTTCCTTATCAAGAGCAAGTTGTGTTCTGTGTTTATGTATTTTTTCGAAATCAGGGTTTTCACTTAATACATTAATTACCTCATGATATGAAGGAACAGCTGAAGCAGGAAAAAGTGAATATATTTTCTCTATAAACTGATAATCTTCTAGATAATCTGTTGTAATCCTTAATTCTTGTCTATTATAATATTTCTCTACTTCAATTTTATGAGTATCAAATACTTCTGGTCTATTTATAAGTGTACCCCATATTTCAGTATCTACTTCTTTTTTAATCTCACAAATTGTCTTTAAAGCTTCAGGGCGTATACCATATACTGCACATCCTATTGGTAATCCTTCAATGTAAATAAAATCATTTTTTCCCTTTTTAGCCTGATCTACAACAAGGTTTGCGTGGTGAATACTAAATAATGGGTTCTCCCCCGTAATATTAATTATATATTCTAAACCATAAAATTCAGCGGCATCACTTAGTCTTTTAAGCACATCCATCTCACTACCCAGATAGTAGTAGATGTTATTTTTCTTTGCAACATCTACGAGTGTTTTATCTTGTGGATTGGTAGAAGTACAGAGTATAATCTCAGAAATATCAGTGACTTTTTTACATCTCTCTATCACTCTTTCAATTATACTTTTACCATTTAAATCCAAAAGTAATTTTAGAGGCAGTCGTGTTGATTTTAGACGAGCCGTAATAAGAAAGCCAATTTTCATGATTTATTTAATAAACTGTTCAAAATTATTTTTTATAAATTCAAACTTCACATTTGAATAATCTATAATTTCATCTTTTGCTATTTCCTTATTGGCTCTCAATCCGATCAACTTAGGTAAATCATTTTGCGACAAACTACTACTCTCATTTGTCCTTTTGAAGGCTATATTCTTAAGGGTAATAGTTTCATTTTCTTGAATATCTTCTTTGGCCACAATAGCTTTTTTCATGGGGCCGGTATTGCCATATTTTAATTCTGCATCTGACATTTGAAGAGGATCATCTCCAAAAGTCTTATAAGCTATAGAATGTAACTCCTTAATTCTTTTCATTTGTTCTAAACTAACTGCAGCCTGTGAATCAACCCTATCTTCACCAAAAGTGTGTGTAAAATGTTTCTCTAAAACATTAAAACCCATTGCCGCAGCAAAAGAACTTATTGATGGGTTATCTGAATCCGAAGGGTCACTATGGTCAGCATAACCTATCGGATAGGCAAATATTTCTTTGAGAATATTCATGCGGGATAATTTTACATCGGAAGGATGAGTTGGGTAATTTTGGAATCCATGCATCAAAAAAATGTCTTTTTGGTTGTGTGCTTCTAAATAATCAATGGCATACTTTATTTCTTCTATTGTTGAACCTCCTGTACCTAATATTACAGTCCCATGAAACTTTGAAGCCTCTTCGAGCAGGAAAACATCGTTGATCCCAGTTGCATGAATTTCAATAGCATTTATTTCTATATCTAATCTATTCACCCACTTTATACTTTTAACATCATTGCAAAGTAGTACTAAATCTAGTTGCTTAGAATAAGCATATTCGATTATCTCTTTCCATCCGCTTTCACTAAAACACCATTTCCTTATTGTTTCAATTACTTCATGGTTTTCTACCATATAATCATTTAATTCAAGTAACAAATGAAACTTGATTGCATCTAATTTTAGATTAAAGGAATGATCAATCAACTCTTTTAAAAACTCCTTATTACCCATATGGTGAAAAGCAGTTTCTCCAATTATATACGGTCTATTTTTTGGTATCATCTCAAAATTTTAAAGTCTTAATATCTTCTTGTGCTTTTTTATAATCATCAGGTTTTCCTATATCAAGCCAATATTCCGACATTGGATAAGATAATACCTTTTTTTTATCTGCAATAAGCCCTTCCATTAAATCTGTCGTATTAAAAAATAAATCCTTGGGTATTCTGTCAATTATCTCCCTTTTCATCAGGTAGATGCCTCCATTTGAATAATAAGTATAAGTAGGTTTTTCTTTAAAACTCATCACATGCCCGTTGGACGTTTCTAAAACTGCATAAGGAACATCCACTTTATATGGAATGGTTACTACCGCAAAGTCAGCTTCTTCTTCTTTAAATCGTAAAAAAAAGTTCTCGTAATCTAAGTTCGTGAGAATATCTGAATTGGTTACTAAGACATAATCATGAATGAAATTATCTATTTTGGATACCGAACCAATGGTACCTAAAGGTTCGTCTTCCCAGACGTATTCGATGTTTAAGTTTTTATGATTGCCATTACCAAAATATTCTTCGATTTGTTCTCCAAGGTAATTCACTGAAATCCAAAAATCGTCCATTCCGAAAAGAGACAACCGTTGAATGTTATGCTCCAGTATAGGTTTATCTCCAATTATCAACAAAGGCTTTGGGGTCTTTTCTGTTAATGGGCGTAACCGAGAGCCTTTTCCACCAGCCATAATAACTACATCTACCGGTAAATAGGATTTTAAATTCCCAAAATTTACTACATTAACAATGCGCCCATCTTTATCCAAAATTGGAATAACCTTAAAATTATTCTCCCTGTATTCTATTACTTTTTGAATATCTTGATCTCCCTTTCTAATGAATCTTGGTTTAGTTTGAATAATATCGTCTACCGGCTTTTCCAATTCTATTCCTCTTATAAGCCCTCTACGAACATCACCATCTGTCAAAGAGCCGATAAGCCTATTAGAATCATCAACTACAAACACAATAGCATCCTTAGCCAACTCGTCCAAAACATTTAGTGATTCTCTAATAGAAGTACCTGAAGGGATTAAGTGCTCTTTAAAATGACGCATAGTTATTCTTCAATATTTTAACAATTCTTTTTGCAGTGTTAGATTTCTTATAAATATTAGCTCCATTAAATGATCCCAGATGTTTCACTTCCTCAATGCTCTTTAATATTTCTTTAGAACTAAAAGAACAATCTACTACATTTGTACTCTTGGCTCGTCCTTTTTGCCTGTTTCCCACGTTTATTACATACTTCTCGAAAGAAGCCGCTTCTATGATACCACTTGAAGTATTACCTACTAAGAATTCTGAATACTTCATTGCATTGAAATAATAAGTTTTACCAAAGCTTTCAATACATAGAAGTTGTTCTGGGATTTCATTTTTCAATTCTTCAATAGCATTTCGAAATATCTTTCCATTCGTGTCTGCATTTGGCATCGTAATCACCAAAAAATATTCATTGCTCATTTCTTTCAATGCGGACTTCATTTCCAGTGCATACCTTTGGTTTTTATTGATATCTACCGTTTCAGGGTGAAAAGTTATCAAAACGAATGGGCCATAAGGGAGATTAAATTTATTTTTAAAATTTTCTTCCCCCATAAATTGGAATTCTTCAATACTATCTAAGCTAAGAGATCCTACATTATATATATGGTCTCTATTATTAATTATTGACTGGATTCTTTTTTTATAAGCTTCAGTTGAAGAGAAATGAATTTTTGAGGCTAGGGTAATTTGATGCCTGTAGATGTTATCAATGGCTCCTAGTGTCGTTTCTCCGCCATGCAAATGCACAAATTTCACTCCAAATGGGATACCCGCTTGTACCGCAGCTGACACTTCAAACCGATCACCCAAACAAAATACCAAATCAAATTTATTTATTGACCAATAATCAGAAAATTTTGTTGCTGTCAGCCCATAGGAAGTGCTTATTCCATTTGGATTGTCATTTAATAAAAGAGATTGAATGAGATCTATATTACTAAATCCTGTTTTTTTTATTTCAGAAATCGTTTCACCATGAAAGTGTGAACCGTGGGTACCAAAGGCAATGATCTTTATATCAAAAAACTCATCCTTTTCCATTTGCTTAAGTAACGGAAGGTAAATCCCAAAATCAGCTCTCGAACTTGTAAGAACTCCAATTTTCATTCCAATGAATCCCATGTAAGAATTTCCATTGTTTCATATGGTCTATTCACAGCCTTACCAATAATATCTTTCCACTTCATCGGAGAGATTCCATTACCTGGTCGAAGTGGTATAATATCTTCTTCTTTAAGAATTTCCCCTGCTTCAATAGCACGATTAGTGTGAATACTTTTTCTGGCAACCTGTTTATTTTCGGCTTCACTTGGGCTAGGTTCTTTTTTTCCGTTACCAGAAATTGCCTTCTCAGTATTTCTAATTGCTGTAACCATATCCCTAAGCTCTCCTGGTTCTAATGAGGCCCGGTGATCAGGTCCCGGTAAATTACGATCAAGCGTGAAGTGTTTTTCTATGATTTTCGCTCCCAATGCAACCGCTGCTACAGGGACCTCAATTCCTAATGTATGATCAGAATATCCAACCTGTACCTTAAACCGTTCTGCGATTGAATTCATAGCTTTCAAATTAACATCTTGCATTGGTGTTGGGTACTCTGTATTACAATGTAACACCGTGATATCGTTTTTTGTCAAACCATAATCGGTTAATACCTTTAATGCAGACTCAATCTCTTGCATATCAGCCATACCTGTTGAAAGAACCACAGGTTTTCCAGTTTCAGCTAAACACTTAAGATATGGATAATTAGTAATTTCTCCAGACGGGCTTTTAAAAAAAGGAAGAGCAAATTGATTCAAAAAATCTATCCCCTCGACATCAAAAGCTGTAGATAAAAACTGGATTTCTCTTTTTTGGCATTCATTTATCAATGTTTGATGATCTTTCTCACTAAGCTCAAGAGACTTCAGCATGTTATACTGACTATCATCTTCATTATCAATATTCTTAGATTGATATTTTGCCTTTTTAGCAGCTTTACTAACAATCTTATCTGCTCTAAATGTTTGGAATTTTACAATATCCACACCTGCTTTTGAAGCTACATCAATAAGCTCAATAGCCTTGTCTATATCACCATTGTGATTAACTCCGGCTTCAGCAATTATAAGCACTCTATCAAAATTCATATTATTCGACCTGGATTACCCACAATTTTACTTCCATTCTGAACATTATCTAAAACAACTGCAGCCGCTCCGACTATTACGTCACTTCCAATCTCAACCCCTTCTTTAACAACAGCATTCGCACCAATAAATGATCGATCTCCTACTTTCACATTGCCTGCCAATACTGCACCTGGAGCAACATGTACACTGTTGCCTATTTTACATTCGTGTTCAATAATGACTCCAGTATTCAAAATTACAGCTTTTCCAATTTTAACCATTGGGTTAATTGAAGTACCAGCCGCAACAAAAGTCCCTGCCCCAAATTCTACTTTAGAACCAACATTCGAAGATGGGTGAATAACTGTTAATAATGACTCCCTTTTTAAAGTCAATAACTCGGTAATTCCTTCTCTAATTTTATTGTCACCAATTCCCAGAACAAATTCGAAACCGTTATCCCAACCTTCAAAATTTGAATTACCCTCAAACCCAATATATTCAAGCTTAAATGGATTTTTGGCTTGCTTATGTTTTTCGGTATAACCAAAAATCTCAAAACCTGCTTTCTCTGCAGCGTCAAGTACGACAAATGAATGTCCTGAATATCCAATGATTACTTGCTTACTCATTAATAATCACACTACTTGGAATATTTACGATTCGACCTTCTAAATACTCTGCATTTTTTTGTGTATCACGAAAACAATGTGCATACATAGGCAATTTGTGCATCAACTGCCAAATTGGTCGAGTCATGACACCTTTTTTATTTGTTTGATTGAGAAACAGATCCCGCTCTTTTCGGTCATTTAGTTCTACACACATTAACCAATAATTTGCTTTGGTATCTGGATTCTCAGTTCTGAATTGAATCCCTTTTTCTTCAAAAAATGACTCATATCTTTCGGCCAGTTTTCTTTTATTTTCTATAAATGAGTTTAATTGTTCCAATTGGGCACATATCAAAGCTGCATTCAAGTTTGGCATTCTGTAATTGTGACCAACTTCATCATGTATATATTCGTACTTGTGATTTTTTTTCGCAGTAGTTGTAAGGTGTTTAGCAAAATCTCCTGATTGTTTATCATTCGTTACAATTGCTCCTCCCCCTCCTGCAGTTACAATCTTGTTACCATTAAAAGAATAAATTCCAAACTGTCCAAAACTGCCGGTTGGTTTACCATGGTAGTTTGAACCAATAGATTCAGCAGCATCTTCTACCACTGGAATATTCCATTTATCACAAACTTCAAGAAGTTCATTCAAATGTACCGGAAATCCAAAAGTATGCATTGGCAAACATGCCGAAATTTTGCGGCCTGTTCTATTATTATAACAACCTTCCTCCCTTAGTTCCCCATACTCTTCAAGAAATGACTCTACCGCTTTAGGAGACAGCCCCATTGTGTCCACATCTACATCCAAAAAAACAGGTTTAGCATTATTATAAGCAATAGCATTAGCGGTGGCAACGAAAGTAAGTGCTTGCGTTATTACTTCATCACTTTCCTTAACCCCAGCCAAGCGAAGTGCAACTTGAAGTGCCGCTGTCCCATTAACTACAGCTACAGCTCTTTTCGTTTGAGATATTTCAGCCATCATCTCTTCAAACTTATCTACATAAGCCCCTACCGAGGAAACAAAAGTAGACTCTATTGTTTCCAAGACATACTTCTTTTCGTTGCCCAGAAAACGAGGCTCGTGTAGTGGGATGAAATCAGTTGTTTTATACTGCTCCTGAACAAATTCTATAAATTTCTCTACTTGATTCATTACATCTTAGAATCTAAATATTTACCAGTCTCCTTATGATCAAAACCAGAAAGCAGATCATGAAAAAGATTTACCAAATCAGCTTTTGTCCAATTAAGACTTTCCTTCATACTTTGAACTTTTTTTAAGAAATATTCCAGTTTTTCTTCTTCAAAACTGAGAGCACTTTTAACAATTCCCAAATTTTTAAACCTTTCTAAATCAAGTCTTTCACCTTCTACAAAAAACTCCTCAAAATCTTTTTCACCAGTAGTATCACTCTTTGTGAACAAACAAGGCCATTTTCCTTCTTGCGGTAAAACATCAACCAATTCCCTAGCTTCATCTTCACTAGAACACAAATAAGCTTCATACCCCCTCATATCCAAATATTTAACAGCAATTTCGGAAAAAGTGATTAAATGTAGGTCTTCACTTAATTTTGGAAAAAAAATATCCCGATTATCTCCCAATAAGCAGGACATCAAACACAATTCCCCTGATTCTTGCGGGGTGACGAAATAGCGTTTAATATCATTTGGAGCAACTACAGGCTGTTTTTTTTGGATACGCTGGTTAAAGCTATGCAAGAGCGAACCGTCGGAAAAAGCAACATTCGCAAATCGGGCAGTAGAAATATCAATACTCTGACTTTCTCGCATCAGAAAAAGCTCCATAATTCGTTTAGAAGCACCCATCATATTTACAGGATTAGCCGCTTTATCCGTTGAAACGCAAAAATATTTCTTAGTTCCTTTATCTCTAGCCTGCTGTATGGTTTTAATCGTATTCAAAATATTTACCTCCACCATTCTCATAAGGGTAAAAGGATCTTTTTCACTTCTTACATGTTTCAATGCTGACAAATTTAATACGTAATCATATTGCCCATCAGCTTTTATAAAAGCATCGTATTCGAACGAACCAGCATCAAGTGCAAAGGTTTTAAATTCACCATTTATATACCCTAATGAACTCCGAAGATCGCGAACCAATTCTACCATGTTATTTTCACTAATATCAACAACATGCAATTTTTTTGGGTTTCTTTTGAATATTTCCTTTGTAACTGCTTGTCCAATCGAACCAGCTCCACCAATTACTAAAAATGTCGAATTAGATACTTGCTCATTCAATTCTTTTTCCTTGACAGAAATATCACTTTTAAACAGTTCTTTTTTTCTACCGATAAGGTTTATAACATCCATAATCCTATTCAGCTTGTTTTAAAATTTTATGTCCCGCCTCTTTAAGATCTAAGTCTTTTCTAAATAGCTTTACATCTGCTTTCATCATGTCTTTCAATAGAGCTTGCAAATCGTACTTGGGTTCCCAATTTAGTTTTTCTTTAGCTTTCGACGAGTCTCCAATTAACAGTTCTACCTCTGTTGGACGAAAATAACGAGGATCTACTTCAATTACTTTTTTTCCTACTTTCAAGTTCGAGTCATTAAATTTTAGAGCTGTTGAAGACTCATACTTTTTTTCATCAATAAAGTCAATGACCCCTGTTTCTTCAATCCCTTCACCTTCAAAGCGTAAATGAATACCTACTTCGGTAAAAGCCAAGGTTATAAAATCACGCACTTTTGTTGTTACTCCAGTGGCAATTACAAAATCTTCTGGTTTTTCCTGCTGCAGGATACGCCACATAGCATCCACATAATCTTTAGCATGCCCCCAATCTCGCTTGGCATCCATATTTCCAATGTACATTTTATCCTGCAACCCTAAAGCAATTTTTGCTGCAGCTCTTGTAATTTTACGAGTTACAAAAGTCTCTCCACGTAATGGCGATTCATGATTGAACAAGATGCCATTACATGCAAACATATCATAGGCTTCGCGATAATTTACAGTAATCCAGTAGGCGTACATTTTTGCAACTGCATAAGGTGATCGTGGGTAAAATGGTGTTTTTTCCGATTGAGGAACCTCTTGAACTAAACCATATAACTCAGAAGTGGACGCCTGATAAATTCTTGTTTTACTTTCCATTCCAAGTAATCTAACAGCTTCTAAAATCCTCAACGTACCTATCCCATCAGCATTTGCAGTGTATTCTGGTGTATCAAAACTAACCTTTACATGGCTCATAGCTGCTAAGTTATAAATCTCATCAGGTTCACATTCTTTAATAATTCGAGTCAAATTCATAGAATCGGTCATATCACCATAATGCAAAAACAATCTTTGGTTCTCAACATGTGGATCTTGATAAAGATGGTCTATACGATCAGTATTGAACAACGAGGCCCTTCTTTTTATCCCATGTACTGTATACCCCTTTTCTAATAATAATTCAGCTAGATAGGCACCGTCTTGCCCCGTAATCCCTGTTATTAGTGCGACTTTATTCATTTATTATTACTTATTATTTTAGTCTTTTTGAAATAAATTATGGAGTTTAATAAACGCTGTTGTTACGTTCTCTAAATCTGCTTTAATTCACAATATATTTAATCAGAACAACTGATTTAATTTTACTACACCAAGTTACAGATATTAAAAATGTAGATATTTTAAATCTTTATAGCTCCCTACGATCAGACTACCGAATATTAAGTCATATCGATTTTTATGATCATATTACCTTTGAGATCAAATTAAATTATTTGGGAAAGTTGATCTTAATTTATCTTATATAGCTTAACGGTGAAGCCATATGGTTTTACTCCCATAAACTTTAAGATCCAAATCTATATTCTGTTTTAACTCAAACTCCTCAATTACCTATTTTTACTTCCTTTAGTATTTTCTGGTTTTCTAAAAACCAGCCATATGTAGTCTCAATACCTTTCTTCAGACTTATTTTCGCTTTCCAACCAAGTTCATTAATACGAGAAACATTCATTAATTTTCTTGGTGTCCCATCGGGTTTGGAAACATCCCATTCAATAATTCCCTTATGACCGATTACTCCCTGAATAGTTTCTGCAAGTTCTTTAATCATTAAATCTTTTCCAGTTCCCACATTAATCAGATCGTGATCTAATTTGCCCTCATATTCCATTATAAACCGTACTGATTCTGCTAAATCGCTTGTATGAAGAAATTCACGCTTAGGAGAACCACTACCCCATAAAGATACCGGTGTATGCCCAGCTTGTTTAGCTTCATGGAACTTACGCATCATTGCAGGCAAAACATGAGATGTTTCTAAATTAAAATTGTCCCGTGGACCATATAAATTAGTCGGCATCAAAGATATATAATTTCTTCCATATTCCTTGTTTAAAGCCTGACACATCTTAACTCCCGTGATCTTAGCTATAGCATACCATTCATTTGTAGGTTCTAAAGATCCCGTAAGCAAGTAATCTTCTTTTAATGGCTGAGAAGCCATTTTAGGATAAATACAAGAACTTCCCAAAAAGATTAAATCCTGAACATTATTTTGATGAGCCGCGTTAATTAAATTAGCCTCAATCATCAAGTTTTCATATAAGAATTCCCAAGGATACTCACTATTTGCCAATATTCCCCCAACACGAGCAGCGGCAATAATAACCACTTCGGGCCTATTTTCATTAACAAAATTATTGCAGCCCTCCTGATTTGTAAGATCTAGTTCATTGCTCGTAGCAGTAATTATATTGTTATATCCATTAAACTTTAAATTCTCAACAATAGATGAACCCACCATCCCTCTGTGCCCTGCAATAAATATTTTTGAATCCTTATTCATCGATCTATTTCCAATAACATGTTTTGTTATATAATATTTGATTACTCATTCGTAAAAAGCTTATACCAATTATAAACTTTTTCTAATCCTTCAATGAATGAAACTTCAGGGTTATAATTTAAATGCTCAATAATTTTTGATATATCTGCTTCAGAATGTAAAACATCACCTGGGCGAGTTGGTCCATAGATAGGTTGAATATCTTTACCGCTAATGGCCTGTAATGCATAAACCAATTCATTTAAAGAAATTCTTTCGTTGCAAGCTACATTATATATTTCATTTAATGATTTTTCGTTCTTAGTAAATAAAGCTAAGTCATTGGCCTGAATAGCGTTATTTACATATGTAAAATCACGGCTATGGTTCCCTTTTCCGTTAATAGTTGGAGATTTACCATCAATAAATGCTTGACAAAAAATTGGAATAACCGCAGCATATGGGTTACTAGGGTTTTGTTTGGGGCCAAAAACATTGAAATATCGTAAACCTACAAAATTTAGTCCGTAAGTTTTGTGAAATACATCTGCAAATTGTTCAATTGATAATTTTGTAACCGCATAGGGGCTAAGTGGGTTTCCGATTTTATTTTCCACTTTAGGTAAACTAGGGTGGTCACCATAAGTACTTGAACTGCATGCCAAAACAATTCTATCTATATTATTCTCTACAGCAGCATGCAAAATATTAACTGTACCTAAAATATTAACTTCTGCAGAACGCATTGGGTTTTCTATAGATCTAGGTACTGAACCAAGCGCTGCCTGGTGTGTAATTTTATCTATACCTTTTGTCGCGTCTAAGCAAGTTTCATAACTACAGATGTCACCTTTAACAAATTCGAACTTTGGATGTCTTTCAAATTCTTTTAAGTTCTCGTAGTAACCGCTTGAAAGGTCGTCTAATATCCTTACCAAAGCTATGCGCTCATCTTTCAGAAAATATTCAACCAGATTAGAACCAATAAAACCCGCACCACCTGTTATTAATAAATTAATTTCTTTTTCTTTCATATAATTTCTCAGGCAGGTACTATAGTCGCTTATCCACTTTACTTTTATCTAAAAAGCTTTTTACATCATAAACCACACAATTTTTATTTTTTTCAATTTGAAGATTTCTAAATTTTTCGTGAGATACGGCTAAAATAATAGCCGAATATTTCTTAAAATTCTGAAGATCATCACTGTTTAATAAACTTATACCATACTCTTCTTTCACTTCTTCAGGGTCAGCCCAAGGATCCAAAACTTCGACATTTGTATCATAACTTTTTAATTCATTGTAAATATCAATAGCTCTTGTATTTCTAATATCCGGACAGTTTTCTTTAAACGTAATACCTAGCATAAGAATATTTGACCCAATCACTTTGAGGTCCTTCCGCATCATACATTTTATTACTTCGGTTGCTACATGTTTACCCATACTATCATTTATTCTTCTTCCGGCAAGTATTATTTCCGGATGATATCCCACCTCTTGAGCTTTTTGAGCTAAATAATAAGGATCTACTCCAATGCAATGTCCACCAACTAGACCGGGTCGGAAAGGCAGGAAATTCCATTTTGTTCCTGCAGCCTCTAAAACGTCTTCGGTATCAATTTCGAGTAAATTAAATATCTTAGATAATTCATTCACAAAAGCAATATTAATATCTCTTTGCGAATTCTCTATAACTTTTGCTGCTTCGGCAACTTTAATACTTGGAGCTAGATGAGTTCCAGCAGTTATAATTGACTTATATAAATCGTCAACAAACTGGCCTGATTCAGGAGTTGAACCCGAAGTCACTTTCAAAATCTTGGTTAAAGTATGTTCCTTATCCCCCGGATTAATTCTCTCAGGACTATATCCTACTGTAAAATCTTTATTAAATTTTAATCTGGATATTTTTTCAAGAACGGGAATACAATCATCTTCTGTTACCCCAGGATATACAGTAGATTCATAAATAACCACATCTCCTTTTTTAAGTATTTTACCTACGGTTTCACTTGCCTTAACCAAAGGAGTTAGCACAGGACGGTTATGCTTATCGGTAGGAGTAGGAACAGTTATGATATATACGTTGCAATTCTCTAAACCTTTAGCATCGCATACAACCTTTAACCCTTTTTCATTAATATTGGAGTTTAATACTGATTTCAAATCATCATCAAGTACTTCTAACGTACGATCATGACCATTGTTTAATTCACTTACTCTATTTTTATTGATATCGAAACCAACAGTTGAGAATTTTTTTGCGAATTCTACAGCAAGTGGTAACCCGACATAGCCTAAGCCAATAATACCAATTCTAGCTCTTTCTATATTCAATTTTTTGAATCCTTAAATTCTATTTTAATTGCCATTTAATCTATCCAATAGTATAATAGTGGATGCAACAGCAGATACTGTTGATGCAAACACTCCTAAATAATCTCTGAATGAAGGACGTCTTTTTACCCTAACAGTAACAGTTTGATTATTCTTTAATTTAAATTCCCTCAACCCTTTCGGAAAAGGCTCTTCGAATCTATATTTAAACTTGCTAATAGTTTGAGTACCACTTTCGGGATCAAAGTCTTGAATGTTTATCTCTACCCTCATTTTTGACCAATCTATCTGAGTTTGACCATCCCTTAATGTAATCGGCCCAAAACTATATGATAACAACTGAGTTAAATCGGTACCTTTAGGAATTAAATATCGTCCTGAACTACCTACATCCCCCCAAACATTAATAGAATCTGAAAGTTGTCCTGGCTCAGAAATTCGGATTACTCTCTCACCTATTCTAAACTGCTGAGATGCTGAATTCATTTGACTACTTTGTGCTTTTACTAACGAACTTGCTATCACAAACACCAAAAAAAGTGCAATTCCTATTTGTTTCACTATTGCTTAATTATAATTAATCTTTACGGTGGGCAAAAATATGTATTTATTTATTGAAATTTTATTTTAATATCGTAATAATCTATGCGATTCACTTCTTGTAAATCCCAGCTTACTCAATTTAGTTAAAACTCTTTCTGTATCATAAGCTACCCTATCAAATACAACTGACCATTTATCAGTATTTACCATACAGTAAGATGCTCTAAAATCTGCATCTCTCGATTGTCCAACACTTCCGGGATTTATAAGATATTTATATTTCTGGTTAAAAGTCGTGATTCCAATTTTATCAGAAACTGTTCCCGGCATATGAGTATGACCAACAAAGCAAAGCTGTTGTTCGACCTTTGATAATATTTTTCTAGCTTTGATAGCGCTATCTACATACATCCATTTTTCAGGATTTAAGGGCTCTGCATGTACAGCTAACCACTCCTGATTCTCTAAAACAAGTGGCAGACTTCTTAGCCATTGCATTTGTTTCGTATTCAGCATTTCACTTGTCATCTCAATTAGCCGTCTGTTAGGTGACTTAAAGTGTTTAAGACTCAATTTCCCACATACACCAGCATCGTGATTCCCTAAAACAGTAGACATACCTCTGTTTTTAATAAGATCTAAACACTCTGAAGGGTATGGACCGTAGCCTACAACATCGCCTAAGCATAAATATATATCGGGTTTATATTCATTAATTTTTTTCAATACAGCTTCCAGCGCCGGTAAATTACCATGAACATCAGAAATAACTGCTATCAATGCCATACATGTCTATTCTATTTTTGATTTACAAGTTTAAAAATTAAGACTATTTAATGGTATTTAATAATAGTAATCAGGAATACTTTCTTTATATTTGTATTATTATTCAAAATTCAAGTTCAAATTAAGATTCATTAGATGCATTATAATGGAAATTCTCATAATAGTTCAAACTCTATTCTTTCATCACATACAAACCAACAAAATTCTGATGATGATCAAGAAATCGATCTATTAAAAGTATTTAATGTTCTTTTTTTATACAAGTGGACTCTAATTTCAATAACTGGTCTTGTTACTATATTATCAGCCATTTACGCTTCGATGCAGATACCTATTTATGAAAGTAAAGGTACGATTATTATAAGCGAGAGCAAGAACAGGTATTCTTATGCAGGAGCTGGAATTGAAAATTTATTAACTAGTACTTATGGAATTGGAGTTGGTAGCACTATTGCCAATGAATTGCAAATTATGCAATCAAGACAACTAAGTTTAAATTTAGCAAAGCGTATCAACGATATAGAATTTGATGAACACGGGCGAAAGTTTCCGATTCTTTGGAAAAATTATCCTGAAGATTCAACTTCTATAGATATTGAAAGTATAGCTTCAAGATTTAGATCTAATATTAGTTTTGAAAAAAAGGACCCTAATGCTGACATTGTAGAAATTTCTTATACAAGCCCACTACCTACCGAAGCTGCTACCATCATTAACTTAACTATGAATACCTACTCTGCTCTTTCTACTGACCAGAATAGAAACATGGCTGTATCTGCCCTTGACTTTTTAAGTGATGAAAGATCTAGATTGAAGGAGGAACTTATTTCTACTGAAGATTCTCTCCAGTTATTTATGAATAGAACTATGCTGGTTGCCTTAGATCCTCAATCTGAAAAATTGGTTTCTTCAATTGCCAGTATAGAAGTTGAAAAACAAAACCTTGAAGTAGAATTGGTAGCCGTAAATTCTGGTATTGAACAATATAAAAATCAATTAAATGAAATAAAGCCTGGCCTCGCGAACCAGTATTCGGAAGCAATTGGACCTATTATAGAGCGCTATCAATATGCACTTGCAGAGCTTGAGACAAATAAATTGCTATTACTAACAAAGAACCCGGATATTTCAGAAAATAATCCAGAAATCGTAAGAATTGATAGGCAGATCGAGCAAGTAAAGAAACAGATTAAGGATCGCACTAATGCTTTACTGACTTCAGAATCAGACCTTTACCTGAGCTTTATTGGCTCTGGTGAAGAAACTGTGACACAGAGAATTGCAGAGATTACAAAAACTCTTTTGGAGCTAGAGGTCAAGAGAACTCAACTTCAAACACAAGGAGATGTCATTAATGATAGATATCAAAAAACAAATACTAGGTTCGAAAAACTTCCTGATGAAATTATCCAACTTGCTCGACTAAAAAGAAATGTTCGTGTAACAGAAGAAATGTATCTACAAGTTTCTGCTCAATTTGCTGAAATGAGCTTATGGGAAAAGACGCAGTTTGGATTAGGTCGTCCTTTAGATTATGCCATTCCTACAAAAGCGCCAATTAAACCAAAGAAAAAAATCATTATTCTAGCTGGGTTTTTACTTGGAGGAGTTCTTGCTACAGGTTGTGTTTTAGTTTTAGAAATGATGAATGATCGCATTACTTCTACGGACGTACTTAGAGATTTTAATAAGCCGGTTTTAGGAGCAATTCCTGACTTCTCCGTTGTAGGAGAATTTAATCCGAATGAGAGACAATATATTGGTGATAAATCCATATCAAATCAACTAGTCACTTTCTTTGATCATATTTCACCTATATCCGAAGCTTACCGTAGACTGAGAATTAATGTTGTATATGCAAACCCAGATAAAGAATATAAAATATTGATGGTATCTAGTGCTACCAAAGGGGAAGGTAAAAGCACAGTAGCGGCAAATCTGGCTGTAACTTTTACGGGATCTGAGAAGAAAGTACTTATTATAGATCTAGATTTACGACGACCTACACAACACAAAATCTTTGGTGAAAACAAAGAACCGGGACTTTCTGATGCATTGTTTGATGCTTCAATAGATGTACGCCTTAGTACAGTAGCTCCTAATGTTGATTTAATTACGGTAGGGCATAAAACCCCGGAACCGGCTTCTGTACTAGACAGTAAACGACTCAAACAACTCATTGATAAATACAAAGCTGAATACGATCATATTATTCTGGACACTGCGCCCTATGGAATTATATCAGATTCGGCTTCATTGCTTCGTCTGATTGATGGCTTAATTGTAGTTTCAAGATTCAATGTAACTACAAAAAGAGAGTTAAAGTTTACACTTGAAGGTCTGGAGCATTTGAATGCGGATGTTCTTGGTATCGTTCTTAATGCTTTTGATCCTAAAAAGAGCACTGATTACTATACCAACTACAATTACTATAAGCGTACATATTCTGAATATTATAAGTACAGGTAAATAGGGGGGCGCTTCGCAGCTCCTTACTGTATATTTATCCATCTGTCTTCCACTTCAACAAAGGGAAGATATCGTTGGTCAGATCTAGAATTAGTACGGAGAACCTCCAACCACAAGATTCTTCAGATTCTGCAATTTATTATTCGGTCAATTATTAAATCGCTGCGGATTAAAATCCTGGCTGGTTTATATAATCAAATCTAAATCATCACCAAGATTCATTATTAAGTTCATCAGAGAGGACTTCAGTCCGAACAGTTTATGCATTGGAGAGAGGTTTTATACATATCATACTCCTTAGAATGGACGGAGTTGTTGATGAGGAAAACCCATTCCTGTCCCTTCCCATCGATGTGGGAAGGTGACGTCTTAACAAAATCAGATTTAGTTTCTCGGTTAGTCTAAAGCATTGATAAGCCAGTTATTCAGAATCAAACCTAAAAACCCGTCATCCTGAACTTTTTTCAGGATCTTACACAATGGCTATATTATTTCATTTGTCGTGAATAGTTTTTGTTCATTTTTATTGAAGCTATCTACGAATTTGGTCCTCACAAAGATCCCGAGATAAATTCGGGATTGTAGAAGTTAGATAATTCACTTACAAAAATTGACTTGTTTATAATTCTGACTATTTCTTAAAAAGCTTCCAACTACACCGACCTTTAGAATTATTGGCGGAGCAAGAACGTAATGAAATCGACGGCTCCGGAGAAGCAATCATTACACTCAGGCTGATTCTTGAATATGTATCATACGAAAGGAGACCTTTTGTAATGATTAGTCGATGTAATGGAGTTCGCGTTACTAATTCTTGTCGGGAGCTTTTGGTACTGGAGCCTGTGCTGAGGAAGCTCAGTATCGGCCAAAAGTACATGATCGTTTATAAACTACTCGATGGATATTAGAAACCAGGAGATAAATTCCTAGTTATCTAACCAACAAAATTCTTCTCCAGTTCACCAGTAAGGACTTTAGTCCGCACTACATCGTTGATTGCACAGCTTAAATAAAATTAAAGCCCCGACCCCCACAAAGATCCCGAAACAAGTTCGGGATGACCCTAACTGTTTTACTGTTCAAAAAACTGTCAACGAATTATCTGACATCTATAAGGATGAGCTTAAATTGAATTAAAGTAGAAAAGATCTCCTCTGTCTCCCTGTCTACCGACAAAGGCAGGCTCCTTCAACAAGGGGCGGACTCGTTAATAAAATTTAGAATCAACTCAAGAATTCCCCCTCCTTAACCAAGGAGGGGCGAGCTGCCTCGAACAGAAAATGTAGCAATGGAACGGGGAGGTCCGTGTAATCTGCGTTCCTGTATTCAGCGAACCTCTTTCTTCTAAAAAATATCTATCCGACAGGTTGTCCGTCAGCTGGATAATTTAATAAGGAATACCAAACTTTTAAGAGAGAATTTTCATGCATTCTTCAACAGCTTCATCAACAGATAATTTTTCTGTATCGATCAATAGCGTCGGATTTTCAGGAATTTCATAGTCTGCATCATATCCTGTAAGCCCTATGATCTCTCCTTCTTTTGCTTTCTTATATAAACCTTTAGGATCTCTGTCCTGAGCTTTTTCAGAACTGCAGTCAACATGAATTACCTGAAACTCTCCTTCAGGAAATAGTGTCTTTAGATCCTCACGATCTTCGTTGAAAGGAGATACGAATGTGCAGAGTACAATATTACCGTGCTCGTAGAATAAGCGTGCAACTTCACCAACTCGTCTAATATTTTCTCTTCTATCAGAAGCACTGAATCCAAGATCTCCATTTAAACCATGTCGTACCTGATCTCCATCCAATAACACTGTTTTCTTACCATCATCCCATAACTTCTTTTCAAGAGCTTTTGCGATGGTACTTTTCCCGGAACCTGAAATACCTGTAAACCAAAGTAATTTGGCTTTATGACCATTTCGTTCTTCTCGTTCTTCTCTTGGAATATTCCAAGGCTCCCAAACTACATTCGGTGATTTTTGTCTTATAGATGCCCTACTCTTTTCTCCATCTGTAGTTGATCCCGCCCTGATCATCCCTGCACCTACTGTAACGTTAGTTGCAGGATCGATAATAATGAAGCTTCCTGTTCTCTGATTTATTTGATACGGATCAAAGAAAATGGGTTTACTGGCTTGTATCTTTACTCTTCCTATCTCATTCAGGTCAAGCTTATTCGTATCTTCACGGCTTAAACTATCTACATTTATGCGATAAAGGATATCGTCAATAAATACCTTCGCAGTTTGTGTAGTTTGTTGTATCAAGTATTGTTTACCGGGCTCTAAAGACTTCTCGTTCATCCAACATAAATAAGCCTCGAAGTTGTTTCGAATAGTTGGAACGTTATTTTTCCTAACTATCATATCGCCACGGCTGATATCAATTTCGTCTTCCATGGTTAAAGTCACAGAGTCACCTGTAAAGGCTGCCTCCAAATTACCATCACGTGTAACAATTTCTTTAACTTTTGTGGAAAGCCCTGAAGGTAAAATTGTAACTTCATCTCCGGGACGGACATGACCTGACGATACCTGACCTGCAAAACCTCTGAAATTTTGATTAGGACGAATTACATATTGAACAGGTAATCGAAAATCCACAACATTTTTTGCTGCATCTACTTTCACCGTTTCTAAATGATGAAGTAAGGTGGAGCCTTTATACCAATCCGTTCTGTCTCCTTTTTCAACTACATTATCTCCTTTCAGAGCTGAAATTGGGATATAGGATATGTCAGTAACATTTAATTTTTTGGCGAAATTTCTGAAATCAGCTACGATCTCGTCAAAAACTTTTTCATCGTAGTCAACCAGATCCATTTTATTTACTGCAACTACAAGATGCGGGATTCTCAATAATGATGAAATAAAAGCATGTCTTCTGGACTGAGTCAACAACCCTTTTGAAGCGTCTACAAGAATGATTGCCAAATCTGCTGTTGAAGCACCGGTCACCATATTTCGGGTGTATTGTGTGTGCCCCGGAGTATCGGCAATAATAAACTTACGCTTTGGTGTAGCAAAATATCTGTATGCAACGTCAATTGTTATCTTTTGCTCTCTTTCTGCTTTAAGCCCATCCGTCAGCAATGCAAGATTTACTTCCTCTTCTCCACTGCTTTTGCTCGACTTTTCAATGGCTTCCATCTGGTCCTGAAAAATGGACTTCGAATCGTAAAGAAGCCTTCCTATCAATGTGCTTTTCCCATCATCTACGCTTCCTGCTGTTGTAAACCTAAGCAGATCCATATTTAAGTAAGCGTTTTCTTCAATCTGTTGACTCATCCTGTTGTATAAAGTGTTTTTAAATTTATCTGGTTCGATTGACGGATGTTAGAAATAGCCTTGACGCTTTCTGTCTTCCATAGCCGTTTCACTACGCTTATCATCATGACGTGTGCCCCTTTCTGTTTCTCTGGCAGATGCAACTTCCTGAATAATTTCTTCAAGGTCTGAAGCTTCTGATAATACAGCTCCAGTGCATGTAGCATCTCCAATTGTTCTAAAGCGTACTGTTTTAGTTACCAGTTTTTCCTCATCCATTCGGTTCACGAATTCAGTATCCGCCAACCAAACTCCTCGTCTGTCAAATACTTTCCGGTCATGAGCGAAGTAAAGAGAAGGTATATCGATATTTTCTTGTGCTATATATTGCCACACATCCATTTCTGTCCAATTACTAAGAGGGAAAACGCGGAAATTTTCACCCTGACTTTTACGTCCGTTATATAAGTTCCAAAGTTCCGGGCGTTGATTCTTTGGATCCCACTGACCAAATACATCACGATGAGAAAAGAAGCGTTCTTTGGCTCTGGCTTTTTCTTCATCTCTTCTTCCTCCACCTAAAGCTGCATCTACTTGATGTTTCTTTAGTGTATCCAGAAGTGTTACGGTTTGCAGGGCATTTCTACTGGCATCAGGACCTGTTTCTTCCTCAACTTTCCCCTCATCTATAGACTCCTGTACACTTCCAACTATCAGATCAACATCATACTTTTTTACCAGCTTGTCTCTGAATTCGATCGTTTCCTTAAAATTATGTCCTGTATCTACATGCATTAATGGAAAAGGAATACGACCCGGGTGAAATGCCTTCAAGGCTAAATGAAACATTACAATAGAATCTTTCCCTCCGGAAAATAATAACACAGGTCGCTCAAATTGTGCAGCAACCTCTCTCATTATGTATATACCTTCGTTTTCTAATTGCTTAAGATGTGAAGTGTTATTTAATTCACTCATGATATTTAAATCAATTTTTTTGAGTTGCAGACTACTATAGTTCTTCTGCGTTTATATTTTCATTTAATCCTAATAAGAAATAAGGATTTTTAAAATTTTCTTTATTGTAAGATAAAGGAGATGGTTTCTCCCCTTCTGCAATCGAATATCTATACACTGCGTCTGCAGCTGCAGTATCCCACTCCATGGTTGGCCCAAGCCTCGGATATAAATCCGCTTTTCCTTCAGCCACTAAACAAAATTTAAGTGAGCTTCCGGACGGAACTTCTTCTGAAACTTCGATCCCTATCTTTTCTAATTTCCTTTTAGTAGAATCATCGCCATGTGATCTGCTTACAACTATTCTGGCTTTTTCTGATTTATCGTATGGCAATGTATTCAATTGTACAGGGCTTTTATCACTTTCTTGTTTAAATGAACCAGAACTTCTATCTCCGTAATAAAGGGTGTCAAAAGCAGGAACATATACCACACCAAGCATTGGTTTATCCTGAACTATCAGCGCTATATTAACTGTAAACTCACCATTTTTTTTTATGAATTCTTTAGTTCCATCCAGAGGATCTACTAACCAGAATCTGTCCCACTTTTTTCTCTCATCGAAATCAGGGATTCCGGACTCTTCAGAAATAATCGGTATTTCAGGGGTTAGCTTTTTCAGCTCATTTACAATATGGTGATGCGCGGCAAGGTCGGCTTTAGTAAGAGGTGAGTCATCAGATTTGGATTTTACTTCAATTTCTTCATCATAATATTTTAAAATCTCCTGACCTGCTTCTTTTGCAATTTCTATGATATGTTCAATCATTAGGTAGTTTATTTAAAAGCTCCAAATTAGAGGAATTAAAGTTACAGTTATTATTCCCACTACTAAATTTAATGGTATTCCGATTTTAATGTAATCAGTATATCTGTACCCGCCCGGACCGTACACCATTAAATTAGTTTGATACCCTATGGGCGTTGAAAAACTTGCTGAAGCCCCCATAATAATTGCAATTGCAAATGGGATAAAATCCAGTTGCATTTCGGTTGCTAATGATAATGCAATTGGAAAGATTAATACCGCTGCAGCATTATTGGTAATCATTTCTGTTAACAGCCAAGTAGATACATATGTAAGAGCTAACGCTAATAACGGATTAGTCCCCGCAAAACTCAACAGTCCTTCTGCAAAAACAAAAGCCGCTCCTGTATTTTGTAATGCTGCTCCTAGTCCAAGAGAAGATGCTATTGCTAATAAAACTCTCCAATCTATATTTTCCAATGCCGTTGAATATTTCGTGCAATTAAACACAATCATTGCAACAGCTGCTAAAAATGAAGCTTGTAACATCGTAAGAACTCCAAAACCAGCTAAACCAACCATTCCAAACAGAACTAATGATGCCCTCCATGCTCCTTCAAAAGTTAATGGAGTTGAATCTTCAACGGGACTTATCAGGTAAAAATCATTGGAATTTCTGAATCGTTTCATAAATTTAGGGTGAGCTTCTAGCAATAAAGTATCGCCCTGTCTTAAGCTTATATTTCCTATTTTTTTAGAAACTCTTTCTCCTCTTCTTGAAACCGCTAAAACCACAGCATCATACCGATCTCTGAACCCTCCTTCTTTAATCGTCCGGCCAACAATTGGGTTACCCGGAGAGACCACTGCTTCAACAAGTTGTCTCTCCCGTCTTGGGGAATCTAGTTTAAAAACCTGATCAGTAGCTAATTTTAAACCTGCGAATTCCTGAATATCAATAATAGAGTTAACCATTCCTGTAAAGATTAACCGATCATTGGTTTTTAGTTTTTCGTGAGGAGCAACAGCCGGAATAGATCTTCCATCACGGATAATTTCCGCTAGAAACAAACTGGGAAGGTTACGCAGTCCTGCTTCTTCAATGGTTTTTGAAACGATCGTACTATCTTTTTCAACAATCATTTCGATGGTGTATTCTCGGGTATTCTTAAAACTTTCGATACTTGAACTTCGGTTGGGAAGCAATTTATCTCCAAAAATCAACAAATAGATAAAACCCGCAATTGCACATGGAACCCCGATCAAAGCAGGTTCAAATAATCCTAAAGATCGAGTTGTAGCCTCTTCAATTAGCAATCCATTCAGAATAAGGTTCGTACTTGTTCCGATTAGTGTACATGTTCCCCCTAAAATTGCAGCATAGCTTAGAGGAATCAATACCTTAGATACCGGAATACCCGTTCTCCTACTCCACTTTTCTAAGGCCGGAATAAAAGAAGCTACAATAGGAGTGTTGTTAAAAAACGCACTCATCACCATTACAGGGCTCATAATCCTTAGCTGAGAAGCCCTCACTGTAGAAGCATTTCCCATGACTTTCTGAACTACATATTGAATTGCTCCGGTTTCTTTTAATCCCGCAGCAACTACATACAGCGCTGCCACCGTGAGCATTCCTTCATTCGAGAAACCATCAAGTGCCAGAGGGGTGGGAACGATTCCGGTGATCACTAACAGTGCTAACCCACCAAAAAGGATCAGATCAGCTGATATCTTGGTAGAAATTAACATAACCAAACAAAAAATTAATACCGAAACTACCGCCCAAGCTTCAAAAGTCATATTTGCAGTGCTTTAAATTTTGCCAAGAATAACAGTAAACCGATCGGTAATCAATCTCTTAATCAAAACTTCACTCTGGCCTGTATTCCAAAATCACTGTTTTTGTTTCCTTGAATTTCGTTTAAACCACTGCTGACAAAGTTTTCGTTTTCAAAAACGGATAACGAATACTTAAACCATATCTCTAGAAAATCATTGGGTTCGTAGTTCAGAACAAAATATACTCTTTGACCTTGACCAGATAGCGCTGTATTTGAGAGTACATAGAGTAAATCATTCTCAAACTGAAATACACGGGAATCAAAACTATCGGTATCGAAAACAGTTACTCTGGCATCGATCTGAAGTTTACTTGATGCCTGAACTCTGATGTCCTGATACAAAAGCATTCCATATTCTTTGTCTTCATTGGCTCCCTGACTTTCTACCAATTCTATTCTCGATCTCAGCCTTACACTTCTGCTTAACTGATATTCAATTTGTGTTCGAATACTGGATCTTCGCTGTTCACCAATAAATTCTTCCACAACTCCACGTTCGTTTATTTCTGTAAATGTATCATCTTTAGTTTCTGACCTGATAAGTACATATCCATTTAGATCTGAATTTAAATCCACCTCCATCAATCCAAGTACATCAAACCCTTGGCTCGATTGATCAATTCCTAATCTTGGAGCATCAAACCTGTATTGGTCTACATAAGCTGAAAGTGAAACTTTGTCATTTAACCCATGCCTGATTCCGATATAAAACCCTTCTTCATTTTGAGGATCGGATGAACTTTCGCCAAACCCATCTCCCATAAAAGATTGAAAATCCCGACCATAATTTCGATATGCCATAGTAAAATCCGTTGAAAAGCCAATCGGACTTTCTATCCCAATAATTCCTCCTCTTCCACCATTATGGCTTTGTCCTATCTCCCCAAAAGCCAATACATTCCCAATCAATCCACGGTAATCAAATCCTAAAACAGAGTTTTTACTTCCTTCAAAATCGTACAGACTCGATAGCCCATTTCCCCTGTCAATGTAGCTGCTGAATTCTGTGCGATATCCCGTAGCACCAAATAAACCTACCGGAGTATCTATTCTGATTCTGCCTCCGTATGTTTTTTGGTCAATATTATTCCTTCTATCTTTTTCATTTAAAGTTCTGTGAAAGCCCGACGAGGAAGGAAATCTGGTTGTATCTCCCTCAATAACAGATGCAGTACGCGGACGATCTGAATAAAAAAACGTAGTCTCGATCTTTTCACCATAAGTAGCCGCAATACCTCTAAAAAAATCTGTTTCCTGAGCCGAACCATACGCCCGGAGCCCACGTTCGTTTTTACTTGTTGTACCAACTACTTCCCTTCCTTTCCCAAAAGCACCTCCTGTCCATAAAACTAACCCTTGACCAAAATTCAGAGCATAATCCCCAATTACGAGGTCCTTTAATTTCCCGTTTTCTTTCAGAGCAATATGTCCGGAAGTGTAATCAAATCCTGTTGGTCCGTTCAGCGTTTCACCGGCGTCTTTTTCTTGTGTAAGATTTATGGATAAATGTCTGCTCGACATTCGAAATCGTTGGTAATATTTACCCTGACTTCCCAAATACCCTCCTGAAGAATCTGGGATTTCATAGCCTCTTTGATCATCTAGCTCCTGTTGATATCTGGTGATGTACTCAAATGAATTTCCATCCAACCAATAGTTCGGATTTGTATACAGATCACGAAATCGCGACGAAACTCCCCCAACTGTTATATAAGGTCTCATTCTGGTGTAGGTTGCTCTTCCAATTCCTGAAACTTTTAAAATGTCATCTTTCTCTACGAAGGGGTTTTTCTTTCGGTAATCAATTAATGCTCTTGCTAGTTTAAGATTGAAACCGGGAATCTGGAGAAGATCGTTTACAGATGCAGAATTTATGTTAACGGGATTTGCTGCCAATTCTTCGAGGAATTGAGCCAGTTGTTCTCCCGCAAGCTCACCTTCTTCAGTCTCCTGTTCTTCTAAGGCTTCTTCCAGCTGCTTTTCAATTTGAACCTTTGCAGAATCTTTGTCCTGGGAGTAGACCAAACTTGAACAACATCCGATTATGATCAGAAACACTATTTTTTTTAACCAACTCATTTCAGAAAAAGAAATTCAACCCTATTCCGGGACTAAATCCGAGCGTTTCGTGTCGCTGAAATACAAGGTTAGCTTCCCAGAGAGTTGCTTCATAACCCATTCCAAATGAATATGTATTTGGCTCGGTTGTTACTCCAACCCTTCCTTTTAGATTTTCTACAACTTTCACTTCTATTCCACCCCGATAGGCAACCGGGAACCTGACATCTTTTACAATATCAAAAAGGAATAATGCATTTTGATCGAGATCATAACTTAAACCAAGTGATAATTCTCTGGAAAGAGATTCTTCATTTGCTGCAAAATCATAGCTTGGTTGGTTTAAATTGGTGGCTTTTGCACCAAGCCAAAGTCCTTGTGTCAACATGGTTGTTATTCCTACATCTATCCCCAATGCGCCACCGGATCCATATGGAGAAGCTTGCGAAATATGATTGTAGTTTAATACAGCACCAAATTTTAAATTATTCCATGAATTTGCATATCCAAACCGAATTCTGGTTTCATTAAACAAGTCTCCTCCATACCTGTGAAATCCGAAAGCAGCAATACCATATGAGGTTGGGAAAGATCCGGATGCAGCAATATCTGTTAATTCAACGAATCCATAATTTCTTAAACTAAAAAAACTAACACTCTTTTTTTCATTGTTGATGGTAGCAGGGTTTGAAAAGATCGCCCAACTATTATTTTGTAAAGCTGTTGTAGCTTGTCCCAGAGCTAAGCCATCTGCACCCATGGTAAGTTGCGCCAGTCCCATTTTGGGTGTGCTAACAAAAATTAGAACAAAAGTAATTTTATATAGATATGTTCGTATTCGTATCATTGGGTGGTAATTGATATAATATGTTATATATAAAGGAAAAAACTAAGTGATTAAACCAAGATTTTACTTTTTAATATTATTCTGCTTTGTAACAAGCTCTTCTTTTTCGCAAGAATTCGAATGTGAGGTAAACTTAAATTATGATTTGTTGGAAGGAAATTCATATTCCTATCTGACTGAACTTGAAAGTCGTATTGAAGAGTATATCAATGATTACAACTGGACAGAAGCTCAATTTGAAGAGCATGAAAGAATTCAGTGTCAAGTACAATTGATCATTGAAAGTGGTAATTCCAACTTTGATTTCGGATCCAGAGTTATATTCACAGCTCGTCGCCCTATTTATAATACCGTCACAGAAACAACTTCCATTATTCTTTCAGACGAATTGTGGCGATTTAATTATCCCGAAGGACGAACTTTAATACATGATGAACTTCAATTCGATAACCTTACCGGGACTCTGGATTTCTTCATCAATATTATTCTGGGATACGATTTTGATAGTTTCTCAAAACTGGGCGGAACTGAATATTTCAGAAAAGCTCAACAAGTAGTTGATCTTGCGCAAACCACAGCCTCACCCGGTTGGACAAGAGCCGCAAATAATCGAAGAAATAAATTTACGCTCGTTACTGATCTGTTGAACGCCTCATACGAACCGCTACGTACTGCTTATTATTCTTATCACCGACTTGGTTTGGACCAATTTTCAGATGACCCTAAGCTGGCAAGACAAGAAATCCTGGATGCACTCACACTAATTAGAGACTCTAAACGCCGTGCAACAAGCAACTATCTGTTCGACCTTTTCTTTGACACCAAAGCCAGAGAAATATCCGGCATTTTCGGAGAAGCTGAAGCAGCGGTAAGACGTCAGGCGTACAGTATTCTTTTGGAAACAGATCAGGGGCATTTAACCGAGTATTCTAACCTACAGAATTAAAATACTTTTCTTTTGGTTTTGTATATTGTCGACCCAAAAAAGCGGTTACATTAATAACTACGAATTGCAAAACCATAAGAATGAAATTTTATATATGTATTAAGATGGTGCCCGATGTTTACGCACCACTTCAGATCAAAGAAGGCGAGCTAATCATGGATGCAGACCGAATGGTTTTAAATGCCTACGATGCATCTGCGGTTGAGGAAGCTTTAGTTTTAAAAGAAAAGCACGGCGGAGAAGTTGAAGTTGTTTGTATCGGCCCTGCAAAAGCTTCAGAAACTATTCGAAAAGCTCTGGCAATGGGAGCTGATAAAGCGACTCACATTCTTGCTACCGGCGATGAAGAATACGATTCCGCCAGTTATGCTAAAATACTTTCTGCTTTCTTCAAAGATAAAGAATACGATGTGATTGGATTAGGTAAACAATCTCAGGATACAGATTCAGGATTAACCGGAAGTATGGTTGCTGAACATTTAAGTCTTCCATACACTACGAATGCAGTTGGCCTTGAGGTTGAGAACGGAAACTTAGTCGTTAAACGTCAGGGAGATAGCGGTCAGGAAATGATCGAGCTTCCAACTCCATGTGCAGTTACTTGTTCAAATGATATGAACGATCCAAGAATTCCAAATCTGAAAGGAATTATGGCTTCCAAGAGAAAGCCTATCGATCAGGTTGAGATTTCATCTTTGGGAATTGATGAAACTGAATTACAAGCTGATACTAAAGTAACTTCATACGAAGAAAAACCTGCCCGTCAGGCCGGAAAGAAATATGAAGGCGAAGCTGAAGAAGTAGCCCGCGAAGTTGCTCAGTTATTGGATACTGAAGCAAACGTACTATAATTAAATTATTAATGATGGATTCTGAATTTTGAATAGATTAATTCAAAATTCATCTCTCAAAATTCAAAATTTGACTGAAAGGAATTAAATGAGCACGATTTTAACATACATCGCAATTTCAGACGGAAAATTAAAGCGATCATCTTTGGAAGTATTATCACATTGTAAATCATTGGCTGATGCATCAGGCGCTTCATGTGAAGCTGTTGTTATTGATGCAAACGCTTCTTCTTTTGTGGATGGCATTCAAAAGTACGGAGCTTCTAAAGTTCATGTTGTGGAAGACCCGATCTTCAAAAACCACATGAATACACCTTTGCTGAAAGCTTTGTCTAAAGTGATGGCTTCTGTAAATCCATCTGTTTTTGCTTTTGCTTCCACAGAGGGCACCAAAGATGTTTTGGGAGCTTTAGCTGCTAATCAAAACGCTGCAGTTATTGCTGACGTTGCTTCCTTCGAATTGATCGATGGCGGAGTAAAAGCAAAACGACCTGTAATGGCAGCCAAGATCATGAACAACACCGAAGCTAAATCTGAGAAGGTTTTGGTATCCGTTCGTTCAGGTTCTTACGATCTGAATGAATCGCTTGAATCTGCAGAAGTTGTAAATGTAGATTTCAGCATGGATGATTCTGAAATGAAATCAACTCTTCGCGAAATCATTTCTGCTTCAGGTGACACCATTGACTTGAACGAAGCTGAGGCTATTGTAGCTGCAGGTCGAGGGGTTAAAGATGAAGAAGGGAAAGCGTTGATCTCAGAACTTGCTTCTGTACTTAAAGCAGGGATTGGTGCTTCAAGAGCGCTTACAGAATCCGGAGTATATGATCCAAGTTTGCAAATTGGTCAAACAGGAAAAGTAGTTTCTCCTCAACTTTATATTGCCGTTGGTATATCAGGAGCAATTCAACACGTTGCTGGAATGGCAAACAGTAAGGTAATTGTAGCGATCAATAAAGATCCGGACGCACCGATTTTTGAAGTTGCGGATTACGGAATTGTTGGAGACTTGTACAAAGTACTCCCACCATTCATCGAAGAAATAAAGAAAATTAAAGGTTAATAGTAGTGAGATTTGAGTATTGAGCTATTAGTTTCTCAATACTCACAGCTCAATACTCAGTACTATAGAAAATGGAAGACAAATTTGACTGTATCGTAATCGGAGGTGGAGTTGCCGGCCTTGCCGCTGCAATGACATTAGCCCGAAATAACATGAAGTTCCTTCTCATCGAAAAAGGAGAATTTCCGGGATCAAAAAATGTATCCGGTGGAGTTCTTTGGGGAAGTGACCTGAATAAACTCGTTCCAAATTATTGGGAAGAGGAAGACGGAGGTTGGGATAGATTTATAAATCATCGCCGTCTTACGTTCATGGATGAACAGTCATCATTTTCTTTGGATTTTAAATCTTCACACTTCAACGAAAAGCCTTATACAGGAGTTGTTGTTCTCCGTTCAAAGTTTGATAACTGGTTAGCCGGAAAAGTTCAGGAAGCTATTGACGCCAGTGATTTTGCCATGGATTCATTTATCGCCACAGATATTAAAGTAGATGAAGTGATCATGGAGAATGATAAAGCAGTAGGTATCAGAACCGGTGAAGATGAGTTTTTTGCTGATTCTGTAATTATCGCCGAAGGTGTAAATAACCTACTTACACGACAGGTTGGTTTACAAGATAAATACGTTCCTGCTGATCATATGCTCACCGGAATTAAAGAGATCATCCGTTTTGATCAGAAAGTATTGGAAGATCGTTTCCAGCTTAATGGATTGAGTGGAATGAGTAACGAATTTGTAGGATGGGCTACAAACGGTATCGAAGGCGGTGGGTTTTTATACACAAACCGCGATACCATTTCTCTCGGTCTTGTTTTAGGATTAAAAGACCTTCGGGAGAAGAAGCAAAAGCCATACGATGTTCTAAATCATTTCAAACAACACCCTACCATTGCTGATGCTATCAAAGGCGGTGAAGTTGTGGAATATTCTGCTCATGTTGTTTCATCCGGTGATTCCAGAGTGATGCCTAAAGAATTGTATAAAGATGGGATCTTACTAGTTGGCGAAGCTGCGAATTTATTGATGAATGCCGGAAAAGCGATTCAGGGAATGGATTACGCAATGCGATCAGGAATTCTGGCTGCAGAAACAATTGTAGAAGCAAAAGCTAAAAACGATTACACCTCCGCTACCTTAAAAGAGTACCGCAAAAAGATGGATGACAGCTATGTTATGAAAGATATCAAAGGTTTCCAGGATGCTGTTCATTTATTACATACTGATGTGATGCAGAATAAAGTGCCAAACTTGGTATGTGATTTTGGAAGACAATTCTTCAGCATCAAAAATGAACCAACTCCGAAATCTGAAAAAATGTTACTCGGAGCCATCAAAAGACATTCTTCCCTCTGGGAACTAGCGAAATTAGGATTTAAAGCGAGGAAATCACTTTAAGTGAAAAGATAAAAGTTAGAGGTGAAAAGATGATTAAGCTAAACCATAAAAAACTAAATGTATACAAATCCAGTATTGAATTGGTTAGTGAAATCTATAAGCTTACTAGCACTTTTCCTTCTTCTGAGAATTTTGGTTTAATAAGTCAATTAAGAAGAGCTTCTGTATCAATACCTTCAAACATTGCTGAGGGTTCTGCACGTTCATCTGATACTGAGCGCAAAAGATTTCTTCAAATAGCTCGTTCCTCACTAGTTGAGGTTGATACACAAATTGAAATAGCATTAACGCTTAATTATCTAAATGAAAAAGATATCGAGCATCTTTCGGATCTTTCGAACCAAGTATTTGCAACGCTTTCAAAAATGATGCAATGACAACACTTTTCAACATTTACTTTTCACTTTTACCTTTTTCACTTTTCACTTTCGAATCATGAAACTACTAAGCCTTCCAGAACGACTCGGACTTGTCAGTTACCGTAATCAAGCTAAATCTGAGATCAAACCTCATATCATTGTTGATACAGATATTTGCAACTCAACTTGTCCTCACAAATGCACTACATGGGTTTGTCCTGCTAATTGCTACACGATGGATGAAGCCGGAAAAGTTCACTTCCAAGTCGAAGACTGCATCGAATGCGGAACTTGTATGTATGCCTGTGATCAGGGTGCTGTGGATTGGAATTTTCCAGATCCTGAAATTGGCCGTGGCGTAACCTGGAATTTTGGATAAAAATATAGTTTTAAGGTGTGATGGTGTTATAGTGTTGCGGATTCACTTTTGTACAACCGCAACACTATAACACCTTAACACTATCCCACTAGTTCAAAATTTTACACATTCTTAAACGAAATTGGTACGCAAAAACGTTATTTTATGGAAGCGTTTCCAACAAGATTTTTCAATAACTAAAGACTTTTCAAAAAGATGGATACTGTACTAGAAAGAGAGCTCTCATTTGACCTCACTGAAGACCAAAAAATGATTCGCGACAGCGTAAAAGAATTCGTAGAACGCAACGTCGCAGACACTGTGATGGAAAGAGATAACAGCAAAGAATTTCCGCACGAAATTGTTAAACAATTAGGCGAGCTTGGAATGCTTGGAATCTATCACGAAGAACAATACGGTGGTGGCGGATTTGATGTAGTAAGTTTTTGCTTAGCATTAGAAGAAATTGCTCGTTGGGATGCTTCATTGGCTTTAACCGTAGCTTCTCATACTTCATTGGGAACCGGACATATCGCTGTTGCAGGTTCTCATGAACAGAAACTAAAGTATATGCCAGCTCTTACTTCAGGTGAGCAATTAGCAGCCTGGTGTTTAACGGAACCCGGTTCTGGTTCTGATGCTTCCGGCATGAAAACAACTGCAGTTAAAGATGGAGATCATTATATCATTAATGGTTCCAAGATCTTTATTACTCAGGGTTCTGTTGGAGATATTTACATCGTTCTTGCTAAAACTGATCCATCCAAAGGAACTAAAGGAATTAGTGCATTCATCGTAGAAGGAAAATGGGATGGAGTGAATCCGGGCCCGGGAATGCATAAGTTGGGAATGAATTCATCTGACACAACAGAAGTGGTTTTCGAAAACGTGAAAGTTCCTGCTGAAAATCTCCTAGGAGAAGAAGGAATGGGATTCGTCGACACGATGAAAGTTCTGGATGGCGGTCGGGTTGGTATCGCTGCACTTTCTGTTGGAATAGCTCGTGGCGCTTATGAAGAAGCTCTCAAATATTCTATGGAAAGAAAACAGTTTGGAACTGCTATCGGAAATTTCCAGTACATGGAAGGAAAGATCGTGGATATGGCAACAGAGATCGACGCAGCAAGATTGCTAGTTTTAAGAGCTGCTGTTCTAAAAGATAAAGGCAAGCCTTACACAGTTGAAGCTTCCATGGCTAAGTTATTTGCTTCAGAACTATCTGTACGAGCTGCATTGGAATCCATTCAAATCCATGGTGGATACGGTTACACCAAAGAATACCATGTGGAAAGATTCTTACGTGACGCAAAACTAATGACCATCGGTGAAGGAACTTCCGAAGTTCAAAGATTGGTAATTGCCAGAGAGTTAAAGAAAACGCTCGCATAATCTCTGAAACCCTTTTTATAAAAGCTCATAGCCTAACAGTTATGAGCTTTTTTTTATTGAACTTATTTTATGATATTGAACTTAAAATCGGTGATATATTTAAGTTCTACTATGAAAAATTTCTTAATTCTATTTCTACTATCTGGCTTTATACTAAGCTGTTCTTCTGATAAAAATACACCTGAAGAAAACCCAATCTATAATCCTGAATACGGAATATGGCAAGAGCGAGAAAACCCTCCTGTTGAATTTGAATTAGTTCAAACATTCGGAAGTGAGGACGCCACGAGCAAAGAATTGATTGGAGGCATCACTGCAATGTTCACAGACAATAATCAGAATCTGTATGTACTTGATGATCGGTTATCAAAACTAATTTCCTTTGACAAAAATGGAAAAGTAAGGTGGGCAACCGGTTCGAAAGGTCGGGGTCCCGGTGATTTTGAAAATGCCTGGAATATGATATGGGATGGAAAACTGACGATTTATATCTCCAATATTGCTCGTTCTCGTATTGATCTTTTTAATTTAAATGGAGAATTCCTGAAAACCTTAAGTGTCAATAATGAAAAATTGAAAGGAGTTAACATTCATGGATTTATGGAAAACAAAATGGTTGTAAGCAGAAGTATATCCGGCTCATTTGCAAAAGAATTCTTTTTCATTAATCCTGATAATCCCGATAGTATTTCATCCTCTTTTATTGTTGATTTAACTGGCGAGCTGAATATTCCACAAGGAATGAGTTGGTTTTCTAATGTTTCCATTTTGGAAGATCAAATGGTTGTAGCAGGTATATCTGAATATTCCTACTCCTTTTATAACATTGACAGCACTAAAACTAAAAAACTAACCAGAGATTTTGACAAAATAATGAGAGCAGGTTTCTTTCAAAATGATAATGGGAGGGCAATTGGAAGTATGGGTGGGTTGAATCCAATTCTAAAAGCAGGAAATGAATTTTATATAGCAACAGCTGCCTGGCCAACTAATATTGATGACCCGGACCAGTATATGAAAGACATGAATTCAGGCAAAAATATCAGAGCAGAATTTCGAAATACAACTGATATTTATGATCAGAATTTTCAACTTTTGTATTCAATTGAGTCAGATGAATTTATAAATCAAGAACTGGGATTAATCTCTCACTCTGATTCAGAGGGATTTGTATATTCAATAAATTTCTCCCCCTACCCTCATGTAAAAAAGTTTAAGCTTTCTAAAGCTGAATATTGAAACCTTTGACAGCCAAATTAAAAAAGACGCTTTCCTGAAGAAATAATTATAAATGTTGAATTATGAGTTTTAAATTATGGCGAAAATAAAGTCATAATTTAAAACTCAGTCTTTACGCTTCATGGCAAAGAACCTATTCAATATCGACGACGCACTTCTTTTTGAATCCGAATTGAACGAAGAAGATCGTTTGATCATGGAAACTGCCCGGGATTACGCTCAAAGTAAATTAGAACCCCGCGCACTCAAAGGAAATACCGAAGAATATTTTGATCGCGAAATCGCCAAAGAAATGGGCGAGATGGGTTTACTCGGTGTTACCATTCCTGAAGAATACGGCGGCTCTGACGCCAGCTACACCGCTTATGGATTAATTGCTCGTGAAGTGGAACGAGTAGATTCCGGTTATCGCTCTTTCATGAGTGTGCAATCTTCTTTGGTGATGTATCCGATCTCTACTTTTGGTACTGAAGACCAGAAACAACGATTTTTACCTAAGCTGGCTTCCGGAGAGATCATTGGTTGCTTTGGTCTTACTGAGCCCGATCATGGCTCAGATCCCGGATCTATGGTTACCACTGCTGTTAAAACAGATGGTGGCTGGATCATGAACGGTGCAAAGATGTGGATCACAAATTCTCCTATTGCTGATGTGGCCGTTGTTTGGGCAAAAGCTAAAGAGAATAAAGATGATGAAGGCGTTATTCGTGGATTCTTAGTTGAAAAAGGAATGGAAGGATTTTCAGCACCACACACCAAATTCAAAATGAGTTTACGCGCTTCTGAAACCGGTGAGTTGGTTTTTGATGATGTGTTCATCCCTGAAGAAAATGTATTCCCGGATATCAAAGGATTGAAAGGTCCGTTCATGTGTCTGAATTCTGCACGCTACGGAATTGCCTGGGGAACCATTGGCGCCGCTGAATTTTGTTACCAACGAGCTCGTCAATATACTTTAGATCGCAAGCAGTTTGGAAAACCATTGGCTGCCAACCAGTTGATCCAAACCAAGCTGGCAAATATGCTCACAGATATAACCAATATGCAGATGTTGGCTTTCCGTTTGGGCAAGCTTAAAGATGAAGGCAGAGATCATCCTTCCATGACATCACTTGCTAAACGAAATAACTGTGGCAGAGCCTTAGAGATTGCACGCATTTCTCGCGATATGCACGGCGGAAACGGAATCGTTGGTGATTACCGAGTGATCCATCATGTAATGAATCTGGAATCCGTGAACACCTATGAAGGTACTTACGATATCCATGGTTTGATTCTGGGAAGAGAGATTACCGGGATTCAGTCATTTACTCCAAAGGGAAATGAATGATAAAAGTTATTAGTTAATCGTGAGCAGTTATTCAACTCTTTGGTAATTAAAGCAATTTTCCTCCTTTCTAAGCTCTGCTTGGGAAGGCCAAATGGGAGCTCCTGCTCCCATTAACAATTTTAG
Source organism: Balneola sp. EhC07 (assembly GCF_001650905.1). GTDB lineage: Bacteria > Bacteroidota > Rhodothermia > Balneolales > Balneolaceae > Balneola. Next base: position 117,690 of record NZ_LXYG01000019.1, read on the forward strand.
CCATTAGAATTCTTTTGGATTATAGTTTTAAGTCATTCGAAACTATACATGGTTAGGTTTGTTTAAGTAAATAGTTAATGTGAATTAATTTTTTTACTGATTATGAAAACTTTAACCCCAAGAACTCAAACTCCAGATCTAAGTTTCCCACTTACAAATGGTGATACATGGAATCTCAGTGAACAAGATCCCAAATCTTTCACCATGGTTGTTTTCTACAGAGGTTTGCATTGCCCTGTTTGTAAAGGATATACTCAATCTTTAAACAAGCTAGTTGATGATTTTAAGGAACGCGGAGTTGAAACCGTAACTGTGAGCATGGATTCTGAAAAAAGAGCTAGAACTTCTGTTCAAGAATGGGAAGTTGATCAGCTTAAAGTCGGATATGACCTCTCAGAAGAACAAGCAAGTAATTGGGGCTTATATCTTTCAAATGCCATAAATGATAATGAGCCGGAGCTTTTTTCAGAACCGGGATTATTTTTAATACGCCCAGATGGTGAACTCTATTATTCGGCTATTAACTCTATGCCATTTGGTCGCCCTGTTTTTAAAGATATGCTTAGGGCAATAGACTTTATTCAAGAGAACGATTATCCTGCCCGTGGTGAAGTGAATGCAATGGAATTACAAGATTAAGCTTTTGGCTTATTCAAATACCTAAATATATAAGAAGATGATTGCCCGAATCTGGCATGGCTGGACAACTCCCGAAAATGCGGATGCCTATTACAAAGTTCTTACCGAGCAGGTAATTCCTCAGATTGAAGGTTATAAGATGGAAGGCTATCGAAAGATCGAGGTTTTACGGCGAGAGCATTCTGATGAAACTGAATTCATCACCATAATGTACTTCGACTCTTTGGAACACATCAAACAGTTTGTTGGTGAAGATTACGAAGTCGCTCATGTTCCCGAAGTAGCTCAAAAAGTGTTGAAGCGCTGGGATGAACGATCTCAGCACTATGAAGTGACGGATAGTTTTAGGTATTGAGTTGGCTCTAGCATTAATGGTTTTAATGTGAATTGTTCAAAAAAACATATGCCCTTAGTATTTAAGACGGAAAAGAGAACATGATCCGGACGCGTCTGCAAAGCAGGAATAATCCTTTCAGGTGAAGAGTGTACTAACTTTCTAAGAATGAACGAAGACCTTTAGGATTATTCAGCGCAGGATCAGTGAACCCGTCTTAAATACTTCGGCTTGATCTTTTGCTACTTTTGTATCAAGACAAAAGTAGGTATCCTTGTGCTAAGTTAAACCTTTTTATAGGGTTCTGTTGTCTGGCTCTGTGTACTTTTGTACCGCTACTGAGCTTCCTCAGTACAGGCGCCAGTACCAAAAGCTCCCGACAAGAATTATTGGTGCGAACTCCATTACATCGACTAATCATTACAAAAGGTCTTCGGTCATATGATACATATTCACAAATCAGCCTGAATGTAATGATTGCTCCTCCGGAGCCGTCGATTTCATTACGTTCTTGGCTCGCCAATAATTCTAAAGGTCGGTGTAGGTGTAAGGTTTTGCTTACCAAAAATGAAAATCTTTATCCAGTCGGAATAAAAGCCATTTCTTAAGATCCTGAAACACGTTCAGGATGACCTGTTTATTTTTATATATTCTTTCATGCAAAAACTCCTTCAGGAAATACGAGCTTGTTCTGTATGCGAGAAAGATCTCCCTCTTGGTCCGCGTCCAATAGTTGCCGCATCTCCGACCAGTAAAATTGCTGTAATTGGTCAGGCTCCCGGAACAGCTGTTCATGAATCCGGAATTCCATGGGACGATCCCAGTGGCAGAAGACTCAGAGAATGGATGGGAATTACGGATGAAGTCTTTTACGACCCTAAGAATCTGGCGATCATTCCAATGGGATTTTGTTATCCGGGCAAAGGAAAATCAGGTGACCTCCCTCCCCGGCCTGAATGTGCTCCGCTTTGGCACAAACCTCTGTTCGATTCCATCAAAGAAATAAAGCTTACCCTTCTGATCGGACAGTATGCTCAGAAATATTATCTGCAGAATAATATGAAAGGAACACTCACCGAAACCGTTCGTAATTATGATGAATACTTGCCTGAGTTTATGCCTCTGCCCCATCCTTCTCCGCGAAATAATATCTGGTTAAAGAAAAATGAATGGTTTGAAAGGGATCTTGTCCCAAAACTGAAATCCATTATTTCTTCCGCACTTTAGTTTTTTAAGAACTCTTAGGGGTACTCCATATTTAGTGTGTATTACGGGAAACATTCTCTCTAAATACGTTGCTATGAAAAAATATTCCCTGATCATTGTCTCTTCTATTTTTATACTCGCAGCCTGCGAAGAACTTGATTCATCCAAAGAAGAAATCGTTGATACTATCGAACTCAGCGAATATCTGAATCTTCCCGCTTCCGCTTATAATTATTCTGATATTGACGTACCTGATTTTTTCGATTTGCAACCAAATACCGAACAGGATAATACTCCCAATGATAATGGAGTGACTGATTGGGGAGCTACTTTAGGTCGTGTTCTTTTTTATGATAAGATTCTTTCATCCAACAATATGATCTCATGTTCTTCTTGTCATTTGCAGGAATCCGGTTTCTCTGATCCGGATCAATTCAGTGCCGGTTTTGAAGGTGGGCTAACCGGGAGAAATTCAATGGGAATTTCCAATGCCATGTATTATGAAAACGGTCACTTCTTTTGGGACGAACGAGCTGCTACACTGGAAGAGCAAGTTTTGATACCCATTCAGGATGAAGTTGAAATGGGACTCACTTTAACAGAACTCGTTTCTAAAGTAGAACAACAAGCCTACTATCCGGTTTTATTTGAACAGGTTTATGGAGATGATGAAGTTACTCCTGATCGAATTTCTAAGGCCCTTGCTCAATTTGTTCGTTCAATTGTTTCGTATCAATCAAAATACGATGTGGGCAGAGCTCAGGTAAATAATCCGGATCAGGATTTTCCAAACTATTCAGATCTCGAAAATCTGGGTAAAGATATCTTTTTTGGTGGACGTGGGGATTGCGCTCAATGCCATACTTCTGATCTTTTTGTGGGTGATGAAGCCAGAAATAATGGATTAGATGCCGTACTCACTGATCTGGGTCTTGGAGCTGTAACAGGGAATGCAAATGATAACGGGAAATTCAAAGTGGGTTCGTTGCGCAACATCGAACTAACAGCACCATATATGCATGATGGAAGGTTTGAAACCTTGGAAGAAGTTGTTGAACATTACAATTCAGGCATTCAAGCCAACGCGACTTTAGATAACAGACTTGAACAACAAAATTCCAATAATCCCAGAAGATTGAATCTTACAAATCAGGAAAAAGAAGCTTTAGTAGCTTTTATGAAAACATTAACGGATCAGGAACTTATTTCTGATGAAAAATACAGCTCCCCTTTTAAAGAGAACTAGAGAGATAGAAGTTTCCCACAAGCATAGGTGATCATTGGAAAATGGTTGCCTATTTTTTTTGTTGTTATTTACTTAATCTTGCTAACAAAATTTAAAAAAGAAGAGCATGAATTTAGTTGAAGAGTACCAATCAAATACTGAGACTTTCATCAAATTTATTGAAAACATTTCAGATGATATTTTTAATAAAAAACCTGATAAGAATACTTGGTCAGCAGCAGAAAACGTAGAGCATATCATTCGTTCAGAATTTGGGACTTCACGTTTATTTAATGCTTCAACAGAAAAAGATCCTTCAAGAAACACGGAAAGAAATATTCAGAAAATAAGATCTCAGTTCCGGGATCGAACCAAAAAATTGCAGGCTTTTGGGGTTGTTCTCCCAACGAACAGTGATAAGGATAAAAACGAGTTACTTGAGAAATTTAAAACTTCAAGATCTCAGGTTGTTGAACTCATAAAAGTTCAGGATCCGGATGAAATCTGTACCCGCTTCGAACATCCTCTCTTTGGTTTTATGACGAGAAGAGAATGGATTCACTTTAACATAGTTCATACAAACAGACACATTGATCAGATCAAAGAATTGGTTGTGAATTTTAGCAAAATATAGATTTCCAAATTTTTAATTTCCTTTTTATCCGTTATCCTTAGCTATTACGTTGTAGAAATAAAAAATAACTAATGAGATTCTTTTCGGTACTTCTGGCAGTAATTGTCCTTAATCCTATTCATTCTATTGCACAGGATTTACTTCGTACCAATATTACATTTGAAAGTGGTAGATTTACAATTCATGGAGAATTACTTTTACCTCAAAAAGCTGACAGTATTCCTATGATTATCTTTCTGGTTGGCTCCGGGGAAAACTCTTCTCATCGAACTATCTACAAAGATTTTGTAGAACAAAATCTGGAAGCGCTTTTTATAAAAGAAGGTTACGGTATTTTATATTTTGACAAACGAGGAGTTGGTGATTCTGAAGGTAAATGGCACCGGTCTAACATCTATGACCGGGCTGATGACACCAAAGCAGCCATTGATTATCTGAAAACCATCAATAACGTTGATGCTTCCCGTATCGGGGTTATCGGGCACAGTCAAGGCGGATGGGTTGCTCAGGTGGTTGGGTCGCTTTACAGAGACGATGTGAAAGCAATAGCATCGATAGCAGGTCCGGTTTTTGATGCTGAACTTCATCTCACTAATATTTATAACAGCGAATTTTTATGCGAAGGAGAAACCAAAGAAAAAGCCTTTGAAAAAGCCTCAAAAAAAGCTCAATCAGATATTAATTGGGTTTCTGTCTTTCCACTAAAAAAAGCGTGGCGACAGTTGAAGGAAATTGCAGATTTTGATCCTTCAAACGATCTTAAAAGAATAACTGATCCGGCACTATTTGTTTTCCCGTCTAACGACCATATGGTTTATCCGGGTTGGGCTCTTACTACACTAAATGAAACATTTCCTGAAGGTATTCCTGATAACTTCTCCCTCTCTGTTATACCGGGTGCTAATCATGATCTCAAAAATGTAGGGATGTGTTCTTCAAAAGAAGAGGCTAACGAAGCAATGTACTCCGACTATTTTCAGACCACTTTTAAATCCTGGGTTCTGAATCATCTGTAATCTTTGTATTCGGTCTGACTTCAAAGAAACTACCTCATACTCATTCGGAACTGCTTTTCCCTAATCTTATACTGATTATTATAAACTGCTAAGTATATTATATTTAATAAGAGAAGGGTTATGATTAACGTAGAAATAAGAGAAGAAAATGCTTCAGACTATGAAGCAGTAAGAACCGTATTACTTAATGCGTTTGAGAGTTCTGATGAAGCTGATCTGGTTGATAGAATTAGATCCAGTAAATTCTATATCCCTGAACTTTCATTAGTTGCTGTTCACAAGAAAAAGATAGTTGGTCATATTCTGTTTTCTGAAATTGAAATTCGATCAACCAAAAATACTTCTAAGACATTAGCATTAGCACCTGTTTCTGTAATTCAACAACTTCAGGGAAATGGTATTGGTGCAAAACTTATAATGAATGGGCTGGAAAAAGCTACTGATCTGGGATTCGATTCTGTGATCTTGCTTGGCCATTCTGATTATTACCCCCGCTTTGGTTTTGAGCCTGCTTCAACCTGGGAAATAAAGCCTCCTTTTGATGTTCCCCCGGAGAATTTTATGGGAATTGAACTTGTGCCTAAAGGTTTGGATAAAAAGAAGGGAATTGTGCAATATCCATCCGTTTGGCAGCTATAAGTATGTAATCATTTTCATACATTCTGGTATGAAAAACCCAACAGTATCCGTAGTTCAAGCTACACCGGTCCTTTTCGATCTAGAAAATTCTATCAGCAAAGTTGAATATTGGACTGAAAAGGCATCTAAAGAAAATCCAGATCTTGTTTTATTTCCGGAGGCTTTTCTTCCCGGCTATCCAAGAGGATTAACGTTTGGGACCAAAGTCGGAGACCGAAGTGCTTCAGGTAGAGAAACATGGCTCAGGTTTTGGGAAAATTCTTTGTCAGTTCCGGGAGCTTATGTTTCTGATCTATCCGGGATTGCTAAAAAGTATAATACATGGCTTGTTATTGGAGTAGTTGAAAAAGGAGATTCGGGTTCGCTTTATTGCTCTGTATTGTATTTCAATAATGAAGGAACGTTAGTTGGCAAGCACCAAAAACTTAAACCCACTGCTGCAGAACGTATTATTTGGGGTGAAGGTGATGGCTCTGATCTAGAAGTCTACAAAAGTGACTTTGGAAAAATAAGCGGACTTATTTGTTGGGAAAATTATATGCCACTTGCCCGCACATTCCTTTATGAACAAGGAGTGCAAATTTATTTAGCGCCTACCGCTGATCAAAGAGGCAACTGGCAGCATTCTCTTAAACATATAGCAGTTGAGGGAAGATGCTTTGTTTTGGGTTGCAATCAATATGTTAAGAAGAAAGATTATCCCGATCTTCCGGGAGAGGATATTTCTGAATTTGATGAGATCATGTGTAAAGGCGGAAGTGTTATTGTTGATCCCCTAGGAAATACAATTACAGGTCCTTTGTGGGATCAAGAAGGGATCCTGACTGCAGAACTTGACATGAACCTGATCACCAAAGCGAAACTAGATTTTGATGCAGTAGGACATTACGCCCGAAATGATGTATTTAAACTAAACAAACTAAATTAGTCTCAAAACTGAATGTCACTATTACTTATAGCACCAAACAGGGACTTAAAACAGCTCTCAGAAGAACTTCAAAATATCGATCCCAACCTTGAGGTCGATATTTGGCCGAAGGTAAAAAATAAAGACAGAGTTACCTTTGCTGTTGCCTGGAATCATCCTAAAAACGTGCTTGGGAATTATCCGAATCTGAAAGCAGTATCCTCACTAGGAGCCGGAGTCAATCATTTGTTGAATGATGAAAGTTTATCAGAAGAAATCAAATTCGCCCGGTTGATCACACCTTCATTAAAAAGTGAAATGGCTGAGTATGTACTTCAGGCGGTATTGGCTTATCGACAGCATACTACTCGCTACACAGATCAAAAAAGAGAAGCATTTTGGGATAAGCATAAGTTGATTCCTAAAGAAGACTCTGTAATTGGAATTCTGGGCTTGGGAGAAATGGGGCTTTCTATTGCTGACCTTCTCATATTAAATGGATATAAAGTTAACGGATGGTCCAGATCAAAAAAGGACGTTGAAGGCATTACTTCATTTAGTGAGAATGAATTGGGTGATTTTCTAAATTCCTCCAACATTCTTATTTGCGCGCTCCCCCTCACAGATAAGACTCATAGCATCCTGGATCTGGAGCTATTTAAAAAACTAAAAGAACCGGGATATTTAATTAACGTTGGGCGCGGACAGCACTTGATAGAAGAAGATCTTATTTATGCAATCGACACGGGAGTTTTAGCCGGAGCATGGCTGGATGTATTTGAAGAAGAGCCTTTACCGTCTAATCATCTTTTCTGGAACCGACCTAAGATAATGATTACTCCGCACATTGCCGCCGTTACAGCTCCCAAAGAAGCCGCTGAACAAATTATTGAAAATTATAAGAGAAGCTTATCAGGAATGGAAATGGTTAATTCTGTAGAAAAAGAAAAAGGGTATTAAAAGATCATTTTTACCAGAGAGTAACCGAGCCAAACGAAAAGCAGACCGAGTAAAATCTGACCACCAGCGTTTGCCAAGCCAAGTAATACTTCACCTTCTTTAAACAACAGAAATGAGTCGTTGGCAAAAGTAGAAAATGTAGTAAAACCTCCCAATATCCCGACAAATATAAAGAGGCGAAGTTCTTCATTTCCCCAGTTTTTTACAGCAAATAATGCCAGCAAAAAACCGATCAATAAGCACCCTATCATATTTGCAAAGTAAGTGCCGTACGGAAATTCAGAAGCCGGAAATCTGGACTGAACAATTTCAGAAATAATATATCTGGATGAAGCACCTAGAAATCCACCTGCTCCGACCATACATATTTTAAAGAGATCGATCTGCACTTAGACTTTTACAGTATGAATCCAGTTATGTCTGTCTTCGATTCTTCCATATTGGATTCCGGTGATCTCGTCATAAAGACTTTTTGCAAATTCACCGATTGAATCAATACCAAAATCGATCTTTCTCCCTTGATGATGAATCAAACCTACCGGAGATATTACAGCAGCTGTACCTGAGCCAAAAACTTCTTTTAAAGTTCCGTTTTCAGAAGCTTCAAATACTTCATCAATAGTGATTCTTCTCTCTTCAACATTGTAGCCCCATTCTTCTGCCAGAGAAGTAACAGAACGTCTTGTTATCCCGCCTAAAATAGAACCGGTAAGCTTTGGAGTGACCAAAGTGTTTCCGATCAGGAAGTGAATATTCATGGTCCCTACTTCTTCTACATACTTGTGTTCTTTAGCGTCGAGCCAAAGTACCTGAGTATATCCGTCTTCTTTAGCTTTTTTAGCCGGAAGGAAGCTTGCTGCATAATTACCTGCGGTCTTCACATCTCCTGTACCACCTACAACAGCTCTTACATATTCATTCGTAGTTGTTAAGGAAACCGGATTGAAACCCTCTTCATAATATGCACCTACCGGCGAAGTAATTATATAATAGCTGAATTTTGTGGAAGATCTGGCGGCCAAAAGATCATCTGATGCAAATACAAAAGGTCTTATATACAATGCTGATTGGTCCTGTGTAGGTACAAACCTGTGATCTAACTTTATGAGTTCTTCTAAAGCAGTTATAAACGTCTCATAATCCGTTTCAGGGATACCCATTCTTCTGGATGAGTAGTTCATTCTTTCAAAATGATCTTTGGGTCTGTATATGTTTATAGTGTCTTCATCCACATAAAAAGCCTTCATTCCTTCAAAAATAGCCTGACCATAATGAAGAGTGTTCAATGCCGGGCTAATTTGAACGGGCCCATAAGGTCTTATTAAAGGCTGACCCCAGGAACCTTTTTCATACTCCATAACAAACATATGATCAGAAAACTTTTTTCCGAACACGAGATTATCGAAATCGATCTCATGTATCTTGCTGTTTTCGTTAGGTATAATATTTATTTTTTCAGGGGTCATTATATCATTCATAGTTCATACAAAATAAAAGCTTTCTTGTTAAGGTAAAGTAGAATTACTGTAAATTTTTATTTCTTTACCCGGTACTCTGCATTGCTGAAGCTATTCCGTTTATATTCAGAAATATTACTTCGGTCAACTCATTCTTTTCTTGTTCACTTTCAGCATTTCTCCATCTTTTTAATAATTCCACCTGCAAAAAATTGAGTGGATAAGTGAACGGGTTTCTAAACTTGATCGACTTCTGTATAACGGGGTTATGGTCTAAAAAGTTCTGGATTTTTGCAATTTGAGTAATACTTTCTTTTGCACTTTCATACTCTTTTGCAATTTGATCGTGAAACTTTTGCTCATCTTTGTTATAAATTTCAGCAGTTTTTAAATGAGTTCTTGCCAATTCTCGTTGACTATTATCAAGTACTGTTCTGAAAAACACCCAATCATTAAACCATTTTTTGAAAATTTTATCATTTTCATCTGAACCTGCTAACATTGTTTTCAATGCTTCTCCGATCCCAAACCATCCGGGAATGTTATATCGAACCTGTGTCCATGCAAAGCCCCATGGAATTGCTCTTAGGTTATCGAAAACCATTTTCCCTGAACCTCCTCTTGAGACAGGTCTGGAAGCAATCGGCAACTTTCCAATGTGCTCTATAGGCGTGATGGAAGAGTACCAGTCCCAAAACAGATCATCATCAATTAATGATCGGTATTTTTGCATACTCAGCTGAGAGAGTTCTTCCATTAGTTTCTTTTCTGAGGAACCTTCTAAATAGCCTGTTTCTGTTTTTTGTGCTTTAGTAACATGAATCATTGCATGAACAATCTGCTCTAAATGTCGATGTGCAATTTCCGGTAATGAATACCTGAATGATAAAACTTCACCCTGTTCCGTAAATCTGATTTTACCATTGTTACTTACTGCAGGCATGGCCAGAATTGCTTTGTTAGATTGCCCGCCACCTCTTCCAATAGTTCCACCACGACCATGGAACAACCTGAAATCCACATTGAATTTTCTACATACACTTCCAAGATCAAACTGGGCTTTATCCAATGCCCAGTTGGCCATCCAGTAACCACCGTCTTTATTGCTGTCAGAATATCCCAGCATTATTTCCTGAAAGTTACCCCTTGCTTCTATTTGCTTAGCAAATACTTCATCTTCAAACATCTGTGCCATTAATTGGCTACTGGCTTCCAGATCTTCTATAGTCTCAAAAAGCGGTATAATATCCAGATCGGTTTGAATCTTTCCATTAGAATAGCTCCACAATCCTATTTCTTTGGCAAGGATCAATACTTCCAGCATATCACTAACTCCATGAGTCATGCTTATGATGTACCCTCCGAAAGAGTCTATATCTAAAAGCAACATATCCTTAATCTCTTCAAATACAGAAAGTACTTTTTCTGCCACTTCAGAGCGCTCGCTCTTAAAAGTGCTCAAAGGTCTGGGATTCTTTAGTTCTTTAGACAGCAGCTCAATTTTTTCTTCCTCTGTCAGTGAAGAGTAAGTTTTATGTACACCGGCTTTAGAAAAAAGCTCTTCTACAGTTTCTTCATGGAGTTTACTATGCTGGCGAACATCCAGTGCATTCAGGTGGAAGCCGAAAGTCAATGCACGGTCAATCAGATTCCTTAACTTTCCCTGTTCTGCGAGCTCCTCTAAGTCAGATTCGATCAAGCTGTTTTTTATCAGCATCAGATCGTTTATAAAGCCTTTTGCATTATAGTCTTCAGCAACTTTCAGTACCTGAGGTTTTTCAGCATTAAGAACTTCGATCTGTTTTTGAACCTTTTGCATCATGTGTGTCACTTTCCTGCGGTAGGGTTCTCTTTGATATCTTCTTTCATATACATCAGGAAGTGGATTTACCATCTCCTCTTCTTTGAGAGAAGCTTTCAGTTCTTCAGAAATTGAAATTTCCTTGTAAGAAATACTCAGATACCTTCTCAAAAGGTTAAGTTCTTCCATGTATTTTGTAAGTACGGTGCGCCGTTGCTCTAAAATAGTTTCCCAAGTCACTGAAGAAGTAACATTTGGGTTCCCATCTCTGTCGCTGCCGATCCACGAACGATATTTCAAAATATTAGGAAGGTCAGTGCTTTTACCGTAATAAGTTTCTAAAGCTATGCGGATGTCATTATACACGGTTGGAATGGCATCCCAAATGGTCGTCGTGAAGTAATACATTCCATTTTCTACCTCATCCTCTACCGACATTCTTTCTGCCCGTACTTCATCCGTTAATTGAAGCAAACGGAGTTGATTTCCAATATCCTTCTTTAGCAGTTTGGTTTCATCAGCAGTAAGAACATCATGCCCTAACTTGTTGATCATGGAAGTTATCTGATGCTGCTTGGTTAAAATACTTCTTCTCTGAGCCTCTGTAGGATGAGCGGTTATGGTCGGCTGAATATCAATTTGCTCTAATACGTCAATAACTTCATCAAAAGAATATCCATCTTTTTTCAAAGAGTATATAGCCTCGGCAATGCTTTCATTTCTCGGATGTTCTTCTGTTTCTTCAAATTCACGCTCTCTGTTTATTCTGCTTATCTCATGTTGCTCCAGAGAATTCACCAAATGAAAGAACGTTGTATACATCCTTAAAACTTCCTTAGTATCACCCAAACTAAGATTTGAAGCATAGTTCTCAATCTCATCTTGAGCTTTAGAGTCATTATCTTCTAATGCTGATTTTGCCAATACCGGTAATTTCCCGAGATTTTTCACAAATTCTTCTCCGAATTGATCTAAAGCCAATTCTTCCAGAAATGCTGTAAGCATATTAATTTGTCTTGCCAGGTTTTCGTTGATCCCGCTTTCTTCAGCCAGTTTCTGTACAGTATCTTTCCAGTGCATTAAATTCCGTTTGATTTTTGTGAGTGAGTTTGAGTACTCTAAAATAACTAATAATTCTTGAAGCTTTTAGGTTCAAATAAAATTATATGAATAATAAAAAAAGATGTGAGTGGGCAACGGGACAATTCAAGGAATATGTAACCTATCATGATGAGGAATGGGGTGTTCCTGTCCATGATGACCGAACACATTTTGAGTTTTTGATACTGGAAGGAGCTCAGGCCGGCCTAAGTTGGGCAACGGTTCTCAAAAAAAGAGAAGGGTACCGAAAATCCTTTGCAGGTTTTGATCCTGAAAAAGTAGCTTTGTTTGATGAAGAGAAAATTCAGGAATTGCTTCAATTTGAAGGAATTATCAGAAATAAACTAAAAGTAAGAAGTGCGGTAACCAACGCTCAAAAATTCCTTGAGGTTCAGAAAGAGTTCGGCAGCTTCGATAATTACATCTGGCAATTTGTTGACGGAAAACCCATCGTTAATAATTGGAAAAATATGAGTGAAGTCCCGGCTACTTCTCCGGAATCAGACGCCTTAAGTAAAGACTTAAAAAAGCGTGGATTTAAATTTGTGGGCAGCACGATTATGTACGCTCATATGCAAGCTTGCGGATTGGTGAATGATCATACTGTAGATTGTTTTTGCAGAAAGAGAGAATTTGGAATAAGTAAATAGGGGAATTAGGAATAGCTTTTAGACGCTTATTCCTAATTCAATCATTCTTAATTCTTAATTCCTTTCCCCTCAAGCCACGGATCAACTGCATCATTGATATACTGAACTACAAATCCTTCTTTCTCCAATAGCGCAGAAGCTGCTGCTGCTCTGGCTCCTGATTTACAATGCACTAAAACGGGTTTATCAGTCGGAATCTCTTCTAAACGATCCACTAGCCTTGTATGGGAAATGTTTAAAGCTTGTGGATGGTGTCCTTCATCAAATTCTGATTTCTTTCTGACGTCCAACAAATTATACTCATCTGAAGGCATTAACTCATCTACTTTTTCAAAATTGATAGTTTCAGTAGAAAATAATGTACCGCTCTGATTTTTAAATTCTTCAAGATGTTCCGGTGTTGCATATCCTTTTATGTTATCCAAACCTATTCTTATTAAGTCAGTAACAGCTTCATCGATTTTATTTTCATCAATGATCAAATAAATATCTTCGTCATCAGAGACATACGATCCGACTATAGTATTAAATGTTTTGTTGAAAGGTGCGTACAAAGCACCCTGAATATGACCATTCATAAAAGCCATCCTGTCCGGTCTTGTATCCACAATAACAGCGCTGGATGTACGTGTTGCCCCGATCATACTTTGGATGCTTTTCTTTTCCGGAACAGGAACCTCTCCTAAGATCTTTGGCCCTTTCTTGTTATCTCTTTTCATTCTTGCGAAATATAACGGAGGTTCAGGCTGCCCATCCAAAATGTAATCCACAAAATCCTTTTCTGAGATTGCTGCTTTTATGGAACCATTGAATCTCTGTTCATAACCAACAGTAGATTCAGGAACAGCACCTAATGCTTTACCACAAGCGCTTCCTGCTCCATGTCCCGGCCAAAGCTGTAAATATTCCGGCATCGTTTTAAACTTTTCAATCGACTTGTACAGCGTCTTAGCAGATTCATCCATCGCCCCCACTTCTCCTGCTGCAGTCTCAAGCAAATCGGGTCTGCCCACGTCACCTACAAACACAAAGTCTCCGGAAAGCAATCCCATGGGCTCATCAGTAGTAGCGCCATCTGTAACCAAAAAGCTGATGTGCTCCGGAGTATGACCGGGACTGTAAACCGTGGTAAATTTTATATTTCCGATACTGAATTCATCGCCATCTTTTAATAATTGATGATCGTATTTACTGTCAATTACCCACTCATATTTCCAGTCCTTATCACCTTCATCAGATACCAGGATCTTAACTCCGCTTTCTGCAAATTCTCTGAGACCTGATAAATAGTCCGCATGAATATGAGTTTCAGTAGCGGCAACAATTTTAAGCTTATTTTTTGATGCTATTTTTTGATAGCGATCAATATCTCTCATTGGATCTACTATAATGGCTTCGCTCGATTTCTGGCAACCGATCAAATAGGCGTATTGGGCTAGTTTTTCTTCAAAAATTTGTTGGAAGAACATGAGTTAGGATAAAAGTTCAAATTTCAGACAAAATAACAAGAAAACAGGTAACTAAAGAAATGTAATTCCCGTATTGATTTTGCTAACAAAATTTTTTGATTTTGAATTAAAATCATTCATTTTAAAGGGTCTCTATCTTACAATCTAAATTATTATTAAATATATCGTAATGCGTTTATATAAATCAATTCGAGTGCTTCTTTGTACGGTTCTTCTCTCCGGGATGATCGGTTATCAGGCAAGTGCTCAAAACCTCGCAGAGTTTGAGAAAAAAGTTACTGAGTTTACACTTGATAACGGACTTCATTTTATTATCATCGAGCGCCACGAAGCGCCGGTTGCTAGTTTTTATACTCATGTTAATGTTGGTGGTGCTGATGAACCGGTTGGGAATACCGGAATAGCTCACATTTTTGAGCACATGGCATTCAAAGGCACCAAATACATTGGTACCACTGACTGGGATGAAGAGAAAAAAGTAATTGCCGAAATGGATGAAACTTATAAAGCCTGGTTGCAGGAAAAGTTTAGTTCTAATCCGGATGAAAATATACTATCTGAAAAATGGGCAAAGTTTGAGGAATTGCAAGAAAAAGCAAAAACCTTTGTTGTAAATAATGAATTCTCAGAGATCATACAGAATAATGGTGGTACCGGATTAAATGCCTCTACAGGTTCTGACCTTACAAATTATTATTACAGCCTTCCCTCCAATAAAGCAGAACTTTGGTTTAATTTAGAAGCGGATCGCTTCAAAAATCCTACCTACAGAGAGTTTTATGTGGAAAAAGAAGTAGTTCGTGAAGAACGCAGAATGAGAACGGAGTCTAATCCAACAGGTCGTTTGGTAGAAGAATTTTTAGCAGTAGCTTACACCGCTCATCCGTATGGACGCCCTGTAGTTGGCTGGAACTCCGATATTACAGCAACCACTATTGAAGATGCCCGTGATTTTTATGAAGATTACTATGTGCCAAGTAATATTACTATCGCGATAGCCGGTGATGTAGACCCGAAAAGAATGAAAAAACTGGCTGAAGAATATTTCGGTGATTTCAGAGGTAAGGGAAGAGTTGCTCCATCTGTAACTACTATTGAACCTACTCAAAGAGGCGAGCGACGGTTTACTATAGAAGGCAATTCACAGCCAGTCTTAATAATTGGATACCACACCGTTTCTGATACTCATGAAGATTTTGAAGCTCTTAATTTATTGGGAAATATCATCTCGACAGGACGAACTTCTGTACTTTATAAAAAGATGGTAGAAGAAGAAAAACTAGCTCTTTTAATTGGAGCATCTAATGGATTTCCTGGAACAAGATTTGAATCTTTGTTCCTAACTTTTGCATTTCCTAATCAAGGTGTAGAACTGGATACTTTAGAGCAAAGAATTTACGATGAAATTGAGATCGTGAAGAATGGCTCTATCACACAGGAAGAATTGGACAGAGCCAGAACTAACATCAGAGCAGGGATTATTCGAGGTTTAGCTAATAACACAGGTTTAGCTCTCAACTTTGCTTCTACCCATATGACTAAAGGAGACTGGAGAGATGTGTTTTTGCAACTGGAAAGATACAACGATGTAACATTGGACGACTTACAACGAGTTGCTAATAAATACCTTATCAAACAAACCCGCACAGTCGGAGCAACTGTTAAAGCAGATTCCTAATTACATCAAAAGAGTTTAAACCAATGAATATTATTATGAAACGTACACTTTTATTTACTTTACTTATGATGTTCGCTGTAACCGCAGCGGCTCAAAAGCGATATGATGAGATCAAATATCCTAAGCTTAATGAATTCAAAAAAGCTGATGTTGAAGAGTTCCAGCTAGACAATGGAATCAAATTCTACTTAGTTGAAGACAAAGAACTTCCTTTGATCAGAGTCACAGCAACTATAAGAACAGGAAGTTTGCAGGATCCTTCCGGAAAAGAAGGTCTTGCCAGTATCACAGGAGAATTGATTCGTGAAGGCGGATCGGAAAATTACCCCGCAGATAAACTAAATGTCTTGTTAGAAGACAAAGCCGCTTTCATGAGCACTTTTATAGGTCAAGGATCGGGAAGTGCTTCTATGAACATTCTGAAAGAAGACTTTGATGAATTGTTACCGGTTTTTGTTGATCTGGTTAGTAATCCACTTTTTCCGGAAGACAAAATAGAGCTTTCTAAAACTCAACGTAAAAGCGGAATATCACGAAGAAATGATGATCAGGGAAGTATCGCTAACAGAGAGTACAGCAAATTGATCTATGGCGAAAACTCACCGCTAACGCGACAAATAGAATATGCTACTCTTGATGCGATTTCAAGGGAAGATATCGTAGCTTTCCATAAAGAAGCCTTTGTTGGCAATAACATGACCTTTGGTGTTATTGGTGATTTTGACACCAAAGAGATGAAAAGGAAACTTGAAAAAGCTTTCGGAAGTTTACCTGCAGGAACTGAAAACAATCTTATCTACCCTGAAGTAAATTACAGCTATCCATCAACCGTTAATTTCATTAACAAATCTGATGTTAACCAGAGCTATGTACTGGTAGGACATATTGGTGGATTGAGAGAGAATCCGGACTATGCAAAACTTCAGATGATGAATCAGATTCTTGGTGGTGGGTTTGCAGGACGTTTATTCCAAACCGTTAGAACCGATCTTGGTCTTGCTTACGCTGTTGGTGGTGGATATGGAAGTAATATCAATTATCCCGGAACTTTTTCTCTGTTTGTAATGACAAAAAGTTCAACTACTGCTCAGGCAATTGATGCGCTGATTGCTGAAGTAGAAAAAATGCAAACAAATCCCGTTACCAAAAAAGAACTGGATGATGCCAGAGATCGCTTCCTGAATTCTTTAGTATTCAGATATGACAGCAAACAAAAAATTCTGAATGAAAGAATCAGTAATGAATACAACGGTCTTTCAAAAGATGCTTTTGATAAATATGTGGAAGAGCTTAAAAAAGTAACCGTCTCTGATATTCAGGATGTAGCAAAAGACTATTTAAATCCTGATAAAGTTCAGATCCTTGTTGTTGGTAATGCAGAAGAAGTTGGTGATCAGTTACAGAAATACGGAAACGTGAATGAAATTGATATAACTATCCCCACACCAAAATCAGATAAAGCGGAAGCCTCCGGTGATGCTGCAAAAGGGAAAGAATGGCTCGGAAAAATGGCTGACGCTGTTATAGCTCCGGGAACTGATTTAGAAACCATCACAACCGTAAGCACTATAAATCAGGCAACACCGGGTGGTACCATGTCTATCAAGAACACTGCAACCATATCATACTCTGATTATAGTATTGACGCTACTCTCGAAACTCCACAGGGAACTATGCAAATGATGGTGGAAAATGGAGCCGGTAAAATGATAATGATGGGACAGGAACAAGCTCTGCCATCCGCTATGACAAAGCCTATGGTAGACGAAGTTAAAAACAGTTACATAAATATAGCATTAAAGGCAGATAACCTGTCAGCTGAGTATTTGGGAATGGAAGAGATGGATGGTGAAAACTATGTATCTCTTAAAGTTGAATCTGCAAGTAGCATTACTTACTTACTTGATCCTGCAACTGCACTTCCGGCATATTCAAAAGTAACAGCTTTCAATCCTCAAATGGGTCAGGAAGTAGAGACTATAACATCTTATTCTGATTGGAAAGTCACCAATGGAGTAGCTTACTCTTTTGCACAAGAAACGAAGTCTAATGGTCAGGTTACTTCAAGCTCAAAAGTTGAGTCTTTAGAAACTAATTGATCTATTAACATTCTAAGCCCGGTTCTGTAAAAAAGGATCGGGGTTTTTTTGTGCTTTATAGTTCAAACTATATATTGTCCTGCAAATAATTATCTAACTATGAAAAACTGGGATAACGAATATCCAAAGTCATCGGAATACGCTCACTTTTATTCTTCCTATGTCAATAATGTACCTAAGGAGAACGTGATCTCACTATTGAACTCCCAAATGCATGAGTTTTATACTATTGCAAATGCCATTCGGGGAGACAAAGCATTAACCCCTTATGCCGATGGAAAATGGACGTTAAAACAAATGATCGGTCATATGATAGAAACAGAACGTGTATTCGCCTACCGTGCGTTGTCTATCAGCAGAGGTGATAAAACTCCGCTTCCGGGAATGGACCAAGACGATTGGATGAAAGACTCTAACTATAACTCCAGATCTGTTGCAAACCTTTGTAACGAATATTTAGCTGTTCGGACGTCAACTATCCATCTATTTCAAAATATGACTAAAGAAATGATCGGTAGAACAGGTTTAGCCAGTGAAGTTGAATTTAGCGTGAGAGCTTTGGCATTTATCATTGCAGGGCATGAATTACACCATCTTGAAATTATCCGCGAAAACTATCTGAAGGAATAAGATCATACTGAAACAGCTTCTCTCATTCCAAATTCAGCAATTTTATGTACTAACTTCTTTTCATCACATATCTCATTAAGCTGAATTACCTTCCCGTTTCTGATCCAATCTCTCAGTTGATCTGTGAAATCCGGCTTGATACTATAAATGGCTCGGGCTCCTAATTCTTCCAATGCAGCAGCATTACAAATTTGTTCATATTGATTCCTGATAGGTATCACTAATAGTTTTTTCCCGAGATACATAGCTTCTGAGGGACCTTCAAAACCAGCCGAACAAAGAAGTCCCAATGAGCTTTCAAAACTTTTTAAAAAACTATCATTCCCTACCGGATTAACCTTTGTGTTGTACTTTTCATACGCCACATCACAAGTTGAAGAAAAGATCTCCCATCTGATTTCCGGAATTTGCTTGAATATTGTGACCAATGTTTCGTGATCAAAAGCAGGGAGATAAACGGTAATATGGCCCCCAACTGTTGGATTTAATTCTTTAATAAGCGGCCTGAGAATCGGTGGCTCTATAAAATCATCATATCTTTTGTAATGAGTTCCAATGGCTCCATCACACGGAGCAAAGTGTTTGATGATGCCTTCTGCAACTTTTGACTTTTTTGGGGGACGCGGAGTTTTTTCAGAGAGAAACGCTGCCTGATGACTTAAACCAAGACATTGTACATCTGCCTTTTGGGCTGCCCATGCGGTGACCGGTTCAAAATCTGAGATCACGAAATCGTATTCCTGAACCGGGATTTCCTGTAAGTCTTTAACAAAACGAACAGGCTTGATTGCCCGGGCTGTTTCCAAAATATCGATAGCTCCTTTACTATCATAAGAAAGGCTGATTCCTCTTTTTTTAAAAGCAATTTTTCCATCCAACTCCAGATTAAAATTGTAGCCACTTATCAATACGTCTACATCGGCTATTTCTCTCAATAATGGAATAATTACTTTCGCTCTGCTTATATGACCATGTCCCGTTCCTTGTACTCCGTAAAGAATTCTCATCCGTGCATACTTATGTTTTCATTTACATTGCTCTGGAACATTTGATTTACTCTTGGAGGATCTTTCATCAAGATATCTTCTTCATATCTGTAGAGACTCCATTCATTTCCGTCATACTCAAGTGCAGTAAGATTTTCGATCCAGTCACCGGAATTCAGGTAGATTACCGTTCCTTTTTCATTCTCGAATCCTCTGATCTTAGGCTGATGAATATGCCCGCAAACCACGTAATCATAGCCTTCATCAATAGCCAGTTCCATAGCCGTTACTTCAAAATCATCTATAAAGCTGACTGCTGTTTTAACGCTGTCTTTGATCTTTTTTGATAGTGATAATTTCCCATATCCCATTTTTTCTGAAACGTTGTTGATCCACCGATTCAGAAGTATCAGCAATTCGTAACCGTGACCTCCAAGCTTAGCGATCCATTTAGAATGCTTCATGGTCACATCAAAAATATCACCGTGAAAAAACCAAACTTTCTCTCCATTCAGTTCTAACACTAGTTTATCTCTGATAAAAAGCGGGCCAAGTTGCAGACTTGATACTTTTCGAAGAGTCTCATCATGATTTCCCGTCAAATAATAGATATCCACACCATTTGTCATCATTGTTATCAATGTGCGGATAACGTGCATGTGCGCTTCCGGCCAGTAATACTTCCGAAAATTCCACATATCAACAATATCTCCATTCAGAATTACTCGTTTTGGATCTATGGAATTAAGATATTGTGTAAGTTCTACGGCATGGCAACCAATGGTTCCCAGATGTACATCTGAAATAACAACCGTATCTAATTTTCTCTTCATAAATGCAGATGATTTTTGTCTAAAGAAACCAGATTGGTGTTATCTCTGTATTGATTACTTGTAATCATTCGGTAATCAGCTTGTTATGAAATTATTACTGATGGGTTTACTCTACTTTTTTTAAGAGTGAAGAAGTCAACTCGTGGCCTGTCTGCCCACAAAGGCAGGCTTCACAGGAATGACCGTAATTGAGTTTTTTTATCAAGATCGGGTGCTAACAACATAGCCCGAAATTAACCGCCGGGCGTGAACGCCTTCTAGCATAAATTTCTTTGCATGATTTTAACCAGCAGATCCTTCAGGCTCTGCGAATTACGATTTACCTGCCTTCATTCGCTGCGGGATAAATCCCTCGCTGGTCTACCTGAGTAAATCTGATTCATATTGAAAGTTCCCAATCAAGTTCACCAGAGAGGACTTTAGTCCGAACGGTTATAAGGATTCTTAACCCGAACTTTGCAGATTCTGAAATTACATTAAAGAGTATAGTCATCTCGCGGCGTATGCCCGAGATCTGGATCTTTTTTAGGATCACATTCTTTGATAAAGATCCGGATTCCTTCTTCCGCAGGAATGACCTTAAAAAAGAAAAGACCTCCTCTGTCTCCTCCTGCAACAGGAGGAGGACTCGTTGATAATATTTAGCAATCAATTCGGGAATTCCCCTCCTTATCCAAGGAGGGGCGAACTACTCAGAAACCAAAGAATTTGTTTATGAATTGGGGAGGTCCGTTACTTCCTCAAGAACAAGTTAAAGTCATCTCGCGGCGTATGCCCGAGATCTGGATCTTTTTTAGGATCACATTCTTTGATAAAGATCCGGATTCTTGCCTACGCATGAATGACCATAAAGCGGGGTGATGGAGGTTGTGTCAGCGTTGATCGGTGTGTCGGATATAACATCCTCACAAAGATCCTGATCTGCCAACTGGCGGACAGGATGATCCTATTTCTTTATTTATGCTCGATACTGAGTTCTCAGAGTCTTTTAAAAATACAGGAACAAAAGTGTAGATACTTTTCTTCAGACTAAAGCCCTCTAAAAGAAAATCTCCAACTCTTTTGAATCTTGAAGCTTTATTTTGCTTATTGAGACTAAATTCTAAACTCATACCATTAATATGTCAGATCCAGAAGAAAAGAAGATCGTTCATGTTCATTTACCTGCTGATGAACCTTTTAAAACAACACTAACTGCCGGAAAGCATGAGATCATTTCTGATGAGCCGCCAAGTGTCGAAGGCGGACAAGATCAGGGTCCCGATCCTTATGACCTTTTGCTTATGAGTTTGGGTACTTGTACTGCAATGACCATGAAGATGTATGCCCGCGGGAAAAAATGGCCGGTTGAGGATATTTATATCGAAATGCGACATAACAAACGTCATGCAGATGATTGCGCCGATTGCGAAAATTCTTCTTCAAAAATAGATACTATTGAAAAAGAACTCATCATTAAAGGTGATTTATCCCAAGAACAGCTGGATAAATTGTTAGAAATCTCAAAAAAGTGTCCGGTTCACAGAACACTGATGAGTGAGATGAGTATTAATACAACGGTTGCCGATAAAAATTAACGGAACTACCATGGAGCCGGAGGAGTTTCGCTTTCAGTGGTCAGATCAAATTGTATACTAAAATAACGATCAGTTCCCAGTCTTCTCAGGTTATAAGTAAAGGTCTTTCCGTCTTCGATCTCTATCCACCACACATTGCTTGCAGCAGCGGGAATTAATTCAGCAGTGAAATTATCAGCCGGAAAGGTTTGAACATTTGCTAAACCGTGATTGGATGCCGTTCCGCCATATTGAGTGATCTCATCTTCGCTTCCGTCTTCATGACGGTGATCATGCTTCAACTTAATTCTGTCATTTTCCAAAGTTAACACCCATGTTCTGGAACGATCTTCGCCAGCAAAAAATGGAATCCGTATTTCATTTTCTTCGCAAGAACGAACATGCATCACTAATCTTAGTTTTCTGAATGCATCATCTTCCGGAGCCTCCAATACCTTACCTTCATAAGCTCTTCCACAGATCTTCTCTATAGAACTCCAAAAATCCTGAGACGGCTGTGCTGATAAAGTGGAACAAAAAATCACTGCAATTAAAAGGAATGCGTATCTCATATTTTTGTTTAGTTTGTATTGAGATTGGTTCGAATTTCAATCATAATATAGCAACAAAAAACTAACCGGAGTCATCAATGTCTGAGCTGATAAAATTATATGAAGATCATGTGGATAGAAAAAAACTCAAACATATTGTTGAGATCCTGAGAAACGGCGGATTGGTTATTTATCCAACTGATACCGTTTACGGATTGGGCTGTGACATAACCAATAAGTCAGCGTTGGAAAAGCTTGCCCGTATTAAAGGAGTTCGATTAGACAAAGCCAACTTCTCTTTTATTTGCGAAGACCTGAGTAATTTGTCAGATCATGTCGCACAAATTGAAACGCAGACTTTTAAGATATTGAAGCGAAATCTTCCCGGACCATATACCTTTATACTTCCCGGAAGTAACAGTTTACCCGGCGTATTCAGAAAAAAGAAAACGGTTGGGATTCGGGTTCCCGATAATGCTATCGCTCTGGCGATGGTTAAAGAATTAGGAAATCCGATCGTATCAACTTCCATAAAAGATGATGACGAACTGTTGGAATACACAACAGACCCAAGTTTGATGTTCGATGAATGGAAGCATCAGGTTGATGTGGTTATTGATGGAGGATTTGGTGGAAATGAAGCTTCTACCATTATCGATCTTACGGGAAGAGAACCGATATTGATCCGGGAAGGAAAAGGTGGTGTATTAGTTTAGGCTTTAAACCACAAAGTTCACAGAGGTTTTGAGGTGCTTGCTTACCGAACGGTTAATTATCTTACAGGAGAATTAAACTCGGTGGTGGGGGCTTTTTTATGCGTTCTGCATAAAATTCTTTAATAATTCTGTATCCAATCAAATCCTAAAAGATTTTCAATCTCAAAACTTTCAGAAAGTTTTTCTTCTTTAAAATCATAGAACCTTATCTTTTGGACTGGAAAATCTATCATCAAAAGCATCAGAGTTTGACCGTCTTTTGACCATTTAATAGGTCGTAAGTCTGATATATTTATTTCAATGTCCAAAACTTTTTTTTCAAGAGTATCTCCAGATAGAGGTTCAACTGAGTACCACTCATAGGGTTCAACTTTTGATCGAATGAGATACGTCTTAGTATTAGGATCCCAGATTCCAGTACCTATTTTTCCACTAGTCGTGATCCTTATCAAATTAGTTCCATCCTCATTGACTTGGTAAAGGTCATTATCCAACTCTCTATTCTCAGAATTATAATATGGGCGATTAGACAAAAAAAAGAGATCTTCATTAGCCCAAGACGCGCCAATGTCACTTGCTGGGTTTTCAGTTATTTGTGCAACAGAACTATTTTTAAATTTATACACATATACTTCATGGTTTCTACCACCAAGTTCACAATTTGAACACCAGCTATATGTAATTTTAGAGTCATCCGGGCTCCATTTGGGGTTTGTACCTGAAATAACAAGGTCTGAATCTGGGAGTTCTTTTAAAGGTCTAATATTTGTTCCATCTGCGTTCATTAGATATAAAGAAGATCCTAAAGAAGTACTTCTCAAAGTAGTGGTAAAAGCAATTTGAGAACCATCGTTACTCCAAGAAGGATAGAAAGCTTCGTCATTCTTGAATTTTGTAAGTTGTTTTCTCTTGGTCCCATTAGTAAGACTAGTATAAATTTGATAATGTCCATTTTTATCCGGAGCAGAATACACAAGTTTCCCTGGTATTTCGGGTGTGGAATCTTCACTAGAGAACAAACTACAGGATATGGAAGTTGCTATAACAAGTAACACAGACCATTTAATATCTCTCCACATAAATTATTAACTCTTTTTTTTGAACTTAGAGCTAATGTAGGTAACCGGAAGAAATATTACATGTTTAATTTTGCCAGTGTAAAAGTAATTCATCTACAAAGAATTGAACCAAAAAAATTTAGAACTCAGTACTAAATTTTTGAAAGTTGAATGTTCTTCGGTTCAATGTTGGATGTTCAATTCTCCCAATTCTGCAATCTAAGAAGCAAGATCGCTGCTCTTTGAGTCTGCGTTTTAAACTTCGGAACATACCCGACTTCATTAACCGTATGATCGTCTGCACCGCTCATTCCAACTGCGTCGATCGCCATATCCACAAAATCAGCAGTGAAAGAAACATCGGCAGCTCCGGCTTTAAGTGGATTTACAGCCACTACTTTTCCCTGACCCAGATCTTCACTAACATCAGAATAAATGGAGAGCAACTCTCTGTTACCATCGGTTGGTGCCATGGGCGGGTAACCGGGATAAAATGTAAGTGTGGCTTTAGTTTGAGGTCTGTTTTGAGAAACAATATCCTGCATCTTGGCTTTTACGCGCTCTACCTGTTCTGGTGAAAGTCCTCGCAGATCTCCGGATATTATTACTTCTTTTGATACTACATTATCTTTTCCGAATGCAGTTCCAGATTTATTTACGGCATCATGTTCAAGCGTTGTGCCTCCGATCATCATCCCCGGATTGAACGTCAAGAACTCCTCTGATCTTAATTCTTCATAAAAAGCATTCAAAATTCGGGAAGCTTCAAAGATAGCTCCGGCTCCAACATCTTCTCTGAATATCTGAGACGAGTGCGCCGGATTTCCTTCTGTTTTCAATTCCCATTTTATGGAACCTCTTCTGGAAATATTTGCTGTAGCCGGATTTCCATCTCCGTTTTCAAAACCGATAGCAATATCTGCCCATTTAGCAGCATCGATCAATGCTTTTTTGGAAAGCTCTAGTGGCGATCCGCTGTATTCCTCGTCACCGGTCATAACCACCCAAATGTTCATATCCTTCAAATGGTTATTCTCTTTCAAAGCTCTTAAGGCTTGAAGCATAATCACATCTCCTCCTTTCATGTCTGCAATGCCGGGAGCTTTCATGGTATTTTCATCAACCATGGTCATTTCCTGAAATGGAGAATCTTTTTCGAAAACGGTATCCAAATGTCCGATCAAGAGAATTTTTGGAGCATTTTCACTGCCGAAGTGCTTGGCGATCAAATGTCCGGAGCGATTAAATTCAGATCCGTCTTCCCAACTTGTTTCAAAACCAAGATCATCGAATTCTTTGTGAAGCACATCCCCTACCTGCTTCACTCCTTCAAAATTCATTGTACCACTATTAATGGCTATGATCTCTTTCAGAAGCTCTAATCCATCTTCATTATTGTAATCAACCCGATCTACCAGTTTACTTTCAACTGCAGAGAGTTGAGCGAAAGCACTAATTTGTAGAGCTACAAAAATAAATAATAGGATTAGTTTCTTCATTAGAATTCTAAAAATTGAATGTTGAATGTTCGATATTTGAAATTCTATTCTCCTTCTATTTCTTCGATCGCGTAAGCATCAATAGGAATACAAGAACACATTAAGTTTCGGTCGCCGTAAGCATCGTCCACTCTGGAAACACTTGGCCAGAATTTATTTTCGCGTAGATGTTCTAACGGGAATACTCCTTTTTCACGATCATAATCACGATCCCAATCTGAATCCATCACTACTCTCATTGTATGCGGAGCATGTTTCAGTACATTGCTTTCTTTATCAGCTTTGCCTTCTTCGATCTCACGGATTTCATTTCTGATCTCGATCATAGCGTCACAAAAACGATCCAGCTCTTCCTTGCTTTCACTTTCTGTTGGCTCGATCATCAGTGTTCCCGCAACCGGGAAACTCATTGTTGGTGCATGAAAACCAAAGTCCATCAGTCGCTTTGCAAGATCAACTGCTTCAATTCCGGCACTTTGCTTAAATGGACGCAAATCAATTATAAACTCATGAGCCGAACGACCGGTTTTCCCCGTGTAAAGAATCGGATAATGATCGTCCAGAATATCTTTGATGTAATTCGCATTCAGAATGGCCATTCTGGTAGCTTCCGTCAATCCAGACTCTCCCATCATTGCTATATATGCGTAAGAGATCGTCAAAATGCTGGCACTTCCGTAAGGCGCTGCAGAAACTGCTGAAATTCCGCTTTCTCCACCTGTTTTGATTACAGCATGACTGGATAAAAACGGTGCCAAATGTTCTGCAACACCGATCGGTCCCATTCCTGGTCCACCACCACCATGAGGAATACAGAATGTCTTGTGAAGATTCAGGTGACAAACATCCGCTCCGATAAAACCGGGACTTGTCAAACCAACCTGAGCATTCATGTTTGCTCCATCCATGTAAACCTGCCCACCATGTTCATGGATCAGATCGCAAATATCTTTGATTCGATGTTCAAAAACCCCGTGCGTAGATGGATAAGTAACCATAAGAGCCGCAAGTCGGTCACTGTATTTTATCGTCTTTGCTTCCAGATCATCCATGGAAATATTCCCGTGCTTATCTGTGTCGACCACAATTACATCCATGCCAGCCATTACTGCACTTGCAGGATTCGTACCGTGAGCAGAATTCGGAATTAGTGCTACATTTCTGTGATCATCTCCCTTGCTTTGGTGATAAGCTCTTATCGTCATCAAGCCTGCATATTCGCCTTGTGCACCGGAATTTGGCTGCATAGAAACTTTATGAAAACCTGTCAACGAACTCAACCATTCATCTAATTCATTGAAAAGTTGAGTATATCCTTCTGCTTGTTCAACCGGAGCAAACGGATGCATTTGACCAAACTCAGGCCATGTAACCGGTATCATTTCTGCTGTTGCATTCAACTTCATTGTACAAGAACCAAGTGAGATCATTGAATGAACCAGTGAAAGATCCTTATTCTCCAATCGCTTCATATAACGAAGCATTTCATGCTCGGTATGATACAGATTGAATACAGGGTGGTCCAGATACTCTGAAGTTCTTGCTAATTCTTCCGGCAATTTTACTTCCGCTTTTTCGGCATGTGCTTCCACGTCAAAGTTTGAAGTTCTGCCCTCCGCTTTTGCAAACACAGAAAGTACTTCCTGAACATCTTCCAACTCTTTGGCTTCGTCAAAGGAAATTCCAATTCTGTTGTCACCTAAATATCTGAAGTTGATCTCGTTCTCTTCTGCGATCTTACGAACTTTCTTTTCAGAAGCTTTAACAGTGATGGTATCAAAAAACATATCCGTTTCTACAGAAACACCCATCGCTTCTAACCCGGATTTGGTAAGCTTTGTCAAGCCATGAATTTTTGATGCGATCTTTTTCAAGCCTTTCGGTCCGTGATACACTCCGTACATTCCCGCCATCACTGCCAGTAAAACCTGTGCGGTACAAATATTTGAAGTCGCTTTTTCCCTGCGGATATGTTGCTCACGGGTTTGAAGCGCCATTCTGTAAGCCGGCTTACCTTCAGCATCCTGAGTTACACCAATTATCCTGCCCGGAATCTGTCTTTTAAAATCTTCTTTAGTTGCGAAATAGGCCGCATGCGGTCCGCCGTATCCCATTGGAACTCCAAATCTCTGTGTAGTTCCTACAACAACATCTGCACCCATTTCACCGGGAGGTGTTAGCAAAGTTAAACTCATCAGATCGGCTGCAACTACAGCATGTACTGCATTTTCGTGAGCTGCTGCTATCAAACTTGTGTAATCAATTACTGATCCATCTGTAGCTGGATATTGCAGAAGCAGTGCAAACAACTTCGGATCAGTTACATCTACTTCATTATGATCTCCAACTACAACTTCAATGCCGATTGGCTCAGCTCTGGTTTGGAGTACATCAATTGTTTGAGGATGGCAACGGTCACTCACAAAAATTACATTAGCTTCCTTTCGCTTAGCTCCTTTTCTCTGTCCTAGCAACATGCTCATCGCCTCCGCTGCAGCAGTTCCTTCGTCCAGTAATGAAGCATTAGCTAATTCCATACCTGTAAGATCGCTTACCAATGTCTGGAAATTTATCAGAGCTTCCAGCCTTCCTTGAGCTATCTCTGCCTGATACGGAGTGTAAGCGGTGTACCATGCCGGGTTTTCTAAAATATTTCTCTTAATTACATTCGGGACATGAGTATCGTAATAACCCATACCGATGTAAGATTTGAATATTTTATTTTTTGAGGCCAGTTTTTTAAAACCAGCTAAAAAATCAACTTCGCTCTGTGCCTTAGGTAAGTTAAGTTTTTCCTGTAAGCGAATATTTTCCGGAATGGTTTCGTCTATCAGCTGATCAATTGATTCAGCCTTTATAGTTTTAAGCATTTCGGTAATTGCTTCAGGATCATTCCCGTTGTGGCGATGTGCAAATGTTTCTTTTTCAAAGCTGATATTCATTAAACTAGCTTCCTAAATATTTATGAATTGAATTTTGTTTGAAGTCAATTATGATGCTTCAAGATTGTAAACAAGGTATTAGCCAAAAAGGCTCCCAAAATTACGAAAAATTGATTATAAATAAGCGTAAAAAGCTGTTTCTCTAATTCTATTTCTCCCTTTTTTTTGATTTATTACAGCACTCTATTTAAAACAACATTAATGAACTTTCTACCAATGAAATTTTCTCGGATAACCGGTCTAATAGTAGTATTACTGATCGGTATTTTAACGAATAATATTTTAGCTCAGGAGACAGAAAATGAGCTCAAAATTATCACTGACCCCGAAGTTATAACATTAGACGTGGGACAGGAACTTCAACTTAAAGCAATGCTTGTAAATGCTGAAGGAGAAGTTCAGCCAGACACCATGATCTACTTTTCAAGAGCCAGGCGCTCTCTGTCTGTAACTAGAAGTGGGTTGATGAAAGCTCTGGAACCCGGCTCATATTCAGTTATTGTATATAAAACAGCTCAGGGCGACCACCCTGTAATGCGAAAAAATGTTACGGTTACAGTAAACTATCCTAAGTTAGACCGCATAGTTTTTAATGATGTACCCGGTAAATTATATGCTGGAACTTCATTTCAATTGGAAAGCAAGATCTATGATGTTTTAGATTTTAAAAGAGAAGATCTGGAAGTTTCTGATTATAAATCTTCGAATACAAAAGTACTCGATATCAATCAGTTTGGAAGAATTAACGCCAAGTCTACAGGAAAGGCTAAAATTACAGCTTCCATTGAAGGAGTTACTAAGACTCATGAAATCGAAGTTGTCAGTAATCCTGTAACTTCAATTGAAATTTCTGTAAATGAAGATGTTGCCAGAACCGGAGATGTTTTAACACTTAAAGCAATAGCTAAAGATAAAAAGGGAAATGTGGTTTCTGACGCGCCCGTTGTTTATTCATTTACTGCAAGACCCGACGATTCCAGAGGAGAAGCAGCTCCTGCTCAAATTGAGCAAAACGGAAAATTTGTAGCCAATAAATCCGGGCTTTATACCATTTCTGCAAGAAATTCCGGTTCTGTGGCTGAGACTACTGTTAAAATTAATCCCAGAAATGTTCAGCGAGAAGTAGAGGTACTGGGTAATGCTAAAGTAACGGATGTTCCGACTTCCGACCTTTGGGTTTGGGAAGGCGTTGATGGCAGAGATTATGCAGCTACAGGTACACACGTTGGTCGTGGTGAAGCTTTCTTCTGGGATGTAACTGATCCTGAGAACATGGTCGCTATCGATACTATCACTGTTGATGCACGTGTTGTGAACGATGTTAAAGTTTCTGAAGATGGGAAAATTGCAGTTATCTCCCGGGAAGGTGCTTCCGACAGAAAAAATGGATTGGTTATTTTAGATGTAACCGACCCAAGCAATGTAGAAATTCTTTCTCGTTTCGATGACGGTTTAACCGGTGGTGTTCACAATGTGTTTATCTATGAAAACCATATTTACGCGATCAACAATGGCCGCAGGTATGATATCATAAACATTGAAGATCCGAAAAACCCATACCGCGTAAGTCAGTTTGAGCTGGACACGCCGGGACATTCCGTACATGATGTATGGATCGAAGATGGAATTGCTTACTCATCAAACTGGAGTGATGGAGTTGTAGCAGTTGATGTGGGAAGTAAACTTGGTGGAGACATGGAAAGTATTGGTGGTTCTCCGGAGAATCCGAAAATGTTGGGAAGTTTTACATATCCGAGCGGTTGGAATCATGCAGCCTTTCCTTTTAAGAGCAAATCGTCTGATAATTTTTATATCGCTGCCGGTGATGAAGCTTTCCCGGGAGGGATTCCTGCAGGATGGATCCACTTCTTTAAGCTGAACAACTGGGAAGAAGCTGAAGAAGTAGCTCGTTATGAAGTACCAGAAGCAGGAACTCACAATATCTGGATCAAAGATGACGTAATGTATGTTGCCTACTATCAAGGCGGACTAAGAATCGTTGATGTTTCCGGTGAACTAATGGGTAACTTATACGATCAAGGCAGAGAAATAGCGAGATTTAAACCAAGTGTTAATGAAGGAATTGGCCCGAACCAACCAATGTCATGGGGGCCACAGCCATATAAAGATATGATATTTGTATCTGACATGAATTCAGGGCTATGGGCAATAAAACTAAAACCTGTTCAGGGAACAGCAAGTAACTAATTACAAAACAACTATGAAAAAAATAAACTCGATAACAAAACTAGTAGGAATCGCCGTTCTTACTGTCGTTTTACTGGCAGTGAACTCAAAAGCGCAGGATAAAAAGATCGTTTTTGAGAAGGAGACGCTTTCTTTAACATTAAATGAAGAAACAAAGATTTCAGCAAAAGTAGTGGACGCTGAAGGCAATACCACTCAGGATTCTTTGGTATTTTTCAGCCGAAACCGCCGATCTTTGATCGTTACTCCGGATGGTAATGTTAAAGCAATTCAATCAGGTAAGTTTTCAATCATTGCACGTACACTCACTGCAGACAGAGCAGACAGAATTAGCGCAACGCTTGCTGTGGATGTAGCTTACCCCCCGGTTAAAGCTGTTACATTTTTGAATGCTCCTGAAAACTTCTATAACACAACCACTATTTCTTTAGAAACTAAAGTTGTGGATGAAGCAGGTGTAACCAGAGATAATGTGGATGTGAAACTATCCAGCTCTAATCCTGATGTTGCAAGCATTGATGCATTCGGAAACCTTAAAGCTCATAAAAAAGGAAGCTTCACAATTACAGCAAAAGCTGAAAACAAATCGGCTACCTGGAAATTCAAAGTTTCAGAAAACCCAATTGCCTCTATGGATATCAGTCATAATTATGATGGAAAAACCATCCGTACTGGTGATGTAGTTACTTTTGAAGCAATAGCTAAAACGAATAAAGGAGATGCTGTTGAGGGCGCTCCTATCAAATACACTTATATCGCAGAGCCTGATGATAATTTAGGACAAGGTGCTTCTGCTCAGATTGCACAAAGCGGAAAGTTTGTTGCCAGCGATCCCGGATTGTTTACAATCGTGGCTACTTCAGGAGACAGATCAACAACCACAACTGTTAAAGCAGTACCAAGAAATGTTCAACGACCTTTGACCTTAGTTGGTAAAGGAATTGTTTCTCATACCAGAACATCAGATCTGTGGGTTTGGGAAGGCGTTGACGGCAGAGATTACGCATTGACAGGAACCTGGGGTGGAAATGGTGAAGCAATTTTTTGGGATGTAACTGACCCAAGCAAGATCACACCAATTGATACAGTAGTTGTTGATGCTCGTACTGTGAACGATGTAAAAGTTTCTGAAGACGGAAAAGTAGCCGTAATTACTCGTGAAGGTGCTTCAGATCGTAAAAATGGAATCATTATTCTGGATGTAACTAATCCTCGTGATGTTAAAATTCATTCAGAATATACTCAGGATCTAACCGGCGGTGTTCACAACACTTTCATTTATGATAATCATGTGTACGCAGTGAACAATGGTCGTAAGTACGACATCATCAATATTGATGATCCAAAGAATCCTAAAACGGTTGGAGTTTTTGAACTGGATACACCAAGTCATTCCATTCACGATGTTTGGATACAGGATGGAATTGCATATTCTTCAAACTGGAGTGACGGAATTGTTGCCGTTGATATCGGAAGTAATGCAAGCGCTGACCTTCCGGGAGCAGGTGGTTCACCTGAAAACCCTGTACAGCTAGGAAGCTATGCTTATCCAAGTGGATGGAATCATGCCGCTTTCCCATTCAAAAGCGAATCAACCGGAGATTTCTATGTACTCGGTGGTGATGAAGCATTTCCTTATGGCCTAAATACCGAAGGGGCAAACAGAGCAGCCGGATGGATACATTTTGTGAAGTTCGATGATTGGAATTCTCCTGCTGAAGTTGCTCGTTATCAGGTTCCTGAAGCCGGAACTCATAACTATTGGGTTGAAGGCGATATTCTTTACGTTGCTATGTACAATGGCGGATTAAGAGTTGTTGACATCTCCGGTGAGTTGATGGGCGACCTTTATGATCAGGGACGTGAAATCGCATCTTTCTATCCTTCTGACAGTGAAGCATATATTCCGAATGCAACATTTACTTGGGGACCTCAGCCATACAAAGGCTACATTTTCCTTTCCGATTGGAATTCAGGAATCTGGGCTTTAAAACTTGGCGAAAGTACTTCTCAGGGAACAAATTAACATAAAAAGAAGGAGCTTAACCGGCTCCTTCTATATTTACGTTTGAACACATTAAATAAGTATTATTCCTCTTATGAAGAATCATAAGCTCTTTTCATTTTTACTATCAGCAATACTATTTTTTCTTTTAGTACCATCTACTACATTTTCTCAAGACTATTATGTGTACGTAGCGGCAGAATCAGAAGATGAAGTACATTTAATTCATCTTGATGGAAAAACTAATAAAGCAAAAATAGCAAAAACCATACAAGTTGGTCGTTATCCTACAGAAACTGATGGCCCGCATGGAATAAATATTTCTCTGGATGGTGAGTATTGGTTTTTATCTATCGCTCACGGAAATCCTTACGGAATGCTGGCAAAATATAAAACAGGTACCGATGAATTGGTAGCAACTACTGATTTAGGAATGTTTCCGGCTAGCATGGAAATATCTAAATCAACCGGACTTTTATATGTAGTCAATTTCAATCTTCACGGTGATATGGTTCCAAGTACCGTTTCTGTTGTTGATCCTGACTATATGGAAGTTATTACGGATATAAAGACAGGAATAATGCCACATGGCTCCAGAATTACAGACGATGGCACTAAACAGTATCATGTTTCTATGATGACTGACGAACTCTATGAGATCAACACTGCCGGATTGAATGTAAACCGCACACTTAGTCTCAAGAAGAACGCCATGAAAATGGACGGTATGAAAGATCATTCTGATGATTCCGAAGAGCATAAAGAAAATCATGAGAAACACATGAAAGACGGAACTCATGAAGAACATTCTAAGAAAGAGAATGAAATGAAGGAAGACCATTCTGGTCATGATATGGATGGAATGAAAAAGAATGATGGCATGAAAATGATGCATGCAAAACCGGAAGTAAAACCAACTTGGGCAGATCCGCATCCTACAAAACCATTCGTTTATGTAGCGGGTAATGGTTCCGATGAGATCATCGAAATTGATACTGAAAAATGGGCGGTGACTCGTCGTTTTAAATCAGGTAAAGCTCCATATAATCTGGAAGTAAGTCATGACGGAAAAATTCTGGTAGCCAGCTATAAAGGTGAAGGAGCTACCGGTATCTTTGACTTGGAATCAGGAAAGGAGATCGCTAAGGTCAAAAACAGCCGAAAAGTAACTCATGGAGTTGCCATTTCATCTGATAACAGATACGCATTTTTATCAGTAGAAGGAATCGGCGGTGAACCGGGATCTGTAGATATTATTGATCTTAAAACTAATAAGAGAATAGCTGTGGTAGAAACCGGTAAACAAGCCGGTGGAATAGTTTTCTGGAAACAGGTCGCACCTTAGAAGAGATTACTCAAATAAATAAACAGGCTCCTTTAATAACTAAAGGAGCCTGTTTATGTTCGCTTACTAGTAGTTTATAAGTAAAGAGATCAAATGAGTAGCTTTTTGTCCTCTCTTCTTGAGCTCAGAGATCGTTTCCTCATCTAGTATTTTTATACTGTAACCTAACTTCTCAGCTATTATAATAATCACAGGATCCAGCTCTCCATCTTCAGTATTTAATTTTACATAAGCCGAGCCTGTTCTCAGGTCAATCCTATTTATAGCCTTCTTTAATAGTTCTGCACTTTTTGCTATCTCGTCCAACTCATAGTTGACATTTTGCTCTAGTCTGGGTTGAGTATAGGTTCTCTTGGTTACGCTTACCGTTGAAATCTCATTCTTTAATTTGTCATGTTGTAACCATTCTATTTTATAATCCATTTTGTCTATAAAATAGCGAAGATGTTCAGAGTAGTTCCCCTTGATATGGAACTTTACAGCATTATTAAGAACATTTGAAACTTCTTCTATATCTACATCAAACCATATTATATCTTCAGGAAGAGCAAATGAATCTTCGGAGTCTCTTTTGTTTTTCTTTTTTACAAGATCATACCCTTCTTTCTCTATTCCCTTGATATTCAGATCACCCAGGTCTACAAATAATTTTACAGCATCATCTTTTTGAGAAAAAAAGTCTTTGATAGAATTTGAAATTTTTAACTCGATCTGATCAACGTTAAAAACAATCCTAACTTTACCTTCCTTAATTGGTAGTTGATACGCTTCATTATTTTGATCCATGTGACTAACCCAAGCCCCTTTTTACTTGTTTACCTATTTATTGATAAAAAGGTAAGTGAAATACAATTGCCCAAACTATAAAATATTCTTATTTAATGGATTATAATATTTAGTCTTGTCTAAAAATTTATTAAGTTTAGAAAAAAATATAGACATATGATTCCAGAATTTTTCTACGAACTGAACCCAATAGTACAAGCACTTTTAGGTGGTTTATTCACATGGACCTTAACTGCACTTGGGGCTTCTCTTGTTTTCTTTACCAAAAAAATAAATTATCCACTTTTAGACAGTATGATGGGCTTTGCAGCAGGAGTAATGATTGCGGCTAGTGTTTGGTCTTTAATCATTCCTTCTATAGATATGGCTGAAGCACAAGGTTCCATTCCCTGGTTACCTGCTGTTATTGGATTTTTAGGAGGTGGTTTATTTTTAAGAGTTGCTGATCAGTATTTGCCGCATTTACATCTCGGTTTTGACCGATCTGAAGCTGAAGGTGTACCAACTAAATGGAGGCGCTCAACTTTACTAGTTCTTGCCATTACGCTTCATAACATTCCGGAAGGATTAGCTGTTGGAGTCCTTTTTGGTGCTGCCGCTTCAGGAGTGGATATTACAGGCACAGCAACTGTAGCAGGAGCTATTGCTTTGGCTATAGGGATTGGAATTCAAAATTTCCCGGAAGGCATGGCTGTATCTTTACCTTTAAGAAGAGACGGTGCTAAAGTAGGAAAGAGTTTTTGGTATGGACAGCTTTCAGGAGTAGTTGAGCCGGTTTCTGCTGTGATTGGTGCCGCTGCTGTTATTTTTATTACTCCAATTCTCCCTTACGCTCTTGCTTTTGCTGCCGGTGCAATGATATATGTTGTAGTTGAGGAACTCATTCCTGAAAGTCAACATCACGGAAATACAGATTTAGCTACGCTGGGAACTCTGGTAGGATTTTGCGTTATGATGGTTCTTGATGTTTCATTAGGCTAGATCAATTTTCATAACTACAGCGGAATCGGAACAGATTTCGCTGTATTGTTTTGTCTCTTTAACAGCTTTTGGAGCATTTTCCTTTACAATTTTATAAAAACCTGCTTTTATAAAAAACTTCTCTGCATCAGTAGTTAACAAATAAACTTCTGAATACGATTTCTTTATTGACTCAGTAAGCACTGCTTTGGTAAGTTCAAAACCAACCCCTTCCCCCCTGTAGTTTTGATCCACAGCGAGAGACCGCAATAATCCTGACTGACTGATCTTTTCCAGACCAACACAACCCACCAAATCTTCATCATAAAAAGCTCCTAGAAAAACAGAAGTATTTGGATTTAAGTCTGAGGTTGGAAGTTCACAATTCTCCAACAGCTCTATGATTTCCGAGCAGCTTACTTCCCTTATTCTCAAATTCTTAATCTGTTGAGGCATAATCAGTTTCCCCATTTAAAAGCCATTTCCTGATTCTGCTCACGTCAGTGCTTTCAAGGTCATCGATACTAAACGCAATACCCTTTGCTCCTGAAGCGGCTGTAACAGACAGACTGGATATTTTCTTTCTCTCCTGAAACGGATTTATAGTTTCTTCAATTACCTGAACTCTTTTTCTTCTGATAAAGGCCGTTTTTCTGTTGAAGTTTCTGAATTGCATTGTGATCATTTTAGAATCAAAATATAATCCCGCATCTTTATATCTCAGCCAACCTAAAATTGTAGCCGGAATAATTAAAAGCGTCAGCAACCATCCGAAATCCCAGAAATACCAGGCTATAGGAATTGCCATCAAAAGCAGATAATTAGGTCTTCTCAGATATCTTAAAAAAGATCTTGAAGGTGGTTTAACATCTAATTCAGGAATATGGAAATCCGATAAAAACCGATCGAAGAACTCGTGCATTTTTGAGTGTGATATAAACGGAACTAAAACTATAGAGCGTTCTTTTACATTCTGCTCAAAACCTGCACTTTCAACATATAACATTCCACAACCTAATGGTTGCCTTAAAACCCCTTCAACAAACCGAACAGCCTGTATTCTGTCAAATGGAATGGTTATATGTTTTCTCTCAATAAGACCAGAACGGATCAAAAGTTCTTTCTCTGTCTTTTTAACACTGAAATCTGAATAATTGAAGATCACTCCCAGAAAGGAAAAAGTCCATGATATCAAGAGGATCACAATAACTACCGTAGCAACTAAGGTAAAGTTGTTCAAACCGGGCAACAGTCCTTGTATATACTCAATAGTTTCATCAGTTATCACAGCATCAAGTTGACCGGAAAGCGCTCCAAGAATGGAGGCAATTAAACCAAAATTTCCTGAAGTGAATGCCGCCATTACTAATTCTTTGGACGATATCTTCCATTCATCAAGAAACTCCTCTTCAGTATTTATTCCTTCATCTTCGAGTAACTCATCCCCTTCTATTTTTACCCGATCATTGTTACGAAGTTCTCTTTTAAGCTCTTCTGCCTCTTCAAAGGTCATCGCATTTATCGTGGCGCTTTCAGTTCCTCCACCAGCGGTTTTTACTTCTACTTTAACCAACCCAAAAACTCTCTGAACCAATCCTTCAGTCACATCAATAACCTGAATCCGTTCTTTCGCCATATAGACTTTTTTACGAACGAAAATTCCTTTTTTTATCTGGAGTTCACCTTCTGAAATCCGGTATTGAAAACGGTACCAACCTGCTATTCCCGAAAAAAATGTTAATGCCATTGTTCCCAGCAGTACATAAATAAAGTAATCTCCCCCGGCCTGACGTGTACCTACAAAAATCAGGATCAGAAATGTGACAAAATTTTGCCGTACTGCAGTAAAAAGACGATCAACTGCTGCTGCCCAATGTTGCCTTCTGAATTCAGACATCTTCTTTAACCTGACGAACTAACTGAGAAATTTTATTACGCACCTCGGTTGCAGTTTCATCATCAAGCGCCGGAATTTCGTGTGTAGTAGCCGCGGTTGATATTTTCACTGATGACAATCCGTACTTACGATAAATAGGTCCCTGATTTGTGTCGACATGCTGAACTCTGTTAATGGGAACTACCGTTCTTTTTTTGAAGACAAAACCTCTCAACAAATCAATTGCTTCATCATTGACCTCATAACGCCACCT
Source organism: Balneola sp. EhC07 (assembly GCF_001650905.1). Taxonomy (GTDB): domain Bacteria; phylum Bacteroidota; class Rhodothermia; order Balneolales; family Balneolaceae; genus Balneola. The sequence continues at coordinate 155,730 of NZ_LXYG01000019.1, forward strand.
TTGCCAACGCAGATTTGGAACCAACAAACCAATAAACAGATACAAAACCAGTGAAGGTATCACCGAGAAAATCGAAAAAATAAGATCAAATTTATTTATTCCGATGGAGATTGAGATATAAGCAATTGCAGGAGCAAACCACAGGATTCCAAAGATCAATGCGGAAAACCGCCATGCTTTAATCGCTTTCTTATCAATTCTGGATTCCGGAATATGATTGATCATTATATCTGCTCTGGATTTACTTCGATTCCCGGAGCTTCATGCTCCTTTACTGTAAACATAAGCAGTAAACCGATCAATAGCAGGACAAGAATAGCCGCCATTCCAAATCGCTGACTTCCAAACTGCACAGTTAATAGTCCTACTAAAAAAGGACCTATAAATGAGGTCACTTTACCCGATAGAGCTAATAATCCAAACATTTGATTGGTTAGATCAGGAGGAGATAATCTGGCCATGAAAGATCTTGATGCTGCCTGAATGGGCCCTACAAAAATCCCCAGCACTAAACCCCAAACAATAAACCATGTGACATCTTTCACAACGATAAGTGCAACTAATGGTATCAGTAAGCCCAGAATCGAAGCATTGATAGTAAATTTACTTCCGGACTTATCATCCAGCCATGCAAAACCGAAAGCGCCTAATCCGGCAGTGACATTTAACCCAATTCCAAACATCAGGATTTGTTCTTCGTCCATATCGAAAGTTCCTGCGGCATAAACACCTCCCATAGCAAATATGGTAACTACAGCATCATTATAAAACATCCTGGCGAACAAGAATTTTACAATATTCTTAAACTTTTTCACTTCCTTAATCGAAATAATTAATTGAGCGAAACCAAAGCGAACGGACTCTACGATCTTTTTATTTAATGATGGATTATCAGGCGTTCTAAAAAATAGTGGTAAACTAAAAAGGGCATACCAGATTGCTGTTAATATAAATGTAGCCCTTACAGGTTCTGCAGCTTCGACATCCAGACCGAGCCAAAGTCCGTCTGTTTGAATAAAAGCCACCAAAGCCACCAGCAAACAAGCCAATCCTCCGGCATAACCCATTCCCCAGCCCCAACCACTCCATCGACCCAATTTATCAGCCGGAACTAAGTCAGGAAGCATTGCGCTATAAAATATAAATGCAAATTCGGCTCCGATTGTTGCCATAAATCCCATTCCAAGAGCAAACCATAATGAGTCTACTCCGGGTTCAGCATACCAAAGCAATCCACAAGCGATTACACACAAAACAGTAAAAGCTGCGATCCATGGTTTTCGTCTTCCCGCCTGATCTGCTATTGCACCGAAAACCGGAGCCCCAATGGCTATTACAAGACCCGCTATACTGATCATGTTTCCCCATTGAGCAGTACCGATCTCTACATTTTCAGCAATGGCTTTGGTAAAATAGGCAGCAAAAATAAAGGTCTGTATAATTACGAAGTACGAGCTGTTCGCCCAATCATACAGCGCCCATGCAAAAAGTCCTTTCCCCTTTGGTTTTTCAATCATGCATTTAATTCCCCATAACTAATGAATTCCTGTAATACAGGATTGCTGAATATCGGTTTAGAAATCAGAAAAGCAAAATAGGATTTTGTACAAATTTGTAGTTTAGCTTTTATTCTATTATTTACTTCAATATTCAATCCACTTCTTGCTACGGATATTTCATAGCAACTAATTTTTTCGGATGGTCACTAAGTACATAATTCTGGGATTATATGGCCTTATTCTTGTATTGATAGGAGTTTTCGCTTCCAGAAAAGTTAAAACGCTAAGCGACTATTATGTTGGTGGAAAGAATATCGGGTTTTGGGCAGTAGCATTTTCAGCAAGAGCAACGGGTGAGTCGGGCTGGCTTCTGTTAGGATTGACCGGAATGGGAGCGGTTGCCGGCGTTTCTGCATATTGGGTTGTACTCGGGGAAGTTTTAGGAGTAGCCATTTCCTGGTTTTTCATGGCAAAACCATTTAAAAGATTAACTGATCAGTACAATTCAATAACCGTTCCTGATTTTCTTGAAAGCAGATTCAAACCAACATCAAATCTATTGAGGAGCATTGCGGCAACCGCTCTTTCTGTTTTTGTAATTATCTATGTAAGTGCTCAAATAGATACTACCGGAAAAGCATTCGAATCATTGCTTGATATGAACTACTTCATCGGTGCGTTGATTGGGTTCGTCATTGTAGTATCCTACATATTTATCGGTGGTTTTTTAGCTTCCGTCTGGTCTGATTTTTTCCAAGGTATCATGATGTTTTTCGGGCTAATTTTGCTGCCCGTTATTGCCTGGTTTATGATCGATAGCGGGGGCGAGTTCATTAGCGGTTTGAAGGCGATCGATCCCGGACTTCTAAGTATTTGGGGAACCAGCAGCGACCCATGGATCAATGTATTTACCATTTTAGGTTTTGCTATGATCGGACTTGGATTTTTAGGCTCTCCTCAGATCTACGTTCGGTTTATTTCAGTAAAAAATGAGTTGGAGATCAACAAAGGCCGATGGGTAGCCATTGGTTTTACATTGCTGACTGATGCTGCTGCGGTAACCATTGGACTCTTAGGAAGATATTTATTCACCGAAGCGGGACAAGATCCGGAAGCTATTTTAGGAACCGGAGCTGAAGATGTACTCATTGTTTTGGTAGAATATTTATTACCCCTCACCTTAGTTGGTGTTTACATCGCAATTGTATTATCTGCGATTATGTCTACTATTGATTCGCTTCTTGTTGTTGCTTCCAGTGCTATAACAAGAGATTTCTATCAAAAGATCTTTAACCCCGAATTAGCTGACGACAAATTATCCAGATTGTCAAAGATTGTGACATTAGTTATGGCTTTAATAGCACTGGGACTCTCTTTTTCCGTAGCTGTACTATCACCTGACAGAACCATTTTTTGGTTCGTAATTTTTGGATGGTCGGGAATTGCTGCTACTTTTTGTCCGGTAATTATCCTCTCTCTTTTCTGGAAAGCTTATTCTGAAAAAGGTGCTATTGCTTCCATGGTTACCGGATTTGCCTGCGTGCCGTTCTTTAAGTTTGTTGTGCAAGACATTGACAGCATTGGGATTTATTTCGAAAAACTGGATGTACTAGCTCCTTCTTTTCTTTTATCAATGATATCGGGATATGTTTTTACTAAGTTATATCCTGCAAAGGAATAGAATTTTTCGACACAAAGAAAAATTATCCGACAAACTTATATCCAAAGCCATGAACCGTAAGAATATGCTTTGGATAGCGGCTGTCATCTTCCAGCTTTTGTCTAAGCCATGCAATATGCACATCAACAGTTCTTGTAGAAGGGACCGCATCGTAGCCCCAAACCTCGTTCAATAATTGATCTCTCGAAAGAATTACTCCTTCGTTTTCTACCATAAATTTCAATAATTGAAATTCTTTAGATGAGAGGCTGATTGTTTCCCCTTCTTTCTTTACTTCTATACTTTGGAAATTGATCTCTATATCACCAAAACCAACAACTCCTGAATCCGAGTTTTTCTTTTCTGAAGTTTTCTTTCGTAACTGGACTTCAATTCTTGCCAGAAGCTCCATCATCTCAAAAGGTTTTTGCATGTAATCATTAGCGCCAAGCTTTAGTCCCACCACTTTATCAACCACTTGCCCTTTTGCAGTGAGCATAATAATCGGGGTTTCAACTCCCTGCTGACGCAGATCTCTGCATATATCCAATCCCCCTTTTTTTGGCAACATCAGATCCAGGATAATGAGATTTTGAGCTGACTTGAGAGCTTTTTCATATCCAACCTCTCCATCTTCAGCAACCTCAATTTCATATCGTTCTTCTTCTAACCGATCCCGAATAGTCATTACTAATCCGGGTTCGTCTTCAACCAGTAAAATTTTTGATATATTATTCATGACCTTTCACCGGTAACATAAGAATAAAAGTAGAGCCTTCTCCTTCTTTGCTTTTCAACCTGATTTCTCCTTTATGAGCATCAGCAACTTTCTTCACCAAACTCAGTCCAATTCCATTTCCTTTTACTTGGTTATCAACCGGTTTCTTACCTCTGAAAAAAGGCTTGAACACATTCTTTTGCTCCTCCAAAGGAATCCCCATGCCGTAATCCTGAACTATAAATGTTATTAAACCCTTTTCTGCAATTTCAGCTACAGCAAATCGGATTTTCTTACTCTCTCCACAAAACTTAATCGCATTACTCAGTAGATTTGAAATACTCAGATGTAAAGCGTCTCTGTCTGCACAAATAATAGATTTTGAAGCTGTAAATGAATACTCCAATTGGACACCTTCATCCTCCAAAACAGATCTATATTCGCTTAATATTTCATTCATCAGTTCTTCAACTTCAAATTCAGTAAAGCTATAGACTTTTTTACCTGCCTGAATTCCTGAAAATTCCATGATTTGATCAACCATATCGCTGAGCCTGCGACCTTCTTTCAACATCAACCGAGCATATTCTTTTTTACGCTCCTCTGATTGGACAACTCCTTCATTTAGGTTTTCTGCTGCGGAGCGTATAACGGTCAACGGTGTCCTGAGTTCATGAGAAACTCCGGCAACAAACAGCATTTGTTTTTCCGCGAGATCTTGTGAACGCTTTGAGTACAAAACAATCATTCCTACACAAAACCCTAGTATCAAAAGTATTCCAAAACTTATCGCAAGATTACGATTCTTAGCTTTAGTGACAAAAGTATCCAGAGACCCTTCCTTAAAGCTTAACCAAAACTGCCATCCCGCTATGCTTAAATCTGCCTCAAAAGAAGTGTTGATGGTAGTGTCTTTCTGAATTGTGAATACAGAATCACTTGCCCTTGTGTTAAATCTCACTTGAGAAGATTCTGCCATCATCTTGTAAGATTTTCTAGGACTTCCTCCGGTAATATTTATGCTTTGGATCTTTGAAGAAAGAGAATCTATACTTTTAAACAGACCTTCATTTGTGTTTAAGTTTGCCTGCGATTGGATTACAAATACGCTGGAAAAGTCAATGCTTCTCAGATCTTTTTTAAAGTCAGCTTCTTTAACACTTTCGTTTCCATTTGTTGAGAAATATACTTCCGTAGAGTCTGCTCTATTTTCTTTGATAATACTGATATGATATTGATCGGAGAAAGAATCAGAAAAATAGGTTCTGGCAATATCCGGAATCAGATTGTTCTTAATAACTGAATCATCTAATTGAAGTAATACAATATCATCACTTTGATCAATATTAAGATTTACTTTCAGATTTCGTCCCAGGCTTTCATTTTCAAGAGTAACTAGGTCCAGTAATTGTATCGGAACTCCTATAAAAGTAGGAGTTCCAAAATCCGGAGTGTTTAGTAAATTGAAACTACTGGTTCTGTGTTTGCCAATATCACTCTTTTTTGAAAGCCATTTATTTACTTCTCCTGAGCTTGATACTTCAATTAAACGCACCGGATCTATCTGAAATAGTTTAACAGTCGGGGTATCCGTGTGTGTATTTTGCACGAAATATACAGAGTCGATGAGTTGCGGATACTCTGTATTTGACAGCCAGTTTAAATAGGAACGCCCGATCATGGCATCTATATCTGAGTCAGTATTAGTTACCTGAATTTTAAACGCCTGATTTAAAGCACTAAAATCTTTATTAAGGTCTGATACAAAGTTTTCTGTTGAAGCTTCTAGGTTTTCTTCTAATCGTTTCTTTTCAGCATCACTCACACTCCCCAACCAATGATATTGCAACACCGCCAACGTAATGAGTGCCGCTATCATGATTCCCAGAAAACTATATATCGTCCATTTATTCTGCATATCAGAAATTAGGGGCTTTTGATGTCATTCGAAAAGATTTAACTCCGATTTAACATCCTTAACAAACATTTTGCGAGTGCTTAACAACTCATAGTGTTCAGTTTCGAATATTCCTCCCAACAAATCAAATAATGAAACTATCTATGAAAATAAAATCACTGATACCACTAATTACGATCATCATTACGCTGGGAGTTATCACTGCCAAAGCTCAGGAAACAAGAACCATGACTTTCGATGCTGCCACTTCTCTAATGCTTCAGGAATTTCAAGCCATGTTAGTAGAGGAAGATGGAGAAATTAAAGTTAGTGTCAGAATGGGTAACTCTGATGAACCCGGCGATAAACTTGAACAGGGAGATTTTGTGATAATGATGAATGGTAAAAGAACAAAAACTATTGCTGAGCTTCGGGAATTGTACGAGTCGTTGGCTAAAGATGAAGAAATAAAGATTGGAGTTCGTAGAGGGGAACAACGATTCATTTTAAGGAAAAAGAAAGGAGATGCTCCTGAGGGTGGACCCAGAATGGTTATGAGAATGGATATGGAAGGTGATGGAGAAAGACCTACTATAATTCCTGAATTGGGTCTTTTACTTTCTGATAACAATGATAATGTAACAATTCAGCGTGTCTTAGAACCATTGCTGCCTGAAGAATTTAAAGAGTTCGATCTATCAGGATTCAGCATTTCTTCTATCAATAATGAAAAACCTACTGATGCCGAAAATGCTAAGCTTTTGATCGATGCAGTTGAAAACGGATCTGATCTAGCCCTCGTTTTTTCCAAACCTGATGACGAGATCAGCATAACCATCAAAAAGCCAAAATCTAAGGGAAACTTCAATTTCAGTACTGATGGATAAATTCTTCTACATCTTATTGATAGCATTGGGAATTAGCTTGTTGATTCCGGAAAGTGTCACAGCTCAAACTCCTTTCCCGAATGCCCGGGATGATAGTTATCCTCTTTTGGGATTGAAGCGGGCAAAAAGTTCGTATGAACGTGCACTTAGTGAAATGAACCGAACTGAAGAGCTATTCAAAAAAGACCTGATTTCCAGAGAAGCTTTTGAACACGCAAAAAATTCGTTTCTGGATGCTGAAGTCAATTATCAGCAATCACTATTGGTACTGCTTTTTGAGCAACAGTTTGTAAGTATTGTTAATGCTGTAAAATCTCAGGAAGAAAACGGAAAGAAAAAAGTTAGAGTAACACTGGCTAATACTTCCGGGGCAACAGCAGAGTTTTCGCAAATTGTTGATATGGAAGATGAGTTGTTTCGATCTCTTCAACCTGATGTGATTCACAATGTGTATGTATCGCTTGGTAATGATGACGGAGCCATTATTAGCAGCCCTTATGAGATCAAACTTTCTGAACTGCGTTCCGGTAGTCCTACTACAGTTGAGTTTGAATTACTACAAGATGTAGACGAAGCTACAGTTAATATCATCTACGGAAACGGTTCATCCAGAAATCCGAAAGTATTTCTTCAAAAAGATGCGTCTGCTAATAAAGTACTGATACAGTCAGAGCGTTTTTCGCAGGAAATTGAACTTGGCAGCGACGCTACTTTCGGGCTTGGACTGGAATTATTCAGTGGTACAGATGATACCTATAAGCTTGAAGTTGTAAACCTTCCACAATCTGTAGCTCGCTATTTCAGCGAAGTTGGAGCACAAGGCAGAATCAGCCAGATCAAATTCACGGAAAGTAATAACACACGGCAAACCAACCTGAACATCTCGTTACCTGATCGTCCAACTGAAAACGTGATCATGGATCAACCCATAGACTTCTTTGTTATGGCGGTACCTCAGGATGAAGTTACTGAAGTGAATGATCGCAGAGGAGAAATCTGGAATGAAGAAGAAGTTAAAGCCTTGGATGTTGGCTATGTGAAACTGGAAATGATCCCTAAAGGAGTCGGAAAATTAGTGATAAAAGCACCACAGCTTTTTAATACTGCTGAAGAAGGACAACCTGTCAATTTCACTTTTACTGTAGTAAATGAAGGTTCCAGACGATTGGATAACATCGAATTTGAAATGGATGCTCCGTTTCAATGGGAAAAAGCGGTAGATCCCGTTATCATTTCAGAACTGGGTATACGGGAAGAGAAAACGGTAACACTCACACTCACTCCACCTAGTGATGTAAGCGTGGGCAAATATGAAACCAGGTTAAGATCAACGTCATTATCTGACAACCAACCTGTTAATGCCGAAGACAAAACATTCACCGTTCAAATAAATGCAGAAGCAAGCATTCTGGGCACTTCACTGATTCTCTTTCTCATCATTGGGTTAGTAGGTGGATTGGTGTTTTTTGGAATTAAGTTATCGAGGAAGTGATGAGAAACAAAGTTGAAATAAAAATCTAAATCAAAATTGCCTTCAGCTAACAGCATTCAGCTTTTGCAAGTCATTAACAAAAGCTGAATGCCGAATGCTGACAGCTCAAATCACAACACTATGGAAACTGCAAACGAAACAATCAAACAAGCTCCTTTACTGGAAGCCCGAAATCTTACCAAGGTCTATGAAGATGGCGTAAAAGCTTTGGATAATCTGAATATCAAGGTAATGCCGGGCGAAATTTATGCCATGCTGGGCGGGAACGGTGCCGGAAAAACAACTACCATCAATATTTTTCTGGATTTTATCCAGCCAACAAGTGGAAATGCGTTCATAAATGGGATTGATTCAAATTCAGATCCTTTGGAAGCAAAAAAGAACGTGGCTTTCGTTTCTGAAAACGTTCAACTCTATCCGAATTTTACTGCCTTGCAGAATATTGATTTCTTTGTTCGATTGGGTGGCAAGAGTAACTATAAAAGATCAGATTACGAAAATGCATTAACAAGAGTAGGTCTTCAAAGCGAAGCGTTTGATAAAAAACTGAGAGATTTCTCAAAAGGAATGCGCCAAAAATGCGGAATTGCTATCGCCATTCTGAAAAATGCACCTGCAATTTTATTGGATGAGCCTACATCAGGATTAGATCCAAAAGCCGGAAAAGAGTTCACAAAACTGATCGGTGAATTGAGAGATGAAGGAAAAGCAATTCTTATGAGTACGCACGACATCTTCAGAGCTAAAGAGATTTCTGATCATGTTGGGATTTTGAATAACGGGGAATTGGTTGCTCAACGAACGAACGCGGAGCTTAAAGGCGTAAATCTCGAACAACTATATGTTGAGTACATGGCCGGGTATATGGAAGAAACGAATCAAAACCTTGTATTAACGAATGATCTGAACTAAAAATATTAATCGTTATTTGTTGATGGCAGTTTATCCAATGAACAAATAACAAATCCCAAATAACAATGTTCAAACTAATATTTATAAAAGAACTCAAGGAAATTCTGCAGAGTAGTCGATTTACGATCAGTTTTGCAGTGTGTTCACTGTTGATCATTCTGTCTTTCTTTATGGGAGCGCAGAACTATCTATCAGGAAAAGCTCAGTATGAAGCAGCCAAACAAGAAAATTATAATCAGATCGCAGCTAATACTGAATGGATGAGTGTTAATCACAGTATCATGCTTCCACCCCAACCACTAATGGCTTTGGTTACCGGAATTTCGAATGATATTGGAAGAGATATTGAAGTGCGGGGCCGTGGAGAACTTTCTGCCCAAAACACACGATTCAATGACGAACCTATTTTTGCGATTTTCAGATTTATGGATCTTGAATTCATTTTTGGGGTGATCCTTTCACTGTTTGCGATCATTTTTGCTTATGATGCCATCAATGGTGAGAAGGTAAGTGGCACGCTAAAACTCTGTTTCTCCAATTCCGTTTCCAGAGCCTCCTTTATTGCAGGGAAACTGGCAGGGTCTTTTGTGGGGCTTTCCATTGCTCTCATTATTCCGCTCTTAATCGGATGTGCTTTGCTCCCGGTGCTCGGAGTAAATCTTTCGAGTGATGAATGGTTGAGATTGGGTATAATTCTGATTTCAGGACTTGCATATTTTGGGTTATTTCTGGCTTTGACCATTGGTATTTCCGCTATGACCAATAAACCATCAAATTCCTTTTTGATCGGTTTGGTAGTATGGATCTTTGCGGTGTTGATCACTCCAAGAGCTTCCGTTTTGATTTCAGGAAGAATGGTTGAAGTACCAAATGTTGACGAAATTACATCAGAGAAAAACAGATATCGATTTCAGTTATTTGCCGATGATCGCCCTAAGATGGCGGATTTCTCTGTTCCTGAAGGAACGGAACCTCACCTTGTAATGCAGGAGTTCTCAAAATTTATGAATGAGCTTTCTGAAGAACGTGCCAGAAAAACGGAAATATTTGAAGAGAAAATCAATGAGCAGTACATCAATAAAAAGAGGCAGCAAGAGCGTTTGGCGTTATCGCTATCAAGAATTTCTCCTACCTCGGTATTCAGCTTGGCAACAACTGAACTTGCAGGTACTTCTTTAGGACTTCAAAACAGATACATGGACTCTGCTCAGGACTATCAGCAAGTGTATAATGATTTTATGACTGAAAAAACCGGAAGCGGTGGAATGACAGGATTCAGGATGATTATACGATCAAGTGATGATTCCGGCGAAGAACCTGAAACTATTGATGCATCGGAACTACCGGAGTTTGAATTCCAAAAAGCAACTTTATCATCAGCGGCAAATAGGAGTTTAATCGATCTGGGACTGCTGATTCTTTTCAACGTCGTTTTCTTTGGAGGAGCTTTCTTCGCCTTCCTAAAATACGACCTACGTTAATTAAAACGATTCAAGGATTTTATCATGATTAAACTATTGATCGAAAAAGAACTAAAAAATATTCTTCTGAGCCCGAAATTTGCAGCTACTTTTCTGGTTTGTTCAATCTTAATTTTAACCAGTGTCTATATTGGGGTTCAGGAATATCATACAGCGGTTGCCCAATATGAGGCAAACCAGCAAATCGCTACTCAAGATATAGCACAAGCCACAAATTGGGGAAGCGTTCGAAACCAAGTACACAGAAAACCTAATCCCATGCAGGTTTTTGTATCCGGCTTACATTTTGATGTGGGACGCGTTTCCAGAATTTCAGGATCTCAGGATGTGAAACTCATTCGCAGTCCATATTCTGATGAGACACTTTTCGCATTATTCAGATTCATTGATCTTACATTTATTGTACAGGTTGTATTATCACTATTTGCCATTTTATTTACATACGATGCTATTAATGGTGAAAGAGAAAACGGAACACTGAAACTGGCTTTTGCTAATTCTGTTTCCAGAGCAAGCTACCTGATCTCCAAATTTGCAGGTGTTTGGATTGGGCTTATTGTCCCACTATTAATTCCAATTCTGATCGCTTTACTTGTTACAACGCTGATGGGAGTTCCAATTTCCGGCGGTGATTGGGCAAGCATTTCCGGTTTTATAGGGCTGTCCATTTTGTATGTTACCTTCTTTATTGGGATTGGATTATTAGTTTCCTCCATCACCAGAAAATCATCGTTATCATTTCTGCTTCTTTTAGTGATTTGGATCGGTGGAGTTCTGATCTTGCCAAGAATGAGTGTAATGGCTTCCGGTCAAATAGTGGAGGTAGAATCCATTGCCCAATTAGAAGCAAAACAAGAAGCCTACCAAAAAGCGCGGTGGGATGAATATTCTTCAACTATTTCTAAAACTTGGCGAGAAAGATCGCAGGAAATGGAAGGAATGGATGAAGCAGAACGCCAGGCTTATCGTGATGAAAGAGAGTGGGACTGGTTGGAAGAAGACGATGCCGCACGAAAGCAAGTTCAATTAGATATCACCGATAATAACAGAAAATTGATCGAAGAAACGATGAACCAGAAGAAGCTTCAGGAAAGGGTAGCATTCAGTTTGGCAAGGATCTCTCCTGCTTCTTCCTTTCGTTTAGCTGCAATGAATATTGCAGGAACCGATATCGATATGAAATCCAGATATGAAGAAAGTATGAGAGGTTATCGAGACGACTTCACAGCCTATACTCAAAAAAAGCAAGCAGAGTCGGGAACTCGAAACGGTTTCAACATTAATATAGATTCTGATTCGGGTGTAAAAATTGATTTTGGAAGAGATGATCAAACACTGGATACCAGCGAAATGCCTCAATATTCAGCACCTGTATTGACAGCCGGATCAACTCTCTCTAAAAGTGTCTTGGACTTTGGGCTTTTGGGGATCTTTATCATCCTTACTTTCGCAGGAACATTCGTTTCTTTTTTAAGATACGATATGAGGTAAATAAATTTAACGGAATGAGAGACTGCTTTTATGATTGCAGTTTGTCATTCCAATTTTCAATATTAATCCTCAGTTTACCTTTAAACCCTTTTTTTGAAGTTAACGGAACAAACATCCCTTTTTCACCTGTCTGGAATTCTTTTCCTCTTTTTTCTCCCCATTCTTCGTCAGTTAAAATATATCTTAGATTCCATCCGGTTTTACTCGATGTAGCTCTTACTGCCAGCTTTTGTCTGTAAATATTTTCTTCCGGAATCCTTTTATCAAAAAACAGTGCTTTTTCAATTCTATATTCCGTTGTCCGAACGGCAACATCTGCCGAAAATACCATTGTCTTACTTTTAGCCAAGGTGATTTTTTTTGTATCTAAAAAGACAGAAAATATTATCGGTGAGCGGGGTTTCTCCAAATTTAATTCCGCTGGCTTAAATAATTCATCGAATGTACGTAGTATAGCGGAATTAGTGCCTACACTCCTTTCCGATAGCTTGTACGTAAAAGCTCCTCTTGGCATTACAACAGATTCGAAATAATATGACACTCTGATCTCTTTTTTCGCTTCATATGCCTTTTTAACAGTTGGCGGTAATGGTAAGTTATCGACTTCAATTGTACCGGTAACTAAATTACTTCCAAATAGAAACCTTACTAAATTCTGATATCCTTCTTCTGAATTAACCAATCCATAATGTCCACTGTGGCTATGATATGTAAAAGCTCTTGGGGCATTCTTTACAGTGGCGTTCTTTATCTTTACTAATCCATCACTCATCGGTCCAACTGCATATCGCGCAGCGCTATAATCGCGATGATTTGTACCTACAAGACAAAAGAATTTCTTAGGATCGAATTTACCTTCCAATGAATTGACTTGACTCGAATTCCTGTCTAAATCTAAATACTTGGCAATATGCTTTCGATTAAAATTATTAATATCCCAAATACCTAAAAAAGAAGGGACGTTAATTCCTCTTAGTTCTATTCCATTATGAGGTGTTCCATAAGTAAACACTTTATCAACCAGTTTCTTCACTTCAGGAGTTGATATGCCATCATTTTGCAAAAAACAACGAGCAATGAGTCCCCCCATTGAATGAGCAACTAAATAGACTTTGAAATTTTTCTTTGCCTCTTCATTATCACCACAGACCTGATTTCTAACCTTTATGATCAATTCCTCCAATCCTTTTGCAGCTTCCGGAATGGATGCTGTTTGCCCTGTCCCTAGATCAGGATCAGCTTGCTCGTAATAGCGATAGATAATTATACTCTTATTAGGTATTGATCCTTCTTTATCTCTTCCGTTTATATAATAGTCTGTGTACCCATAATCTTTCATTAGCCTGATCAAAGGAGACTCAAAAATGTGCTTTGTGACCGAGCCATCCCATTCCTGCCTTATTTTTGTAGACCCAAGATTAAATCCCATATATGGTGTTGCTACGGTATCTTTTATTTCTTGTGATCTCATTGCATAACCGCGAATGTAAATAATAGGATGATAGGGATGAATTGAGTTTTTCATAACAATGCTCCATAATTTTTGTTATTTATCCATAAAAGCAAGATTAGTATAAGTATAGAACAAAAATTATTTCAAAATTCCTAAATACAAAAAAGCCCCACATTCCTGCAGGGCTTTTTAAGTGTTTAGTGTATCAACTAATTACTAACTATGTAAGTTAGTTTTCGAGTGCTGTCTTCCAGACAGTTTGATAGCCAAATTCATTTTGCTTTTCCGACAATTCTTTGATGGATTGTTTGATCAGCTTAACGATCACATCTTTTTGACCAATACGGTTTAATGCGTTTAAGTCAGAAAATTCTGATTCACTGAATGAAACCCCGGGACCTTGAATATTCCCGTTAAACCATACATTTGAAGTTCCATCATAACCCTGAGTTTGACCGGATACTCTATAGCTCACATTAGGAATAAGTACAATAGTATTGTTTTCTCCTCCAGCAACCTGATAGTTAATTACCACATCCATGAAAGCATCCATATTCATATCCCGCATTAAACGAGCTGACGTTCCGTTATCTGCAATAAGAGCGGTAGTTCTGTCTCCTAAAACTTCACCCAGTGAATTAGGAACGAGTCGCTTAGTGTTTCTCAGGTTTTTAGCAATGTACTCTTTGGAGTTTTCATCTTCAGGAGTATAAAACTCATCATAGATTGAATTAGATGTAATTTGATCCACATCCACAACCGAAGCGCCGTAATCATTTCTCAGCATCGAAGTAAGATCAGAGTAAATGTTTTCCAAAAACTGATCCCAGTATTGATCATCCAATTCGGGAAATTGAAAGGTGGTTGTAGTTGTCGTGATCTCACGATAACCGGTAGCATAATTATCTCTCTCTGATGTTTCCACTTCCTGCTTATACAACGTACCTGAAACACTTAATGATGAAATTCCAATTCGTTGAATATCAGAATCCAAAGGACGAGCATACCATGCATTCGATGAATTTGCTGTATATTTGAATTTTCCTGAGCCTTCTTCGGAATCTCCTTTTACCTGAACCCATGCGCGACCTTCAGCATCGCCCGTGACATTAACAGGAACCGTATCAAAAGATCTCATATCACTTCTGAAATAATCAAATGGTTGTCCTGAAACGCCTCTGTCTGATTCCAAGATCATGACTTGCAAATGATTGACTCCTTTAACCCAATTGGTTACATCCTTACCGGTTGGGCCACCACCTGCAATGTGTTTATGTTTAAAAGCGTCAGCGGGAACAGTAATTTTGTTGTTTATTACAGCTGATTGGAAATACGCAAAACCTTTGGCTCCCACTGCGCTGGTTATCAAAGAAACAATTACTCGTTTACCTTCCGCATTCGAGTCGTAATCCAATTCTATTTCCAAATCTGAATTCAGGTCTACTGTTGGGGATGTACTATTGCCATTTACACTTTTGATTCTTACTGATGGTAACGAAGATATCTCAAACTCCGTAGATTCACCATTAACGCTGGTCAATGTAACTGTTTTTGTAGATGTGTCTTCCGCATCAAATCTGGCGTAATAAGCGCCGCCTCCATAACTCTTGGCTTCCACACCATTTACAGTAACTGTTCCGTCCAGAGCAATAACTCCAATTGCTCCGCCCGGCTTAACCAGTTGAACTCCAACCAGATTTTCACCTTCTTCCCAATCTTCGGTACCCAATGTTGTAATTCCTACATCTGCGGCATATACATTGGTTTGATACATTCCAATTGCTGCAATGTTATTGAAATCCGCCTCTTTTTTGGTCATGAATTTCAACGCCACTTTTCCTATCTGTTGCTGAACTGTGGCACATGAAAGCACCATCGTAGCCAATCCTAAAACCAGTATTCTTTTTGAAAACATTTTGCACTCCTTTTATTATTTCACTCGATCGTGAGTTGATGGAGTCAAAATGCTCAGAATGTTCTCGCTAATAAATCACCCGAATGGGGTATTTTGAAAATTACCTCGTCAACTTCTTGTAATGAATTCGTTGAGGCTGATCTTCGGAAATGCCTAAGCGTTCTTTGCGATGAGCTTCATACTCTTCATAATTCCCTTCATACCAATAAGTTTGGCTGTTACCTTCAAAGGCCAAAATATGAGTAGCAACTCTATCCAAGAACCACCTATCATGAGAAATAACGACTGCACAACCGGCGAATTCAAGTAAAGCTTCTTCTAGCGCACGAAGTGTATTTACATCCAAATCATTTGTAGGCTCATCAAGCAGAAGTACATTTGCGCCTTCTTTCAGCATTTTTGCTAAATGAACACGATTTCTCTCCCCACCCGAAATTTGGCTTGTTTTCTTTTGCTGATCACTTCCGCTGAAATTGAATCTGGCAACATATGCTCTGGAGTTGACCTCTCTGTTTCCAAGCTTCAAAATTTCGTGCCCACCTGAAATTTCTTCCCAGATTGTTTTACTTGGATCTAACGGACGCTTTTGATCTACATAGCCAAGCTCCACCGTTTCACCAATTTCCAGTTTTCCTGAATCGGGTTGTTCTTCCCCGATGATCATTTTGAACAACGTCGTTTTACCGGCACCATTCGGACCGACCACTCCGACAATCCCACCCGGAGGTAATTGAAATTCCATGTCTTCAACAAGCAGCTTATCTCCGTATCCTTTCGCAACACCTTCGGCAACAATTACTTTAGTTCCAAGACGAGGTCCGGCAGGAATAACGATCTGCATATCATCATTTCGCTTTTCCTGATCTTTTGCCAATAACTCTTCGTAAGAACTGATACGAGCTTTGCTTTTTGCTCTTCTCCCCTTCGGATTTTGACGAATCCACTCCAATTCCTGTTGTAATGTTTTCTGTCTGTTGGATTCCTGCTTTTCTTCCTGACGAAGTCGTTCAGATTTCTGCTCCAACCAAGAAGTATAATTTCCTTTAAACGGAATTCCTTCTCCACGATCTAATTCCAGAATCCATCCTGCAACATTATCCAAGAAATAACGATCATGCGTTACAGCAATTACCGTTCCTTCATAGCGAGCTAAATGTTGCTCTAACCAACCTACTGATTCTGCATCTAAATGATTGGTAGGCTCATCCAATAATAGAACATCGGGTTTCTTCAATAACAATCTACAAAGCGCCACGCGACGTGCTTCACCACCGGATAGTACTTTCACGGAAGTATCGCCGGGAGGGCAACGAAGTGCATCCATAGCTTGATTGAGTTTTGCATCCAGATCCCAGGCATCAATTTGATCGATCTTTTCCTGAAGTTTTGCTTGCTTCGCGATAAGTGCGTCAAAATCTGCATCAGGATCTCCAAAAGCAGCATTCACCGCCTCGTATTCATTGATGAGATCAACCGTTTCCTGAACACCTTCTTCAACAATCTCTTTGACTGTCTTTTCCGGATCCAGTTTTGGCTCTTGTTCCAGATACCCAAACGTAATCCCTTTTTGAGAACTGATCTCTCCCTGATAGTCCTGATCTACACCTGCGATCAATCGTAATAAAGTAGATTTTCCTGCACCGTTTAATCCCAGAACACCGATCTTAGCGCCGTAGAAAAATGAAAGGTAGATATCCTTTAAAACGGTTTTATTTGGTTTGTGGACTTTGCTTACGCCCACCATCGAAAAAATTATCTTTTGATCGCTCACTGTACTTGTAGTTTGTTATGTATTAAAGTCACCCAAAACGTATTGAAGCGTCCTCAGAATGACTTTGAGAAAGAACCCAAAGGTACGGAGAGTTAAGGAGTTTTGAAGGGTGGAATTTTGAGAACTTCCAAATTTATTGAATGTATAAATCCCCCTTCGAAGGGGGCTCAAAATCTCGTCCAGAGATTTTGCGGGGGATGTCAGAGCGGGGGATGTTGTGAGGTTTACCAACCCATAAAACTCACAGCATCCCTCGACAGTCAAAACACTTCTGGCCTGACACCCCTCCCGCCTTCGGCGTACTCCCCTCAATGGGAGATTTGGTTACGAGCTCGAATTTAAAAACGAAAACTACCCAGGATACCCGCTTCCGCTGGTGATATAATCACGGAGAGAATCAATTTCGTTCTTTTGATTTTCGATCACCGATTTTACCACATCACCGATGGAAATAACTCCAACAAGTTTTTCATCTTCTAAAACAGGAAGGTGACGAATCCGCTTGTCGGTCATCAATTGCATACACAAGTTCACAGAATCATCAGGGGTTACGCAGACCACTTTATCTGACATTATCTGTTTTACAGCCGTAGTTCGGGAAGCTCTTCCTTTCAAGATTACTTTATTCCGATAATCTCTCTCCGAAATAATTCCTTTCAGAACATCATTGCTCATTACAACCAGCGCTCCAATATCCAACTCAGCCATCTTTTCAATGGCCTGATAAACCGAATTATCAGGACTTACAGAATAGATAGCATTTCCTTTTTTCTGCAGAAGATTTTTAACAAGCATAGCATTCTCCGATAAATTGTTAGTGTACTATACAATTAAACATAGATTCTGAATTTTGCAAGAAAGCACCTCACATAAAGTAAATATCATAATCATTATTCATGATTCGCTCACATTTACCGTATATTACCTTCTTCATCAAGACTTAATGTTCAAACTGATTTATGACCTACCTCTCCACAGAAAATCTGGGTAAAAAATACGGCCTTAAACTTTTATTCGAGGATCTCACTTTTGGAATCTCAAAAGGGGACAAAACTGCGCTAATTGCTCAAAATGGAGTAGGAAAATCAACCTTACTGAAAATATTAGCTGGGAAAGAAACTCCTGATTCCGGTAAAGTTATGATCCGTAATGGAATCAAAGTAGCTATGCTGGAACAAGAGCCTGAACTCGACGACTCCATGACCATCAACCAGTTTATAGCGCACGGCGAAAATGAGATGGTGAAAGTGGTTCAGCAATATGATAAAGCCGTAGCAGCACAAGCTGAAGATTACAATGAGAAAACTCAGGAAGCTTTTGATAAGGCGCTCGCGAAAATGGACGCCGCTAATGCCTGGGACTACGAACAACGACTTCATCAAATTTTAAGCGTATTAAATATTCATGATCTGGACCAGGATATTAGCTCTCTTTCAGGTGGTCAACGAAAGCGTGTGGCTTTGGCTTTTGCATTATTAGATGATCCTGACCTTTTGATCCTCGATGAGCCTACCAACCATCTGGATGTGGAAATGATCGAGTGGCTGGAGGCTTACCTTACTAAAAGCACAATGACGCTATTGATGGTAACTCACGACAGGTATTTTCTGGACAGGGTATGTAATCACATTTTGGAAATCGAAGACGGACAGCTTTATCACCATAAAGGGAATTACGAGTATTTTCTGCAGAAGAAGGCTGAACGTGAAGAAGTGTACGCTACCGAAATTGCCAAAGCCGGCAAGTTGATGAAGAAAGAGCAAGAGTGGATGCGTCGCCAGCCCAAAGCAAGAACAACTAAATCTAAATCCAGAATTGATGCTTTTTATCAAACGGAAAAGAAAGCGAAATCAGGAAAAGTAAAGCAAGAAGTAAAACTTGAAGTAGACATGTCCCGCATTGGTGGACAGGTTCTGGAACTTAAAAAAGTAAGCAAAAGCTTTGATGATCTGGTTATTCTGAAAGACTTCGAATATTCTTTCAACAAGGGAGAACGAATCGGGATCATTGGAAAGAATGGAGTTGGTAAAAGTACATTCCTGAAGATCATTACCGGTGAAGAACTGGTTGATTCGGGAGAAGTTGAAACCGGACAAACCATTGTTTACGGACATTACAAGCAATCCGGTATTGAGATCAAAGAAAAAGAACGAGTGATCGATGTGATCAAAGAAATTGCGGAAGTGATCGTATTGGCAAACGGTGATACCATTTCTGTTTCTCAGTTTCTGGAGCATTTTATGTTCGATTCCAAGATGCAATATACACCTGTTTCAAAATTAAGCGGTGGAGAGAAAAGGCGTCTTGGTTTGATGATGGTGCTAATCAAAAACCCAAACTTCCTGATACTTGATGAGCCTACAAATGACCTTGATCTTATCACTTTAGAAAAACTGGAAGGATTTCTTTCCAACTTTGGCGGTTGTTTGATCATTGTATCCCATGATCGTTATTTCATGGATAATTTGGTAGAACACTATTTTGTGTTTGAAGGAAATGGCGTGGTTAATGATTTCAACGGGACGTATTCTGAATACAGAGCTTTAAAATCTGAACAAGAAAATGGGGGAAAAAGCAGTTCCTCAGAAAAGAAGAAATCAGATCATCCAAAACCGTCCAATTCTGATCCGGAGAAACTCAGTTTTAATGAACGAAAAGAATATCAGAAGTTAGAAAAAGAGATCGAAGAACTGGAAAAGAAAAAATCTGCAATTCATCGCCAAATGAGCAATTCAGATCTTGATTATGAAAAACTTCAGGAGCTTTCCGAAACATTCAGCGCTTTAAAGGAAGAGTTGGAAGAAAAAGAGTTTAGATGGCTGGAATTGGCGGAACGAGCATAGGAATATTGAATCTAATCTTTTCTTGTTGAGGTCATCCCGAATTTATTTCGGGATCTTTGTAGAGCACCTTATTAAACTCTTTTAAAAGATATCCCAACAAAGCCTTTCCTTAAGATCCTGAAACAAGTTCAGGATGACGTAATCTTGTTATTAGCTCTTTTACAGAGAATGTCTTTTATTTAGCTCGTATTCATTTTCAATAAATAATCCGTTTATTTTGAGCATTAAAGAAAAATTCGCCGATCCTGACATCAGAAAGAAAATTGTTCAGGGAGCCATCCTTACTTTTATTATCTCTGTTATTGCCGTTTACTTTTCTGACGGTTTTGTTCAGGAAAACGGCCATTTTGGTTTTTGGTCGATCACTCCCCCGCTACTTGCCATCTTTCTTGCTTTTTATACCGGTGAAGTAGCCAGTTCTTTGTTTCTGGGGATCTGTCTGGGAGCCGTAATTTCCAATAAACTCAATGTTGTTCAGGAATTTCTGATTCCATCAATTGGTACAGAAAGTTTTGCCTTAATTCTTCTGGTGTACCTCTGGGCACTGGGCGGTTTGATCGGAATTTGGACTCGTACCGGTGGCGCTGAAAAGTTTGCACGATGGGCCAGTGAGAAAATGGTTAAAGGCCCTGTTTCTGCTAAGCTTTTTACCTGGTTTATGGGAATAGTATTCCATCAGGGCGGAACAATAAGTACGATTTTAACCGGAGCTACTGTTCGACCAATCGCCGACAAGCACAAAGTTTCTCATGAAGAACTTTCTTATGTGGTGGATTCAACCGCTTCTCCGATTGCAACGCTGATTCCGTTTAATGTATGGCCTATTTATGTAGCTGGTTTGGTGATTGGTACCAACGCACTTTTTGAAACTACTCAGGATGGGATCAGTTTTTTCTTATCAGCATTACCGTTCAATTTTTATGCGATCTTCTCCATCATTCTGACGCTTCTTTTTGCATGGGAAAAACTGCCTTGGATTCCCGGAAAACAAATGCGAAAAGCCATCAAACGCTCCAGAGAAGAAGGAAAGTTGGATAGAGACGGAGCTACACCAATGGCTGCGGATGAACTCACCGAACAAAAAATTCCTAAAGGCTATAAGCCCGGATTGATAGATTTCTTCGGACCAATTGGTACTCTACTTGGTGTAGCTATTATCCCTTTCTTCTATACTTTTTTCGTTCAGGATAAAGGAGACGATTCTATTTTATTAATCGCAGAAGCATTTGTTCTAGCTGTCCTGGCAGGACTTATAATAGCAGTTGCCAAAGGCATGAAATTACAAGATGCCATTGATGGTTTTGTGGATGGGTGTAAAGGTGTAACCATTGGCGCTATTATTCTAGCATTTGCCGTTACACTTAAAGAAGTCGCTGATGCCGTTGGAACCGCTGCTTATGTAGTTGATATAGTAGGTGGAATTATCAACCCTATAATCCTTCCCGGATTACTTATGGTTTTCTGTATGATCATCGCCTTCTCTACAGGTACTTCCTGGGGAACTTATGCGGTTGTGTTTCCTGTCGCTATCCCATTGGCTTGGGCAATAGTTCCTGATCCTTTCTTTCTTACACTTTGTTTTTCTGCTGTTATTGGTGGTTCCGTGTTTGGCGATCAATGTTCCCCTATTTCGGATACAACCATTTTGTCTTCACTCGCAACCGGTTGTGATCTTATGGATCATGTTAAGACACAGTTTCCACTGGCAATGGTTGCCGGCAGTTTAGCTATTGTGATGTATTCAGCGTTGGTATTTTTCTTTGTTTAATGAACAAAAGGATATACTCACTGCAAATATGATACTCAATACTGCATAAGTAATTTCTGTAGATCCAACTTATTTATACTTGGTTTCAAACCGGTATAAATTTTTTGAGATGACCAATCTATTTTCATTATCAGCTATCATCATAACTGTTCTGTTAAATTGCAGTTCCGCAAATCCCCAAGATGATCTAATATCTAATTTTGTAACCAAGCCTATTGAGTTTAACCAAATTCCTGAGGTAAATGATCTAGCTCTCTCTTTTAACTCAGATTCTACTAAATTAACTATTACATATACTGTTACTGATGAAGAAAATGATCTCCTGAGCATCAAAGTATATCAGGTTTTTTCAGATGGTAATGAGCGTTCGATCTCTGAGAATTTTCTTGCCGGAGAATTAGAAAATGTACAGAATTCGAGTTCAGAAAAAAGCATAGTCTGGAATATTGAATCAGACTCGTCCTTTAAAGCAAACAATCGATTCCGAATTAAAATAGAAGCTGACGATGGGTTTGCAAATGACCTCTCACAATTGATCAGTTTAGTAGATTCTTCAAGAATAAAAAACGATATCCAAAACTTTCAAGGAGTTCGTCATTATTCAGGAAATCCCTCTCACTTAGAAAATTCCAGAGAATATATACGAGCACAGTTCAAAGATCATCAGATTGTACAATTCGATCAAAAATTCCCTAACAGAAATACTCAAGGAATTAACATTATTGGAAGTATTACCGGTGATGAAGGTGAACATGAATATTATATCATAGACGGACATTATGATACCGTTTCTTCAACACCCGGAGCTGACGACAACGCTTCAGGTACTGCCGGGATGTTAGAAGCCATGAGAATTCTTTCGCAATTCAATTTTAAAAAAGGAATCAGGTTCATTGGGTTTGACATGGAAGAACTAGGATTGGTAGGTAGTAGATTCTATGCTCGAAACATCACCAAAGATGAAAACATACTTGGTATGATAAACTTTGAAATGATCGCATATACTTGTAAAGGTGAGCCTGAATGTAAAGACTTTGTGAACGCTGATTCTTCCATCTATAATATCAGAAGTAGTTTTGCCTCAATAATGAGCGATAATTTCCTGGAGATCGGGAATACCTATGTCCCTCAGTTAAAAATTACTGCCGTTATGGACGATGGTGATCCCAACTTCAGGCGCAGCGATCATGCCCCGTTTTGGGATATTGGAGTAGATGCATTATTTCTAGCTGATGGAGCTAATTTCCGAAATCCACATTACCATAAATCTTCTGATGGATTGAAAACTTTGGATATCGCTTTTGCGACAAATATAGTTAAAACCACTGTTGGTACTATCGCCAAGCTTGCAGGTTTTAATCATAAAGGCTCAGCGATAAGTACAACAATCGTTATCAAATAATTACCAATCTATCTCCAACACTCTTCCCGGCGTCCAAGGTGCATCTGTTCCCTTAAGTTTATTATCGATTTCAGGAATATCTGTGTTCATGATCTCTTTTAGCATTTCAATTACAGGTTTCAACTGTTTCTTAGCAATTTCAGCAACCCGTTTTGACGTTCCGGTTGGATCAGAGGTTGAAGAAGTTCCGGCTCCAATCGCATTATTTATTCTGGAATTTAACGATGGAGCTCGTTGAATTTCCAAGCGTCCCGCTAATCGATCACCAAACATGATCATATTAATTTCGTCCAGTTTTTCTTCCAACTGTTCAATATCTGAGGCTAAGCCCGATGGTGCATCACTACCAAGAGCTTTTAATGCACCTTTGTAATATTGAAGTCGTTCCTGAGCTTCTCCTACCGCACTTCTTGCACTATTGGCTGCTTTTGAGAGCTGATTTAGTTGCTTGTGAAAAGCCAACATCGCTTCAGGATCTTCTGCCGGTAAAGTCACATTACCTAAAGATCTTACTTCAAAGCTCTGTGCTTCGGTTAATTGAGTAACTTCTCCATCAATATTTTTTGATAATTCAACAGTATACATTCCCGGAAGAACCATCAAGCCTGAACTGAAATCTTTAGACTGATCAGCGTCTCTGGTATTTAATCTTGTGATCTGTGGGTATGTGAGATCCCAGTAAATTCTGTTGATCCCTTTTCTCGGAGACGTTTTTAATTCGCGAACTACATCCCCATTAGCATCCTTCACTGTAAAGATCAGGAATGGTGCTTCTTCCTCTTCTTCCGCTTTTAATTGCTCATAAGTTGGGTAATAAACCGTCTCCCCGTCTTTTCTTTTTTTAGCTTCTTCTGCTTCGCGAATAGCTTTCTTAGTTTTATATCCGTCTTTTAAATAGTAAGTGAAAGCAGCACCGAATTCAGGGTTCTCTCCCAGAAAGTAGTCCTCACCCTGAAAACCTTTTGGTCCCAGCCAACTGATAGTATTGCTTGCTGCAATTCTGCTGTACGGCTGATATTGATAAGCATGTCTTGTAGAAAATAAATGAGCTTCTTTTTCTGCAACTTCCTTCGATAATTCCTGAAGTGCAGAATAATCATCCATTACATAGAAACTTCTACCAAAAGTACCTAATACAAGATCGTTTTCTCTTTTTTGGATATCAATATCGCGAACCGCTACGGTCGGCAATCCTTTGTTCAATTCTTTCCAGTATTCACCACCATCAATGGAAGCAAACATGCTGAATTCTGTTCCAACGAATAGCAGGTTGCCTGTTTCGAAATCTTCTGCAATTGAATATACAGAACCTTTTTCCGGTAAATTATTCGCTATCGATTTCCACGACTTACCTAAGTTTGTACTCTTTAAAATGTATGGCTTAAAATCACCATTCTTGTGATTGTTAAATGCTACATAAACGGTATTTATGTCATGCTCTGATGCGATCAGTTCATTTACATACACCATATCCGGCACACCGGGAAACTTGTCATATTTATTCCAGGTTTCTCCTCCATCTTCAGATACATGAACCAATCCGTCATCGGTTCCGGCGTACAGCAAATTCTCATCTAATGGTGATTCTGCTAGAGCAACAATACTTCCATATACTGAAGTAGAAGCATTTTTTGCAATGGCATCCATCGGCCACACTTTATCCATCACTTCAAATTTATTTCGATCCAGTTGACGCGTAAGATCACCACTAACTTCTCTCCAACTTTGTCCCATATCATCACTTCTGAGTACACGATCGGAAGCGAAATACAGTCTCTCGTTGTCATGAGTACTTATAAAAAATGGTGAATCCCAATTCCAGTTATAATCATAATCTGCATCAGGAGCTTGTGGCCTGATATTCTGCTGTTCACCACTTTGCTTGTCAAATCGTGCTAATCCACCATATTGAGATTGTGCATACACAATATTCGGGTTGGTTGGATCAACATGAGGTTCAAATCCATCCCCAAGCACTGTCACAAACCATTCATCATCGTTGATTCCGGTTGTGGCGTTTGTTCGGGAAGGTCCGCCTAAAGTGAAATTATCCTGAGTTCCGCCGTAGATATTATAGAACGGCTCTGCATTATCAGCGGCTACTTTATAGAATTGAGTTACCGGAAGGTTGGTGAAAAATCTCCATGTCTTTCCACGGTCAAACGACTCATACACTCCACCATCATTCCCGTTCAACAAGTGATTCGGATTATCAGGATTGATCCAGAGCGCATGATTATCAATATGTTTATTCTTCTCGCCTACATTATTGAAAGTCTTTCCTCCGTCTTCAGAAACTCCGGAATACGTATTCATTACATACACCAGGTCTACATCCACAGGATCAGCGATCACTTCCTGATAATAATTTCCGCTTGATGAATAATTACTCTGCTTTTCCCACGATTCTCCTCTGTCATCAGAACGATAAAAGCCGCTTTTGCCTGATTCTGCTTCAACAACCGCATAAACCACATCCGGATTTGCAGGAGAAATATCCATTCCGATTCTTCCGATGTCTCCGCCCGGCATTCCTCTCATTGTTTTCTTCCAGGTTTTTCCGGCATCCGTAGATTTATAAACAGCCGATTCCGGTCCCCCACTGATATATGTAAATACTCTTCTTCTTCGCTGATGAGCCGTTGCATACAACACATCAGGATCTCTCGGATCCATGTGCACTTCATTTACTCCGGTATGCTCGCTGATTTCCAATACTTTCTCCCAATTCTCGCCACCGTCCGTAGTTTTGTACAGTCCACGATCTCCGCCGGAACTCCAAAGTGGCCCGGTTGCCGCTACATAAACCACATCTGAATCTCTGGGATCAATTTCTATCATTCCGATATGCTCAGAATTCTTCAGTCCCATATGTTTCCAGCTTTTGCCACCGTCAATGGATTTGTATACTCCATCACCGTAAGCCACACTTCGCTGATTGTTATTTTCTCCCGTTCCAACCCAAACCACATTGTGATTGTTTGGGTCCATCGCTACAAAACCGATGGAGTAAGAGCCTTCGTTATCAAAAACCGGCTTAAGCGAAATCCCACCATTCTCCGTTTTCCATACTCCACCTGACGCCGTTGCAATATAAAACTCACTGTGGTTGTCAGGATTTACAGCAAAATCCGAGATCCTTCCGGAAGTAAAAGCCGGACCGATACTTCTGAACTCGAGGCTGTTCCAGGCAATATTATAACGGGAGTCTTTATCTGATCTTTGGGCAAAAAGTGATGTTGCGCTGATCATCAACACAAGGGCTAGTAAGGAAGTAAATCGTTTCATCTTAATCTGATTGATTTCTGATAGTTAGTGGCTTAGAATAATTAAATATGAGTTCTAATGTGTTTAAAATTTGTATTTGGGGGTTAGTAAAGTTGTCTCCTTAAGGGAAGGAATTCTAGTAATATTTCATAATCTTAAACCTTTAGATATAGGACTTTGAAAAATTCATTTGATAATTTAAAGCTTCCAGAAAACATGGGTATTAGTAAACTTGAAGAAATATAGAATCCTAAGCTATTTTTTTAATCAACGACTTGTAAAAGCGAAATCTTTATGTTTTCTGGTGGTTTTTGGTACTTTTGTCCATACAAAAGTACGAAGAGCCAAATAGTTGTGTTCACGATTTTGAAGTAGAAAAAACCTCCTCTGTCTCTCTGTCTGCCGACAAAGGCAGACTCCTGCTACAGGAGGATGACTCGCTGATAAAATTCAGATTCAACTCTTGAATTCCCCTCCTTATCCAAGGAGGGGCGAACTACTCAGAACCCAAAAATTTGTTTGGGAACCGGGGAGGTACGTTCCCAACGCAGGTGCATACAGAGTCTTTGTTCTTGAATTGTCGCAGCTGATTTAGAATCGGCTCCTTACAAAGATCCTGAAACAATACTGTATCAAGTTCAGCACATGGTTCAAGATGACGGACTACTACTTTATTACTAACTGATTCAATCAATCCTGCCATTCAACTGCTTTTGTAGCTCTTTCCAGTTTGGCAGAAACTGAGTCATAAAATTTTTGAAACGCTGGTTATGCAAACGTTCATGGAGATGAACCATCTCGTGAACCACCACATACTCCAATAACTCCGGAGATTTTTTAGCCAGTTCTAAACTCAGCCAGATTCTTTTATCCCTGATATTACAAGTACCCCATCTGGTTTTCATCTTTTTAACGCCGAACTCGTTCACCGAGACCTTCATGATCGGTTCCCATTTTTCGATGAGCTTAGGTATCTCATTTTTCAGATAGATCCGGTAAAAATCATTTAAGGCTTTCTCTTTTCTGCTCTGTGTAATAATATTTCTGAAACTCAGAATTATATCGGAGCCCTGAATATTTACTCCGATCTTTTTAGCACCGTGTTGTAATTTCAAGCTGTAGTTGCCACCCTTGAATGGAATACTGTCCCCATTTTCATATTTCAGATCCGGTTCGGGCAATTGAAGAGGAGGTTTACTCAGGTGCTTTTTGATCCATCCCATTTTTTGATGAATGAATGCGATAAGCTCTTCATCTGAAATTTTAAAAGGACTGGACAGCTTCACCTCAAGAGAAACACGATTCACTTTTAGCCTGATGGTTTTGATCTTTTTACGGGTGACTAAAACGGGAATCTCATTAACAACTAAGGTATAGCTCTCTCTTTTTGGCTTTCTGTTAAACATAAAATTACATCCCCCATAAAACAATGCTAAGCAAGCATTTAGTCGCTTATTGATCAAGCTACTATAATTTAATATAACTTGCTACGATGCGGCCTAATAATTTGTTGGAGAGATAATTCAAAAGCCCTAGTTCAAGCTTCATTTATGTTAGGTTGGTATTCTATCCGTAGGGGCAATTCATGAATTGCCCCTACGGGTTTTGAAATCAATTTCTTGCGAGAAATTAATTTTTTACTCGCTTGGGTTACCGTCTACACATTTAGTTTTAAAGCTCGTTTGATTTCTGATATCGAAAAGATTGAATAGAATCTATTAAATGTTCAAAATTCAATACTTCTGTACTTTCTATATCGATATTTCGAATCTCAACTAATTGATATGACCAAGGTGAACCTTGTTTAAGATGAAAGTAAAATGAAAGGATAAACCCCGGATCATCTTGAAACCACAATGTAGATACTTGATTCGAGTAGGCTATATATTTACCAATAGAATCGGTACAAACAGTATCTACAGACTCTACAATTCTGTTTAATTCATTGGGCTCTAAATATAGTTCTGCTCTTAATGAAAGAGAATCTAAATTAATTGGAATCCCATTTATTAAAGTGTCTGAGATAACTGTTGTGTCTTTTTTACCAAGAACTTTTGGAGAAGTTGTAATCTGTTTCCAAGTATAAATCTGATATTCTGGGACATCAAATTTTGATCTTTCACAATTCCAGAGGAATAGAATTGAAAGAAAAAAGAATAAGATTGGATAGAGTTTCATTTAGAATCTAAAGTCTGTAACGTACTACTTTAAAGCAAGTAAAAGTCTTGCAGAACCTTCAATCTAAAAACTCAGAAGATATCTTTGGGGCATTATCAGAAGTAATCACTCGGAGCAGGAGTTTGGGAAAGAGGTTAAAATTTAATTTATCGGTCAAAACGAAACTTGAGTTAGGTTGAAAAAAGATCAATCTGGCAATTGCTCTTTTAATTCTTCCAATCTCTTCATGTTTTGCTCTGCAAAAGGAGTTTCTTCTCCAATCAATGAAATCATTTTTCGAATTAAATTTTCAAGTTCTGATAGTTTTAATTCTGTTGGCTCCAAAACAAATTCAATTTCAAGCTTGGCTGCCCTCAAATCAGTCAGCATTAACTCTTCATTTTTAAATTGTTCAACCATTTCATCATAAACAGTATCGATTGCTTCTTTTGCTTTATGAGGTAAATCTTTTGCTAAATAAAGACTAGAATAATTTAGAATGATGAAATTCTTTTGGGAATCAACTATTTCAGGATGAAATAAATTAACTGAATTAAGGTAATACTCAGATTCCACATAATTTCCCCTCACTAGTTCAACACTTCCAAGGTTATTATATGCACTGGCTTTTATGTTATAGTTTAGAGTAGTGTCTGCTAAAATATGATCTAGCCGTTTTTTGTGATATTTAAAAGCCTCATCATAATTGCCATAGTTCTGATTTAGAGCGGCAACATTATAAGAAAGTTGTTGTAGATAATAGCTACTTGCTTCATTTTCCAGAGCAAATTCATACTCTGATTTTGCCTGTACAATTGAAGCGTAAATACTATTTGTGGATTCCTCAATTTCCTGAGCGAATATTGAGTTGGTAAACAAAAGAGCCCAGAGTAAATAAGAGATTGCAGTATATTTCATGTTGTTTAACATATCATTATTCGAACAAGAATCCCCTCATCCGCTCGGTTAACATCGTTGAAACTTCGTAAAAATGCTAGTTCGAAAAATTAGATTAGTGGCATTAACAGAAACAATCACTCGGAGCAGGAGCTCCGTTCGTTTCTCCCAAGCAGGAGCTTGGGAAAGAGTTTAAGAGTTCTTGGATATAGTTGGTGGAGCTTCAATTGGACAACCATTTATTTCACCAACTCCTCGAGATTCATTGTGAATCGAATACCATCTGTTCAAAAGCCATATTCGTTTTTCTTGGCACATTGCGAAATAATCAGATCCATATAAATGGAATCCAATTTCAGAATTTGTTGAGAATAAATTAGTCTCGTTCTTTAAGGCATATAAGACAGTAATGCCGCCACCTTCAGTAATTAAAGTATCTCCATTTTGCATAAGTTGCTTTTCCTGCCAAAATGAGTTTTCGCTTAAGGTGTGAAGTGTATCAGTCTTTGAACAAATTTCTGAGTTCAATATAAGTGTTGGATTTTGTAGGAATTCAAAGGAAGAAGGAACTGGTAAGTTGGAACATAAAACAAATTGTCCACCATTACTTACAAAATAGTTGACCTTTTCAGTATTCACAAAGTTGTCACTTACTTCAAGCTGACCAATTGCCTGATTAAACAATTTGTTTTCACTAAAACTGAACCACCAAAATGCGTGAATGCAGAAAACCAAGATAAACCCAATCAGAATGTATGTCTTTGATCTCTTATTCATGGAAAAGTGCCTAACATATTATTACCAATACACGAATTTTCCTTATCGCTCAGTTTCAGGCAAAGAATGCCCCTTTCACCTTTCACCTTTCACCTTTCACCTTTCACCTTTCACCTACAACGGCAAATTATCATGCTTTTTCTTCGGCACGGTATCCACTTTGTTTTGTGAAACTTCCAGAGCTTTGATCAGTTTAGATCGGGTTTCTTCCGGCTTGATCACATCGTCAATAAATCCTCGGGCAGCTGCTCGGTACGGATGCGCAAACTCTTCAGCGTATTGTGCTTCCAGTTCTTTTTGCTTGGCTTCAGGATCGCCGGCTTTTGCAATTTCTCTTCGGAAAATGATCTCAACCGCTCCTTTACTTCCCATTACCGCGATCTCAGAAGTTGGCCATGCTACGTTATAGTCGGCTCGGATATGCTTGGAGTTCATCACATCATACGCTCCGCCATAGGCTTTACGGGTAATTACCGTCATTTTCGGAACCGTAGCTTCACAGAATGCATACAGTAATTTTGCACCGTCTTTGATTATTCCGCCCCATTCCTGATCAGTGCCCGGTAAGAATCCCGGAACATCTTCAAATACCACCAACGGAATATTGAATGCATCACAGAAACGAACAAATCGCGCTCCTTTTTTGGAAGAATTGATATCCAATACACCAGCCATCGCCAGCGGTTGATTCGCTACAATTCCGATACTTCGTCCACCCAAACGGGCAAACCCAACTACGATATTTTCAGCATATTCTTTATGCACTTCGTAGAAACTCTCTTTATCAACAACTCCTTCGATCACATCTTTGATATCGTAAGGTTTGTTTGGATTCAACGGCACAATATCATGCAGTGCTTTTGCTTTTGCAGAATCCGGTTCTTTGGATTCGATCATTGGCACTTTTTCTTCACAGTTTTGCGGGATATACGACATCAACGTTCTGATATCCTGCAAACAAACGGCATCATTCGGAGTTGCAAAATGAGCCACTCCTGATTTTGAGTTGTGCGTCATTGCCCCACCCAGTTCTTCCGAAGTCACTTCTTCATGCGTAACGGTTTTTACCACATTCGGTCCCGTCACGAACATATAACTCGTATTTTCTACCATGTAAATGAAATCTGTAAGTGCCGGACTGTAGACCGCTCCACCTGCACATGGTCCCATGATCGCAGAGATCTGAGGTATCACTCCTGAAGCCATACTGTTTCTCCAGAATACTTCCGCATAACCACCGAGCGAAGAAACGCCTTCCTGAATTCTTGCTCCGCCTGAATCATTCAACCCAATTACAGGAATGCCATTTTTGAGTGCCAGATCCATCACTTTGCAAATTTTTTCGGCATGTGTTTCGGAAAGAGAACCGCCGAAAACCGTAAAATCCTGACTGAATACATACACCGGCTTGCCGTGGACCTTTCCGTGACCGGTTACAACACCGTCTCCCAAAAACTGTTGCTCATCCAAACCAAAAGCGGTACTTCGGTGCGTTACAAAAGCATCTATTTCATCGAACGAACCTTTATCCAGAAGCAGGTCGATGCGTTCTCTGGCAGTAAGTTTTCCTTTCTCGTGCTGCTTTTCGATGCGGGCTTTTCCACCACCCAGTTTCGATTGCTCACGAAGTTTTTCAAGACGTTCTACTTTTTCGTTCTTTTCCATAGTTAGTTAATCAGGATTTATACTCTTTAAAATAGGATTGCAACATATCAATAAATTCGCTGGCCTCTTCCGAGAACATATCCACTTTTTGTTTGCTGAAAATTTCTTTTTCTAAAAATACAGAAGCTTCGTTCCAATTATCAAATTGTCCCAACTCATTGATTCCCCGGTCGTATGCTTTCTGTTTTCCGGAAAATACGTCGTTTACCCAACGATCCTCGCTGTCCATAAGATACTCATTCAATTCCATAGTGGCTGAACTGTCTTCAACTGCCTCTTCCTCCATAAATATCTCATCGTCTTCATCTTCAACGAGCAGTGTATTGAACGTGGGTTCAGATTCAGGTTCTTCCTTTTCTTCTCTTGAAGCCATCATCACTTCCATCTGATCTTCACTCAAAAACTGAGCCCACATCGGCTTTTCTTCTTCATCTTCTGAGCTTTCCTCTTCTTCCGAACCAATATGTTCTTCCAAAATCGGATCTTTGGTTTCTTCGTCCGATTGGAAAACATCCTGAATAAGATCGTCTTCCTCTATCAATTCACCTTCAAACTCTTCATCGCCCTGAACTACTCCTTCATACGAATCCTTAGCCTGATCCAAAATAGAAGTCAGGTTAGATTTGAATGCTTGTTTGTCTTCTTTTTGATTGCTGACCGGTTCGGAATCCTCTTCTTCTTCTTCTTCTTCTTCTGCATTTTCATCTTCACTTAAGAAGATATTATTCAGAGATTCCGAATCATCCACATTATCAAATACCAGAGTTTCTTCCTGTTCGATATCTCCAAGAATCTCGTTGATATCCGGTTCAACAGCTTCTGACTGAAACAAACTTGCCAAATTTTCTTCTTCCTCTTCTACCTCTTCCGGAATTTCTTCCTTTGCTTCTTCTGCTACTTCAGCCGGTTTTGTTGATTCCGATACTGACTTAACTTCACTTTCCTGCTCTTTTATCAATTCCATTTTGAAATTCTCAGTCGAAAGCATTTCGATAAAGGTACTTTGCGTAACGGCTACATCAATAGAAGAGAAAATGTCAGCGGTATTATCGAAACCTTTATCTCTGAAGAATCTTTGTAGAAGCTCCGGAGCAAGTTTTCCTCCGCAAAGAGAAAAAAGCATTTCCAGTTTTTGAGACCAGTTTTCGGCGGTATAATCATATACGATCCGGGCATCTAAATTTGAAACCAGACTTTGACATCGTTCTATAGTCAGTTCGTCCAGCTCTCTTTTCTTCATATAAAGAGGAATCGCAGTTCCGAAATGTTTGTAAACCATCAGTCTGGCACAACGTTTACTTACTTCCTCAAACGAAAGCACTGTTTCTTCCCGAAAAATATAAGGAGCGATGTTCTTTCGAGGTTCAACAAGAACTGAAACTATATCGCTAACCGTGGCATGCAGAATATCATACAACTTTTGGTGCGGTATAACGGAGCAGCTTATGGCCGCATTTTTAAAATCCTTTTGAGCACTAACGAACAACTTATTTTCCGTATCCACCCAAACAGAATCTGTCTTTTTAAGATCTGACAGCACTTTGTCTTCCAGTAAAAGGCGAATTCTTTCTACAATGTAGACAGGTATTTCTGCCTTCAATAGCTGTTGAGGCGAGTAAAACGGACGCTCTGTTCCGATCTGTCTTGTAAATTTATCGGTAATTTGGTCAATGACCTTTTGCATGGAAGTATGATGATTTTGGTGAACGAAAATAATGCCTAGAAAGTGGCATTACAACACGAATCTTTCCATCATAGTATATTTTTGCATTATACTTTCTACCTTTAGCTCATGATTTCACTTTCGGTCACAGGTCTTACCAAAAAATATAATCGGAAAACGGTTTTTGAGGATGTTCAATTCGGGCATAATTCCGGGATTTTGGGTATTTCAGGCTCAAATGGAAGTGGAAAATCCACCTTGATGAAATGTCTGGCAGGATTACTCAGACCTAACTCAGGAACCATTGAGTGGAAACTGAACGGCGACCTGCTATCCCAAACCGAACTTAAAGATCACATCGGTTATGCTGCTCCGTATATCTCTTTGTATGAAGAACTTACTGTTCTGGAGAACCTGGAATTTCTTTCTGAAGTAAGTCAGCAACATCTGAACGAAGCGGACATTCAGCAATTACTCAGCAAAACAGAAACCGATTCTCTTAAAAACAAGTTCTACAAATCTCTTTCTACGGGACAACAGCAGCGTGTGAAACTGGCTTCTTCTCTGATCCGAGATCCTGAAGTGTTGTTTTGGGATGAACCCGGCTCCAATCTGGATTCAAGCGGACATGCTTTGGTTCAGCGTTTACTTCAAGAACAAAAAGAAAAAGGTTGCCTGATCTTTCTGGCTTCCAATGATCCTGATGAAATTGCTCTTTGTGACGAGGTTCTAGAACTTAGTATTTAGTACTTAGACTTTTAGTTATCCAAAGTATTGCAGAACAATTCTGTATTGAGCAACTACTATGTATTATCTCGTAATTATGATAACTTTGGTAACGCTAAGTACTAAATACTAAAATCTAACTGCTATAAAATTGATTTCACAAAAAGACCAGGACCTCGCAACACTTATTCTTGAACACAGCACTCAGCTTCAGAAAGGTGAGAATGTAATGGTTCAACTCATCGGCTTAAACGGAATTGATTTGTTAAGAGCTTTGGTGGAACAGATCCGTGATAAAGGTTCGCATCCCTTTGTACAAATTGAAGACACAGAAACGCAGCGCTTGTTAGTTGAAAAAGGTGATACCGGTTTTTGGCAGAATCAGGCTTCTGTGGACCAACTTCCGCTTATGAAGCAGATGGATGTGTTTATCGGAATTCGTGCTTCTGAGAATATCTATGAGAACTCTCAGGCAAGCAAAGAAGCAAATAAAGCATATTCAGAAAACTTCCTTAAGCCTGTTCATTTTGATGAAAGAGTGAACAACACTAAGTGGTGTATCATGCGCTATCCGTCTCCGGCTTTTGCGATGAATGCCAAACTTCCAACTCGTGAGTTCACCAAGTTTTATTACGATGCTTGTTTAGTTGATTATGCCAAGCTGAAATCAGCTATGGAGCCATTGGAAAAAAGATTACGCGCTACTGATGAAATTCATTTGAAAGGCGAGGGAACTGACATCAAGTTTTCGGTAAAAGGACAGAATTGGGTTCCTTGCTTTGGTGCTCACAACATTCCTGATGGAGAGATCTTTACTTCACCGATCCTCGATTCTGTAAACGGTCACATTACCTATGCTCCGTCTGTATATCAGGGAAAGCCGTTCGAGTTTGTGAAGCTGGTTGTAGAAAACGGTGTGGTTGTGGACTTTGATTCCTCCAACAATGACGCGTTGAAAGATATTTTAGACACCGATGAAGGCGCTCGTCGATTTGGTGAGTTCAGCTTTGGAACCAACCCGGTAATCGAAAAGCCGATGTACGATATTCTGTTCGATGAAAAGATCTATGGTTCCAATCATTTAACGCTTGGAAAAGATTATGAGATCGCACCAAACGGAAATTCTAGTAACATTCACTGGGATCTGGTTTGTATTGGTGCAGATGTATTTCTGGATGGAGAACTCATCCGTAAAGGAAGAAAATATGTAACAGATGATTTGAAAGGATTGAATCCGGAAGAGTTATTGAAGTAGTATGAAAACTCTAATTTTTATACCCCTAATTTTTTTAACCTTAAGCTGCGGTTCTAATATTGAAGAATCTTTGGTTTATTCCAGAGAAGGAATTATGGAATTTTCTGGCGAGCCAGCAGTTGATGGTTGTGGGTGGAATATAAAAACCAATAAAGGTGAAACATTTCACCCTGTCAATCTTACCAATAATTTTAAACGAGATAGTTTAGAAGTTGGTTTGTTACTAAAGCCTTTGGACGACAAATTCCTCTGCAGCTTCAATGTCTTTATCCCAAAGGTTGAAATCTTAAACATAGAAGAATTATAACGTGGACTTTTGAATAAATGAAAAAAACCATCCTCATATATGGTCTTTCATTAGCAGTACTCGTTTTCTTGTTGGAGTATTTCGAGTATCGGTATTTTGTGCATGAGTTATCTACCGAAGTTTTCGTTTTCCTTATTGCCCTTATTTTTACCGCACTAGGATTGTGGGCTGGGAAAAAGCTGACCAATCAAACCAAAATAGAATCTCCTCCCTTTGAGCAAAACGAAAAAGCCATCCGGTATTTAAAGATCAGTGAGCGGGAACTTGAAGTACTCGAATTGGTTGCTCAGGGATTATCTAATAAGCAGATCTCCGACAAACTCTTTGTCTCTGTGAACACAACCAAAACCCATCTCTCTCATCTCTACGAAAAACTGGACGTAAAACGCCGAACCCAAGCGGTAGAGAAAGCGAAGTCGTTGAAGATTATTGAGTGATTTCGGGTCATTCCGTCCGCCAGCTGGCGGATCGGAATCTTTGTGAGGTTTCTGCATCTGAATTTGCATAGAAAGGATTTCAAGCCCCACCACGAGATCCTGAAACAAGTTCAGGATGACGGGTCTTGGGTTACTATAAATAAACTTTAAAAATAGACCCCGACATTTTAACAAATATCGGTCATCTCGCGGCATATGCCCGAGATCTGCATTCACCTAAAATTCTAAACTTTATATACAGTTTAGATTTTTAAGACTATTAATACAGAATGTCATTGATCTTTCTTTTTTCTAAATTTGTTCATGGATCTTCTACAAATAACATTTATCACAGCAACAGTTCTATGTTCTTTAGTAGCCGGATTTCTGTTGGCTTTTTCTTTAGTCGTAATGCCTGGTATCAAAAACTTAGATGATCGTAATTTTTTGAAAGCCTTTCGGGAAATGGATCTCATCATCCAAAATAACAATCCGATCTTTATGATAGTTTGGGTGGGATCTGTTCTTTCAATTATTGCTTTGGTGATTCAGGGAGTACAAGTTTATGAGGGATATAAGCTTTTAGCTGTACTAGCGATCACGGTTTTCTCCCTTTTAGGCGTTCAACTTCCTACCGCTTCTATAAATATCCCTCTCAATAACAGAGTTCAAAAACTAGATCTTGAAACTCTAGACGAAGTTTCTCTAAAAATAGAGCGAGATCATTTTGAGAGAAGATGGAATCGATCGAATATAATCCGAACCATTTTTGCGGTTTTAACTTCGACTTTGCTTGTTGTTTTTTGATGCTTGAGATAAGAAAACTTAATATGGTCATTCCGAACTCGTTTCGGAATCTTTGCGAGGTTACTAACCTTATCTTTGCAGAGATAGTAATCAAAGCAGGGCTTTGCAGAAATAACCTAATCACTGGTTTAACGTTGTAAATAAGATTCCGGATTGCTCTGACCCACCCTTATTCCCTCCCTAACTTTAGGGAGGGAAACTCTTAAACTAGACTAGATACTAATATCAAAGTCCCCTTCCCTTATCGAAGGGAAGGGACAGGGATGGGTTTCTTTTAACTCCAATCGGGTCATTCCGAACTTGTTTCGGAATCTTTGTGAGGCTTCTGTTTCTGAACTTGCATAGAAGAGATTTCAAGCCCCACCACGAGATCCTGAAACAAGTTCAGGATGACGGGTCTTGGGTTACTATAAATAAACTTTAAAAATAGACCCCGACATTTTAACAAATATCGGTCATCTCGCGGCGTATGCCCGAGATCCGGATTTAGTTCGAGTTTACAGCTTTCATAACAATCCGGATTCAGTTTCCCAGAACTCCTCACCCATTCCTACGATTTTTGCAAAATCATACTTTCGGGTGATTACCGTTTTCTGTTAATTGCTTACTCTTTTGGTGTACATTAACTCCAACTAATCACATTATGAAAAAAATCATCCTTGTTTATGGTTCCATCACCGGAGCAGTTATCATTCTTAGCATGACTCTGGGAATCTATGTAGCCAAATATGGAGGCAACGCTTTCTTTTCTTCCGAAGCCCTTGGCTACTCAATCATGCTTATCGGTTTTTCGATGATCTTTGTCGCGACCAAGAAATACAGAGATGAAGATCTTGGCGGCATTATAAAATTCGGTACCGCTTTAAAGATAGGTCTGGGAATTTCATTGATGGCAGGTCTCGTGTATGTCATTGTTTGGGAAATCAATCTTTATCTGACTGATTATGAGTTCATTAGTGAATACACTGATTCTATTATTAATAGTGCCAGAGAGTCAGGAGCATCAGCTCAAGAACTGGAAGCAACTATTGAGCAAATGGAAGAAATGGAAAGAAAATATGATAATCCCTGGTACAGACTTCCTCTTACATTTACTGAAATATTTCCGGTTGGATTACTACTATCCCTGATCAGTGCAGCACTTTTTAGAAATCAAAATTTCCTCTCTTCCCAAAAAGAAGAAACAACAGCTTAAAAAATATTTATATCATGCAAAGCAAAGCATCTTCCCCTGACGAATACATCGCTGAACTTCCTGAAGAACGGGTTTCAGCTATGAAAAAACTTCGTAAAACCATAAATGATAATCTTCCCAAAGGCTTTGAGGAGACCATGAGTTATGGAATGATCGGCTATGTAGTTCCTCATTCCATTTATCCGGACGGTTATCATTGTTCTCCTGAATTGCCACTTCCATTTTTAAGTATTGCTTCGCAAAAGAACTTTGTCGGGCTATATCATATGGGTATTTATTCTGATGAAAAACTGTTGAATTGGTTTACTTCAGAATATCCTAATCATGTAAAAACGAAACTTGATATGGGAAAGAGCTGTATCCGTTTCAAAAAACCGGATCAAATTCCTTATGACTTAATTGCGGAATTGGTGCAAAAGATGTCGGTTCAGGATTGGATCGATAAATATGAATCTGCTGTAAAACGATAGTTTATGATGTACGAAAGAGTTTCTCCTTCATCTACTTTAAAAGACCTTATAGAATGCTATTGGGTGATTGAAGATGAAAGCAAAGAGATCCATCAGCAAAAAATAATCCCTGATGGATTTCCGGAGATCATCTTTCATTATGGCGATAATTACCGAATCAATATCAGCGGAGAATGGGAAACACAGTCAAAAGCTTTGTTAGCCGGACAGATCAAAAATCATTTTTATCTGGAAAACACCGGAACCACGGGGATGATCGGTATCAAGTTCAAGCCATATGCGTTGGCAGAATTGTTCTATCTAAACATGGATGAGTTTACTGATTCTGTAGTTGATTTGGATCTGATATTGAAAGAAGAGTTTGAGCCAATAAAAGGCTTAATGACAAAGAACTCAGATCATGAACTTAAAATCGTAGCTCTTAATACCTTTTTTCAAGAATTGATACCGGAATTAGCCCCTATTGAAAAAATTCGTTCTGCTATTGATTTGATCCTGGACTCCAATGCCTCTGTTCCTATAAGTGATATTTCAGCATCTGTTAATTTAAGTGAAAGACAATTAGAACGATTGTTTAAAAAGATATGCGGGATTATCGCCAAAATTCTATTGCAGGATCATCCGATTTAGCTACATTTTTGAATGTGTACAAAAAGACAATTCACAATGGAGTGAAATTGCACAACTGGCAGGATTTTATGATCAGTCCCATTTTATTAAAAACTTTCAGGAGTTTACCGGCGAAGATCCGTCTAATTATTTCTTTAATGAACTTAATATGGCAAACTTTTTTCTTAACAAGGAAGGTGCTTTATGATGTCGGTTTTATACAATACTCAGAAAAGAACCAGTGCTAACTTTCATAACTCATTAATCTTAAATATCGAATTATGAAAAAATTACTTTCTCTTGTTTTACTAATGATCTTCACAGGAATTGTACAACTAAATGCTCAAACTCCCGATCCTGCTCTTCCGGAATTAGCCTGGTTAACAGGATATTGGACTTCTACCGAAGACGGTACAACTATCGAAGAACTTTGGACGAATGGCTCAGGATATATGATGCTTGGCGTTCACAGAGATGTGTATGCAAACGGACGTTCTTCTTTCGAGTATCTCAGAATTATGAGAACCAGAGAAGGAATTGTATATGTCGCCAGTCCGGGAGGCAGAGCAGGCACTACCTTTACAATGACCGAAAATAAAGATCAGAAAGTTGTCTTCGAAAATCTTGAACATGACTTTCCCCAAAGAATAATCTACTCCAGATCCGGAGATACACTTACCGCTCGCATTGAAGATGAAAGTGGTGAAAAATCTATGGAATGGGTCTGGACTAAAACTAAACCCAAGTTCTAATGAGTACAGAATCAGTTAACCCAAATAATCATTCTCTTTCGCTTGCAGTGAAAGATATTCATGCCTCAAAAGCGTTTTACGAAAAACTCGGATTTACTCCTGTTGAAGGAACAGGACCGATCGAACATAATTGGATCATTATGGAAAATGGGCATTCTAAGATCGGTCTGTTTCAGGGAATGTTTGAGGAGAACATTATCACTTTTAATCCAACGGATGCACGATCGGAGTACAAGAAGCTTAAAGAAGATGATAACGTCAAATTCCTGATGGAATCGGAATCTTTACAGGAAGAAAAAGGACCGTGTCATTTTTGTATTGAAGATCCGGATGGGAATCAGATCTTGTTTGATCAGCATAATGACTAACCAACATCCAACATCCAACATCCAACATCCAACATCCAAAAATGAATATTTAATTTAGATTAATATGAAAAAAAGAGTGACAGGCATTGGCGGGGTTTTCTTGAAAGCAGAAGATCCGAAAGCAACGAATGAATGGTACGATAAGCATCTGGGAATTAAATCCGGACAGTGGGGTGGAACGTTCATTTGGCGACACGCTGAAGACAAAGAGAAAATGGGCTATACAGCATGGAGTATTTTCAAGAATGACACGACCTATACAAATCCTAGTAAGAAAGATGCTATGATCAACTATCGGGTGGAAGATCTGGAAGCTCTGCTCAAAGTTCTAAAAGAAGAAGGAGTGGAAATAGTAGGAGAAATGCAGGTCGAAGAATATGGAAAGTTTGGCTGGATCATGGACCCAAATGGTTACAAAATTGAACTCTGGGAACCCTTCGATGGACCGTATGAAGAAATGCTGAATGAGGAAGATGTAAATAAGATGAGCTAGATTTAGCTAATAGCTGTCAGCTAACAGCTATTAGCTTCTTCTCAAAAATATTTAAACACCGGATAGATCACATTCTTTTCATTTACTCCATTCTTCTCGAAATACTCATCAAAGAAGTTCCACGTAACTAAACCATCATCTGATTGAGGCTCCAACATATAAAAGATCAGATTGGTGAGCGGCTGAGCCATATCCACTAAAAAATCTCCTTCGTTTGCCATCTTGGTAGATTCTTTAAATTCGCCTTCAACTCTAGCCATATTGTGACCTTCAAATTGTCGCTGCGACTTTTCGAATTTTGTGATCTCAAAAACTTCCCCTTCGTATTCTTTTCGATTTTTGAGCTCTGAGACAATCACTCCCTGCTTTTTTAAATGATCTGCAATGGCTTTCATTTCTTTTGGGATGATATACCCTCTTGGTATCGTACTTTCAACTGTTGCTTCAAATTTGCTGTAATTCTGCACATCAGGAACTTCAATGATCTCCCCTGATCTGATGTAGCTTGTATCTCCTTCTGCTGTTACATAAGGAATGTAGTTGTAAGTTCGGAGCGTAAAAGTATCCTCAAGAGGAATCATACGAAATCGTACTCCCTTCTTTTTCTTTCCCGAATTATCCAATACATTTTGAATAGCTGACTGAGTTGCATTGTCATTGATCTGAGCAATTCGCTTTCCATTCTCATTGGTATACTCCAGAATTTCCGTCACGAAAGCTTTGGTTGAGTTCATTCTTTCGTACAATCTCTCGTGAGCAAATGCTTCACTTAAAATCCCGATCTTATTTCTCAACCCCATTTGATTCACCAAATATCTTGGATGATGATTGTATGTGTACAAAGCTTTAGGTGGCCATCCTTGTCGTAAGCTGTAACCACCATAAGGACCTAAATACACGTCGTACTCTTCTTTAACCTTTTGTGTAACCTCAGGCAGTAATTCATTCCAGGTAAGATCATAAGGAGCTTTTTCTCCCGCAGAGTGATAACTCGGAGCCCAGGTCAACGAATAGCCATGCCATGTTCCGTTTGTAGTATGCAGATCTACAAATATTTCAGGATCCCATTTTACAATCACATTTTGGATCATCGCGTTGGTTTCGAGTGCTTCCATTTTCATTCCATCTCTGTTCAGATCCCAACCCTGACTGTTTGCACGAATTCCTGTTTTCTGTGGACTACCTTCCTGTGACCTTCTTACTTGCACATCCATTTTATCGTTGGAATCTGTGTTGTAGATCGGGGCAAAAACAA
Source organism: Balneola sp. EhC07 (assembly GCF_001650905.1). GTDB lineage: Bacteria > Bacteroidota > Rhodothermia > Balneolales > Balneolaceae > Balneola. The sequence continues at coordinate 197,998 of NZ_LXYG01000019.1, forward strand.
TGATCTGATTCTCCAGCAGGTACTTTTTATCGCCAAGAAGAATTTCCCTCATCAGGATCTGAAGAATTTCTTTTCCTTCTACTTCTCCGGAATGAATATTTCCCTGAATATACATCACCGGCTTTCCGGATTGCTCTGCTTCTTCCGGAGTAGAAACTTTTGGATCTGCCATCACAACTACAGGAATATCCTTTCCTTCTAAACTCTTCCCCATATATTCCAGATGCATCAGATCTGTTTTAGGTTGAAGTGCTTTGATGAATTTCATTACATCTGCATAGGTAGACGTTTCCTGATAATTGGTTTTCTCAGGAGTGGTTATCAATTCAGCCGGCCATTGAGCATACACAGAAGTTGATAAAATCGATAAGAAAGTGACCAGTAAAAGCTTTTTCATAACAAGTATTTTTTGTGCAGTTGATGATACCAAATTGAATTGAATTCTCATTAGAGCATTTCGAATTTTTACTTATAACTTTGCTTTTCCTAACCTCCCCAATTCCTACTCATATTTTACTACCCAGATAGCTCGCCCCTCCTTTCAAAAGGAGGGGAATTTCTAAACATATTCAAATTCTTGATCAACGAGTCCTTCCCCTTATTCAAGGGGAAGACAGATGGGGTCAAAATATTTCGATCTTAACAGGAGACTGCTTCGTCACATACGTTCCTCGCAGATGGATATACATCACAAATGAAACCAATACGAAAACTATCCGTGTTATTACAGTCACTGTTAGTTAAATGGGGAGATCATGAAAAACTCAAAAGCCTTCTTTTTCACCGGATCAGTTCTGCTGTTCTTTTGGATCATCGGGGGATTTAGTCCTTACATAGGTTGGGAAGCCAGACTTTTTAAAATACTTTTAACAGCCATTCTTGGTTTTGTCGCCTGGAAACTCAAAAACTCTGAAAATCCTAAGTACAAAAAAAGTGCGTTGATCATTGTTTTGCTACTGGCAACTGCTACCGCATATGCTGAGCCGTATGTAAGTCATGCCGTATTTGGTCATCACCATCATCATTTCTTTTGCGGGAAGTAAATTTATCCATATTTGCTAAATATGGATAAATAAAATACATTTATAGAAAAATGATTTTATGAATGTCAGTTTTACAAACAAACAAGAGAAATATATTGCCGATCAGATAGATTCAGGTGATTTTCAAAATGCCAGTGAAGTAGTTCGAGACGCTTTAAGATTGCATCAATTCTATCGGCATAAAATTTTGGACGATCTTAAATCAGCAATTGAGCAAGGCTGGGAAGGTCCGGCGAGTACCAGAACAGTTCAGGATATTCTACAATCTAAAAAACTTCAGAAAGCTACTGAGTGAATTCTAAGATCAAATCTTACGAGCTTTCTTTAGCAGCAGATTCTGATATTGAAAAAATATTCGATTATACAGAACAAGAATTCGGCTTTGATCAAGCTCTAAAGTACATCTCGGAACTTGATAATATTTTTACCGATTTAGTTAACTCCCCAGAGCTAGGGAGAAAACGTGATGAAATTAAATTCGGATTGAGAAGTATTGTTCAGGAATCACATGTCATATTTTATCGTGTATTGGAAGATAGAATCAGGATAGTTCGTATTCTTCATGTAAGCAGAGATATAAAAAACTTTTTGTAGCTAATGCCTTATTCCACTTTTGTCCTAAAGAAAATAGGAGCCTGTAACAGGCTCCTTAATTCTTCTATTTATTTCTATCCCAATAGTCCATGGGAATAGAATCTGATTTTAAAGCATCTTCATCAACCCAATAATATGGGCCATACTTTTTCTTTTCAGGCCATACTTCGTTAAGAGTCGCTGCTTCATATAGTTTTCCATCTTTCATCACATACATCATATCAAGTGTGTTCTCGATATCATCTAAAGGATTGGAATTGATCACCAACAGATCAGCAATTTTCCCTTCTTCCAATGACCCTAGGTCATCCTGCATACCTAAGAAATAGGCTCCGTGAAAAGTCGCGACCCGAATGGCTTGGAGATTACTCATCCCTGCCGCGGTCATCCAAAGTTCCCAATGACTTGAAATACCATGTATTTGACCGTGAGATCCAATAGCTCCATAACCACCTGCTTCAATTACATCTTTCAATGATTCTGCAATTAACGGGAATCCATAATCAGATTCAGGGCGTAACATGCGTCTTCTTGTGTGCGGAAGTAATTGTCTCCAGGGAAGAAAACGCTGCATCTTCTCATTCTTCCAAACATCCTCTCTCTGATAATAGTATTCCTCATTCCAAGGCCCCATTCCACCTACCATAAATGTTGGTGAATACACCATTTTCGCCTTCCCGAAAAACATAGATGCATCTTTATAAATAATACCGTAGCTCATTGGGTGTTCAAATGCAGTGTGTCCGTCCAGTGTAAGGCCTAGATTATACATAAGATCACTTCCTTCTGTAGTAACCATTAAACCTTCTCTTCGGGCTATATCAGTAACCCATTGCCGCTGGTCTCGACGTGGTTGCAGATACTGCTTTAAAGAAACCGCCCCAAAGGATTTCAATCTTTCGATATTTTCCTCCGCTACTTCATAACTGGATAATTCATTTTGATTCGTTCCGTCACCTCGATATAAGGGATCTCCTGTGCTGAAAGTTCTGGGACCTAAAATTTCTCCTGCATCGATTAATTCTGCGGTTGGAAACACATTATGAGACCACATGGAATTGTCTAAATTAGTGGTTACTCCAAACGCCAGATAAATAGCTGTTTCAAAGTTTTTCTTTGGCATAATCCCACGATACTCACGATAATGATGCGCGTGCATATCAATAAGACCGGGCATAATGGTTTTTCCGGAGGCATCTATAACTTCATCCACTCCTGAAGTATCGCAATCTCCTACACAGGTTATTCTACCATCTACAGCAACTATACTTCCTGATTCAATCACATCATCATTTTCATTTACAGTGATGATCCTTGCATTTGTTATAGCGATCGAGCCTGAAGCTTTATCTTTTTTCACTATTAGATTGATCGAAATGCTATCTGTTTTTTCTGAAACCAGATCATACTTATACATCCTATCAGCACTTCCAAAAGTCACTTCATTTTCGCTGAGCCAGGTTGGGAAAAATCCCCCGGTTTTCGATAATTGCTTCACCGGAAATTTTCCATTCTTTTTGTTGATGTTGATACTTTCATTATTAGTTCTCAAGTACGGTAGTGGCATTAAGTAAACATTCATTCCCTCTGTGATTGCTACGTGATTGCCGTCAGGAGAAAGCATAATTTCATCTCCATCTTCAATAGACACATGAACTATTTCATCTGACCCATCTTTTCGGACAGATTTAAGAGCATAATCTCCATCTTCCGGCTCCTGAAAAAAGATCCTGTTTTCGGGACCGTAAAATGGTCGGGCCAGCTGAGAACGTGATCCGCCACCTGTTTCAATTCTGATAATTTGCCTCGCATCACTTCCTTTCGAATTTACTTCAACTATATCATACCACGAATTCCATGCCCAGGTTCTTCCCCGGTTTGTAGTACCTGATCCTTTTATTGCTACTACTTTTGAACCATCTTCGCTCCAGTTCGGATGAAGGTATTCGCCGGGCTCTTTAGTTAGTTTTGTTAATCTTGAATTCCTGACTTCAGCTTTCCATAATTCACCTCCATCAGTATCATGCCAACTTGAAAACGCGATAAATTTACTATCCGGCGACCAACTTGGTGCAAATTCAAAAGGCTCAAAGTCTTTGGTTAAACGTTTTGGAGTACCATTCGGAACTTCCATCACCCAAATTCTGCCTATAGCCTGAAATGTCGCCTTTTTACCATCAGGCGAAAGTGCGTACCATCTTAAAAATCTTGCTTTGAACTCATCGAAAGGAACTTCAAACTTATGATAAGCTTGTTCTGAGATAGTACGATGGATATCTGCTTCAAACGATATTGTTTCTACCTGTCCTGACTCAACATTAAGCTTTCTGATCTTTCCACCCTGAGAGATAAAGATATGTTTGCTGTCGCTCGTCCAGCTATAACCCGGAAGAACACGAAGAACTTTAATGGTTTCCGTCATATCTATGTCGATAGGATCCATTATAATTCGCTCCGATCCGGTATGAAGATCCCGCAACCAAAGTGCTGTTCTTGGACCAAATTCATGTCCTCTGTAATTAATGGTACCACTTGGTATTTGACGAGCAAAAGCTAAATATCTGCCATCCGGTGAAACTTCTCCGGCATAACCACCACCACTAGAGCTTCTGATCTGTTGTCCGGCGACACCATTTGTGATTTCGATCACATCTCCGGTTTTAAGATCTTTTCTGCGAAGTTGATTATATCCTTTCAAAGCGTCGTTCAAACCAACCCCTTGTCGTGGACCAACTGTTTCATAGTAATACAGATAAGAATCCACATCAGATACGGAAGGCCAACTTCCATTTGCTACTTCAATTCCCTGACCGCCATCTTTATGATACATCCATATTCCGCTTCCACCGCCTGAAAGACTTTGTCTTCTCACTAAGATATATTCACCGTCATTTGTCCACTCGGGTGTTACTGCCCGAACCATTCCCTCTTTAAAAACCTGTTTAGGATTAGATCCGTCCGCATCCATGATCCAAAGATTACTTTGACCCGAACGATCTGAAATAAAAGCAATTTGTGAGCCATCAGGTGAGATGGCAGGATGGAAATTAAGAGCAATTCCGGAACTGTCCGTCAGGTTTTCAGCTTTTCCGCCATCTGCCGAGATTCTGTAAATATGCCCCATCAGATCAAAATAGAGCCATTTATTATCCGGTGAAATATCCAGCGTCATCCAGGTACCTTCATCTGTTGTGAATGAAATTTCTCTGGTTTCGCCTCTTGGCTCGGTAACATCCCACTTTTCTTTTTCTTTGCTTTTATCCTGTCCTATTAACTGTGTCGGGATCGCTATCAGAAATGCAAAAATAGCCGTACCCAATAATCTCATATTGCTCTTATTCATAGTACACCATGTTGTTAGTAAATAGTTAGTAGCTCTATTTACTAAATAAAAGTGGTAATGAAAAGCAGAGGGTTGTTAGCAATCGTAAATGTGATTTGGCGATTGGTTTTTAAAATATTCGTAGAATCACCACTTTTCAATATAAGAAACAGTTCCTACGCAGAGCATCGGAACTAGTTAATTAAACTAATAAGTTATTATCATTTCTTTTCTGGGCAGTAAAGTTTTTTTAGAAGTATAATTTTCTTTAATTAACATTTTCTTTCAAACTATTACTGACAATTAGATGACTGATTCTGAAGTTTTTGAAAATGACCAGAAAGTTTGGCTTTCCTACGCATACAATAAGCTTAAGGCTTATGAAACTATTGACGAGAGAGCAGCATCATTAGAATTATGGGACGATTTGTCTTATTTCTTCTCAACCGAAAACCTAGACTACGATTATTTTAAGAATGGTAGAATTACTTTATTTGGTATTTGGTTAATAGATCCGAACTCAAATTTATTACATGAGTGTGATTCTGTTATTCATTCTATTTCAAAACTAATCAAGGAAAATCCTACTAACGAAAGATTTTCCATCTCCCAACTTTCTAATTTAAAGTTAGACAGGAAAAAATTAGAACAGCTAGTACACCTTTTATTTGAATACGGAGGGTTTATATCTGGTACATCTAGTGGCCCAGATGCTCAACTCTATCTTGACTCTTTTACAGTTTCCACAAGGAATTTTTCCAATTATAAAAACTTCAAAAGTATCTCAAAGAGGCTCAAAAAAAGATTTGAAATAAAAAATAAACCAAGAAAACAAATTACTGGTCGCGAATTATCCATGTTTGGTGGAATTAACGATAGTAGACCGGGATTAAACTCAGAGAAGAATATTGAGGTTAAAAACACTGCTTTCATCATAATGCAGATTAACCCTGAAAATCCAGAATTAGAAGATATTCTTATCTGTATTAAGGAAGTTTGCAAAAAATTTGGGATAGAAGCTGTTCGAGCGGATGAAATTCAACATGAAAATAAAATTACAGATATAATCTTGGATAGAATCAAAAAGTCTGAGTTCATCATTGCAGACCTTACTGCCGAAAGACCAAATGTATATTATGAAGTTGGTTATGCTCACTCAGAAGGTAAAAGACCTATTTTGCTCCGAAAAAAGGGTACTAAACTACATTTTGATCTTTCAATTCATAATGTACCCGAGTATAAAAATATTCAAGAACTTAAAAAGATTCTTAATAAAAAATTTGAAAGCATTACCGGCTCATTGCCGTCAAAAAAAATGAATGCATCTTAAGTCTTAAATCTTACGTCTCAAGTCATATATCTCAACTCTATCTAACTATCGTCTCAGTCCTCTTCGGTCCGGTAGAAATGATCGTAAACTTCACTCCCAGATAGTTTTCAACATAATCGATGTAAGATTTCGCAGCATCAGGAAGTTCATCCCATTTCGTCATTCCAGAAATGTCTTTATCCCAACCCGGCATGGAAGTATAAACCGGCTCTACATTTTCGATCTCATCCAAGCACAGCGGGAATACTTTGGTTTCCTCTCCGCCATTGATCTTGTATCCGGTACACACTTTGATCTCGTCAAAGCCGTCCATTACATCCATCTTGGTAAGCGTGAGTTCGTTGATACCGTTAATTCTGCATGCGTATTTCAAAGCAACCAGATCTAACCATCCACAACGTCTTGGTCGGCCGGTAGTAGCGCCGAACTCATGACCTTTTTTACGAAGTTCTTCTCCCGTCTCTCCTAAAAGTTCAGTTGGGAAAGGTCCGTTTCCTACTCTGGTGCAATACGCTTTTGTAATTCCCATTACATGAGTAAGCGCTGTTGGTGGAACACCGGAACCCGTACAAGCGCCACCTGAAGTTGGGGATGAAGAAGTTACATACGGATAAGTTCCGTGGTCAACATCCAGTAAACAACCTTGCGCTCCCTCCAGTAAAATTGACTTGTTACTTTCTAAACCTTCGTGCAATAAATTGGTAGTATTACAGATATAAGGAGATAAAATATTGATGGAATCATCCAGTTCATTCATCAAATCATCTACAGAAAGTTTCGGCTCCTGATACAGATTCTCCAGTGCGAAATTTATATCTCTGATATTCTGCTCTATTTTCTTTTTCAGAACTTCTTTGTCTAACAGATCCACCATTCGGATTCCAACTCGCGAAACCTTGCTTACATAAGCCGGACCAATTCCACGTCCTGTAGTTCCGATGGCATCTCCGCCACGACGCTTTTCTTTCAGCTGATCGAGGAGTTTGTGGTAAGGTAGAATTACGTGCGCCGTTTGACTGATGAAGAAACGTCCTTCTAAACTGAAGCCCATCTCCTGCACATCTTTGATCTCTTTTACCAAAGCGATAGGATCGATAACAACACCGTTTCCGATAACACAATGACCGGAACCGTTAAAAATTCCGGATGGGATCAGATGCAAAACAAAGGTTTTGTCATCAAATTTAAGCGTATGACCTGCATTTGCTCCGCCCTGATAGCGAACGATAAAATCCGCTTTATCGCTTAACAGATCTACGATCTTTCCTTTTCCTTCATCGCCCCACTGGGCACCAATTACTACTCTAACTGACATATCTTTTTTAAAAAACTATTAACAATAAAAAAGGGGTGTAGTTATCTACACCCCTTTCAGGTTCTATTTAGAAAACACTTTTCAACCTTCGTTGAATGATTCGGCTGCTTCTTCTACTGATTTGTAGTGCTTGAAAACTGTGATCAATTTTGTAACGATCAACAAACTCTCAATCTTATCAGTAGCATTAGCGATCCTTAGATCACCACCCGCTTTGCGCATAGTTGTAAGCGCGCCGATTAACATTCCAAGTCCGGATGAATTCATGAACTTTACTTTCCCGAGATCAACTACAATGTTGGTTTTTCCGGCATCAATTAGCTCATGAAGTTTTTCGTTCAGGCTAACCGCATCGGGTCCACCCATTACGTTACCTTTAAATTCGATAACCACGCTACTGTAGCGTTCTGATGTATTAAAGCTCATAATCCTATTATTTAAAACTTATTATTTTTTGGTTTTGGAGTCTAATTCTACTACCAAAGAGCTGGCAACAAATAACGAACTATACGTACCAAGCACAATACCAATTAACAGTGCAAAAGAAAAACCTTTTAACACTTCGCCGCCAAAAATAAACAGCACAGCAACCACAAACAAGGTGGTAACCGAAGTGATAATAGTTCTACTTAGCGTATCATTCAAGCTTTTATTTACCATTGGAATAAATTCCATGCCTTTATGTACGATACTGTTCTCACGAATACGGTCAAAAACAACTACCGTATCGTTCAAAGAATAACCTACAATAGTTAAGAAAGCTGCAATAATATTCTGATCGATCAGTAAGCTGAAGTTCACCACATCACTTAACAATGTGAATGCACCAAGCGTTATGATCACATCATGGAATAATGCAGCAACGGCTCCGGCCGAGAATGTCCATTTACGGAATCTGATCAGAATGTACACAAAGATAATGATCATAGAATAGATCACTGCCTGCAATCCACCTGATTTCAGATCTTCGGCTATTCTTGGACCCACACTGTCAGTTTTTTCAGTTTCAGCCTGATTATCAGGATAAAGCTGTGACATTGTAGAGCGAACTACCGTCTCGATCTCTTCAATTGTGTTTGTGTTGTCTGTTCTGATCAACACTTCAGATTCAGATCCGAAAAGCTTCACTTCCGGAGTTGAACCTAACGGATCAGATAAACTGGATCTGATCTCAGTTACATCTACAGCTTTCTCAAACTTCAAGACTATTTCTTTACCGCCTTTAAAGTCAATACCGTACTGCAGTCCTTTCGTTAAAATCGCTCCAATGGAAATTGCTAGCAATATCCCGGAGATCACGTAAGCTATCTTTCGTTTACTAACGAAATCAAAATTTGGTGTTTCAAACCATCTCATAATTATATCCTTTTACTCTTTTAAATTTCTTTGTTGATTAACCGAAGTTTACTGCGTCAGATTTAGCACGAGTCAAATAATCTACCACTACACGTGTGATAATAATTGCACTAAATAATGAGCAACAGATACCTGCAAGCAGTGTTACAGCGAATCCTTTGATCGGACCAACTCCGAAACTCAAAAGAACTAATGCTACAAAACCTGTAGTGATGTTGGCATCAAAAATAGCGCTCATTGCATTTGCGTAACCTGCAGAAATTGCAGCTTTGATGGTTTTTCCGGTACGTTGCTCTTCACGAATACGGTCAAAGATCAGCACGTTTGCATCTACTGCCATACCAATGGTCAGAACGATACCTGCCATTCCCGGAAGTGTTAACGTAGCTTTGAAGCCTGCTAAAATTCCCAAGATAAACACGATATTCAGTAACAATGCCAGATCAGCAACTGCACCACCTGTTCGGTAATACACGATCATAAAAATTGCCACGATCGATAAACCAATTAATACAGAGTTCAAACTTGCATCAATGGAAGCCTGACCAAGTGAAGCACCAACAGTACGCTCTTCAACGATCTCCAACGGAGCAGGAAGTGCACCTGAAAGCAGAATGTTTACCAAGTCATCGGCTTCGCCTACATTTTCAACCCCTGTAATGGATGAACGACCGTTACTTATCTTAGAAATCACATTTGGATAGGTGTATATAAAACCGTCCAGAACAATTGCTACAGGTTTACCGATATTGGCTCCTGTAATTCTTGCCCAATCTCTTGCGCCTTCTGCATTCATAGTCATTGAAACTTCAGGAACGTTGGTAGTAGGGTCAAACTGAACGCTTGCCTCTTCAATAACATCACCTGTCATTTCAACATCCGTTTTAACTCCATATAGAGTAAAAACTTCTGTTACACCTTGTGGATTAGCCTGTGTATTTGCACTCCACATAATGGTTGTATTTCTTGGGAGCATGCGATCAATTTCCGGATCTTTAAGTAGTGCATTTACTTCTGCAGTGTCTTGCTCTTCAGCATATCCAAGAACATATGGACTTCCCTGACTTGGGATAAGAACTTCCAGCAGAGCATTTGGCTGTATGGTATCTAAAGAATCTCCCTCATCACCGGCAGCTTTCTCATCGAAATAATCATATACCTGATTGATGAAAGAACTGAAATCGTTCGCGTTGGCTGCCAATCTGAATTCCAGACGTGCAGTTCCTTTCAGAAGATTACGCACTCGCTCTTTATCATCTACACCAGGAAGCTCAACTACGATTCTATCCGTTCCTTGTTTTACGATGGATGGCTCAGTTACACCAAATCTATCCACACGAGTACGAATAATTTCAATAGCTCTGTCCAGCGCTTCTGTTCTTTGTGCTTTTAAGAACGTAATGATCTCTTCATTGGTAGAACGACGAGTAATTTCTGCCGCATCATTTCTGAAATAACGACTCAATCTGGCTCCTTCGCCTTGTGATTGAAATTCTGTAGCCATTTCATCGATGAAGTCAGTGTCGTTTTCCAAAGCTACTGCTCTTGCACTGGCAACTACTTGCTCTAATTCGCTGTCTTTGTTTTCGCCTGCCAGCTCAAGAATCAACTGTGGCGTTCCTACTTCAAGCATAACGTACATTCCACCTTGCAGATCAAGACCAAGGTTTAGCGTTCGTTCTTTAAGACTTGCTAACTTTTCTCTGTGCTCATCTACATATTGAGTACTGTCAGTAGAAGAAAGTTCACTTATTTGTTTTTGCTCCAAATTGTATATAACAGTTGGATATAGGTAAAATAGCGTAAGTCCCAAAAAGGCCACTATAAGTCCTATTTTAAATCCGTTTCCTTGCATAAGATTAGATTTTAGATTGTTTGTAATTAGATATTAGATTTAAGACATAAGAATTGAGATAAATCATCTACTCTTAGTCTAAATAGAATTCAAAAATGAATTCTTTAAAATTGTTGTTTGGAATTTGAAAGTTGGGATTTTAATCCCTGATGTACTAAGGTGCGTTTATCGCTACCCCTGATAAGAAAGGTGTGTAAGCAGTATTTTGTGAAAATGTATCCCATCCGGATTCAATTGAAACCAGGTTGTTCATACAGGACTCAGAAACAGAGTTTGTCCCTTTTTTCAAAGAAGCAGCTTCTTTTTGAGAAACGGCATTCGGTTTAATGTTCTCAATTACAACCGCCTTGCCCATCCCATTAGAAGAACTCTGATAAGCTTTCCACTCATCAATAATCACTTCTAAAACATTCGAATCATCTGATTTACCAAATGGAAGTTCAAAATCTTCGCTGTTTTTTGATACGATCTCTGAAGCTTTTCTTATCACTGAATCCAGTTCGTCTGCGTCATCAGCTAAATCTGAAATAAGCTTTCTGATCTCAGCATTCTCTTCAGATTTTACTTTGGCATCCAACCACGAAGTAAACTCTGAATGAGTTTTACTTTCCTGAATAGGAGCAACAAAATGAAGCGCAAATCCAAGTAGTATTACTACCAGACTGTATGTTTTAGTGATATGTGTTCTGAAAATTTTCACAGAGTGTAATATATATACAATGAAAGGCTTTAATCAATATTTTTCTTGAAAAACAAAAGGCTCCCTGAGCTTTATTCAAGGAGCCTTTTTGTAGTTTATATTAACTATATCACTTTATGAGTGTCATCTTTCTTATTAGAACTTTCCCTTCGGCTTGTAGCCTATAGATATATATACCACTGGCTAAATTACTGGCGTCAAAGCTTACAACATGTTCGCCTGCGCTCTTTCTATCATTAACGAGCTCCTGCACCAAACGCCCTGTAACATTGTACACTCTTATATTTACCGGACCGGCATTTTTAAGCGTATAATTTATAGTAGTGCTTGGATTAAAAGGATTCGGATAGTTTTGAGCTAACTCTGTTGTTAAAGGAATAGCTTGTTCGGTTTCATTCGAAACGGTACTCAGCGTCACATCAAATTGTTGTTCTTGCGAAAACATTGATCCCATAAATCCATTATCAACTGCCTGAACCTGCCAATAATATGTACCGTTTGGCAAACCTCGTAAAGATAATGAAGTTTTGTAGCCTGCATTTCCATTTGCCTGAGTTCTTAGCTTTCCTGTGCTAAGATCAGAATTAGCGGAAAGCACATCAGAAGCTCCGGGACTTGTACCAATTCGAACGTTATATGTTAAGGATTTAGTTGGAGTTTGCGCATCTAAAGAGGCGTTCCAGATCAAGTTCACAGTATCCTGAGCGGTAGTAAACATTAACCCTTCCGGCACAGATGGTGCAGTATTTTTAATGGAAGTGTTATTTGAAAGGACTTTTGAGCTGGCTCCTGATATAACTATATCCAAGTCACCGTCGCCATCATAATCTACCCATGTTACTGAGCCTGCGCCTGATACATTCAGTTTTTCTTCGTTGATATCGCCACGGTTGTTATTAAATATAGTTGCTTCACCTTCAGCGCTGATCAACACATCAGGATCACCATCATTGTCGTAATCGCCAACAACAGCCCGGCTTTTCGAAAGTCCGCCAACCTTTCTTTTATCCGACTGATTTGAGTTGGTTGAATAAAACAGATCGAAGCCTGTTCCTGTATTTTCATAGAAACCGGTGAACAAATTTGTTTCAGCTGCATCAGTATAACCCGTAATCAGAACATCCTGATCTGTATCTAAGTCAAAGTCGGTGAATGCTACTGTACCGTTTATGACACCCTGAAAAACGGATTCAGACACTACAAAAGAGTCATTCCCTAAGTTCATATAAAGGATAGCATCAATATTCCCGTCAGAATCTGCTCCTGTGATAAATAGATCAGGCTTTCCATCAGCATTAGCATCTCCCCAACTTGCAGCGGGCATACTAAAACCTGCGAAGCCAAAGGCAACAGGCTCAAATATGCCGGAACCCATATTTTTAATAAGCGAAGTTTGAGGGTTCCCATCGACGGTCCCCGCAGCAAGAAAGTCTATATCGCCATCACTGTCATAATCAGCCGGGGAAACTATTCCATCCTCGAATCCGGGTAAAGAAAATCCGGAGTCCGTAAATGTACCTTCGTTATTCAGATACACTTTAGTAACCGGACCAGTTGCTGATTCACCTGAGAGTACCAAGTCAACATACCCGTTTTGATCGATATCGAACCAAAATACGGTGCTATTGGCAACTCCTTCAAATATTTGATCTGAATTTGTAAGTTCGCCTTTACCATCATTTGTTAGTAAAAGTGTTTGCGGGTCTTCATCATTGCCTTCCTGACCGGTGATCAATAGATCTAAATCTCCATCATTATCGGTATCAGCCCAGGAAGAGATCCCGTTTATCAAATTCGGCAGTGTTGTTTCTTCCTCCTCGTATGTAGAAGCCGGAATAGCTGTTATCTTTTCAGGAAAACTACTTTCCTGCCCGAATCTGTTTACAGCAATTACATAGAATTGATATGTTTGATCATTTTCTAATCCGCTGATCACGAGACTTGTATTATTGTATCCATACAAAGTATCGTTTGCAAAAACACCGAATCCATCTAGTCCTGAATACACATAGTAATAATCAAAGTAAGCACTGTCGTTTGCTGCCCAACTTAATTGAACGGCTTTGTCGCCTGCTGTTGCAACTACATCTTTAGGTTGATCAGGAACCGGTTTTGGGAAATTAGTTAGTATGTTGGACAACTCACTTTCCTGCAGATCCGCATTCACTACTGTTACTGCAAATGAATAATCCTGAAGTGCCGTCAAATCATTTATAGTTTTAGCAGTGTCCTGTGTGAACAGATTTCCTGTACGAGTTGAATCAACTAGCATCAATTCTCCACCTTCAGTACTCATATATATGCGATATCTAAGGAAATTTTCGCTATTACTTTGCGTCCAAAGAGGCATCAAGCTGTTTGCCCGGAAACCATCCCTGACCTCAAGTAAGGTTACAGCATCAGGAGCAGGAATTTCAACTGCGGAAGAACTGAATACCACAGACTCAAGTTCATCAACAGATGCGGTAACTTCGTATTCGCCTAATTTGTCTCCGAGTGTAAGTATAACTCTGGCTTGCCCTTCTGAATTTGTAGTTACAGAGTTCGCGCTTAGTCCCCAGCTCATTGCTGCTTCGGGAACCTTAGTTACGGCAAAATTTACTGATATACCTTCTACAGGAGTTTCATTTTCATCCACTACTTGCACCATTAGTGGTTGAGCCAGTGCTTTTTCAGGATTTCCGATCTGTTCATCTCCTGAAACTTTTACTATTGCACTTGGGATCAACGGTTCTACTTCTTCAAATTGATTTGAACCGCTCGGTTGGTACTTATATGTGAAAGAAAAACTGGTACCGAATGCTTCGGGTACTTCTGTGATTTCCATGGCTGCATAATGTCCTTCACTGGTATAAACTCCCCAAAGTTGACCAACAGATATTGGCTGCCCACCTGTTCCGTTTGAGAAGTCCCACGTAGTTCCAATCCAAGGTTCTTCATTTGTCCAAGATGGTATACTTGAAACACTTTCTAGCCCATCTCCATTAAGTAAAATAACTCTTTTACCCTGAATGCTTGAGGCTAATTCACCTCCGAAATTTACCCCTTCATTACTTGTTCCTCTGAAATCCGCAACAAATCCACCATTTTCTTCTTGGTTTGACACCGATTGAGTAGAAAAATCGAAAAACTGCCACGCTCCTTCATCTTTTATAATAGTTGCTGTTCCCATTACTACATCACCCACAACTGCAGGAGTTGCACTAACAGGTCCGGCTCCAAGCTCGCTTTCATTCCCAAACGCATCTACACTGAATACACGGTAAAAATAGGTCTCCCCTGGGGTTACATTGTCATCCATTGAAACATTTCCTGAAATGGTCGCTAACAATGATGCATTTGCAGGATTATCATCATTCAATGCTCTGTAAATGTTGTATTCTTTAGCTCCCTCAGCAACATCCCACATCAAATCAATTACTCCTGATTGGGCATTAGCAGTAAAGTTCATTGGCGCTTTTACCAGCTCTCCTGAAATTGTAAATACGACTGAATCAACGGCAGGGTAATTGGCCAGATATGCTTTGATCAGATAGTCACCTTGTTTATCACCTAATGAATAATCCATGTATGCACGATTATTAAATGTTGTAGCCTGATTTACATTTATTCCATCCGGTGTGAAAAAACTACCTGAAACAGCTCCATTGGGAATAGTCTCTTCTTCGAATGTTACCGTGATGCCATTCATTGGTTCGCCGATATCATCGATCACAACAACCTCTAAAGAAGTTGCTATGGTATCTCCCAATACCGTTACCTGATTTTGTCCACCCGTGATCACTAGTGTAGTTGGCTGCGGTCCGGTCACTTCTTCTTCTGCGGTTATTGTAAATTCCACAAACTTGGTATCATCTGAAGCTAAAGCTGCTTTTATAGTATAAATACCTTCTTTGTCCCCTACAGTAACAGTTGCTTCTGCTAAGCCTGAAGCATCGCTCACATCAGACGGAGTAACTGTTCCCTCTTCATTTACTCCTATGGGATCGTTAGTAATTTCAAAATTAATGGTCTCACCACTTACAACTGCTCCATCCTGATCAGTGATCAATACTACAATAGGATTTGCAGGTTGTGAACTTAGATCGGCTGTTTGATTATTCCCACTTTCAATTGCGATCGACAGAACCGGATCTGGATCTTGAAATTCGGATTCTTCAAAAAACCGACTCCCATCCGGCTGATATTTGTAGTTGAAATCAAAAGAGCTTCCAAAATTACCTCCCGGTAATGCAGTTATTTCAATTGCAGCATATTTTCCTTCTCTGGTATAAATTCCCCATAGTTGTCCTACAGAAATAGGCTGACCTCCAGTTCCGTCAGCAAAATCGTACGAAACCGTTACCCATGGAGCTGAATCTGAATGAGTTGGTACTGATTTCAAGGTATCAAGATTCCCTTCACCTAATAGTAAAAACCTTCTGCCTGTGGAAGAAAGTGAGGTGCTTCCCTCATTACCGAAATTGACTCCTTCATTGTTTACAAAAACAAAATCGGGCAAATAATCTCCGGCATCTTCATGCTCACCTGATATCTCTCCCGACAGATCAAAACCGTTTCCTGAATTACTGGTTGCTAAGCCAACTAATTGGTCAGAAGAATTCAAATTTGTTTCATCTAAAGTCGTACCACCTTCGCTCATATACTTGTATTTAAAAACAAAACTATCTCCAAAATTTCCGTCAGGCAAAGCGTCTATTTGCATTACCGCGTACAAACCTTCACTGGTATAAACCACCCAGAGTTGTCCCGGTGAAATTGGCTGGCCTTGGGTACCATTTGTAAAGTCCCAACTTGTATCAACCCAAGGAGCAGCATCTGTCCAGGTTGGTACTGTTGTTACGGTATCAATATTTCCGGATCCTAAAAGCAATACTCTTTTTCCCGGAATTAATGATGAGAACTCTTTTCCAAAGTTTACTCCTTCGTTACTACTGCCCCAAAAATCGGGCGTGTATGTTGCGGTGTCTTCAATTGAAAAAGCTTTTTGGCTTGTAAAATCATAGTACTGCCAGGTTCCCGAAATTTTGCTAAGTGTATCTACCCCGGCAACAACCTGAGCTTTTAGCTCTGTGTGTGTAATCGCTGAAAGCAGCATTAAACCTGTAATTAAAAGTATGTTCTTCTTGAGTTTTCTGTAGTAATGCTTCATAACAGTTTG
The DNA here is from genome assembly GCF_001650905.1 of Balneola sp. EhC07. GTDB lineage: Bacteria > Bacteroidota > Rhodothermia > Balneolales > Balneolaceae > Balneola. The sequence goes on from NZ_LXYG01000019.1 coordinate 214,674, forward strand.
TTTTAATTTAATAGTCACTCCTCCCTATTTAGGGTGCCACAATTAACCGTACATGTCATTTACAATACATACCCTGTTCGGGGTATTTTTCTGATTTTCAATCGATTATACCCTGAGTCGGGTATTTCTACACTTCTGATCTACAGGCATATTTCTATATCAATTTTAACCACTTCGCAAAAATTTACTGCGAGGTATACTTTCAGGAGTACAATATGAAAATCTTAAAATACCTATCAGTTCTGATACTGTTTACCGGATATCTTACAATTGAAGTAAGTGCCCAATCAACAGCAGATCTTTACAATGACGGAAAATATGACCAGGCAGCTGTCAGATATGAACGAGCAGCGGCAGACGATCCCGAATACTACCTATGGGCTGCAAAAAGTTATGTTGCTCTAAAAAATTGGGATAAAGCAATTGAAATGTATGAAGCTTATCGTGATGGTTTTAAATCAGCAAATAAAACCCAGGTAAATGAACTCATTTCTATTCTTCGCAAACCAATAGAAGATATTAAAGTAGAAAACCTTGGTGATGGGATAAATTCTCAATATGGAGAAAGCAGTCCGCGAATCAGTGCTGACGGCAACAGGCTTTATTTTTTCTCAAGCGACCGACCCGGAGGACGAGGTGGAGAAGACGTTTGGGTTTCTAATCGTGGAGCAAATGGAGAATGGCAACGACCTTCGTTGATGCCTTCCCCAATAACTACAACCGGAAATGAAGCTCCGGAGATTATCAGCAATGATGGAAATATGATGATCCTTTTTGGTAACTACGACGGCTATTTCGGTGGTGGCGATTTATTTTACAGCTACAATCAAGGTAACCGCTGGACAACACCCTGTAATATGGGCGGCGGAATTAATTCCAAATACTTTGAAGCCGATGTAACTATCTCGCCAGATGGAAAAACTCTTTTATTTACTTCAGAAGAAAACCGAGTAGGTCGCGGAAGTGGCGATCACTACGACATCTATATTAGCCAACTTATAAATGGTGCATGGACAACCCCAAAGAAACTTCCTTCGAGTATTAACCTGCAAAAAAGTAATCAACGTGGAGCATATTTGAGCTCTGACGGACGGACATTATATTTTTCTTCTACAGGTCATGCGAGCTTTGGAGGATATGATTTATTTATAACCCGTAGAATTGGTGATGGTTGGGATAATTGGACCACACCCGAAAACATGGGTAAAGAAGTTAACACTGTACTAAATGACCTATATATTTCTGTGCCGTCATCTGGTTCTTATCTTTATTTTAACCGAAATACAACTGGAAACAACAACGATGGCTATGGAGAAAGTGATTTATTCAGAATGCCAATCCCTCAGGAATTCCGTCCTGAACCTGTAGTTAATATTTCAGGTGTTATTACAAATCAAGATAATGAACCCATTAAAGCTACACTTTTCTGGAGCGACCTTGACACTAACGAACAGTTAGGCTACATCACTAGCGACGCTGTAAACGGGGAATATTTGGTTACTCTACCGTATGGAAAAAGATACTTGATTACTGCAAATCAAAAAGGCTATCTCTTCCAAACCCAAGTACTTGATTTGAGAGAAGGTGCAGATTCTGAAGACGGATCTTCGGAAGTTAAAAAAGACCTCCAGTTAAATGAAGCTACAGAAGGTGCCCGCATCGTACTACGCAATATTTACTTTGATACCGGTAGTGCAAATCTCCGAGATGAAAGCCAGGAAGAATTGAATCGATTGTTCGATATTATGGAGAAATCCGGTTTAGTAATCGAAATTGGTGGGCATACCGATAATGTAGGAAGAGAAGACTCCAACGAACGTCTGAGCCAATCTCGGGCTGAAGCAGTTCGTACCTATGTAATTGATCGTGGAATCGCTGAAGAACGTATTCAGGCGAAAGGATATGGAGAATCAGAACCAATTGCCGATAACGAAACAGAAGAAGGACGACAAGAAAACCGTCGTGTAGAAATAAAAGTGCTTAGTAATAATTACCAACGTGAAGGAACAGGCGACGTCTTGGATGATGGAAATATCGACCTTAGCCAATCCGAAGAGGAGGAAGTGATCCAGGAAAATCTGTATCAATTATATAGAAATGCTGCATTCCGTGGAGGAATACCAGCCAGATCAGCCTGCTATGGTGACATTCCGGGAAATGTAAGAGTAACAACAGGCAACAATTCACCTTCTTCTATTGCTGCTGCTGACAACGCTTTTACCGGTAGTAGCATAGGTTTTATTACCCATTCCGGTAAAGGTGCTCATGGTTACCCCGATGTAAGCGGAGCCGGTGTAGCTTTTTACAGTGGCGATGTAAACGGCGAAAGAAACATTTGGGCTTACTTTCTGGGTGATGCTGTAGGTGGAGGAATAGAGTGGAACAAATATTCAGATTTGAGTGAATTAACCAGCCTGCCTCTTTCTTTCGATTATGGATTAAGTGCATATCTTGTTTTTAACAAGGAAGAAAACACCATTGACACCGGAGGCGGTAATACAGCTACTCAAACCATTTACAGATCGGGCATTGGTGTCCCTTTGATGGCCAGAGTCAGATACAACCTTGTAGTTTCTGATATCAAAATTTCCCCTTATGCTTCTTACAACTATAACCTTCTGAGTTTAGTGGATATTGAACCTAATACTGAAACGGATGGTAACGGAAACATTACAACAGGTATGGCTCAAGCACAAAATTGGCTGGAGCTGGGAGCCCGTGCTCGTTTCAAGTTCATAACGGGTGGACTTTCTTTACAAAACAGTGATGCTGGAACAGGAATCATGCTAAGAGCAGGTTTAGCATTCTAAACTCAAAAAACTAAAGTGACCTTTTGGTCACTCCTGAATAGGTCACAGATTAGTAGTCTGTGGCCTTTTTTATTTCTGGAATTCAGATTTCATACTCAAAGGATAACTTTACTTCCGTTCCTTTTTGTGGAGAAGAAATAATATCAAACTTTGCTTTCATTTCTTTTGCTCTGGAAAACATATTTTCTAATCCATTACCCTTATTCAATTCTTTATCTAATTCCATCCCTTTTCCATTGTCTTTTATTGCAACTTCAAACTGGTTTTCAATTGAAATTAATGATATCAAGATCTCATTCGCCTCTGAATATTTTCTTGCATTATTTAAAGCTTCCTGAATAATTCTCATCAGATTTAATGATATGGAAGGGTCAAAAACCAAATCTTCTTGTACTTTTGATTCTACTATTACTTCCAAATTATGGAAATAGCGTTCCTGTCGTTGGATATATGCCTTCAAGTGTTTCTCAAAATCCTGATATCTCACCTTTTCTTTATCCAACAACCAAATCGTCTCTCTGAGGTCCGTCATTGTATTTCGAGCATCCTCATCTAAATTTTTTAACAGCATTCCGGCTTGTTCTTGTTGCCCCTTTGCTATGTGCATATTGCTAATCTCTATTCCAGTAATCAAATTGGTGATCTGAGAGCCCACATTGTCGTGTAGATCACGAGATATTCTTTCTTTCTCCTGATGGATTTTATTTTCTAGCTCTGCACTGGCTAATTTTAACTTTAAATCCTTTTCTTTGATCAGGTTCTCTCTCTTTATTTTTTGTTGCCTGATAAATAGAATTGAAATGAAGCTTATTGAAAAAAATAAAAGTCCAAATATGCCAGTAGTCCAACTTCTTCTTTTAACCTTTAATTGCTCCTGAGTTAATTCTGCTTCTTTTTGGGCAAGTTCTTTCTCGTTTTCCTCAGTGCGGAACTGCACCTCTAATTCAGCGATCCTTTCATTGTACTTAGCTTCATCAAGGCTATCACTAAAGTTGTTAAAGGATTTATAATAGACTAGTGCTGAATCATACCTGCCTTGTTCTTCGAATGTATTCGATATGGTATTAAAGGCAAACGAAGCTAAACCTATATTCTCAGTTTCGTATGCAAGCAATAATGATCTTTTTAAATATTTAAGTGCTTTTTCAAGCTCCCCAATTGTCATATAGGACATCCCGGCATTTACCAGATCAATACTAATTCCTGATTTATCATTGATAGTATTCCTTATTTCAATTGCTTGATCAAGCTTATTTATTGCTTTTTGAAACTGTCCCGTTTCCATATATACATTAGCTATATAGCTATGTGAATAGGCTATTCCAAGGGTGTCATTCAAGCTCTCCTTTATGTTTAATGACCTATTTATAAAATATAATGCACTGTCCGGCTCTTTCTTTGACAGTTTTATTAACCCGTAATTATTAAATGCATTAGCTTGTTCAATAGACCCCGCGTATCCTGATAATATAGCTAACCCTTTTCGCATGTATTGAACCGATTTATCTAAATCAGATTTTCTTAACATCCATGCTAATTCCGCATATTCATATCCGGCTTTTTTCAACGAGTCAAGTTCTTCATATAAACGGATTGAATTTAATTTATACTCGATTTTTAAACCTGCCTTTCCTAAATAAGAATAAATTGTAGAAAGTTGAGAATTCAATACAGCAGACTGATGAGTTAAATTAAGGGAGTCTGCGTCGCTTAATGCTTTTAAAAATAGTGCTTCATATTTCTGTGGAGAGGAGGTCAATTCAACAAAGCCTATGTTTGCAATTGAGTCAATTTTAGATTCGATATCAGATCGGCTTTGCCCCAATACTGTTTTACAAAAGGATGTTGAAACAAACAGAATCAAACATCCCACTAGTACTTTCTTCCTCATTTTCCTGTAAACCCCTTTAATTTTTGGGAAAAAATAAAAAAAGAGTCTACATTTTCAAATTGAAAATCAGTTTTAAACCAAACCTTTAGAAATGGCAAATCTTACAGCGGATGCTCTCGAGTGGACGTGCAATTTTTTGTAGATATTTTTGATATGAGTTCTAACCGTATGATGACTGATAAAAAGTTTTTCACCAATTTGGTGTTCAGTTAAATCTTCAACAATGCCTTTCAGAATATCTATTTCTCTATCTGTTAATGAGAATTCTTGTTGTGTTTCCTTAGCCTTTTCTTCTCTAGATTGAGTAGACTTTTTTACAAAATTCATCACCTTTGAAGCTATTAGTGGAGATAATGCAGCCTTTCCATCCGCAAGCTCGTGAATAGCATTTACATACTTCTGAATAGGGTCGTCTTTTAATAAATAACCGGAAGCACCAACCTGAATAGATTTGAATATTTTTTCGTCATTCTCAAACACTGTCTGAATCAAAATATCGATCTCCGGATAATGCTGTTTAATTATAGCAGTTAACTCTATTCCCGATTTTCCGGGCATTTCGATATCCATTAAAATCACTTTAGGCAAATCAGCAGGAGAAAGTTTCTCCAAATACTCTATTGCTTGCTTATCTCCTGAGGCTGTGAAAAGGATTTCAATATCATCAAAAAAAGAAAGTCTTTGTATAAGACGATCAATGATCTTCTGCTGGTCTTCAACTATGGCTATTTTTATACTCATATTTTAAGAAACTAAAAACACACAGAAAACAGAATACCCTTATCAGGGTATTTTTACGTCGAAAGACATTTCAATTTCAACTCCCGAAGCTCCATCAGATTTTATTTGAAATTTGGCATCCATTTCCTCCGCTCGGTGGGACATATTTTTTAATCCACTCCCTTTATTGATCTCTTCATCAAGATCCATTCCCTTACCATCATCAACTAAACCAACATAGAGTTTTTGGTTTTCTAATCTAAAAGAAATGATAAACTCGCTAGCCTTTGCATACTTTCTGGAATTATTTAAAGCTTCCTGAATTATGCGGGTAAGGTTCATCGATTGTCCGGGCTCTAGCACACACTCATTATCAATAGAAGCGTTTAGCTTTATTTCTAAGCCCTTTAAATAACGTTTTTGGCGATTTAAATAACCATTCAGATGTTCAACAAAGGCTCCAAACTCAACCATCTCCTTATCAAGCAACCAGATAGTTTCTCGCAAATCAGTCATCGCACCTCTCGCGTCACTATCCAGATTTTCTAATAATGAAAGAGCTTCGTCTTGTTGGTTCTTTTTTACATGAAGATTACTTACTTCAATTCCGGTTATCAGATTAGTGATCTGTGAGCCCACATTATCGTGTAACTCTCTGGATATTCTTTCTCTTTCCTTCTGTATTTTTTGTTGTGTTTCCAACTCCCTGTTTAAGGCTCTCAATTTCATATTTGAGCGAATTTGAACACCTCCTGCGCCAATAGCTATAAAGCCCAGCAAGCCCAGCGACATAAACCACCAGGTTTTGTAAAAAGGAGGGAGAACTGTAAAACTGATACTCGCTGTTTTATCACTCCATTGTCCGTCGGGACCAATAGCCGAAACTATAAATGTATAATCTCCATCCGGTAAATAATCGTAGTAAGTAGTTTTTCGATCTTCTACGTTTACCCAAATTTCATCAATACCAACTAACTGTACTCTGAAATCAGTTTTGTTGGGAGCTAAAAAATTAATTGCTGAGTATGAAATAGCAAGCTTTTTATCATCTGGTTTTAATTTAAAAGAGCTTTGTGTTTCAATGATCTTATCATCAATTATTATTTCATCTATGTAGGGTTGAAATGCAGATACATCAAAATTAGTTTTTTCAGGATTTACTGCCGATACTCCGTCAATAGATGCAAACAAAAGAGTTCCATCTTCTAGTTTTTCTACAGTAGAATTATTCGCTGCCTGAAGGTTGTCAGATATGAGCCCGTCTTCCTTATTAAAATAATGATAAGGTAAGATGGGTAAGCTTCCATTTTGATATTGGTTTAGATCGGATAATGATACTTTTGTAATGCCATTTCCGGTTGCAAGCCACATCGTATTTGAATTATCTTCAACAATTCCTGCATAGTTGGCGGATGGCAAACCATCTTTTGGGCTAAACGTGAATAAACTATCTCCTACTACTTTGCTTAAACCGTAATTGAAAGTTCCTATCCAAATATCATTATTTGAGTCTTCGTAAATACTCAGAACCTGATCCGACCTAAGGCCTTTTCCGGTATCGAATATTGTTGATATTCCGTCTTTAAACCGAACAGCTCCTCCTCCATATGAGCCATACCAAATACTCCCATCATTTGCTGTAATTAGCGTTATACAAAATGGGTTTGGAATTTCTTCAGTGGTTGAATAGGTGCGAATCAACTCATTCTCAGAGTCAAATACACTTATCCCCTTGTTACTACCAACCCAAAGATTTCCACTTTTATCAAATGTTAGCCCTCTCACATAATCATCCAAAAGTCCATTTTGGGTAGTGAATTTTTTAACAAAACTGTTTCCTTCTATTTTAAAAACCCCTGAACCCTGAGTTCCCACCCATAAGTTACCATTAGTATCTAATGTGCCAGATTGAGCGTACCCGTTTGTTTCTTTCGGTGGGTTTTCTAACGTTAACCAGTTTCCATCCTCATAAACTCTATATCCTTTTCCATAGGTACCTAACCATATTCTTCCCTCACCATCTTGATTTAATGTGACTGCTTCCTCTTCAAAAGGGTCTTTCCCATTTAAAGAAAGTGTGCTGAAGAATTTTGGAACTAAAACGGATAACCCATCTTCTGTTCCTATTAATATTAATCCATCTGAATTAATTTCAATAGTATTTATTTCATCAGAGATCAAACCTTCACTCTTTGAAATAGTTTCTTTTACTTCCTTATTGAATCGTATAACTCCACCACCTAAAGTTCCAATAAAAACATCACCATTTGTACCTTCTTCTATATCTTGAACTAAAAGATTTGACAGCCCTTCTTTTGTATGTAAATACTTAGTGGGTTTTTGATCTTTAAAAATCACAATCCCCTCTTTGTCGGTTCCTACCCAAACTTCTCCATTTTCCAAAGCCTTAATTGTCCGAACTCTATTATCCGGTAAGCCATTCTCTGTAGTAAAGTTTTTGAATATCCCTTCGTGTAAAACAGATACCCCGGTATTGGTTCCAATCCACAACCTGCCAACTTTATCCCTTTCCAATGTCCAAATCTCTTCTCCGACTAATCCATGTTCGGTAGTATAGGTTTGATATATAGAATCCTGATAAAATACTTTTAGTCCGTTTCCGTAAGTTCCAACGAATACAGAATCATTCTCTCCGACCAGTACCGCTTTTGTTAATTCCCCGGTTTGGCTGACATAAGATTTTAAAGAATCGCCATTAAACTTATATAACCCTGCTCCGATAGAAGGAATCCAACTATTTCCTTTTGAGTCTTCATCCATATCATACAAAGTCCCACCATCACTTCCTTTATCGAAATCTTTGAAACCCAGTCCGTCAAACCTTAATAATTCGCTATTGCTAACAATCCAATAAAAACCTTTTTTATCTTTCTGTATTTTATAAACCTGCTGCGAAAAAATACCATCATCAACCCCATAATTTCTTATGGTGTACTTACTCCAAAATGATTCTTGAGTTAACTTAGTTTGCCCCAAACTTGGAAAAGCAATAACCATAAACACACTTAGTGCGAGTAGCTTTTTATACCCCTTCATAAATCCCCGTAATTTTTTAATCAGCACAAAAAACGAAAAAGGTTCCGAAATTCAAAAGAAGTGCGAGTGAAAAAAATTGAAGATTTATTTCTTACACTGCAACAGCCTTATTGAGTCTCTCAAACTCCTGCTTTAAAAATCGTCCGGTATGTGATTTTTCAACTTCCGCTATTTTATCCGGAGTGCCTTCCGCGATAATTTCTCCACCGCTTTTTCCGCCTTCCGGACCAAGATCTATGATCCAGTCTGCTGCTTTAATGAGATCAAGGTTATGCTCGATTACCATAACGGTATTTCCTTTGTCTACTAACTTCTGGATAACATTCACTAACATTCGAACATCCTGAAAATGTAATCCTGTAGTTGGCTCATCCATCACATAAAGGGTATCTCCGGTGCCAATCTTGGAAAGCTCTCTGGCTAACTTAATTCTCTGGGCTTCTCCACCGGAAAGAGTTGTACTGGATTGACCGAGTGTTAAATAACCCAATCCAACAGAAGTGAGCGTTTTCAAAATTCTGCTGATCGCAGGTTGTGCATCAAAAAATTCTGCAGATTCTGAAATTGGCATCTTCAAAACATCAGAAATACTTTTTCCTTTATAAAAGATCTCCAGCGTTTCCCGGTTGTATCGTTTTCCATTACAGGTTTCACAAGTCACGTAAACATCAGGAAGGAAGTTCATTTCGATCTTACGAACTCCGTCCCCTTGACAAGTTTCACATCTTCCGCCTTTTACGTTGAAAGAAAATCTTCCCTGATCATATCCCCGAATCTTAGATTCCGGAAGCTCGGCGTACAATCTTCTGATATGATCAAACACTTTGGTGTACGTTCCCGGATTTGATCTTGGAGTTCTGCCGATCGGACTTTGATCTATAGAAATGATCTTGTCAATATTATCCAAACCATCCACCGTATCATAAGGAAGGGGAACGCTTTTGGATTTATAGAAATGATTGGAAAGAATCGGAACCAATGTTTGATTGATCAATGAACTCTTTCCGCTACCACTTACTCCGGTTACGGAAATGAATTTTCCAAGAGGTACTTTCAGATCAACATTCTGCAGATTGTGTCCCCAGGCATTCTTTATAGTGATCTTTTTCTTATTGCCTTTTCGATACTTTTCAGGGAGTTCGATGATCTCTTCATCACGGAGAAACTTAGCAGTCATCGAGTCTTTGGCCAACTCATCAGGTGTTCCTGCAGAAACAATATGTCCGCCGTTTACTCCTGCTCCCGGCCCCATATCAACTACAAAGTCAGCATGTTCAATCGTTTCACGATCATGTTCCACAACTAATACACTGTTTCCCAGATCACGGAGCATTTCAAGAGATTTGATGAGTTTGATATTATCTCTTTGATGTAAACCAATACTCGGCTCATCCAATATGTAGAGAACACCTACAAGCTGCGTTCCAATCTGTGTTGCCAACCGAATACGTTGTGCTTCACCACCACTCAGCGTTTGTGCTTCCCTATCCAGATTCAGATAATCCAATCCCACATTGAGCAGGAAATCCAGTCGGTCTCTGATCTCTTTTAATACTTGACTACCAATGAGCTGCTGTCGTTCGCTAAGTTTGATTCCATACAGCGTGTCCCGAATTCCGTCAATATCCATTTGTACCAGATCGTGAATATTATATCCATCAATCTTATACGAAAGTGCTTCCTGATTTAACCGACCGCCTCCACATTTCGGGCAAGTGATCTTACTCATGTATGCTTTAGCTTTGTCTCTTTGTTTTGGAGACTTACTGTTTTCATACTGATCAATGATCATCTTTCGCAATCCTTCAAACTTATGCTTGTAGGTTACATTACTGTCTTTGAACTCATAGCTGACTGAATATTTATGATCTCCGCCTCCATTCATCAACAGATCAAGATCTTCTTTGGAGTACTTTTTGAAAGGTGTTTCGAAATCTTTGTTGATGCTTTCCAGAACAGCTTTCAATTGTTTGAACACAAACACATCTCTGGGTACTCCTAAATATCTGAGACCGCCATCTTCGATCGACTGTTCGTTATTCGGAACCAAAAGCTCCCAACTAACATCATAAGTACTTCCCAGCCCATCACAAGTTTGACAAGCACCATACGGTGAATTGAATGAAAAAAGATTTGGGGCAGGATCTTCATAAGCGATTCCACTTTCTGCATCGAACAACTTCTGAGAAAATAACCGATCTTCAAACTCATCGCCCTTTTTTGTGGCAAGAATTACATTTCCGTCAGCCATTTCCAGTGCAAGACGGATACTCTCCGAAATTCTCTTTTCACTTTTAGGGCTGATCACAAACCGGTCGACAACCACTTCAATATTGTGAGTTTTGTATCGATCAAGCTTTAAGCCTTCCTCCAACTCAACCAGCTCTCCATCAACACGTGCAGTTAAAAACCCTTGCTTGATGGTCTGCTCAAACAACTCTCTGTAATGCCCTTTTCGTCCACGTACAACCGGAGCTAAACAATAAACCTTACTTCCTTCAGGCATATCCATCACCGAAGCTACAACCTGATCGGCAGATTGCTTTTCCATCTTATTTCCGGAAACATAAGAGTATGGAATACCAACTCGCGCATAAAGCAATCGAAGAAAATCGTAGATCTCGGTAACCGTACCCACCGTTGAGCGCGGATTACGGTTTGTAGTTTTCTGGTCGATGGAAATTACCGGAGAAAGTCCGTCTATAAAATCTACTTCCGGACGCTCCATCATTCCCAAAAACTGGCGGGCGTAAGCAGAGAGTGATTCCAGAAATCTGCGCTGACCTTCCGCATAAATAGTGTCAAAGGCCAGGGATGATTTTCCGGAGCCCGACAAACCCGTAATCACCACAAACTGATCCCGGGGAATGTCTATATCGAAATTTTTAAGATTGTGCTCGCGTGCGCCTCTGACTATAATATTCTGCTGCAATGAACTCTACTTTTTAGGGTTTAAGCCAACTTGAAGTATACGAAACAGATTACAGAGAACCTTCATTCAATTTTCAGAAGGTTAGTTTATATTTTCGAATTTCTGTCCCAGAGTTCTGTAATCACGCACAAACATTCTGTTAGGCACAAACCCTTCTTCATCTTCTGAATATTCGGGTTTTATCCTCTTCAGATTATACATTGGGACAGTGCCCATATTTTTGACTTCAATATTTCCTCGATTTTCACAGACGAAATATTCCTTCACTTCATTATAGGTGCTTTCTGAAATATTGATGTATTCTTCACCTGCACTTTGCTCCATGCGTGAGGCAAGATTAACTGCATCGCCCCAAATATCATAAGCGAAACGTTTTTTTCCGATAACGCCCACTACTGCTGAGCCTGTATGAATTCCTATTCTTAAAGGAAAAAACGGAATGGAGTCATCTTTACCGTCATGGAATTGACTCATGAATTTTTTCATTTTTAAGGCTGTAAGCACCGAGTCAATGGCATGAGTATTGTTAGCTTCAGGAAGCCCACCAACTGCCATATAGCTATCACCAATGGTTTTGATCTTGATAAGGTTATTTTCTTCTGAAAACTCATCGTATTTATCAAAATAGAAAGAGAGACTTCGAATCAATTCTTCTGGAGTTAAGGTTGGAACAACTTTACTGAATCCATCAAAATCAGTAAACATGATAGTCACGCTTTTAAAACGCTCTGGAGTAACTGTTCCATAAGCCAATAAACTTTCGGCTATTTTCTCTGGAAAAATGTTTTGTAATAGATCTAAGTGCTCATTTTTTGACAGTTCTAATTCCTGATTTATTGCCCTTAGCTTTTGTTTTATCGTTTCAAGCTCCACATTCTGAGCAAGCGTATTTTTGTATGTAGAAACCAATAAATTAATTAAGTGCTCTACATCCGCTTTTATTTCATATTCTTTGCCATCAACTTTAACTTTAACAGGCTCTCTTTCACTGATCTTTGAGGATGGTTGCTTTAACAGATCATCTACTTTTTTAAAGAGTGTGTAATCATCATATGGCTTCGTAAGGTAGTTATCTGCTCCTGCAGAGATGCCTTTCATCAAAGAATCTGTTGTCACTAGCGAAGTAACCAGAATTACAGGGATATGATTAAACCTTTCATTTTCCTTTATACCGGAACATAATTGATAACCATTCATAACCGGCATTTCAACATCGGTTATCACCAGATCAGGACTTTCTTTCTCTACAAGCTCAAATGCATCTTCACCGTTTTGTGCTGTCAGCACTTCAAAGCCTCTATGAATAAGCTTGTGTTTTATTAATGTAACCAGTGCAGGATGATCGTCTACAACCAGAATTCTATATTTTGTTTCTATCATCAAGTAACAACCCTTATTGAACTAATTTTTTAGAATATAGAGATATTTTTTTTTCGTTTGCGTTAGGGATTATTTAGAAAGCATTAGCTTAAAATTTCTTATACCTTTCATGTATAATAATTATTTCATGGAAAAGACAATCAAAAACACTTGGTCTCCAACCTCCTGGAAGGAGAAAACAGTAAAACAATTACCAACTTACAGCAATTCTGAGCTTCTGGAGGAGAATTATTCTCAACTAAAAGGACTACCTCCATTGGTTACATCCTGGGAGATCGAAGCACTTAAAGCCAAACTTGCAGAAGTTTCCGCAGGAAAAAGCTTTTTACTTCAGGGAGGCGACTGCGCTGAAAGTTTCGATCTGGTAACTTCGCCTAAGATCGTAAATATGCTGAAGGTAATGCTGCAAATGAGCTTTATCCTGATCCATGAAATGGGTGTTCCGGTTCACAGAGTTGGTAGAATAGCAGGGCAGTATGCTAAACCAAGATCAAATGATTTTGAGAATGTAAACGGAAAAGAAATTCACAGCTACCGTGGCGACCTTATAAACCGTTTTGAAGCTACTGAAGAAGCTCGTATGCCGGATTCTAACCGGTTGATAGAAGGATATCATAAAGCAGGTTTAACTCTCAATTTTCTTCGCGCTCTCGCTGATGAGGGCTTTGCAGATCTGCGTCATCCCGAACAATGGGAAATGGACTTCATGCTCAATAATGAGTATTACAAAGAATATGAAGCCATGGTTGATTCCATCACCAAAGCTGTACGTTTTATGGAATCTATTTCACCAACCAGAGTGAATAATCTTCAAAAAGCAGATTTTTATACTTCTCATGAAGCTCTGAATTTGTATTATGATGCGGCTCAAACCCGACAAGTTCCTCGTAAAACCGGATTTTTTAATCTTAGTGCCCACATGGTTTGGTTAGGAAATCGTACCCGTGATCTGGATGGAGCTCATGTGGAATATTTCCGTGGAATTCAGAATCCGATTGGCGTAAAAGTTGGACCTCCTTTCACTGTTGATGAAACTTTGCGATTGATCGAAACTTTAAATCCTACTCATGAAGCCGGAAAGATCGTGCTCATTGGACGTTTTGGAAAGGACAAAATTGAAGATCAATTACCACCTTTGATCAGAGCTATCCGAAAAGAAGGGTTTCCCGTAGTTTGGAGTTCAGATCCGATGCATGGAAATACATTCTCAACAGAAGATGCTGTCAAAACCAGAAACTTTGATCATATACTGGAAGAGATCAAATCTTCTTTCGCGATCCATCGTGCCGAAGGTAGTTACTTAGGTGGCGTTCACCTCGAAATGACCGGCGACAATGTTACTGAATGTGTAGGTGGAGCTGAAGGGTTGAACGAATCGGGCTTAGGTCATAATTACGAAACGTTCTGTGATCCAAGATTAAACTATCAGCAAAGTCTGGAACTTGCATTCCTCATTGCCAAAGAGTGGAAACAAAGCTATTTGTAGAATAAAGAATTCAAAATTAAGAATGTAGAATTAAGAATTTTCTCTGTTATTTCAAGTTATAATGAGAAATCTAAACATCCACCTTGTTAGCAACTTAAGTCTCTAGCTAAACAATATGCCAAAGAAATTCTTAATTTTGAATTCTACATTCTTAATTTCTTAAAGCGATATCTCCTTAACCGAACCAAGCAGCTTACCCAGAAATTTATTTCCGTACACTCTTTCAACGTGTTGAAGATCGGCAATGATCACGAGCAATTCTTTGCTTCTGGAAAACGCCACATTCAGTAATCTGGGAACACTCAATCCGTTTTTGGTTTCGTCAAAAGGACGAACAGAATAATGGCGTAAAGCTCCGTTCTGAAGTTCACCACTCATCACAGTATCAAAAATGATCACCTCTTTTTCTCTTCCCTGAAATGTGTGAATGGTTCCAACTTCTACATAACGATACCCTTCCTCTCTCAAATGATTGCGAACGGTATACACACTGCTTCGAAACGGAACGATCACACCGATGCTGTCATCTGCATATTTCAAAGAAAGTTTTTTAACGCTTTGCTCGATGAGCTTTAAATGAACTTCATTTGACGGATTAAAACTTCTTCCCCCTTTTTCCTGCTCGATGTAAGGACCGTATTTGGAAGAATCTACCAATGCCACCGAATTTTTATTGGTACCCCGTTCCAGAATTTTTTCTCCTGATTTCAGTCTTCCGTCATAAAAAACCGAACTGATCACACCGGCCAGATCGGATCTTAATCTATATTGAGTATCGAAGAAACAAGTAAAATCCGGATTTTCATCATGCCACAGGAACAGATCTTCCGTGGTTTCAGCGCCGGAAACAAAAGTGAAAATATCCTGCTCTAAAAAGGCTCTGGATTCGGGGTCATTGGTAATCGCGATGGGCGGAAGTTGCATCGGGTCACCGGCGATAACCAGATGTTGTTTACTTTTAGCTGCCATCAACAATAAATAAGGAACGCCTGCCATCGACGCTTCATCTACTACCACGGCATCATAACTGAGATTCCAAAATAGCTCTGAAGTACACACTTTCGCCATCGTTGTGGCAACCAGTTGCTTTTTCTTCAGCTCATAGCGCTCATTCAAATTCAGCAGTTTATCGATCTTTTCTTCCATCGCATCGATACCGCCTTCACGATCTACTTTCTCCCCCAGAAGCTGGCATTCCAAGTCCATTTTTTGAGGGATCTCTTCATCTTCCAGCATCATTTTGTCGATCTGAGCCTGAAGCTTTTTGTAATTCTCCAATGATGTACTCAACTGCACGGCATCTGCTTTTCTTCCGTCCAGTTTTATCTTGACCTGATTCTCAAATAAAATACTTTCCAGCCGATCATCCTGAAGAGCCGCTTCTCCAAACCTGGTTGTCTGCTGAAGATCGAACATCGGCTCGATCTCATACAACGCTTCGATCACATTCATCAAACCAACATCTACAGCTCTGTTTGTGTTGGAAACAAAAAGAACACGCTTTCCTTCTCTTAAAAGATTGGCGACTATAAATCCAAGCGTAGCCGTTTTCCCCGTTCCCGGAGGTCCCCAAACATACAGCACATTATTTTTTACTGCCTTTTCGATCGCTTCAGTTTGAGAATCATTTCTAAGTTCATCCACTTTAATTGAATAACCGGAACTGTTTTCTTTGAAATGCTTCGCCGGCTCTAACAGTGATTTTAGCTGGTCGACTTTCTTATACTTGTCTTCCAGTGTATATAAATGCTCCTCTATTTTCTTGAGCACGAAATCATTTTCCCACTCCAAATAAACTTCATCGATCGTTGGACCAAAATCTTCCGGAAAATCCAGCCACACTTTCCCTTCTTTAAAATCTATCTCATGAACTTCCAGATCTTTACTGCGAAGCTTGGCTCTGATCTCTTCCGCAAACCGCAATCCTTGATTCGTAGTTTCAAAAACATAGATATGGCTCTCCGATTGCTTTTGTAGCACACCATTGGTCAACACATCATTTGATGGCGTCTCCCGTACCGCTTCAATCTCTTTCTCAATAGCCGAAATGGCTTTTTTTATAGTCTTTTTGATATTCAATTATCAATGATTCAATAAAGAATTAAGAATGTAATTCTTCATTCTTAATTCTATAATTCTTAATTGTCTTTTACTGATCCCAAAGCTCCGAGCGAATCATTTCTGCACTTCGATCTGAAAGCTTATAATTTAACTGGATCCTGCTTTTCTCCGGTACTTTTTGCTCTACCAGTTTCGCACTTTCCTGAGTGTATAAGATAAGATCTGTCTCCCTAACAAAAAGCGGTAATGATCGCCCATAAATACTTCCTGCCACAAAAGATCCTTCAAACGGAATCATCAGTTTTAATTCATTGATGATCTTCGATATACTTTCATCATCAGAAGTTACTAAACCGATGGTTTGAATCGCTGCAAGTTCTGTAATTTTATACAGTGTTTCCGGATCAAACATATGCACGATGGGAATGATCATCATGGTCTCGCTCAAGCTTCTGAACTTATTCATAAATTTTATCGGCACAAACAGCGCATCATAGGAAGCTGCTTTTTCAATTTCTGTGATGTCCAGAACATTACTTTTGACACCAACCTGTTTCTTAATAGCACTGGAAAGCATTGAAGCCATTTCTTTGTTATCACCAACGGTAGCACACGATTGAATTCTTTCCGGCCACTCCATAAAATCCAGTTGCTCCTGAAAAAGCAATTCTATCTCGGAATCATCAAGTCCATATCCAACGAGTTCTTCGATCAACGCCTGAACTTTACCACCCCCAATTTCCAGACGCTCAGCTTTGTCCAGCATGGAAGTTTGTTTAGTAACTGTGAAGCCTCTTCCCTGCTCACCTTTTATCAATCCTTCTTCTTCCAGAATATGATAGGCTTTCCGAACGGTATGAAAACTGGCTTCCAGCTGTTGCCCCAATTCCCGGGTAGACGGCAATACTTCCCCAACCTGAAACTGTTTGGTGGAGATCATCAATCGAATTCGATCAGCGATATGTTTAGCGGAGGTTTTCATAATTAGATTTGAGACTTAAGACATAAGATTTAAGATGCTTTCTTTTTTCAACTCAAGTCAGTCTTATGTCTTAAATCTTTCATCTTAAGTTATTTCTTATCAATATTTCTATTTAAAAAATACAATCGCACTACTTTTTTATATGATTAGAACTTTTCGCAGAAAAGTTAATCGTCCCCTCTTGAGAGGGGGTTGGGGGTGTGTCAATCTTGTTTATCTTCTCAAATTCTATCACATACTCCTCAATTGCCCTTAAAGCATCTCTATTTTCAGGATAAATATCGGAATCCTGAAACCTAAGAACATCAATTCCAATGCTATTTAAAAACTCTTCTTTTTGTCGATCTTTAATTTGAACTGATTCCTGATTATGAGACACACCATCAACTTCAATAGCCAACATTAATTCCTGACAAAAGAAATCAACTATATAATTCCCAATTGGCTTTTGGCGATGAAAATCATACCCAAAACATTGTTTACCGCTCAAAGAATGCCATAGAACTCTTTCAGCTTTTGTAGCATTATTGCGAAGTTTTCTTGCAAGTTCTTTAAGTGCGGGATTATATGGTATTATTTTTCTTCTTGGCATGATAGCTCAATATAGCTTGTTATCAACTTCTGACACACCCCTAAATCCCCTCTCAAGAGGGGACTTGAATTCTAAGTAATACTAAACTCTAATTCTTTTCCATCAATTTCGATAAAGAATCTTGTCCCGTCGTTAAATTCAATTACTACTTCATTCGACCTATTTCTATAGACCTTATTTATAGTTTTGTTCTTAAGAATTTCTTCTAATCTATTTGCTTCAGATTTCAAATCTTTATCGTTCATTTTTAATCCCGCTTCAGCGGTCTACAATTTTCTTCAATTCAGTGATCATCATCAAAGCTTCGATCGGTGTCATTCGGTTTGGATCGCTGGCTTCCAGTTTATTAAGTACCGTTTCCAATCTCGGGTCCACATGAGTGGCAAATAAATTCATTTGCTCGATCTCGTCCTGCTTTTCAATTTTGTCTGATAAATTCTTTGCAGCGTCTTTTTGTGCGGATGCCTTCCCTTCCAGAGAACCGTTTTTGTTGGTGATATCCAGACTGTGACTTTCCAGGTTCTTCAAAATATCTTTTGCCCGATCGATCACGATCTGTGGAAGTCCGGCCATATTAGCTACCTGAATTCCATAGCTGTGATCAGCGCCGCCACGCACCAATTTCCTCAAAAAGATCACTTTTCCGTCATGCTCTTTTACCTGAACATTGAAATTCTTGGTGCGATCATACATTTGTTCCAACTCGTTCAACTCATGATAATGCGTGGCGAATAATGTTTTTGCGGCAACAGGAGCATGATTATGTAAATATTCTGCCAATGACCATGCAATACTCAATCCATCAAATGTGCTGGTTCCGCGACCCACTTCATCCAGCAAAATGAGTGATCTTGGAGTGGCATTATTCAGGATGTTAGCCGCTTCATTCATCTCAACCAGAAATGTACTTTCACCGGCCGCCAAATTATCCGAAGCGCCGACTCTGGTGAAGATCTTATCAACCATCCCGATGGTAGCAGCCTCAGCCGGCACAAAACTTCCAACCTGAGCAAGCAAAACGATCAATCCTGTTTGACGAAGAATGATACTCTTACCCGCCATATTCGGTCCGGTAATGATCATGATCTGTTGATCTGAGTTATTCAGTTCGATGTCATTCGGAATAAAAGGTTCGCCCATCGGCAGGGTTTCTTCCACAACAGGATGTCGTCCTTTCCTGATGGATATCTCTTCAGAATCTCTTACTTCCGGTTTTGCATAATTATTTTTGAAAGCCACTTCAGCAAAACATTGGATACAATCCAACTCAGCTAATGCAAAAGCAATTTGCTGGATATCATCTGCAAACTCAGAAACGTATAATCTTACTTCTTCAAAAAGTTCGTACTCAAGTGTCTTACTACGCTCCTCAGCTGATAAGATCTTCTCTTCAATTTCCTTAAGCTCCGGAGTGATATATCGTTCAGCATTAACCAAAGTTTGTTTTCTGATGAAATGCTCCGGTACTTTGTCTTTATGGGCATTCGTTACTTCAATATAATAGCCGAACACTTTATTGTAACCGATCTTCAGCGATGCAATTCCTGAATCTTTAGCCAGCTTATCTTTGATCTGCGCTATGTATTTCTTTCCGTTCTTTGCGATATCACGCAGTTCATCTAATTCTTCGTTATAACCATCACGAATCATATTTCCATCCCGAATACTTGCCGGAGGTTCTTCAGCTAGTGTCTTAGTGATATGCTCCTGAAGATCGATCAACAATTTCAATCTTCCGGAAATGTCTTTCAACAAAGGATCATCAAAACTTGCAAACTGACTTTTGATAACCGGAATCTGAGCCAGTGAAAGTTTCAGTTGAACAATATCCCGGGCATTGGTTCTTCCAACACAAATTCTGGAAATCAATCGCTCAAGATCTCCAACTTGTTCCAGTTCTTCCCGAAGTTGAGATCTCACATCATGTTTGGAATAAAAAATCTCAACAGAATCCAGACGCTGTTGAATGGGCTTTAATCTTTTAAGCGGACGCATGATCCATCTTCGAAGAAGTCGACCGCCCATGGCAGTACACGTCTTGTCCATGATCGAGATCAATGTCCCTTCTACATTTCCATCCTGAATACTAGCCGTAAGCTCTAAATTTCTTTTTGTAGCAGAATCAAGAGACATATACTCATTACTCTCATAAGCATATAATCTTCTCAAATGTCTCAAATACGCTTTTTGAGTTTCCTGCATATAATGCATTAGTGAACCTGCAGCAACATGTGCTGTTTTCAGTTCCTCAACGCCAAATCCCTTTAACGAGTGAACTTCAAAATGCTCTGTTAAGATCTTATACCCATAATCCCCTTCATATACCCAGTCTTCGATATAAGTGATATTGAACTTCAGGAATGCATCTTCCAGTTTGTTCTTCAATTTCGAAGAGACCAACACTTCTGAAGGCTGAATAGCTGCCAATAAACTATCCAGTTGCCTTTCACTTACTTCGCTTAATCCGAATTCTCCGGTTGAGATATCAGAAAATGCTACACCTACTCTGTCTTTTGTCCAGTGAAGTGATACGATATAATTATTTCGTTTGTGTTCCAGTAGTTTTTCTGAAAGTGTTACTCCCGGAGTCGTTATTTCAGTCACTTCACGAGTTACGATCTTTCGACCTGCTTTTTTGGCTTCATCAGGGCTTTCAGTCTGGTCACAAACAGCTACTTTATAGCCTTTCTTTACCAACTTTGGCAGATAACTGTCCAAAGAATGAAAAGGAAAACCCGCTAAGGGAGTTTGATCTCCTCCGTTGTTCCTTTTTGTAAGCGTGATTCCCAATTCTTTACTCACCAAAACTGCATCATCTGCAAAGGTTTCGTAAAAATCTCCCACTCTGAACAGTAAAATAGTACCCGGATGTTCATCCTTGATCTCAAAGTACTGCTTCATTAAAGGGGTTTGCTTCTTTGCTGCCATTGGTGTTTAAACTATTCCTGTGCTAACTTTTAATAAAAATTCGGGCTTGGAACATACCAATGAATTGAATTAAAAACTACGACACATTCTTGCTTTGAATTAGAAATGTAACACGTATATTTTAAGATTCGAAGGTATCCCTTTGATAACGAACTTGTTTAGCTTGCAAAATCTCAAAGACTTCTGGAATAGATTATTAAAGATAGTAGGTAAGAAAGATCTTTTCTTCAGCGCCTCAGCTATCACATTCAATCTCTTTATCTGCTCTATTCCGTTTGTTTTGATCATGATCTCCATTGTTGGATATGTGTTGAGTTATGATGAAGCTCTCGAGATGATCATTCAATATGGTAGTAATTTCCTTCCATCATTTTCTTTCCAAGCTGAAACTTCAGATGTAATTCAAGGCTCACAAACAATTGAAAATTTGCTAAACCCCTTAATTGGAGCAAGAGAAGTCTTCGGAGTTATAGGATTGATCATTCTGCTTTTCTTTACTCAAGGGTTGTTACATGCAATTAAGCATGTATTGTTTGATATTTTTGATATCGAAGAACGTAAACACCCTTTAATGCAAGTAGTTTATAATTTCTTCTGGTTCGGATTACTAGGTGCGTTGGTTTATGTACTAGCTTTAGTAATCAACCTTTCTTCTGCTATTGATTTGAATGACTTCTCAGTTCCGTATACTGATATTACTTTAGAATTCTCTTGGGTTTATGAACTACTAAACTTCTTGGTTCCTATTATTTTCACCTTCATTGTGATCTATATAGTATTTAGATACTTAAGCGAGAGACGCATCCAAAGAGACATTGCAGTAGTTGGTGCTTTTGCCTACACACTATTATTCGAAATTGCACGATTAATAATCAGTGGTTATTTGGAATATGCATTCAGTTCATACCGATATTTCTATCAAGGTTACGCTATTCTTATTGTTATAGGAATTTGGGTTTTCTACAGCGCTTTTTTATTTGTTCTTTCAGCTACCATAGCCAAAGCTTATTATGATACTTACAAGAGCCATAAACCAACCGTACTTGATAATCCATACGCTGATTTGGATTGATGTCAGCTGGTAAACTAGACCAAAGTTTTTATTCAGGAAATGATCCTGTACCAATAGCCAAGGTACTTTTGGGAAAAGTTCTCTGCACAAATTTTGACGGAGTTCTTACTTCAGGAATGATCGTTGAGACTGAGGCGTACAACGGACGAACGGATAAAGCCTGCCATTCGCATGTTCATGGAAAGACAGAAAGAACCAGCATCATGTTTGGTGAACCCGGTATCGCTTATGTTTATCTCTGCTACGGAATTCATCATCTTTTTAATGTGGTAACTAATGCTGAAGGAAATGCAGATGCCATTTTGATCCGTGGAATCGAACCATTAGATGGAGTTCACACTATTCTTGAACGACGAGGAAGATCTAAACTGGAACGCTCAGTTGGTGGCGGCCCCGGAATTGTATCTCAAGCATTGGGGATAACAACCCAAAACTACGGAGAAGATCTTCAAGACGATCTTATTTGGATTGAAGACAGAGGTATCACCATCAAACCTTCGCAAATTATTTCCAGCCCAAGAGTTGGAGTTGATTACGCCGGAGAAGATGCAAAACTACCTTGGCGATTCAGAATTAAGGGAAACAAATTTACCAGTCCTGCAAAGTAATGCTAATCTCTATCAGCTGTATAGCTACAACGAATTAACGTTTAGTGAAAAATTAGTTTAACATTGAATGAATTATTCGAAACCCTTTTTGGTTTTAATACTGAAACTATTATCAATTTAAATAACAGAACAATGAACAAGGCAATTAAACTTTTATCTTTAGTACTTTTTGGAATAATGTCTACTGCAGCAGTTAATTATATAGCTACTGAGTGGTCAATCGACAAATCTCATAGTAATATTGACTTTGAAGTACGTCACTTCTTTACACCGGTTAACGGAACTTTTCATGACTACAATGCAACCGTAAACTTTGATCCTGCTAATCTTGAAGAAAGCATGATCGATGTAGAAATTATGGTAAACAGTATTGATACAAGAAATGAAAGAAGAAATGGTCACTTGAAAACAGCCGACTTCTTTAATGCAGAAAAATACCCGAAAATCACTTTCAAAAGCTCCAAAATTGAATCTAAAGGAGATAATAAATTTGTAGCTCATGGTGATCTAACTATTAAAGATGTCACTAAAAAAATCGAAATGCCTTTCACTTTATTGGGCGTTATGGATCATCCAAGAGGTGGAAAAGTAGCCGGAATCACATCTGAATTTGTGATCGACCGTAATGTTTATGGTGTTGGAACCGGAGACTGGGTTTCAGACGCAGTTGTTGGAAAGGAAGTAACAGCTACATTAAATCTTGAGCTGAACAGCAAGTAATCAATTTTTTTTTAAAAGAATTGAAAGCATCGTTTCATTGAGACGATGCTTTTTTTTATTTTAGGCAAACACCTAAAAAAAATTATATGAATAAGCGATTACTTTTAATAACCGGACTTTTACTTTTAGCTGCAATTTCAAGGATGATTCCCCACCCGTATAATTTTGCACCTATAGGGGCAATGTCGTTATTCGGAGCAGCTTATTTTTCTAACAAAAGATTAGCCTTCATACTTCCTTTACTAGCATTTTTTGTAAGCGATCTGTTAGTGAATAACATACTCTATGCTGACTATTACTCTGGTTTTGTATTCATCTCCCCCGGCTTTTACTGGACTTACGGTGCTATGATAGCAATTGTAGTTGCAGGTATTTTTATTCTCAAAAAAGTGAACTTCAAAAGAGTTATAGGTGGTGCTTTCTCCGCTTCTGTGCTGTTCTTTATAATCTCAAATTTCGGAGTATGGATCAGTACTCCGACTTATGATCTCACTCTCTCAGGCTTTGTCGCATGTTATGTAGCTGCAATTCCTTTCTTTCATATGACTGTTTTAGGAGATCTATTTTACTGTGGAGTTCTTTTTGGCCTCTTTGAGTTTGCTAAATATAAAGTCCCGGAATTAAAAGCAGCATAGTTTCTTAAAGTCAAAAAGAGTGTTATACTCTGTGAGTTAACTATAAGATCAGCATAACCTCTTTTAGATGTTTGAATTGTTTCCGGATCAACCGGTTTATGACTATCCTACATTACTGAATGTAACATATTCTTTGATTTGGGCATTTGTGCTTTCATCAATCATTGCTATTACTCACAAAGTAACTTTTACAGGACATCAGTATCCTAAAAACTTTTTTCAGGCGTTGGCATTGGGCTCAATTGTTTCTGCAATGGTAATGATGGCCATTGGCGATAGCTTAGCCCGTGGTCTTGGAGCATTTGGTGCACTGGCTATTATTCGTTTCAGAACCAGAATACAGGACGCCAGAAATATTCTTTTTATATTTGCAGCTTTAAGTGTGGGTTTGGCAATTGGTATTTTTGGTTATACAATTGCTTTTGCAGGTACCATTATCTACTGTACGATGGCGTTAATTCTACATTTTACCCCTTTCAGCACAAAAACCGGAATGCGTGGACGTTTGCTTTTCAGGCTCAGTGATTCTGACCCTACAAAATTAGCGAAAGTTACCGGCGTAATCGGAAAGTACTGTGCAGACTTTCATGATGTTGAAGTTACTTCCAGAAATTCCGGACGGTTTGATTATGAATATGAAATCGAAATGAATCTGGACGCTGACAATACAGCTTTTTTGACAGAGCTCCAGCAAGTTGAATCTATTACAAGAGTTCGTGTTACCTTCAAAAATATTCAGGAAACTAATTAGGGGTAATTATGTCTAGAGTAAATTCCTTTTATGTTTTCATCTTCCTTGCCTTTGTAACGCTGATGACCGTTAATTCCTTTTACTTCAAAGGAAGCAGTTCTTTTCTTGGAGTCACCTATGCCAAAGCATATAAGATCAATGCAGAGAAATCGGGCATCATAAATAACCTCTTAGTAGTCCCTGGGCAGGAAGTCCAAAAAGGTGACAAACTCATTGAAGTGGAAAGCCCGCAATTAAATCTGGATATCCAGAAACTCAGAAAAGAAATTGAGCTCTTCAAATCAGAAAAAAGAGAAAAAAAAGCATTACTTGATTCAAAAATAAAGCTTTTAGAGTCTGAAAAATCTATCCTCAAAGGCGAGATTGAAAATGACATAAAGCTTATTCAAAATGAAATAGATCTTAACAACAAGCTTACTCAAACCATCTCTAAAGATATCCCCACGGATTCTTTAACCGCTCTTAAACTTCAGATCAAGTCTATCCGGGAAAAGGGAAACCTGGAACTTCAGGGGTTAGATATTCGAATTCTGGATCTCAAACAGGAAGACGAATTCGATCAGTCTCAAATTCAGTCTAAAATTGAACTGGCAAATGAGGAACTGGAGTGGAAACTTCGTGAAGAAAGAAGACTAAATAAGTTCGCTACTTTTTCCGGTGTTATTGAAAATGTATACGTAAAAGAAGGGGAAGAAGTAGAGGCTTTTACATCGCTGGTTTCCATAAACCCTAAACATCCAACATCTGTTGTTGGTTACTTAGTTGGTAAAAAGGAAAGAGACAGAGAACTGGGTGAAATTGTTACTGTGAAATCTCTGGAACAGCCCCAACTGGAAATTCAGGGTAAGATCATTGGGTTTGGCGCGGTCGTGGAACTTCCACAAATTATGGAAAAGGATAATTCTCTTACTACTTTCGGTCTGGAGATCTTCATTGAAATTCCTGAGGATAATCCACTCGTTGTGGGTGAGCAGATCATCGTTAAGTAATGGCAAAACGTATTACATTTTTCATTCTAACCTTCCTTTTTTCAGGATGGAATACAGTTTTTGCGCAAACTACAGTCTCCGATTTTTTATTAACAGCTTTTGAGGATATTAATATTAAGGGATACGACGCCTCTATTGATTTTATTTCTCCACGGAATTACCGTCTGCCCGTTGTCGAAGATCTGGAATTTCGATACAGCAACGACGAATTTACATTAGAAGATCAGCAGTATGCCCTGAGGTTCAGGCCAGGAAATCCGTGGAAAATACGTCGCAATAATGCTCTTTTTAATGCTACAAAAAAGGAATTATCCATCCGTAAGCAGATCCAGTATCAGGAAAACCTGGAAATGAGATATGAACTTGCCGCTGAATATCTCCTTGATATTCGATTGAGGAAAATTGAAGAACAGAAGTATGCTTTAATTCAAAAAAGGGTAGACATTCTTAGCACAAATATGGAGAGTTCTCTTTTTAATGCTAAGGATTTTGTTGAGGCTAAAATGGATCAAGTGGATGCTATTACAAATCAGGATGATCTCAATGTTTCTCTTTCACAAACAAAAAAAGAAATTACTTCTTTACTTCAACAAGCGGATATTGAGTGGAATAATGAACTGTTGATTTCTGTAACTGCAATTGAAAACGTTTCTGACGAAGTTGCTTTAAATTCTTTCTCTTCTTTAGAACTGGATCTTATTTCTCAGCGAATTGAAGTAGCAAAAAGAGAGGTGAAATTAGAGAAAGCCGATTTTAACGTTGGCTATTTCCAAACCGAGTACTATCCCGAAAAAAACCGGGACTCTGATTTCGGTATCGCATTTGGAATAAGTATTCCGATCTTCAAATCTAACAAAAATCAGATAGCCGAGCGTAAACTGGACGAGATTGAACTTAAAGGTGAACTCGCCGCTGAACAATTTCAGGATTCAGTAAAAAGAATTACTGAATATGAATATCTGAAAAGTCTGATAAGTCAACATGAAATTCTTACAGACCGAATAAACACGTTAGATCTGGTTAGCCTTAAAAAAAATCTTAGTCAAATCGAGGACAATAATCCTCTTACTATTCTTGAACTCGAAGAAGGAATACTAAAACTAAAAGAATTAGAGCTTAAGTCATACAGGCGTGTGGTGGAACAATATATTGAGTTTTTGAACACGTTTAATGTACTTACGCAGCTTCCGCTTACAAATTATCTCTCCGAAAGTCTGGAAACATTCGAATGAAAAATATACTTATTACAGGTGCTACTTCCGGAATTGGCCGTGAACTCGCACTTCAACTCGCAGAAGCAGGTAACAAAGTTGGTTTGATGGGGCGTAGAACTGAGAAACTTGAATCAATCCAAAAAGAAATTGGTGAAAATGCTTTCATACGCACATTAGATGTCACCGATCTTGATGAAGCTGAAAATGTATATCGGGATCTTATTAATGAAATGGGCGGAATGGATATGATGATCCTGAATGCCGGAGTAGGGGTAGATAAAATTATGTCTCCATGGAAAGCAGACAAGCTTACTATTGAAGTTAATGTACTTGCTTTCTCACACGGACTTCATTTTGCGTTTGATTTCTTTCGAAGACAAGGACATGGACATATTGTTGGAATGTCATCGATTGCATCGCACTTGGCTTCATATAAAGCGGCTGTCTATACAGCTTCAAAACATTTTGTATCTAATTATATGACCGGATTTCGCCAAAAAGCGAAACGTATACCGGCTGACATTACAGTAACTGATATAAAACCCGGATTTGTAAAATCTGAAATGACCGAAAATGTACCCCGTATGTTTTGGGTTGCTGATACGGATAAAGCCGTTAGACAGATGATCAATGGTCTAGATAAAAAAAGAAACATTGTTTACATCACGAAAAGATGGGTACTTGTTGCATGGCTAGCGCGACTTACCCCTCAATTTGTTTGGGATCGCATCTAAAGTTTTACTTATCAAAATGGAATTTTTGTTTAGATTCTGAGAAACTAACGATATTTCACTATGCGTATTCTACTTTTTGTTCTTGTTACCCTATTAATCAGTTGTTCTTCAAAAGAATCTAAAGACCTGATCCCTGAAAAAAGCGGCCCCTCTTCCATGTCTTTGGGATATCTGGAAGCTCCGGCAGGATTTGAGGTCTCCGTATTTGCTGAAGGTGTTACTAATGCCCGACAAATGGTCATGAGTGATTCGGGTATTCTTTATGTAGGATCGCGTCGTGAGGGAAAAGTATACGCTGTTGTAGATAACAACAATGACTTCCTGGCCGATTCTGTTTACACGATCATTGAGGGATTAAGATTACCAAATGGAGTGGCATATAAAGATGGCTCTCTTTTTGTAGCTGAAGTCAGTAAGATCTGGCGTTTCGACGATATCGATCAAAATTATGCTGATTCTCCTGAACCGGTTTTAGTTACAGATGAACTGCCAACTGAAGGACATCACGGCTGGAAATACATCGCTTTTGGTCCTGATGATAAGCTTTATGTTCCGATTGGTGCACCTTGTAATATTTGTAATCATGAAGAAGATAATCCGCTATTTGCCACTCTTACCAAAATGAATGCAGATGGTTCTGAACATGAAATTGTTGCCAAGGGAATTCGAAATACAGTCGGGTTTACATGGCATCCTGAAACAGGAAATATCTGGTTTACAGATAACGGTAGAGACTGGCTTGGTGATGATATCCCTCCTTGTGAGTTAAATGAAATTACAGGAGAGAATCAGCATTTTGGTTATCCCTATTTACACGGCAATGATGTATGGGACCCAAAATTTGGAGAAGATGGAAAACCTATGGCCTACCGTTTTAAAAAACCGGTTCAGGAACTAGGTGCACATGTTGCTCCACTTGGTGTGATTTTTTACACCGGAAATATGTTTCCAACTAGCTATAAAAACAGAGCTCTGATCGCAGAACATGGTAGTTGGAACCGCAGTTCAAAAGTCGGATATCAAATTTCTCAGGTTATTTTTGATGATGAAGGCAATCCAACAGAGTATAAACCTTTCATTACAGGCTGGTTAGCCGGAGAGGAAGATATAAAAGGTCGTCCGGTTTCCATCCTTCAGTTAGACGATGGTTCTTTACTCATCTCTGATGATGATTCCGGCAAAATATACAGAGTCACTTATTCCATTTAGATTCTTTTTGAGAATATATCACAAAGAACGTTTTTAGTGCTTATCTTTGTTGCTTAACAAAAGAACATTGAATATCTAAAATCTCTTCATGAAGAACGTTGTACTTATTCCGGGTGACGGAATTGGCATTGAAATCACAGCTGCTGTAAAAACAATTTTAGAAACTGCAGGCGCCCCAATTAATTGGATCGAATGTGAAGCAGGGTTAGGAGCATATCGAAAACTAGGTAATCCTTTACCTGATGAAACCGTTGCTGCGATTGAGGAACACAGAATTGCACTAAAAGGACCTCTTACAACTCCTGTTGGTACCGGGTTTAGATCTATTAATGTAGCATTAAGACAAAAGTTCAACCTCTTCAGTAATATTCGTCCTGCTATCACTCTCCCAAATGTTGATACTCCATTCAAATCCGTAGATATGGTGATATTCCGGGAAAACACTCAGGGATTGTATATCGGCAAAGAGCATTGGATCGATGAAAACAAACACGCTGAAAGTATAGCTGTAGTAACAGAAGAAGCCAGTAGAAAAATTATTACCGCCGCTTTTGAATACGCACGTACTAAAGAAATGGAAAAGGTTACTCTTGTCCACAAAGCAAATATTTTGAAACTGACTACCGGTTTATTTTTAGAAGTAGGACGTTCAGTAGCAAAGGATTTTCCTGATATCGAATTTCAAGATTTGATCGTTGACAATATGGCCATGCAAATGGTTATGCGTCCTGAACAGTTTGACGTTGTTGTAACCACAAACCTATTCGGGGATATTTTATCCGATCTAGCTTCAGGATTAGTTGGAGGGCTTGGAGTAACAGGGTCTGCAAATATCGGAGACGATGCTGCCATGTTTGAAGCTGTTCACGGATCTGCTCCTGACATTGCCGGTCAAAATAAAGCTAACCCGATTGCTTTACTTTTCTCATCGTTAATGATGTTGGAACATCTTGATGAAAAGCCAATTGCTGAAAATATCCGAAAAGCCATTTACAAAACCTTAGTAGAGAAAAAAGCAAAGTGTACTATGGATATTGGAGGTAAAGGAACTACGGATTCATTTACTGAAGCCGTTTGCAGCAACCTTTGAGATTTTAAATAAATCTAGATCAGAAAAAAGGCAGAAGTTATTCTGCCTTTTTTATTTAAAATACTCTGAAAAGAATTCCGCTAACAAGTGACATCACAATCCCGAAGACGAGCGCCCACCAAAAATTCTTGATCTTAAACCCTTCAACTAATGCATCAACTAACATTATCATTAATGTGTTAATGACTAAAGCGAACAAACCAAGGGTTAAAATAGAAACGGGTAATGCGATGAATTGTAATATTGGTGTAAGAAATGTATTTACAATTGCCAGCAAAGCAGCTACAACAATTGCACTCCAAAAGTTTTTTATTTCAACACCGGGTAGTATTTTTGCGGTTGCGAATACTGCAACACTATTTAAAAGCCAAGCCCAAATCATAATGGTATAGTTTGGTTAAAATTCAATTTTGCTTACGCGAGCTCACTTATTTTGTTTAGATATTCATGAAAAAAATTATTTCCGGCTTTGACGAACTAACTAATGTTCAATTATATGACTTGCTTAAATTACGTCAAGATGTATTTATAATAGAGCAAAATTGTATTTATCCTGATCTTGACGGGTATGATAAAAAAGCTCTTCATCTTCTTATTTATGAACATGATAATCTCGTCGCTTATTCAAGAATTTTTGCCCCTGATGTTAAATACAAAGCGGAAACTTCTATAGGAAGAATTATAGTGTCGCAAGAGAAGAGAGGAGGAAATTTAGGAAAAACACTAATTGAGAAAAGTATCAACTACTGTATTACAAATTATCCAAATAGTGATATCAGAATAGAGGCTCAGGCGAAGCTCAAAAACTATTACTCACAACTTGGATTTATTGGAGATAGTGATATTTATTTAGTTGACGGGATCGACCATTTACAAATGGTCTACAAAGCTAAGAACTAAGTTCTTTTATCTTAATTTCAAAACTAGTTAGTGCTTCGTTGAAATTTCGTTTAATTGATTCAACGAGTTCAGGCATACGTTCAATTTGTTCTCTGTTTCTGGCTTTTGTTTCCAGATCTGCAACAAGCATGTGAGTATCATCCATGCCTACGTATTGAAAGGTGGGTTTTAGTTTATGGGCTTCAGCTCTTACAGCATCCCAATCTCCATCCTTTACATTTTTTTCTAAGTTGGATAATTGATCGGGGGTATCCTTTACGAAAAGCCTAAGCATCTCTACAATCATCTCCGAGCTCCCTCCTGTAACCTCTTCTAAATATGACAAATCCAATTCGCTATTCATCACAAAGAATTCAGATTTAAATAGAGTTTAATAAGTCTTTTCAATTTTCTCAATTAAGCTGTAAAAATTACAATTCCGACTAACACCAAAACTGTAATTTTGAAAATCAGAGCTTTCCAGTTTTTCATTTTCTTTATTTACTAACCATGAACATTCCAAGAATTGAAAAAAACAAATTCCTGAGTTAAAAACAAGTTATCCACATTTTTTATTTTAATAAAAAACAACAGTTGGATAATCACTCCACAGTTACACTTTTCGCCAGATTTCTTGGCTGATCAACATCACAACCTCTGTTTACAGCTATATTATATGATAAAATCTGTAATGGGATTACTGTTAACAAAGGTGATAATTCATCTTCTGTTTCCGGAACGGAAAAACTAAATTCAGATAAGTTTTCCACTTCCTCGTTACCTTCTGTAACAATTGATATAATTCTTCCTTTTCTGGCTTTTACTTCCTCAATATTGCTCACCATTTTATCATTGGTATGATTAGTACCTGCTATTACAACAACCGGCATCATTTCATCGATTAAAGCAATTGGTCCGTGTTTCATTTCTGCTGCAGGATATCCTTCGGCATGGATATAAGATATTTCTTTGAGCTTGAGTGCTCCCTCAAGAGCTACCGGAAAACCGAAAGACCTCCCGAGGTATAAGAAATTAGGAGCATAAGAAAACAAGTTGGAAACCTCATCCAGGTCACTACTTTTATCTAAAATCTTTTGAACCTTGCCGGGTATTTCGCTTAACTCTTTAATTAATTTACTCGCCTTTTCTTTGGATATGGTTCCCTTTTCCTGAGCCAACTTTATTGCCATCAATGTGAGTACTGTAACCTGCCCCGTAAAGGCTTTTGTAGAAGCCACTCCAATTTCGGGCCCGGCATGGATATATACACCCGCATCTGTTTCTCTGGCTATCGAAGAACCCACAACATTAACAACTCCAATTACGAGAGCTCCATTTTCTTTTGCCTGTCTAAGAGCGGCTAAGGTATCTGCGGTCTCTCCACTTTGTGATATTACAATCATCACATCCCCTTCACCAATTAGTGACTCTTTATACCGGAGCTCAGATGCGTATTCAACCTCCACAGATACCTTAGCTAAAGATTCAAATAGATATTCACCCACAATTCCTGAATGCCAACTTGTTCCACAAGCTGCAATTACCAAACGTTTAGCATCTGCAATCTTACCCAGAACATCTTTAATACCGCCAAGTGTAATAGTTCCGCTTTCAACATCCAGACGGCCTCTCAAACAATCTGAAATAGCTTTGGGTTGTTCAAAGATTTCTTTATGCATAAAAAATTCATATCCGCCTTTTTCAATTTCTTCTAAACTAAGCGCTAGTTCATGAACTTCTTTAGTTAAAGAGTCGTCATTTAAGTTATGAACCTGATATTCATCTTTCTTGATAACCGCAATTTCACCATCATCGAGGTAAACAACCTGATCGGTATATTCAGCAACAGCCGAAGCATCAGACGCAATTAACATTTCGCCTTTACCTATACCTAATAATAATGGAGAACCTTTTCTGGCTACTATTAACTGATCAGGATAATCAGCATGTATAATTGCAACGCCATACGTGCCCTCAACCTGAGCAAGCGCAATTTGTACTGCTCTTTTGAAGTCGTCTGTGTTTTTGGAGTAGACATCTTCGATCAGCTTCGCTAAAACCTCAGTATCTGTTTGAGAGTAGAACACATGTCCTTTTGACTCTAAAACTTTCTTAAGTGAATTATAATTTTCAATTATTCCATTATGGACAAGTGCTAATTTCTCAGAACTACTTGTATGTGGATGCGAATTTATATCGTTTGGTTCTCCATGTGTTGCCCACCGGGTATGACCAATTCCAATTTTAGCTTCATCACTGCTATCAATCAGAGATTGAAGTTTCGCAACTTTTCCTTTTCCTTTTTTTATTTCAAGAGAGCCATTGTAAAGAGCTATACCTGCAGAATCATACCCCCTATATTCCAACCTTTTAAGCCCATTTATAATAACTTCATGAGCTTTTCTATCTCCGATATACCCAACAATTCCACACATAGTAATTTTCTTATTTAGTTCTTTAAAGCTATACTTTAAATATAGATATTAACTATTACATTATTTCATATAAGTCTCTAATTTTTTTTGATGCAAATCTGTTTTTTTGAAGATACCAAATGTAAGAACTTCAAGCCTCTTACCCTTACAAGACCCACTTGGGACTTAAGAATCGGCATTTTAACTATTTATCAGAAATGGGAAAAAATGCTCCAGCCGGATCTGATAGTGTGGGATACAGAAGAACATTTGAAGCAAGTCTTTAAATCTCCCGATGCAAATCCATCTGAACCAAGTTGGTACATAAATTCGAGGGTTCTTCCTTCTAAAGAATTGATCCAAGATATTACTAAGCTAAATCCGGGTGATGCCTTGTTCTATGAAAATGAACTGGTTGCATTATGCTCTGAGGATACTTTAGATATTAGTCTACTTGACAGCTTAAACCCTTCAAAAAAAATCCAGCTTGATAAAAACCCTTCTTGTATCGAATATGTATGGGATCTTTTAAGTTTAAATGCCTCTCAAATTAAAGTAGATATAGAACTTCTGAAAGATAAACCAATACATAAAGAAGCCGACGAAACTGTTATTATAAAACATCCTGAAAATATCTACATCCATAGTTCAGCTAAAATTGAACCCGGTGTTATTCTGATAGCAGAGAATGGACCTATTTATATTGGTGAGGGTGCTGTGATTGAAGCCGGAGCAGTTTTAAAGGGACCGGTTGCTGTGTGTAAGAATGCGACTGTTAAATTGTGTGGCAGGATTTATGATGGATCAACAATTGGCCCCAGCTGTAAAATTGGAGGCGAAGTTGCCAATTCAATTTTTCATTCTTTTTCTAATAAAGCCCACGATGGATATGTTGGAAAATCTATTTTTGGACAGTGGTGCAACTTGGGAGCAGATACGAACACTTCTAATCTAAAAAATAATTATGGCATGGTAACCATTAAAGATTGGGAGACAAAACGCTCATACGATACAGGAATTCAATTCTTTGGCACCGTGATGGGTGATCATTCCAAAACCTCAATTAATACAATGTTGAATACTGGGACAACTTGCGGAGTTTCTGCTAATATTTTCCAGTCAGGATTTCCCCCGAGATATATTCAATCTTTCACATGGATAGATGGGCAAAGAAATCCAAGATTCAGATTCGACAAGGCATTAGAAGCTATGAAAGCCATGATGGCCAGAAGAGATAAAGAAGTCACTCCTGAATATGCTAAAATGGTTGAATATCTTTTTGAGATTAGAGAAAACTGATATCGATCAAAGCCTGCTGCTGGCTCCTTTTACATCTCGGTATTCAAATTCAATTTTAATGGAATCTTTGTCTTCCTCTATTTCGATGGATGCCCCAAGTTGTTTTGCCAGCACTTTAAATATTTCAGAGAAATTATACTCATTTTCTTCCAGAAGACGTCCAACAACTCGTGCTAATTCTTTGTCGAATAAATAAATACAAATATTGGCCTCGTCTTGAAAAATACCCACATTTAACTCTTTTGAAGGAGTAAATTTATTCTCACCCTCAAATCTGAATACTTCGAAAATCATCTCACTTAATAATAATGAGAGAGGCACCGCTTGGTTAATATTGAACTTGATCTTTTTGTCATAGGTTGAAACATTTACTTTAAAATCCTGAATCCTCTCCTGCATAAAACTTTCACTTAAAACTTTATCAACCGTTTTATTTACAGCGATATTTTTAAATGTACCAAGTTCGTATACAATTTCATGAATAATAGCTATCGATTTAACTCTTAGAATATTTGCAGATATAATTTCATCCTGATCTTTAATTCCCAACCCCATTTGATCCAGTTGAAGAAAACTGGAAACCAATGCAAGATTGTTTTTCACTCTGTGGTGCACCTCTCCAACAAGCAGTTCTTTTTCAGCTAATAGTTTATTTAATTTATTATTCGTCTTCTTAAGTTTTTGTTCTGATTTAAACTCACTAAATGCATTACTGATCAATCCTGAGATAGATTTTATCAGTTTATCCTCAGATTCTGTCCAGGCTCTTTTCTTTCTGACCTCATCAAAGCCAATAAATCCGTAAAACTTTTCCCCAATACTGATCGGGTATACTATTAATGATTTAATATTCTGAGGCTCTAAAACTTCAATCATATCAGGTGGCAGGTCATGAATGTCCTCTGCAACCATAATTCCATCATTCAACAGCATGGGCTTTAAAGAAGGCATCTCTTCTTTGTAGTTAAGACTCTGAAGTTCTTCGATTTGAGGTGTTACCCCCGGCGCACACCATTCATATGTATTTCTTGTTTTCTTTCCGGATTTAAAATCTTCAAAAATATATACTCTGGACACATCAACAGTTTCTCCCAAATATCGGATTACTTTATTCATTTTGTTCTTAAATGAATCAAGGGAGTTTAGGCTGAAAGAGATCTCAGCTAATGCCTCTTGGAATTTCAAATTATTGTTAAGACTTTCTTTATCCTTTTGTTCGTTCAGAATTCTCTTAACCGAAAAAGGTAATCGCTTATAGTTGTCTTTGGTGAGCACATCATTTGCGCGATTTTCCAATAAAGTTATTTCCTGCTCTCTGGTAACATCTCCGGATAAAATGATAACCGGTATCCCGGGGATTACTTTCTTGGCGTAGCTCAAAATATCTTTACCTGAAAAGCTTTTGAGATCAAAATCTGAGATAATAATATCCGGATTCCAGTCAGCTAATACTTTTTCGAATTCAGGTTGTGTGGTCACTAATTTAGTTTTAAAATCCTCATCCATTAGTTTTAGCTCTCTGAGAATTAACTCATGATCTAATGGTGAATCTTCTACTATTAGTAACTTAATTGACATATTTTAAATATTAGTGACCAAATCTATGGCAACTCATTTAGTATTACCCAATAAAAGCCAATTTCTTTTACGGCTTCCATAAATGAATTGAACTCAACAGGTTTAACAATGAAACTATTTACACCAAGTTTATAGCCTTCTACAACATCCCGCTCTTCTTTTGATGAGGTAAGCATTACGATGGGTATATTCTCTGTATCTTTGTTTGATCTGACCGCTTTCAACACTTCCAGCCCGTCTACTTTGGGCATTTTCAGATCAAGCAGAATTACTCTTGGTTGGTTGTGAACACTTCTTCCTTCAAAATCTCCGGTGCCGAACAAAAATTCAAGAGCCTCTTCCCCATCTTTTAAGCGTGTTATTTTATTACTTATCTTATTTTTCTTGAGGGATCGCAGCGCCATTTCTGCGTCATGATCATTATCCTCAACCAATAAAATTTCAACTGTTTTATTTACATCCATTCTTCTCTATCTGTTTGATATATGTTAACTGTTTGGCATTGAAAAGAAAAATGTTGAACCTTTTCCTTCTGCACTTTCTGCCCAAATTTCTCCTCCATGCTTATTGATAATACGTTTTACAATTGCCAAGCCAACTCCGGTTCCATCAAATTCATTTTTTGAATGGAGCCTATTAAACACTCCAAATAACTTGTCATGATATTCCATCTTAAAGCCCGTTCCATTGTCTTTTACAAAATAAGTAATCCCTTTTTCTTCACTTTGATCGAATCCGATATTTATAACTATTTTATCCTTTTTTGATGAATACTTAAATGCGTTTGATACAAGGTTTACTACTACTTGTTTTATTAACGCTATATCCCCCAGAGCATTAGGCAAGCTGTCGATTTTCAGATCTATTTGTTTGTCTGAATATGCACCTGATTCTACTTCACAAACGCTCTCAAAAAGTTTATTCATATCTATCTCTGACTTCTGAATTTTCTTCTTCCCTAATCTGGAAAACTCAAGTATGTCATCAATCAACTGCCCCATGGTTACTGCACTTTCCTTAACCACGCCCATCAATCTTTTTCCTTCGCTATCCAGTTGATCTGCATAATCTTCCATGAGAATATCAGAAAACCCATTTATTGATCTGAGCGGAGCTCTGAGATCATGTGAAATTGAATAACTGAAAGATTCCAACTCCTCATTCACAGAAGCTAGTTCCTTTGTTCTATTGGCAACCTCTTTTTCCAGTTTCTCTGTGTAATAAACCTCAGAAGTTATATCTGCTGTATACATGATCATCCCTCCTATCTCCCCTGGCTCATTATACCATGGAATAAGTTTCCAACTGATCCACTGAACAGTACCATCTTTTCTAACTATTTTATCTTTAGGATTTGATAGCTCCTCCCCATTTAAAACTCTTTGATGTTGTTCTAACCATTCAGGCATTTCGTTGATCTCCGGAAAAATATCATAATGTGATATACCGACCAGATCTTTTTTATCAATATTATATTGCTTGAACCATTCGTTACTTGCTGTTATATACTTCATTTCCTTGTCTAGCATGGCCACTGCTGCCGGAGCTTGTTCAACAAAGCTACGGAGCTGAGACTCTTTCAGCTGGATATTTTCCAATAACCTCATTCTCTCTGTAATATCGAGATTAATACCTATCATTTGAGCAGGAGCTCCTTTCGAATCAAGTATTAAATCACCTCTTCCACTCAATATAATTTCTGTTCCATCTGGTTTATTAAATCGGAATACAACATCAAACCTTTCACCAGTTTCAAGAGTTTTTGATGTCGCTTCTATTACCATTTCCAAGTCTGAGGGATGGACCATCTGTGAAAACATTTCAAAGTTTGGTGTAACGCTTTCTTCTACACCAAATATCTCATAAGCCTTATCGTTCCATTCCAATTCATTGGTTTTTAAATTCCATATCCAAATAGCGATCTGGCCTGCTTCTACTGACAGTTGAAGTTTCTCATTGGTTTCATCCAATTCTATGGACTTTTTCTTTGTCTCATCAATATCCATGAATAAACCACGCAAACCGGTTAACTGGCCATCCTCAAAAACCGGATGTCCTATTGCTCTTACCCAAATCTCCCTGCCGGTTTTTGTTATCAGAATACACTCCTCATCCCAGGAACTTTTGTTCTCAATAGCATTATTGATTGCATTTTGAATTACAGGCCTAAAATCTTCCCTGTAAAAATTTATTCCTTCTTCTACCTTGATTGGCGTCCCTGGTTCAACCTCATGTATTCTATATACTTCATCCGACCAGAAAGCTGTCATTGTACCGAGATCAACTTCCCAGGAACCAATTTTAGCAGCGACTTGAGTTTCAGAAAGCAGTGCTATGCCTCTTTGAATTTCTTCATTACTAGATTCAAGATCGTGTTCAACTTTCTTTCTTTCATCAATATCAATTATAGATCCAACCATCCTCACCGGATTACCATCTGTATCAAAACTGGCTTGTCCTACGGTTTCAAACCATCGATATTCACCGGATTTGTTCTTCATTCTTATTTCCAGCTTATAAAGAGCTCCACTTTTCAAGTGTTGTTCAACGGCGCTCACAACCTCTTTTTTATCATCGCGATGCAACAAAATATTCAGAAATGTATTGTAGCTGGCTTCAATTTCACCGTCCTCATAACCAAGCAGTTCATAAAATCTGGGCGACCACCATTCACTGTTATCCTCTAAATACCAATCCCACAATCCCGCATTGATGGCTTTTAGAGACAAATCAAACCGTTGAACATATTCGAACAAATCACCCTTGGAGTCAGACAGTTCCTGAACTGATTTTTCAAGTTCTTCATTTTTATTTTGTATCCGAGCTAAGAAAATCCTGAAGATCAAATAAATTTCACCACCTATTAAAAACAACGAGAACAACCCCAATATTACTTCCAATCGTATGAGCGTACGAACCGACCCGTTAGAAATAGTTTCAAAAGTCTTCACTATTTCGTCCATCTTTGCAAGGAACTGTTCTTCATGATTTCGAATAACAGGAATAGCCTCAATTACTTCTTGTCTGCTGCTAAAGTCACTAAGCGAAGCTCTTATTGCTTCGTAATGAGGTTCCGTTTCAGAGAAAAGTGTTTGGATCAAATCGTTTTGATTGGCTTCAATACCTAGCACCTCGCTTCCATTCTTTAAACCATTATGAGTTACAGACCATATCTCTAGATCTCGTTTTAAGTCCTCTAAATCAATATCATTATTCTCAGCTAGGTAAACTGTCTTAGCGATTTTCTGACTCAGCATTCGTTGTCTGCCCGCTAAATTGATTACTGTAGCATCATCCCTTTTTTCATCTAAGATCTTCTGAATCAGTAATTGATTGGATACGATCAATACAATAAGTGTGGAAACAGCTATTATGCTGATGCTTTTGACTGAAAACCTATCTGTTATACTCAAAGTACTCTCCTGGTTGTTAAATAGGTATCATTCCAGTATCTCTCCTGAAGAGCTGATATCATCACACCTGAACTTGTTGATGCATGCATAAATTGTTGATCATTGATCATAACCCCGGCATGCATTGTTTTTCTGCCCGTTTTAAAAAACACTAAATCTCCTATTCGGATATTATTTTTCTTAACCGACTTCCCCACCTTCATCTGATCGACAGTTACACGCGGGAGCTTAACATCAAAATAATCAGCAAACACAATTTGAAGGAAGGCCGAACAATCCACTCCATCGTATCCATTTCCACCCAACAGGTACGGTACCCCTTTCCAATCTTTGAAAGCTTCATCTAACTTACTTCTGACCTTTTTCTCATCTTTCGACAACGCTGTAGATTCCATTGTGGCAACAGAAATAGTGGCTTCGGGTCTTACTGACTCTTCAGTTTTTTCTACCTCTACTTTATTAGCACGTTCCTCCCACGGAATCGCACCTCGTTTAACCATGCCGCATGCAGTAAAGAGTACCCACAATAGTAAAAGATGCTTAACTGACATTCGACGTCTTTAGATGAAAAAGCTGAATTTAAATCATTATCTTAAAGTTAGTATAAATGAACTAAAAATTTACCCTAAATTAAAGCAATTTAATGTATTTACTGGTTAATATAGATCATGTTGCAACTTTAAGAAATGCAAGAGGAGAGGGTTATCCAAGTCCTGTTGTAGCAGCTCAGATATGTGAGAAAGCCGGCGCCTCAGGAATCGTTTTTCATTTGCGTGGCGACAGAAGGCATATAAGAGATGAAGATGTAGTTGCTTTAAAGGAGTCCGTTTCCGGTAAACTGGACTTTGAAATGGCCGCTTCTGATGAAATGCTCTCCTTTCTTAAAGAAATAGATCCCCATCTTTGCACCTTAGTTCCGGAAGGGCGAGAAGAGCTTACTACCGAAGGCGGACTTAATATGAATGTTGTTTTTGATGATTTTAAAGAACGAGTTTTTCCTTCTATTCGGGAAACTGATATTGAAATAAGTCTATTCCTGGATCCTAATCCTGAAGACATCAATCTGGCTTTTGAATTAGGGACCGATGCCATTGAGTTACACACCGGAAATTATGCGAATGCTCCTTCCTCCGGAGAGGCTGACCACGAACTGGAGAGGTTAAAGAAAGCAGCTGAACAAGCTCATGAGCTCGGTATAAAAGTAAATGCAGGACATGGTTTGAATCAGAAGAACCTTCCGAAGTTCATAGCTACTGTACCACATCTGAATGAAATCAGTATCGGCCACGCTTTAATCAGTGATGCAGTTTTTGATGGATTGGAAACTACAGTTACGAATTATTTGGGGATTATAAGGGCTTGACACTTTTTTCAAACCCTCTCCTTTTTTTCCTCTCCCGTGGAGAGGAAGACTTTTTAATACAAATATAATTTCAACAACGAGCTTCCCCTCCAAGGGAGGGGATTAAGGGGAGGGTCAAAATTTTAATTTTGATATGTATACAACTTCAATAAATTATAAAATGTCTCCTGAAAACTTCCCTACATACCGAAAAGATCTAATTCAGAAAGCCAGAAAACTAAGAAAAAACTCAACACCCGGCGAGATTGAACTTTGGAAGCTTGTAAAAAATAAGCAAGTACTGGGTTATCAATTTAGAAGGCAACGACCCATCAAAAATTATATAGTAGATTTTTATTGTAAGGAACTTCGATTGGCGATCGAAATAGATGGAAGTTCACATAACTATAAAGTCGAGTACGATCAAAAAAGGCAAGAGAAATTGGAAAAGTTGGGAATCACATTCCTAAGGTTTTCGGAAGAAGACACAAAGAAAAATCCTGATTATGTTGTGATGGAAATTGAGAAATGGATTATAGCTAATAAAGAAAAAACAACACCCTCCCCTCAATCCCCTCCGGCGGAGGGGAAGCTTTTTAACAAAAGTAGAAATTTAATCAACGAGTCTTCTTCTTTGCGGGAGAGGAAACAAAGGATAGAGTCATAATGAGTGATACGAATACCCCACACAAATCAGGATATGTAGCGATAGTTGGAAAACCCAACGCCGGGAAGTCTACGTTAATGAACCAGATTTTGGGAACCAAACTTTCAATAACTACTCATAAAGCTCAAACTACCCGACACCAAATTATCGGGATTCATTCTGAGGAAAATTCACAGATCATCTTTCTGGATACACCCGGGATCATTCATCCAAAGTATGAGCTTCAAAAAGCCATGATGAGGTTTGTCGAAAAAGCCGAGAAAGAAGCCGACGTGATCCTTTTCATTGTTGAAGCAAAGGAAAACAATATGCCGGAATATGCCTTTGATTCATTGAAACAAATGAAAAAACCGGTGGTTCTGGTAATTAATAAGATCGACGAATCTAACCAAGAGCAGATAGAAAAGCTGGCTAAAGACCTGAATGATTATTTCGAATTTAATGCCACTGTTTATATCTCTGCGCTAAACGGCGAAGGCGTTCCCGGCTTGATGGAAAGTATTTCCAAACTCCTTTTACCCGGACCTCCATTCTATCCAAAAGACGAACTTAGTGAACATCCTGTTCGGTTTTTTGCTGCCGAATTGATCCGCGAACAGGTTTTTCTGCAATATCATGAAGAACTTCCTTATTCCGCTACTGTAGATGTAATTATTTATGAAGAGAGAGAAGATCTGGATTACATAAACGCAGAAGTGATCGTAAACAGAAACTCTCAAAAAGGAATGATCATCGGTAAAGGCGGACGTGCAATTAAACAACTCGGTACTGCTGCACGGGAATCCATCGAAGAATTTGTTGGAAGAAAAGTATTTCTGGATCTCCACGTAAAAGTACGTGACAAATGGAGAGAGAATGAGAATATGGTCCGGAATTTCGGGTATTGATTTAGAAAAACTAAAGAGTCTGCAAAAATTCTTTGGCTAAAATTTAGATCCAGATTCCGGCCTTCGCTGCGGAATTGTAGATGTCATGTAATTCGTTGACAGTTTTTGAA
Organism: Balneola sp. EhC07; assembly: GCF_001650905.1. Lineage (GTDB taxonomy): Bacteria > Bacteroidota > Rhodothermia > Balneolales > Balneolaceae > Balneola. The sequence goes on from NZ_LXYG01000019.1 coordinate 257,124, forward strand.
CGGTAAAATATATAGGGTCATCCCGAACTTGTTTCGGGATCTTTGTAAGGAATTGCTCTTGAAACAGTCTTACTTACTATGAACAAAGGCTATGTGTACTTTCTTACTAACTATCGAAGAACTACGATTTACATCGGAGTTACCAATAACATTCATTCAAGAGTGTGGAAACATAAATTGGGAGAAGGCTCTTTATTTACTTCAAAGTATAAACTAACCATTCTTATATATGCCGAAGAATACGATAATATAGGTGATGCTATAGCAATGGAGAAGCAACTAAAGAATTGGCATAAACAGTGGAAATGGAATCTGATAAAGCAAACTAATCCAAAGTTAGAGGATTGGTATGATACCTTAAGAGGATGGTAAACAAGAACAGACTAAAAGTCTTTACGTAAGATCCCGAAATAAATTCGGGATGACCTGCTTGCAATATTGAGGTTGGTATAAAGAAATTTTGTCAACGAATTATAAAACATCTACAGGTATGACAATTTTTAGAATTTAAAAATCCTATCAACAAACAATCTATATTCACCTTTATTTGATCAGCATCATCTTCTTGGTTTGCATAAAGCCTCCTGCCTGTATTCTGTAAAAATACAGCCCTGTTGAAAGACCCGACGCATTGAACTCAATTTTATGAATTCCGGCACTCATTCGTCCACTTACCAGTGTTGAAATTTCACGTCCCAGCAAATTATACACTTTCAGACTTACCACTGCTTGTTCAGGTAGCGCAAATTCAATATTCGTGCTTGGGTTAAATGGATTTGGATAATTTTGCCTTAGACTGAATTCTTTAGGCAAACCCAATTCACCCTCGTTAGATGTCATAATATGATCCAATATTTCTACATATTTTACAACTGACTCTGATGCAAAAGCTCCTGAATACACGGTAATAGAGAACTCTTTTAAGGTATCGGCTTTCTCTGAAACTTCACTGTTATTGATATAATACGCTGTCCTTATTGCATCCTGATAATCTTCCAGAGAAGCATTTCCTGATATTTTTATTCCACTTTCTACAGAATCAATGTCAAGAGAACCCGGATCGTCTATGAATAATGAATCTTCTTCCAGAAAACCATTTGATATTTTTATGATAGCGCTGTCAGCTGAAATATCAGTACTTGAGGAAATACCAATATCACCGGCTATTAATAATTCCGGACTGTCCTGAAAGTATTCTAGTGTATCCGATGATTCAAAAGTTAAGCTCGCCACTTCTGATAAACTAAAAACTTCAGAAGAGTACATTCCCCATACACTGTCTGCATTCATAACTCTCACAAACAAGATCTGATCTCCGATTGGCAGGTTTGTTGAAGGAATTGTAAACGTGGTTTCAATATCGGCTGCTGCATTAACAGAAATAGGAGTGGCAGCGGCAAAACCGGGGTCGGTATTAAAGAAATATTCTGCAGATATAATATTACTAACTAAATCAGGATCGCTTTGGTCGATCAGGATCAGTTTTTTAATAGGCATGCCCCAGTTTCCATCTGTAAACTTTGCCCTGATGAAAACTGTATGCAAACCTACTGATAATCCCTCAGTACTAAGCATTGCTTCTTTATCGATTTGCGCAGATGCAGAAATTGAAATAGCCGTTCCACTTCCGTGACCCGGATCTTCATCAAAGAAATATTCCAAAGTTTCTATTTCTCTTGCTTCTCCCTGATCCACTAAAATGAGTTTTTTAATGGTTAATCCCCATTCGTCATCACTGTTTTTTGCCCGAATAAAAAGTGTGTGTAATCCTCTGGAAAGAGACGAAGTCATAATGGAGCCTTCGTAAGTCACTTCACCATCTACTTCGGTTACGGAAATAGAAATACCGTTTCCAAAACCCGGATCAGAATCGAAAAAATACTCCAATTGAGTTACTGTTTGGCCCATTAACGGTGAAGCTAAAAGCATCACCAGCAATACGTTTGTAAGGAATTTCACGACTTAATTCCCTTTTGCTTTGATGGTAACCTCGATATCTTCTCCGGCTTTAACTTCAGTCGGGATTCTTAATTCATATATCGTTGGTAGCGAAAAAATAGGTGAGCCATCCATAGGATTTGCACCTCCGGTTGGCCCAATATCTGTGCCATCACTCCCACCGTTTATTATCAGTTCATGCTCTGGTGTTAATAGCCAATCAGAACTCCAATTAACATCTGCGCGTACACTGTCATCAGCAAAAATACCATCCAAACCCATAATTATTCCAATATTTCCAGAGCCTGTATTATTACCGCCATCGTATGAAATTGGAGTGGTTGTGAAATTATTAATAAAAGTATTGTTATTGTTGGCCCAGATTGGTCCTTCACTAGTTGTAGAATTGTTCGCGAAGATGTTGTTCTTAAAAATTGAGTCGTCAACACTACTACCCAAAGTTGCTCCTGTGATTAAACAGTTTTCAAATGAAGTATTATGTACAGATTGAAACGTTGAAACACGAATCACACTATTCAGAACTGATATATTTTCAGAGAAGCCGGAAGATTGTGAGGTACTAAAACTAGTATAAATAAAACTATTGGATATGGTAACATTATTTGCTCTATCAATATCCATTCGAGCAATAAAAGTCTCATCAATTAATATGTTAGTGGATTCACTATCTAATGCATTTCCTATTTCAAATCCCCCACTTCCATTTATGTACAATCCCTTAAGAGTTATATTATGAGAGTTTCTCATCTCCAGGTTCAGGATTCTACTATGGTAAGGTCTGTCTAACGAAGCCGCTGCCGCATTATAACCGGCACCAATTATCGTAAGATTAAATTGATTATTGATCTTGATATTTCCATAAGTATTTGTGTTGGGCATCAAATAAATTATATCATCGGAAACAGCTGCATCTATTGCAGCCTGAAGATCTGTATAGTAGTTATCGCCCAACGTATTTGACAATGATCTATCAACTATCAGTATATTCTGTGCAGTTGTAATTTGAGTTGCTAATACAGCAATGAGTAAAAAGAGAATTTTTTTCATGATGTCTTTTTGTTTGTTAAAATATTCGATTCCATCGGTGCTGTAAATCCCCACTTCTGGTGATTTTTTCAGATCAATTCGAACGCAATTGCAAATTGAACCAATCCTGCCGTTGTTGGTATCCCCGTTTTTTTCTTAATGTTTTTTCGATGACTTTTTACCGTCTCCAAAGTTATATACAGCTGTCCCGAAATATCTTTGTTACTAAATCCCTGCGCTATCCTGGTTAAAACCTGCCTTTCTCTTCTTGTAAGCGATCGGAATTCATCAAAATGCTTTCTCACATACATCTCCTCACCGGCAATGCGCTCTATTCTCCGAGTTACCGAATCTATTCCAGAAATCGGGTTTGATGAAGTGAGCAATAAATTATGCTCTTTGAAGGGTTTACAAACGGTAAAGAAAGTGTCGAACTCCCCGGTTCTGGGATTGCGAATTTTCTGAAATTCTGCATGAAGCTGATCATCATCGGCTTTCTCATAAAACTCAAGGAATCTTGGTCCCACATATTTCAAGCTGTCGGGATGGATATTCTTTTCAAAATACTCGAAGCCCATGTTATTGATCTCTTCTTTTGAAAGCAGCCCCCACTCTTCTCCCGCTTTATTTAAATGACCAATAGTTAGATCACTTTTATCATTTACATGGAATATACCCGGCATCAAATCCACTAACTCCTGAAGCGAATCAAAGTTTTTCCGGAAAAGCTTGTCTAAAATATACAAGCTTTGAACCTGCGTCTTCAGAATTTCAGTTTCTGTTCTGTACCCCATATTCGTTCTTTTCACAACCAATAAATCCGCTTACAAAATAGGATAAAAAGCGAAAGTGTCAAACCGGAAGCGCCTGTAAACGCATGCGAGCCATGCAAAAAAAGAAGAAACCATTATTCAGAAACTCTGAAAGATGATTTTTATGCAGTGATTTAACATTCCTGTAACTGATTTTTACAACTGATAGAAGTAAACTCTGACTCAACTTTAAAAATCAGGGTTATCATGATCAAACGAATTTCCTCTTCGTTAATTCTTATAGTTTTATTTTCAATAAATACATTAGCTCAAACTAGCTTGAGGTCCGATGTAAAGTTCTTAGGAGAACCTTCCGCACATTCAAATGGAATTATTTTTACATATGATACTGATCTTTGGATAGTATCAAAGGAAGGAGGAGAAGCAATCCGAATTACCGGAATGGAAGGTGAAGAATCTAATCCAGTTTTTTCGCCTGATGGAAATTGGATCGCTTTTACATCCAATCAATATGGGAATAATGATGTTTATATTATGTCGACCCAAGATCGGAAAATAACTCAACTCACTTTTCACCAAGCCAACGATCAGGTTGAGTCTTGGTCGTGGGATTCCAAAAAAATCTATTTTAGTTCTAATCGGTATAACAGAATTACTACTTTTGAAATCAGCCCTGAAGGCGGTACGCCAACTCGTTTGTTCGAGCACTATCATAATACCGTTCACAATCTGTCAGAACATCCCACTTCCGGCGATTTCTATTTCAATGAATCCTGGGAAAGCTTCATATTTCCACAGAGAAAAAGATATGTCGGTTCATTTAACCCGGATATAAAATCATACAATCCCAAGACTGACACTTATACTGAACATACCAGCTGGGAAGGAAAAGACTTCTCTCCTACTATTGATCAGAATGGAAAAGTGTATTTCATTTCTGATGAAGCTAATAACGAGTACAATCTTTATACACTGGAAAATGGGCAGAAAAAACAACTCACCAGATTCAATACTTCCATTTATAATCCGTCTGTAAGTCCCGACGGTAGTGTCGTTGTTTTTGAAAGAGATTATGTACTATACAAATATGACATCGCTTCAAACAGAGCTACGAAGATCGATGTAACCATCACCAAAAATAATACACTCACTAAATCTCAAAGTTTTGATGTAAAGGATAATATCTCTGCTTTTGATGTTTCGCCTGACAAAAAGAAAATGGCTTTTATTTCCAGAGGAGAATTGTTCGTTTCTGATGCAGAAGGCAAATTTGTTCGTCAGATCGAGACCAACAGCATGGGAAGAGTACTAGAAGTGAAATGGCTGGCAGATAACAAAACCCTGATCTTCAATCAAACTGTGGATGGATACCAAAACTGGTTTACCATTGCTGCGGATGGAAACGGCACTGAAAAACAACATACATCCGACAAAAGAAATAACAGAGACCTTGCACTGAATCACGATCGTACTGCCGGTGTTTATCTGAGTGGAAGAGATCAGCTTCGACATATTGATCTTGATAATTTCAAAAGCAAAACATTGGTAGAAAACGAGTTTTGGGGGTTTCAAAATGTAGCTCCAATGTTTTCTCCTAATGGCGAATATGTACTTTTCAGCGCGAAACACGATTTCGAATTGGACATCTATGTCCACCATCTGGATTCAGAAAGAACCATGAATCTCACCAACACCGGTGTAGATGAAAACGGAGCATTTTGGTCGCCGGATGGCAAGTATATTTATTACACGGGAAGCAGAAGCGTTCCTTCGTATCCAAGAGGTGCCGGAGAAACTGACCTTTTCAGAATTCCACTAGACTATTACGACGATCCCTATAAATCTGATTTATTTGATGAACTTTTTGCTGAAAAAGAAGAAAATGAAGACTCAAAAGACGGCAAAGAAGAAGAAAAACTCACTATCGAAATTAATACTACTAATCTGATGCAAAGAGTTGAACGCGTCGGAGAAGGTTTTGGAAATCAATTCTCACCATTTGTCACTCAGAAAGATGATAAATCTATGGTTCTGTATGGCAGCAATCACAATGAAGGTGATTTCACACTTTCTGTTACCACCTTCGAGCCTTTTGAACGACCAAAAACACAAAGTTTTGAAGGAACCGGGTTTGTTTCAGGGATCATAGAAGTAGACGGTCAACTTTACGGTCTTATCAGGGGAGCTATCAATAAATTGGATCCTTCATCAGCTAAAGCAAATAAAATTGATGTATCCCATTCTTTTGAGCGAAATCTTCAGGATGAATTCTATCAAATGTTTGATGAACTTTGGGCGAATATCGAAGAGAATTTCTACAATGAAACTTTCCATGGAATAGACTGGAAGAAAATCAAAGACCGATATAAAAAGTATCTGCCTTATGTTGATTCCCGTGCCGATCTGCGCCGAATGAATAATGATATGCTTGGAGAACTCAACTCTTCTCATATGGGATTCAACACATCTGGGAATGAAGAAAACCAATATTACTCAACCGTTTCGATGGCAACGGGAATAATTTGGGAAAAAGATAATCCTTATCAAGTATCTGAAATTATCGAAACGGGACCTGTTCACATTTCAGGAAATAAAATTAATACCGGAGATGAACTTATTGCTGTAAACGGAAAGGATGTTGATGCAACAATGAATCGTGAAATGTATTTCAGCGTACCATCCATGCCTGAAGAAGTTACACTAACTTTCAAACAGGGTAGCTCTAATATTGACATCAAGATTCACCCGACATCCTATTTTTCTGACCGCAATGATCTGTATGATGAATGGGTTTCCGGAAACCAGAAAATGGTAGATGAAAAAACGGACAAGAAAGTCGCATATGTTCACATGAAAAATATGGGTGGTGGCGAACTGAATAACTTTCTCATCGAAATGACTTCAGAAGCCTACAATCGTGATGCACTGATCTTTGATCTTCGCTACAATACCGGTGGAAATGTACACGATGACGTGCTTCGCTTCTTGTCTCAGAGGCAGTACGCAAACTGGGCGTATCGTGGCGGAGAGTTGGCTCCTCAGTCAAATTTTGCTCCGGCTGATAAGCCTGTTATTCTCCTGATCAATGAGCAATCACTCTCAGATGCAGAAGTTACTGCAGAAGGATTCAAGCAATTAGGTCTTGGAACTGTGATGGGAACCGAAACTTATCGATGGATCATTTTTACTTCCGGAAAAGGATTAGTGGACGGTTCATTTTACAGATTACCTTCATGGGGTTTATATACTCTGGATGGTGAAAATATTGAACAAACGGGCGTTGCTCCGGATATTGAAATTCATAATACATTCAAAGATCGGGTGAATGGAAATGACCCACAATTGGAAAAAGCAATTCAGGAAATACTAGATCAACTCAAAAATGACTAAGGATTTTCAGTCAATAAATTTTCTGTTGCATTCTAAAAAACTAACCCGTAATCTTGAAGTAATGAAATTAACAAACCAATATATCGCCCGGGAAATGATGTGTATGTGTTGCTATATGCGAACACTTCACTAGGGCTTTTATATTTTAGAAAAGAAATTTTCAAAGTCCTTTAGAGTGTATGATCTGAAGGACTTTTTTATTGGCTGTTAGTTTTATTCGTTCTTTAACATCATGCATTCTCATCGAGAAAGGTGGAGGGATCAGGTCCTGCGAAGCCTTGGCAACCGTCCTGTACAAATTTGTACAGGAAAAGGTGCTACATCCTGCTTAGTGCAAATAATGTACTGAGAAAGATGAGTGCGAAGAGCTCTACTGTATTTGTAAGCCTCTTTCGGACTCATCCCCGAAAGGGGCTTTTTTATTAATTATAAATCAAAAAATACAATACAATGAGTTCACAAAAATTTGAGACACTACAATTACACGCAGGACAAGAACCGGATCCAACCACAGGTTCACGGGCTGTTCCAATTTATCAAACCACTTCTTATAATTTTAAAAACACTGAGCACGCCGCCAGTTTATTCGGTTTAAGGGAATTCGGGAATATCTACACCCGAATAATGAATCCTACCACAGATGTTTTCGAAAAACGAATTGCTGCTCTTGAAGGTGGCGTGGCTGCAGTTGCAACTTCATCAGGACAAGCTGCACAATTTCTGGCGATCACAAATCTGGCCCAGAAAGGCGATAACATCGTATCAACGCAAAACCTGTATGGTGGAACATATAACCAGTTTAAAGTTACTATTCCCAGACTTGGAATCGATGTCAACTTCGCCGAAGAGGATACTGTTGAAGCTTTTGAAAAGCATATCGATGAAAACACAAAAGCTATTTATGTTGAGTCGATCGGTAACCCCAGAGGTAATGTCGCTGATTTCGAAGGGTTATCAGCCTTAGCAAAAAAATATGAGATCGCCCTTGTGGTAGATAATACTTTTGGCGCCGGTGGAGCTTTAGTTCAGCCAATAAAATTTGGCGCAAATGTTGTAACTGCTTCAGCTACAAAGTGGATCGGTGGACATGGCACTTCCATAGGAGGAGTGATCGTAGATGCCGGAAATTTCAACTGGGGCAATGGCAAATATCCGTTGTTCAGCGAACCTTCTCCGGGCTATCACGGTCTTAAATTCTGGGAAGTATTTGGTGATGAAGGTCCTTTTGGAAATATCGCATTTGCTATCAGAGCTCGCGTTGAAGGTCTGAGAGACTTTGGTTCATCCCAATCTCCGTTCAATAGCTTTCTTTTACTGCAAGGGCTGGAAACACTGTCGCTCAGAGTTGAACGACATAATGAAAACGCCAAAAAATTAGCTACTTGGTTAGATGAGCACGAACTCGTTGACTGGGTAAATTATACCGGTCTTGAAGAACATGAATATCATGAACGAGCAAAGAAATATCTGGCTGCCGGTCAGTTTGGTTCCGTATTTACTTTTGGAGTAAAAGGTGGTTTTGATACTGCCAGAACTTTCATCGAAAATGTCGAGTTGGCGAGTCATCTGGCTAATGTTGGAGATGCTAAAACATTGGTCATCCATCCGGCATCAACCACACATCAGCAACTAACTGAACATGAACAAGCTTCGTCAGGAGTGAAAGGAGATCTTGTTCGGGTGTCGGTTGGTATTGAACATATCGATGACATCATAGCTGATTTTGAACAAGCACTACTAAAATCTCAGGAACTTGTCGCTGTTTAATGTATTTCGACAAGGAATTTTTATGAGCAACAAACCAAATATCACAACAATTAATCAAGCCCGGACTACCGAATCCGGGTTTGAATTTCCTTCTTTGAACATTGCCTGGAATAGTTGGGGGACACTCAACGAAACAAAGGACAACGTGATTCTGATCTGCCATGCATTGACCGGAAGTTCTAATGCAAAAGACTGGTTTTACGGTCTTTTTGAGTCTACAGGATTTATTGATCTTGACCGACACTTTGTTTTGTGTATTAACGATCTGGGCAGTTGTTACGGATCAACCGGACCCGCTTCTGTTTCGCCTGTAACCGGGAAGCCCTATCAGGCAGATTTTCCGGAAATTACGATTCGGGATATCGTCAAACATCAACAATTACTGCTTGATCATCTTGGTATTAGAGGTGTTGAATTGGCAATTGGCGGATCGATGGGCGGCATGGTAGCGTTGGAATTCGGACTGATAGATCCAAGAATTCGATCTTTAGCTTTGCTTGCTATGGGGAAATCTCATACTCCCTGGGCAATAGGAATCAGTCATGCACAAAGAAAAGCTATTTATGCTGATGAACATTGGCAGGATGGATTTTATGACCCAAAAGTCCCTCCACAGAAGGGGTTATCTGCGGCCAGAGCACTTGCGATGATCACTTACCGTTCTCCTCAAAATTATGAACACAAATTCCGAAGAGACTTCAACAGGAATAAAGATCAGTTTGAGGTAGAATCCTATTTAGATCATCAGGGAGAAAAACTAAGTAGCCGTTTTGATGCCAATTCGTACATCTCATTGACAAAAGCCATGGATTCCCATGATGTATCAAGAGATCGTGGCTCTTTTAGTGAAGTCTTAGGTTCGTTGACAACACCTTGTTTGATCCTTGGTATTAGCTCTGACCTTCTTTATCCGATAGCTGAGCAACAAGAACTCGCCGAATTAATTCCTAATTCAGAGTTCAAGAAAATCCATTCCGATTACGGTCATGATGCCTTTTTGATCGAATTCGAGCAAATCAATAAGCATCTTAAATCATTTTATCATTCTATTTAATACTCCTATGAGCATCACACTTAATTCAATTACCGGAAAAAACATATCCATTTATAAGAGTAAAAAAACTATTCCCGTTTTTATTGCCGGAAACGGAGCAATTGGCGGCACTCTCATCCGACAAATCAATCATCTTAATAATGCTCTGTTCCAAGTTAAAATTGTTGGCGTTTGTAACAGCAAAAAAGTGATCTGGAATTCAGATCCTGTTCTATATCATGAAAAACTTAAGTATTCCGATGAAGAAACCAATTGGGAAAATATTACAAATAAACTCGCTCGTTATCCTGAAGGACTCATTTTTATAGATGCTACCGGAAGCGAAATTGTAGCCCGTCAATATCTGAAACTTCTTACTCAGGGAATTCATATTACAACTCCCAGTAAAAGAGCGAATACATTTGAACAGAGTTATTTTGAGGAGCTTAAAGCTTTTCAAAAACCGGGAAGAGCGCAGTACAGATATGAAACTGCTGTTGGCGCCGGACTTCCGGTCATCAGTACCATTAATAATTTGATCGAATCAGGTGATTCCATAACAAAAATAACCGGTGTGGTTTCAGGTACAATGACCTACATCTTTAATCAGCTTCAACAAGGAATTACTTTCAGTGAAATCATAAAAGCAGCAAAAAAAGAAGGCTATTCCGAGCCCGACCCAAGAGACGACTTATCCGGAGAAGATGTAGCCCGCAAGTTCTTAATAATGGCAAGAACCTGTGGATATAAATTTGAAAGGGATCAGATCAAAGTGGAATCATTGGTGCCAAAAGAACTCATAGATTATCAGGTCAACGGTTTTTTAGATCATCTTTCTTTTTATGATGATCACTGGAAAAACAGAAATTCACAGGCATTATTAAACAATAAACGGCTTCGATACACCGGGGAATTTACTCCTGATGGAATTGAAATTGGGATTAAGGAAGTCCCCGCCGGTTCACCTTTAGGAGGGCTAAGAAAAACAGATAATCTGATCCAGATCTATTCAGAACGCTATGCCGATTCCCCCATCGTAATTCAAGGGCCAGGAGCGGGAAAAGAAGTCACCGCTGCAGGAGTTTTGAGTGATATCATTGAAATTGGAAGGGGTATTTAAAATGTAATTTTATTCTTACATCCTCTTTTTTTAAAGCCTTACTACATAGTTATCTAGGTTTAATCTTGTAGAATTAACTCCTATTAGCTATAATTGTTTATTCTTTTAAAATGAGGCTACTATGAAAATTCTTTTTGTAAACCCGGACATGCCAGTAACTTGCTGGACAATGGATAAAGAGGTGGATCTTGCAGGTTATGATGCATTATTTCCACCACTTGGTTTGTTAACTGTTGCTGCACTTCTTCCCGAGGAATGGGATAAAAAATTGGTGGATCTAAACATAGAATCACTTGAGGATAGTGACATTTTGGAAGCTGATTATGTTTTTATTGGTGGAATGAATGTTCAGGAAGTTTCGATGCGAGAAGTTATCAGCAGGGCTAAAAAATTTGACAAACCTATTGTAGCCGGCGGACCTTTATTGACCCATGAATATGAACGCTTTCCTGAAATCGATCACTTCGTGCTAAATGAAGCTGAAATAACCCTTCCATTATTTCTTGAAGACTTAGAAAAAGGAGAACCTAAAAAAATATATTCAACTTCCGAGTTTGCAGATGTTCATGAAACTCCACTTCCTCTCTGGCACTTAGCGAAGTTAGACAGATATGGCGCAAACTTAATTCAGTATTCCAGAGGTTGCCCATACATGTGTGATTTTTGTGATGTAACCTCTTTATTTGGCAGAAGGCCACGGACTAAAACACCGGAACAAATTGTACGAGAGCTTGACAGCATACCGGACATTGAGTCATTTGGGATTATATTTTTTGCAGATGACAATCTAATTGGTAATAAAAAATTAGTTAAACAGGAACTGCTTCCGGAATTGAAAACATGGCAGGATAACAGGAAAACGAAGATCATGTTGGCCACTCAATTAACCATCACTCTTGCTGATGATGATGAAATGATGACTCAAATGCTTGAAGCTGGATTTGGAATGGTTTTCATTGGCCTTGAAACACCGGATGAAGACACGTTAGCCCTTTGCAGGAAGAAACAGAACACCAAGAGAAACCTGATCGATAATGTTAAATACCTTCAAACCAGTGGTTTTGAGGTTATGGCAGGATTTATTCTTGGTTTTGATAATGATGACGAAGGTGTATTTGATCGGCAAATAGAATTTATACAAGAATCAGGCATTGTAATGTGCATCATCGGACTCCTTAATGCACCTCCCGGAACCGAATTACACGAAAGAATGGAGCGAGAAAACCGTTTGCTTGATCAAAATTGGTTTTTTGAAGGAGCAACCAACATTGCCCCTAAAATGGACAGTAAAGTCCTCATGGATGGGTTTAACCGAACCGTAACTTACTTATATAACGGAGAAGGGTTTTATAACCGGGTTATAAAGTTTTTGTCGATGTACGAAAAACCAGCCATCCACAAGAAAACAAAGCCTACAAACAGTTTTCGTAAATATGTCAGAGCATCAATTTTAGTCATCTATAGATTAGGAATTAAAAACTTTGACAGAAAATATTTCTGGAAGGCTTTGCTTTGGTGCTTAAAAAATAAGCCCAGACATATGCCGGTGGCTGCTCATTTGTATGCGAGAGGATTTCATTTTCGGGAAGTGTACAGCGATAATGCATACAAGGGAGAAAAGTTATTAGAAGAAATGAAACTTCGAGAACAACGTAATCTCTCTATTTCGGACGGAGAGATTAACCAAATCTTGAGTGAGGTTTCATAGTATACTTATGAAATGACCAGTTTTTATAAGTGGTCTCTTCTTCCCGTCTACAATTTCATCTTGTAGAATTAACTCCGTTTAGCTATAATTGTTTATTCTTTTAATAAGAGGCTATTATGAAAATTCTTTTTGTTTACCCGGACATGCCGGTAACCTGCTGGACCTTGGATAAAGAAATCGAACTTGTAGGTTTTGATGCATTATTCCCACCACTTGGGTTACTAACTGTAGCCGCAATGCTTCCTGAAGAATGGGATAAAAAATTAGTCGATCTAAATGTAGAATCACTTAGCGATCAAGATATTATTGAAGCTGATTATGTTTTTCTCGGTGGGATGAATGTTCAGGAAGTTTCAATGCGAGAGGTGATCAAAAAAGCAAAAAAGCTTGATACACCGATTGTTGGTGGTGGTCCTTTGCTTACTCACGAATATGAGCGTTTTCCCGAAATTGATCACTTTGTACTAAATGAAGCTGAAATAACTCTTCCATTATTCCTTGAAGACTTAGAAAAAGGAACCCCTCAAAAAGTATATACTACTACAGAATTTGCTGATGTTCATGAAACTCCCTTACCTCTTTGGCATTTGGCAAAATTAGATAAATATGGTTCGGCATTATTGCAATACTCGAGAGGATGTCCTTACATGTGTGATTTCTGTGACGTAACCTCTTTGTTTGGAAGAAGACCACGTACAAAAACGGCTGAACAAATTGTAAGAGAGCTTGACAGCATACCCGATATTGATTCATTTGGATACGTATTTTTTGCAGATGACAATCTAATCGGTAATAAGAAATTAGTTAAACAAGATCTGCTTCCTGAATTAAAAATATGGCAGGACAATAGAAAAAAGAAAGCTTTGTTTGCCACTCAGTTAACCATTACTCTCGCTGATGATCAGGAAATGATGGATCAAATGCTTGAGGCAGGATTCTCAAGTGTTTTTATTGGTCTGGAAACACCGGATGAAGATACATTAGCACTTTGCAGGAAGAAACAGAACACCAAAAGAAACCTCATCGACAATGTTAGATATCTTCAAACCAGTGGTTTTGAGGTTATGGCAGGATTTATTCTCGGTTTTGATAACGATGACGAAGGAGTATTTGATCGACAAATAGAATTTATTCAAGAGTCTGGCATTGTTATGTGTATCATCGGGCTCCTTAATGCACCTCCCGGAACCGAATTACACGAAAGAATGGAACGGGAGAATCGTTTGCTTGATCAAAATTGGTTTTTTGAAGGAGCTACTAATATCGTCCCAAAAATGGATGCTAAAATCCTCATGGATGGTTTTAATCGTACTGTAACGTACTTATACAATGGGGAAGGTTTTTACAACCGCGTCATTAAGTTCTTGTCTCTTTACGAAAAACCCGCGATCCATAAAAAAACAAAGCCCATTAATAGTACTCTTAGATACCTTAGAGCATCCTTTTTAATCATTTATAGGTTAGGAATTAAAAATTACGACAGAAAATATTTCTGGAAGGCTTTGCTTTGGTGCTTAAAAAATAAGCCCAGACATATGCCAGTTGCAGCTCAAGCATATGCCCGGGGTTTTCATTTTAGAGAAGTGTACAACGACAATATTTATAAAGGAGAAAACTTATTAGAGGAAATGAAACTTCGTGAACAGCGAAACCTCTCTATTTCAGATACTGAAATAAACCAAATTCTCAAAGAAGTTTCCTAAATCTGCTCTTTCAGAACTAATTGAGTATCTATAAATAAAAAGTCATTCCTCTTTCGAAGAATGGCTTTTTTTATTAGAAGCGAAGTTTTGAGTGATATTATTGAAATTGCCAAAACCGGATAACCTAGTACTTTCAATATGCCTGAAATCTATTATTTTGATGGCAACGAAAATAAACTCCCCGAATGAAAAAAATATATCTGCTCAGCTTCCTGCTTTTGCTATCTGCCAACCTTCTATCACAGGAAAAGAAGAATGCACGTGAATATGGAATTAAGATCGGGATTCTTACTCCCGGTTTAAATAATGCTATAACAGATGTAGAAGGTGTACTGGTGGGACATACTACTCTGATTGAGGGTGAAGCAACACGGACTGGAGTGACAATGATTTTACCTCATTCCGGCAACTTATTCACGGACCGGGTTCCGGCAGCTGTATTTGTAGGAAACGGGTTTGGTAAAGCGGTTGGTTTTACTCAGATAGAGGAGCTTGGAGAAATAGAAACGCCAATCGGGTTAACAAATACATTAAGTATTCATACTGTTGCCAATGCTATTACTGACTATGTGCTTGAACAAAATCAAAATGTATACTCAGTAAATCCCGTTGTTGGTGAAACGAATGACGCTTACCTGAATGATATTCGATCTCGTGCTGTAAATTTTGAGCATGTTCATCAAGCGATAAAAAATGCCAGATCAGGAGAAGTGGAACAGGGTAATGTTGGCGCCGGCACAGGAACAAGAGCCTTGGGTTATAAAGGTGGAATAGGAACTTCTTCCAGGAAATTACCCGAACGATTTGGGGGTTACACTGTTGGGGTCTTAGTTCAATCAAATTTTGGCGGAGTACTTACTATTGATGGAGCTCCGGTGGGAGAGGAATTAAAAAACCATTATTTATCCAGCATTGTGCCTTATGATGTAGATGGTTCCGTCATGATCATTGTAGCAACTGACGCCCCTATTACTTCCCGTAATCTTAAACGATTAGCAAAAAGAGCTTTTCTCGGAATATCAAGAATTGGTGGGTTTGCAAGTAATGGAAGCGGTGATTACGTGATAGCATTCTCGATACATCCTGAAGTCCGCAACAAATTGGACCATCCTACGCCTGTAAAATCAATTTCTGAACTTGATAATAATGCTACCTCTCCTCTTTTTCTAGCCGCAGTTGAAGCTACAGAAGAAGCAATTTTAAACTCATTATTCCATGCTGAAACGATGAAAGGAGATCATGGAACTCAGGAAGCTTTACCGGTCGAAAAAGTTTTGGAGATACTTCGGAAGTATAATCTTCTGGAAAAGTAGATGTTCGGTTAACTTAACATCTCAATTTAACTGCATAAAAAAAACCATTCCTCTTTCGAAGAATGGTTTCTCTCTCTTACCAGCTGCCATTAATACTGTCAAATTAACGGCGCTTTCTTACCAAAGCCTGTCGCTTCATTTTCTGTGCTCTGTCAGGCATCGTATCGAACTTAATTTTTTGCTCCTCATTCAACAATGCTCTGATCTCTCCTTTCTTTGCAATGTGAATTTTATGGATACTCGCCTGAAGATCACCCATTTCATCAGCTACTTTATTGATTGCTGCAACATCGTAAGTGTCACCGGATGAAAGAGTTCGTAGTCTTGCAATTTTCTCTCTTAATTGATTTTCTAACGGAAGACTTTCTTGCTTTCCTTCCAGCATTATGCCTTTTATTTGCTCTTCTTGATCTTCACTCAGATCTAATTTGGCTAACATAGGTTCCTGCCCTCTTCGCATTTGTCCTTTTTGTCCGCCTCTTTTTTCGATGCGCTCTTTTAGTTCTTTGCGTTTTTCTTGCTGATCACTTCTCTGTGCCTGAACGGATAGTGTTCCAATTAGCAACAAAAGAAATGCGGTTGTTATAATTCTTCTCATGACTGTCTCCTGTTTTGATGATTATTTATTTTTGTACCTTGTACACTTCATTAGAAGAAAACCCCTAACAAAACTTGTGGTCAACCATGAAATTTTTTCTAAGTCTGCTACTTTTATTTCTATTCAGCCAAAATCAGCAAGCTCAAAGCTGGTTGATAACTCAGGAAGACTGGGGTGGCACTGATTCTCTTGATTCAAGTCTGGAACATGAAATATCTTATATCACTATTCACCACGGCGGCGAGATGTTTCCGGACGATAAAAACACAGTTACTTATTTACAGAATTTACAAAAATGGAGCCGCTCCGACCGTAAATGGAATGACATTCCCTACCATTACGTAATCGCACGAGACGGTAAAATATATGAAGGCAGACCACTTAATTATCGCGGTGATACCAATACTACATACGATCCAACCGGACATGCACTTGTTGTGTTACTTGGAAATTTTGAAGAGCAGGAAGTGAAAGCCGAACAAATTGAATCTCTTAAAACCGTGACTGCATATTTAGCAAAGCAAGAATCTGTTCCCGCCGAAAAGATACAAACTCATAAAGATTATGCGGAAACACTCTGTCCGGGTAAAAAACTGACGGGTTACTTAAATACCCGTGATTGGAATTCCTTTTTAAACGGACTGGATTAAAACAAGAAAAAACCTTAGCTCTTTTCACATTTAAAACCATAAATACAACTCAACATCAAAACCCGGAAGATGGATTAACTAAATTTTATAAATTTAAGCTTAAAATTACCTTCCGTATTTCCACAATTGTTTAATAATTGAAATTTACTACCTCCACTGATCAAAAATTTAACACCCTGTTTTTTATTGCTTGATACAAAGTTAATAATATGAAAAACTACCTGATCTCCTTTTAAATAGATTGGGGAAATTTTATAGTACCTCCCTATTTCATTCCTAGGCTTTTTTTCTAACTCCTCTCGAGTTAAATAAACAATATTATGATCTTTAAATGAATCAAAATCTAATTTTTTTAAATCATATGACTCATCAATTACTACATAAAATGGTCCTTCATGAGGAATTATACCTGGATGAGGTTGAAGCCTATCTTTAAGTTGTATCTCAAGAGCTTCTCTTAAGTAAGTTGAACTTCCTTTTTCTTGAGCAAAGCTTATTTGAAACAAGCTCAACATTACTACAAATAATGATAGAATATATTTTTTCATTTAATTTTATCAAATTTATCAGTTGGAACCACAGCCTGAACTCTCATAATGTTATAAGTATTGCTCATAATCAATCTTATAACATTTGGTGTCATAAATTCCTGAAACCAGCAGAAGGCTCAGAGCTGTAAAATCGATTTTTCTCTACCCTTAAAACACCAATAAATGAAGTACAAACTTCTCTACCTGTTATATGCTTTTATAGCTTTTCTGGTTAGTTCCTTTTTTTGAAAATAAGGAATCCAGGTACTTCCTGAAACTACCATGACCCCAACAAAAGCCCCGGCTGGGATACTCAGTTCTTCACTATCTGACTGAGAAGCCAACGAAGTTGCTGCAATAGTAACTCCTGCTATTACACCTAAAACCTGAACTACAGTCATTCCATCTCTTTTCTTCAGATATTCCATGCTTTCAGGATTATCAAATAATGCTTTTTTAAGATTTCGGGCACTTGCTCTTTGGATTTCTCCACCATCTTTTGAAAAATACTCCACCTGGCTGGACTGCATTCCACCGCCAACAAACATAGATGTACCATTCGGACCAGGAACAAAAGACCCTCCTCCTCCATAAGATTGAGTTCTCGTATAAAGATCTATATTTCCTTTTTCTAACCGTTTTGCGAAACTATCCCCATAACCGCTGTACATTCTTCGAAAATAACCATCCGTTGTTTGGTAAGCGTGCACTTCAGACAGTGGGATTTCAGTTGTATCGTTCACAATTATTTTGGAGGATCTAAATAGTTTAGTACTCAATTCCACCTTTCCTCTGATAATTGTGCTGTCTTTGAGTTCCACAAAATTTCTGTATTGAGCTGAAACCGAAATTGTGAATAAAAAAAGAACCGCGAAACAATTGAAAACCTTTATCATAACCAAGCTTTTTAAAATTTGAAGAATATATAAAAGCCTAGTCTTTAATTCCTATTAATTTTGAATTTAGAAAGTTTATGAATCGAGTGGAAAGCTTTTGAGAAAATCTTACTTATCCAGCGTAGCTCCGCTGCGGAACGAGGTTAAGTCGCAGACTTAAGAGAGCTTGGGGACCTTAAAATATATATACCCCAAAAGTATCCTATTATTGTAGTCACTGGAAATAAAAATACAATATAATCTCCACCATGGTTAATTGCTTCAATTATCATAATTACCATAAAATCCCCAAATAGAAAAAACATTACCAGTTCGACGCAAATAAGTAATATCAAAAGTATAATGTAACCTTTAATTATTTTGTGAGGAAGTAACAGTGAACTAATCGAATAAATACAATAGGCAAACATGTATGTTATTGGTATTCCATAGATAGAATAACTAAAGGTCTCCCAATCAGCTATTCGTGGAAATGCTATTAACCAAAAAAAACCTACTATCAAATCCAATATTAAAGCAGTTAAATAAGCTACTAATCCTAGTTTAATAAAATATTTCTTTTCCATGTCTTTATTCCCAAATTACTTTTGTACGGGTTTCTTTTCCATGCCATAATAGATCTCCTCCCGATAGCCTTAAAATAGTAACTTCGTAAGTTACTATTCTACATGTAGTATTTGTTCCATAATTTTTGTCTGGTTCCGTAGCTCCGCTGCAGAACGCCAATCGGATACCCCGCCTCTTTTTTCACCGTACTCAATCTACATTATAGCATCGGTTTTGAAAGGAACGACATAATTTAAAGTATTGCCTGTAATGCAAGTTACAGACTTGCTTAGCTACTGCTCTTTAAGTCACAGACTTAAGAGAACTGGGGACCTTATCTTCTCTGAGGTATATTTATCAAAAAAAGCCACATCAATCTAAGATCAATGTGGCTTTTGTAGTTTGATGCTTGTTATTTAAAACAAACTGTGGGCCCGGAGGGACTTGAACCCCCGACCAATCGATTATGAGTCGACTGCTCTAACCAACTGAGCTACGGGCCCCGAATAAGGGCGTCAAAGTTACAAGGTTTAGAACCTATTTGAAAGCTCTTTTTTCGGTTCATTCATTTAAATCATCTATACGAGTTTCACTGAGTTCATAAAACAGTATTATCAATCTTATTGAAATTTTTTAGTTTCAAATGAATGCTGGATACTCTGTTTAGTGTTTACATTCAAAACAACACAATTATGCATAGATATCTTTCCTTTTTTCTTATTTCAATTCTCTTTCCACCTTTGTTAGTTGCACAAAATTCGGAGCGTGCAACAGAGATCTTTGAAGAAGTAGATACACGTCGTAGTAAGATCACCTTCGAAAAAACGGATATGCGAATGATCATCTACAACAGCAATGGAAATACCAGAAACAGATCTATCAGTTCTTTTTCGTTTAATGAAGCTGACCAGGAAAAAAGCCTGCTTGTATTTGAGGAACCCGCCAATGTTCGGGGAACCGGTTTTCTTACATTAAGCGACGGAAACAATGAAGTCCAGAAATTATATCTACCGGCATTAGGTCGGATTCAAACGATCACGGCATCCCAAAAAGCCGACCGATTCATGGGAAGTGATTTTACTTACGAAGATCTGGGTGACCAAAACCCGGATGACTATGACTTTGAATTGATCCAGGAGAAAGACAAAACCGCAGTACTCAGAGCAGTAAAAAAAGAGAATTCGCAGTATGCCTATATCAAATTCTACATCAATACTGAACGCTATTCTTTAGAGAAAGCTGAGTATTTCGATGAAGATGACGAAATGATCAAAAGACTGGAAGCCGAAGATTTCACAAATGTGGATGCGAATATATGGCGTGCCAATAAAATGACCATGTTCGATCTGAGAGCTGAACGTAAAACAGAACTCATCTGGAGTAATCGTGTTATCAACCAGTCTATTCCGGATTGGCGATTCACTGAACGAGGGCTGAAAAGGAACTAACAGCTCAAAATTTAAAGCTGTTAGCACTTTCCATTAGTTAGATTTTAAAAATATCAGCCCAACTTAAAATTATCAGGACGTATTGTTAACATAGATATATCTACTTGTTGAACAACTTGGGCTGCTGTCGATCCCATTAAAACTCTCTTTATTCCGGTTCTACCATGAGTTGTCATAATTAACAAGTCTGCATGTTTGTTGGCATATTCTGTAATCTCGTAAGGTACGGATATTCCGGGCACTACTTCCAAATGAACCGGCACAGAGATGCTTGAAGCTCCATCATTTTTTATGATTCTATACTCAAACTCCTGTCTTGTCTTTTGGAGTGACAAACCAAGTTCCTTATTTGCATTAAAGTAATCATCAAGCCTTTTCTGAAATAATAGATTGCTGTCCTCATTTGATATACCTACTGTAGGTGCTACAAATCCATATCCCTCGGAAGAATATAATTGGTTAACATAGAGCAGTTTTAATGTAGTATCGAATTGGTACGTAAGCTCTACTGACAGGGCAAGCGATGCTAAAGAATGCTCTGATAGATCTATCGCTGTTACAATTCTTTCAAACCCGCTACTTGTATATTTTCTACTCACAGTAAATACCGGCGCATGTGCCTTCCTAATCACTTTATCGGTGATACTTCCTTTAAAGAAGTTTGTCTCATGAGCTCCTTTTGCACTCATAAGGATCAGGTCATACCCTTCTTTATTCGCAAATTCAGCGATAGCAGAAGAAGGTTTTCTATCTACCTGAACATGAGTTTTACCCAGATATTTCTCCATTATAAAGTCGGATGCTAATTCATCTAACTCCGATTTAGCCTTTTCAACTACTTTGGGATATAGATCTTTGTCCATATCGAAGGGAAGCCCCAGTTTATCCATGCTTTCACTCATATACATACTGAATGGCACAATATGGATAAGGTCGATGGTAGATCCATAAATTTTGGTGAAGAAACCGGCTAGCTTTAACGCAGATTTTGATTGTTCGGAAAAGTCGGTTGGGATGAGAATTCTGTTGACTTTCATAATTACCTCCTTTTATGTAATGGATGTACATGATGGTAATAAAAGAAAATGAAGAATTGATGAAGACCTCTTTCAGCTTTGCCTGGCTTTTCTTTCTCAAGATATCTAAACCACTTACCATAACTTTCCCGATCGGAATTACGGGGAAGCCTCTCCATGATGTTGATGTGAACACAGGAAATTAACTTTAACTGATAATCCTAATGCTTTGGATCCGGCTTCAGTGTTAATAATGGTGATTCAAGGTTTCTTGTGATCTTCTCAGCTGTGGATCCAAGGAAAAATCTTGAAAGGCCTGTTCTTCCATGTGTACTCATTATTACCATATCGGCATAATCATTTGCATAGTCGATGATATCATCATGAGCTACCATTCCTTTCTTAATTACTGTTCTAACCGGTATTGAGATACTCTCTGTTCCTGAAGTCTTAACGATCTCATCATAAAAAGGCTCCTCATTTCTTTTTATTGAAAACTGGTCCAGAGCATTTTCTTTAAAGAACTTCTCTAACCTCTCCATCAAGCCGGAATACAAATTCTCTTTATTGAATGAATTTATTTTCCCGGAATATTCCTGAGAATGCATCGACTCCATAAACATCCCGGAATTATATAGTTCCACAATATTCAGAAAATTGAGACTGGCATTAAATTTATTGGCCATCTCAAAAGCTACGGGAACTACTTCAAAAGAAAAGTCTGATATATCCGTAGGAACCAAAATTGTTTTAATTTTATCGTAATGGAATTCATTACTCAATGCTAAAACCGGTATCTTTGAATTTCGTACTACTTTTTCTGTAGTGCTTCCGTGAAGAAAATCTGTTGCATCTCCACCTCTGGCACTCATAATTATCATATCATAATTACCTTTCTCGGCATGGTGTAAAATTGAATTGGAGGCTTTACGGTCTATCTCGACTATTAAATTTCCCGACGAATTTTTATCCAGATATTCTTCAGAAAAAGACTGTAGCCTCTTTTTTGCATCTTCTGCGATCTTAGGATAGATATCATCTCCCATATCCAAAGGAAGCCCCAGTTTACTTATGCTGTCATTTAAATAAGCTGAAAGTGGGACTACATGAATAAGATCTGCTTTACAATCAAAGTGATCTATAAAAATTCTTAAAGCCTTAAGCGCTTTTTTTGAATTTTCTGAAAAATCGGTTGGAATAAGTACTTTCGAGATCTTCATATACGCAATATTTGATTCTATTTACTAATAGTATCACGATACAGCTTATAAAGTTTCTACTTCTAATATGCTTAGATGAGCTTAGCTTTTCTCTCGTAAATAATCCAATCCACCAACCATCATCATTCCGATCAAAATTCCAATTACTCCTCCCCAAACATTGGTCTCGGGATCGGAGTTTTCACTTATCCCGGGAAGAAACGGGTTCGACTTGATCATCTTCTTTTTAACCGTCTCAACTTCTACCTTTTTAAACTCATCAAATTGAGCGTCAGGGTTTATGATTTTACCAAGCCTTTGATATTCAGGCAGGTTTTCATTGATCTCTGAACTCATCAATTCTTGCGCCCTTTCGCTAGTATATTCGATCTCTTCAGTATCTCTCACTTGCTCAACAAACTCTCTGTTCTGATAGGGCCAGATCACAAATAGTGAACCGATCAGGAAACCGATTAACACTGAAATAGTTTGCGAATGATATTTCCCGAGCAACCATGATAAAAATCTCGAAAAAGCTGCGAGTCCAACTACGGCTCCCAGTAAGAATGGCAATAATCCGATTATTCCGTCCATAGTTTCCGAACCGCCTATCATCCCAATATTTGAAAGCAGATAATCGTATTTTCGCATAATAAGAAGTAAATACGAACCTGAAATTCCCGGAAGTATCATTGCACAGATAGATATCATACCACTTAAAAACACAAAGGCCGGATTTTCAGGAGTATCTGCCGGAACCAACGAAACGACCCAAAGCCCGATCCCTATTCCAACAACGCTCATTAGAATTTCCTGCCAACTGATCTCATTCAGCGTTTTGTATAAGATGTAGATGGAGCCCAATATCAAACCAAAAAATAGTCCATACACAATTTCGGGATGTGTGAACATATAAATCTGAAGCGGAACTACTTTGGTAAAAAAGGCAAGAGCTACAAAAATCCCTCCAAACAAGAAGATCAAAAACTTGATATGCAATTCCCTGAAAGCAGTTTTCCATTTAAATGAGAAAAAAGCTTTTAAAAAAGGCCCGTTTACACTTTTGATCGCATTCAACAATCGTTCATAGATCCCAAGAATCAAGGCCATGGTCCCACCACTCACGCCCGGAACTATATCTGCGGATCCCATCAAAAAACCTTTAATAACTAAAAACGGTGCCTCCTTAAATGTGGTTTTATCCTTTTGGCTATCTCTCATTATTCTCCCCATCCCTTTTCACCGATCAAAGGAACAAATTTAAAATTGTCGTACTCATCCTGCTTGTATTCAGTATCAGATACTCTTGTAATTTTCAACATTTTCTGCGTTTTATCGTCTCCAACCGGAATCACTAATATTCCTCCGACTTTCAACTGTTTAATCAGATCCTCAGGCACTACCGGTGCTCCAGCTGTTACTATGATGCCATCGTAAGGAGCGTAGGTTGACCAACCAAGAGTTCCGTCACCTGATTTTAGAAGTGGTGAATATCCCTCTTCTTTCATCGCTTCTTTTGCTCGGTGATATAATTCATTGTGTCGTTCCACACTGTATACTTCAGCTCCCAGTTCGCAAAGTATCATACACTGATATCCTGATCCGGTTCCGATCTCGAGGATCTTATCTCCTTTTGACAATTCCAGCAACTCTGTTTGAGCAGCAACGGTATAAGGCTGAGAGATAGTTTGTCCTAACCCAATTGGCAATGCACTATCTGTATAAGCTCTGTGATGAAGAGCAGTATCTACCAGTTTATGGCGTGGAATCTTCCCTATTGCCATAAGCACATTCGAATCTTTGATTCCTTTTTCTTTAAGTAATTCAACCAGTTTTTGTCGCGGCCGAACAAAACGACGACTTTGATTTACCATGCACCTGCCGATTTATTAATTACTCAAAGTATACCAAATTCATCTCTTATTTTTTTGACTTAATGAAGCTCTATTTAATGCGATTCTAAATTTCAAAATGACCTGCTTTCAATTCATAAGCTATATATATTCTGAGATGGAATGGATCGACTTACCCGTTGTTCAAGTATTTATTTATGCATTGATCACTGCCCTTGCAACGGGACTTGGTGCATTGCCTTTCTTTTTTATTGATAAAATTTCTGATTCCTTTCTGGGCAAGTCAAACGCTGTTGCTGCCGGATTGATGCTTGCTGCCAGTTACAGCCTGATCTTTGAAGGTTATAATGAAAGCGAATGGATGACAATCGCAGGAATGCTTGCCGGAGTAATCTTGGTCGTTTTAGCCAACAATTGGTTGGAAGGTCGCTCCACACCCGGCTTGGAAGATGTTGTTGGAGGAAAAAGAAAACAGATGCTGATCTTTTTGGGGATCATGACTGTACATTCTTTTGCAGAAGGTGTAAGTGTAGGAGTTTCATTTGCCAGCACGATGGAGTTTGGAGCTTTTATAGCTATAGCAATTGCCATTCATAATATTCCGGAAGGTTTGGCTATTAGTCTTGTTATGGTCCCAAACGGAACTTCTCCCATGAAAGCTATCGGATGGAGTATTTTTTCCAGTTTACCTCAACCTCTGATGGCAATCCCTGCATTTCTTTTCGTTGAAACTTTCAGAGAATATCTTCCTTTTGGGTTAGGCTTTGCTGCCGGAGCAATGATCTGGATGGTTTTCGCTGATCTTGTTCCTGAAGCACTGGAAAAATGTAAACCTCATACTATCGGACTCTGGGTTACCTTGGCAATACTGGGAATGAGTGCATTTCAGATACTTCTGGGGCGTTAATCTCTATCCTATTTTTTACATCACTTTATAAACTTTTTGTACCAATAAACTGGTCAACTTCTTAAATTTAAGTTTGTCAATTTTTCCTACTAAAACTAACAAATGCCCTTTAAGCAAAGGCTCCTTACGCTTTTTCTAATACTATTTTTTGTTGTACCTACTTCACTTATTGCACAAATAAATAACTCAACATTAACTGTCTATATTGATTGCAGAGGTTGTGATGATGATTTTGTACGTAGTGAGATCAACTATGTAAATTTTGTCAGAGACCAAAGTGTGGCCGAGGTTCAATTGCTTGTTACTTTGCAGAGAACAGGGGGCGGAGGTTATCAGTTTACTCTTGACTACATTGGCTTAGGAGAGTTTGAAGGTGAAGATAACACCATACTTTTTATTTCGCCTCAATCTGATACTAATGAACTTATGAGAAACAGGTTAGTTAAGTATGTAAAGCTGGGACTTATAAATTACTTATCTGAAAAAGATATCATTACAGATCTGGAAGTAAGCTATGTTGGTGTTGAGGATAACAGAACAACTACACCTGAAGAAATAGACGATCCATGGAATGGGTGGAATTTTGAACTAGGAGCCAGTACTAATTTTAGTGGCGAAGAATCTAAAAAAGACTACCGGATTAATGGAAATTTTGAAGCTCAACGAACTACAGAAAATTGGAAAGTGCGCTTTGAATACTGGCAGAACTACAGGAACAGACAATTTGTAAATGAAGATTCGTTAGGCAACAAAGAAACAGACACGTTTATTACCGAAGACCAGAATGTTTATGGTTTAGTAGCCAAAAGTTTATCCGAGCATTGGACTATTGGAGGGTATGCAAGAGGGAGATCTTCCACTCAAAATAATTTAGATCTAAGAATAGGAGCAACACCATCTATTGAATATAGCTTATTTCCATATTCTGAGTTTGCCAGAAGGGAAGTGACCTTTAGATACGGAATGCTTGCTCAACAAAACTTTTATTCCGATACCACTATTTTCAACAAAACTGAAGAATTCCTACTTAGGCAAGAAATTTCTATTAATACTCAATTCACCCAGGCATGGGGAGGTATTGATGGGCGGATAACTGCCGGGAATTATATGCACGATTTCTCGAAAAACAGGCTCGATTTTAATCTCAGAATAAACATGCGGGTTTCACGTCTGCTAAGCTTTTCAGCTTCTGGAAGATATTCCATAATCAATGATCAGCTTTCAATCCCTGCCGGTGATGCTTCTGATGCCGAAGTTTTATTGAACCTTCGAAACCAGGCAACCTCATATAATTTTGGCGCCTCTTTTGGTTTCGGGATCAATTTTGGATCTGTTTACAATAACGTAGTAAACAGCCGGCTATAAGTTTTAAGATTCAGAAGATAGATCTGATCCGCTTTTAAGCACAGAATTCAGTTTTTCTCCACCTCTTATTCCGAAATCTAATGTTCTGATTGGGAATGGAATCATAATATCGTTTTCGTCATACGCTTTTTTGATCGCCATAATTGCTTCACTTCTTGGTGACCAAAAATCCGGTAGTGTTCTGAAATCCACCCAAAAACGAACTACATAATTGATAGAGCTTCCGCCAAATTCTTCATAGAAAAATTCAACATCTCTGTTCTTATCAATTCCTTCAAGGTTGTTGATTGCTTCCAGCGTGATCTTTCTGGCTTTCTCCAGATCATCTCCATAAGAAACACCGCATTGAAGATCTATTCTTCGTTCTCCATTTTTGGTATAGTTCATAAATGGGTTCTCATACACTTCCTTATTCGGAATGTATACAATTTGACCCTGAGGCGTTTTAATGATGGTGTTTCTCAGATTCAATTTCTGAACAGTTCCCAGATAACCATTACTGTCAATGATATCTCCAATACCAAACGGATGTCGAACAGATAATAAAATACCTGAAATGAAATTTGCCGCTATATCCTGAAATGCGAAACCTAAAGCCAATCCAATGATACCTGCACCTGCAAGCAGACTGGTTACTGTTCCGTCAAGATTCAGAACTCCCAATGCGATAAATACACCTGCGCCAATTACAGCTACTCCTAAAACAGTTTGGGCTAATCCCACAATTGTTTTATTGGTAGTTACTTTATGCAGAAGTTTACCTGCGTATCTCTTGATCAAACTGGCTATAAAGTAGAAAACTATTAATACCAGTATTGCTACCGCCAGATTTGGCAACATCTCGATGGCAGTATTCAACCATTCTTGAAGTTTTTCAGTTATTAGGCTGTACCCTTCTTCCAAATTCATATTTTATATTCTTGTTACAAAGTTAGTCTTTATAATTATTACAATGATTTTCTAACATATAATGTTCCAAACTATCATAAATAATTGACTAACAATGACTTTACGTAAATTCAGCACCTGCTTTTTTCCTGTTTTAGCTCTCGTTTTACTTTTTTCACCTTCATCAATCGCTCAGGATTATGCGATGTCGGCCGAAGAAGTAAATCCGGTACTCATAAGTTCAACCATTCCCGATGTATCTGTTAAAAATACTGACGGTGAAAATCTCAACCTTAGAGATATCGTAAAAGATCAACCTACCATATTTGTTTTTTACAGAGGTGGATGGTGCCCCTATTGTAACAGACACCTTGCTGATCTGAAAAAAATCGAAGATGATCTAGCAAAAGAAGGTTACAAGGTTTATGCAATAAGTGCTGACCGACCCGAGCTATTGAAACAAACAATGGATAAAAACGAGTTGACCTACACACTTTTGTCTGATGCTCCGATGACGGCTGCCAAAGCTTTTGGAATTGCTTTCAAAATGGATGATGAAACAGTGGAGAGATATAAATCTTATGATATCGATATTGAAAAGGATTCCGGATACGATCATCACTTGCTTCCTGCGCCGGCTGTATTTCTTGTTGACCAGAAAGGCATAATCAAGTTTTCCTATGTAAATCCAAATTACAAAGAACGAATTGACGGCGGAATTCTTTTGGCAGCGGCGAAGGCTTTTAGTAAATAAGAGTACATCATCCTTTATTAAATAAAAAAAGACGAGCTTTAATAATCTCGTCTTTTTAGTATCTGATAGTTTCAGTACTAGCTACTTGATCAGTGTAAGCTTTCTGGTTTTTACAAAATCTCCTGCAACTATTCTATAAAAATAGATTCCACTTGCCCATGCACTAGCATTTAAACTTACATTATAAGTACCGGATGTTTGTCTCTTATTTACCAATGTAGATACTAATCTTCCATTCATATCATAAATTTTCAAACTTACATCTGTTGTTTGTGGAATTGAATAACTGATATTGGTTGAGGGATTAAATGGGTTAGGATAATTTTGATTCAAACTGTACGAGCTTATAATATTTACATTATCTTCATTAGAAACAGGTTCTTCATAAAGATTGTATTTTGATATCACATCAGACTTAAAATTTGCGTCATCAGGTTGAGGCAATAAAAGTTCAGTTCTACCATCTGAATCAAAATCTCCAACTGCAGAACTCGCAACTCGATATTTATTATCTGAGTTAATGCTCCCTAATGCAAGGTTATTATTCAAACCATTTATCATGAATATAGTTTCGGATCCAAAGTTTAACGAATCACTCTGTCCAGAAAAAATCACTGCATTTGTAAGAAAATCTTGATTATCCGTTCCAAAAAGTAACTCATCATCCAAATCGTCATCTATATCAGGTATACTAGTTAGTTCACCATTTGATTGGTACACATATTGAGTATTCTCAGAAAACTCTTCTTTTCGTAATTCTTGAATACCTACCTTAAATGCATGATCGAATTGAGTATCAAAATTTGGACCACCATAATATACAAATACAGCATCTCCCCCTTCGTATGTATAATCAAACGGAGGAAATCCAGCTCTTCCTTCTCCATTAGAATGGAACGAGCTAGAAATTACTAAATCGATTATTCCATCGCCGTTAAAATCACCGGAAGCACTGCTATTCCCAAATCCTAAAATTCTACGTGTACCACTAACTGTTTCGGGCTTGGCAAGAGAGTACTCCATTACAACCTCTTCATTCTCAGTATCAAATTCATAAATCTCAACAATTTCACTGTTAAAAATTGGAGAAGCAGCAAGAAACTCTATATTTCCATCAGAGTCTATATCTCCTACAGCTTCAAAATTGGACCGGTGCCCATCAAATATTAGATCGTATGTATTTGTTAAATCGCCCCCACCATAGGCTACGTACCAATTGGAGGAATTGATTTGATCTGCCGCCAAAAACTCCCTCGAAAATCCTAGTTCATCGGAGTTATCTTTATTTAAATCTCCAAGATTTACTACAGTTGAAAGAGCATTGTAGCCACCTATCACTGATAATGAATCAATACTCAGTACTGATAAAAGAGTAATTTCATGATCTGAAATATTATCTGTTGCTGTTCCTCCAAAATATATCCTTATTCCACCAGATTCATTTTCGTAATTAACAGCTAGGTCTTCTATTTGATCACCGTTAAAGTCCCCCACTGCAGGGAAACTAGGTAAGTAACCATTTTCATGCTCTAAAATGAGGTCTGGAGTTTCCCAATCTATTTTGTCAGTTGCTCCAAAATATATTTCTACTCTTGATGATTTATTACTATTTATGTTATTCTTAAATATAGCTCCATAATCTTCAATCCCGTCATTATTAAAATCTCCGGCATTGAAACTAGCTATTGACACTTGATCTTCGGGCCATTTTTGGAAATATGATACGGTATCTTGCAGGTTTCTGGACTCATTACCATTTATTATTATAATCCCTGCTCCTACAACAGAACTAATATCACCCGTACCTTCACTTTCAAGATGATATAGCATCAAATCATCAATTCCATCATCATTAATATCCCCAAGCGTATTTTCTGGTGTACGTATATCTGACCTTAGATACTCAACAGATTGGTCTAATTCTTCCGTTAAATTTATTGATGTATAATTTCCGGTTTCATTCTCCCCAAAGTATAAAACTCTTTCATCAAAATTTATTGAAGAAGGGCCAATAAAATCTGTTACTCCATTGTTATCAATATCGCCTACTGCATTAACTTCGGCATATGAAAATTTACTGGACACATCTAATTCTTGGTTTATTGTAATAGAAGTTGAGCTCTTTAAGAGTTCAACTATTTTCTTTTCACCTCTGTTATTTTGTATAAAAAAAGAAGCTGATGAATCTGGAGTTTTAATTAAAAAAGCTTTTAGCCTATTATTCTGGATAATGTTTTCCAAGTTCAAAACACTCTCAATTTCAATACCTAAATTGGAATCTAAAGCTAATGTTAATACATCAATCTCGTCTTCGTTCTGTACTTGTAGTGCTTCATGATATCCAAAAACAACTATCTCATACTTGCCATCTGCATCAAGGTCGGCCGGTAAAATATATGCGTGATTATAAAGATCTACTTCTTCATTGTCATTACTTGTGATAGTATAGCTTTGAAATTTTGTAGAATCAGGATCATCGGCCCCAAAAATGATTTTAACCTCTAAATATTGAGCATTATTTCTGTAATCTTTCTGAATTATTACATCCTGAAATCCATCACCATTTAAATCGAATTCACTTAAATAGTCACCGTTTGATATTGATTCTGCAAATTCTGAAGAAAGAGGTATACTTTGTATATTATTTCTCAGCCCATTGCTGAGGTCGAAGTTTATTATATAATCTGAGCTAAGATTCGATCTGCTAACAAAGTCTGATATCCCATCACCATTAAGATCACCAACTGGATAATAACTCGAATTGGCTTCTGAAGATAATGTCTCTACTATCTCAGCTTCTAAATCAAAATCTATTCCTCCGTTGAAATAAAGAGCTTTATTCGAGAAATCACCCAAATCTTCTGTTGAAAGGTCTCGAATATTTCTCGCAAAATAGAAGTCTCTATCACCGTCTCCGTTAATATCTCCTATATATTTGAAACCATTATAATACAGTAGCTCTAGTTCACTCTCGTATTCTTCCAAAAATAGATTATCTACAGGATTTTTAGAAACAGATTGAGCGATGGTATAGTTACTGATACACAAACTAATAAGTAAAGCTAATAAAAATATATTTCTCATTTTTTAAATCATTTTAAACATGTACAAGTTATTTATTATCAATAATAAAGTATTTTTTCTATAAAACTATTTTGATTAACAATATTTACAAATGATTTCGGAGTTTATCGTTTCAGAATAACCTTTTTCCTCCTAGTCCTTGGCACGCTTTCTGCTTATCTTTAGTGTACTATGACATCAGTAGATACTTCTCAAAAAACCGACCTTAAATCACTCACTAAAACAGAACTGTCAGACTTTTGTTCTGAATTGGGTTTGCCCCGCTTCAGAACCGATCAGATCTTTCAGTGGCTGTACCAGAAAGGCGCTTCTTCTTTCGAAGAAATGACCAACTTGTCAAAAGACCTCAGGACAAAACTGAATGAAGTTGCTTACATAAATCGCATTCAACTTTCTGATCAGCAAAAATCTAAAGACGGTACTATAAAATTTCTTTTCAAACTGGCTGATGAAGATAAGGACTACAAAGTTGAAGCTGTTTTGATTCCGGATTTTTATGACGACGGCGTTGCCAATAGATTAACGGTTTGCGTGTCTTCTCAGGTTGGATGTGTATTTGGATGTGCTTTCTGTGCAACCGGAAAAATGGGATTCTTCCGAAACCTTAGTCATGGCGAAGTTGTGGATCAGGTCCAATATATCAATGAAATTTCTTTGAAGGAATACGACAAAAAGATCACAAACATTGTTTATATGGGAATGGGAGAACCCTTGCATAACTATAAAACAGTGGTAAATTCTGCTTCTATTATTGCCGACCCTCTGGGAACTGAGCTTTCTCCCAAAAGAATTACCGTTTCTACTGTTGGATTGACTAAGCAGATCAAAAAACTAGCGGATGATGAAGAGCCGTTTAATCTGGCTATTTCCCTTCACGCTCCCAGCGATGAGAAACGTGACAAGATCATGCCAATCAACAGCTCCATGAATCTGGAAAGTCTGGAAGAAGCCGTTCGTCATTATTACAGAAAAACAGAGCGCCCGATCACTTACGAATATTTATTATTTGATGAATTCAACGATTCCAAAGAAGATGCCCGAAATCTTGCCAGAATCGTGAAGTGGGCACCAAGTAAGGTAAATATCATCATGTACAATAATGTTGCCGGAGTAGCCTTACATCGTGCTCGGGAAGAGCGGTTAAACAAATTCATGAAGGAACTCTCCAGAAATGAAGTACGAGCCACAGTTAGGAGAAGTCGTGGTGATGATATTGACGCAGGATGTGGACAGCTTGCGATT
This sequence comes from Balneola sp. EhC07, assembly GCF_001650905.1. Taxonomy (GTDB): domain Bacteria; phylum Bacteroidota; class Rhodothermia; order Balneolales; family Balneolaceae; genus Balneola. The sequence goes on from NZ_LXYG01000019.1 coordinate 289,892, forward strand.
CGTGAAGGTACTCCGCGCGGTAAGACAATTGCTAAATAACCTCTTTAGATAGTATTTCTTTTACTTTTTTTGCCCAGTTTTTCCAGTTCATTTGTGCTGAATACCTTTTTCGGGATTGTGCACACATTTCTTTGTACATGGATTTGTTATTCCATAGTTCAGCTATTTCATCAGCAATCTTGGACGGGCTTTCCTCCGGATCAATAACCAATCCTGTTTCTTTATGGATCACTGCCTCGGGAACTCCTCCTACATTTGAACCAATAGCCGGCAAACCATAAGAAGCCGCTTCAATAAACGACATTCCTACACACTCCGCTTTTGTTGGCAGAATGAAAAAAGTCGACTTTTGATAAAGCTCTATTAATTTTAATAATTGATCCGTGTCTTGCTTATCCAGAAACCCAATTACTTCCACATAATCTTCATCAATTTTCGGAGTGGAGCCAACAACAATCAATTTGGCTTTTATGCCTTTGCTATTTAGTTCTTTTATAATCCCAACTGCTTCCGGACCGCCTTTTTCCTCCCATCTTACTCCAACAAAAAGAAACGTCAATTCTTCTGATCTTACTCTTTCCTTAATGAGATTCTGAACCTCATTTTCAATTGGTGAGACCAGATTAGAACCGTATGGTATTACTCCAATTTTTGATTCAGGAATTCGGTAATTATTCTGTGCGGATTTTGAAATCCATTTCAATGGCACCAACAGCTTTCGTGCTTTCTCAAATGCCATTCGCTCAAGAATGAGGGCATTTTTTATTGATAAGGAATGAAGATTAGAATGGCTTTGATAAAGATCCTGCAACAGCGGGAAGGTTGCATCAGTAGTTAAATAAAGCGGAACGTCTGTTTTAAGAAAAGCAACTTCAGGACTTACCAGCGAACCCAACAATACATCCGGTTTTAGTTGCTCGATCTTTTCATCCAGTTGCTTTGCATGTATTTGAGCAAGCTCTATATCATATTGAAATTTGAACAGCTTTTCGTTGCCAAACGTAAGGAATTTCCCTTTCAGCTTGGCGACATTTTTATACCAGTGATCGATCGGACCCAACGGGATTACCTCTTCAAACTCTCCTTTAAGCGCCTGATACATCGCAAAATGTGTTCCGGAATAAGCCCGAACATTCTTGGGATCTTCTTTTGTTATATATCCGATTCTCATCAGTTTGAATTATGTAATGCTATAGATCAATCTTCCCGCCATAATTACAGCTAAAACAGCAAATCCCCATTGCAAATATTTCCTTGGGATTTTCTGATTAAGCAGAGCTCCTCCAAAGCCTCCGATCAAACCCCCTATCGATAATGGCAAAGATGCTCCGAAATCTACAAAACCCATCGTGCTTTCTGTGATACCAATTCCTTCAGGAGTGAGTAAAGCCAGTTGAAACCACCCGGAGAAAACCATGATCACCATCCCAAGCTGAGACACACTCACTGTTTTTTTAAAAGGCTGTTTGAACACGAGATTCATTATCGGAACCATAATTCCTCCCCCACCAACTCCGGCCAATGCAGCTACAAAACCCCCTGCACCTCCGGTAGTTAAAGCTGCTTTAAATCCTATCTTAGAATATTCTCTTTTAAATTCATCTCCTTTATCAGAACCTCTTTTGAAGAGCATATACGCCGCATAAAGTAACATCAAGCTAAAAAATATGGCGAATTGTTCTCTGTTGTAATAAGATGAAGTTATAACAAGCTTCCCTAAATAAACGCCTGTCATACCAAGAACTCCTAAGAGAATTCCCTCCTTGAGAAAAAAGTTTTTCTGAATGTATTGCCTGACTGTTCCTCCCAGTGCAGCTATAAAAGTGCAAAAAAGTCCTGACCCAATCGTCCATAAAACCGGTTGTTCAACTCCGGCTTCTTCAAACAGAAAATAAAGAACCGGGGTAAAAATAATACCTCCCCCAACTCCCATTAATCCGGCAACCAGTCCTGCAACCAATCCGATAAAAATCAGCAGCTCGAATCCCATCAGATATTTATTTCTCCGATCATATATGTTACTGCACTACCTAATATTTCAGTTCTTTCACCTTTATTTCTGCAGGATAATTCTCCGACTCTTTTTGAGATCTGTCGGGCCTCCAAAATATCTTTACCTAATTTTCTTGACCAATAAGGAGTTAGTTTTGTATGTGCAGAACCGGTAACGGGATCTTCATCAATTCCTGCTCCGGGAGCAAAAAACCTGGAGACAAAATCTACTTCTTTCCCCGGTGCAGTTACTATAACCCCACGCGCATTAACTTCTGACAAAAGTCTGAAATCCGGTTCAAGATTTTGAACTTCTTCTTCAGAATCTAAAACGACCATATAGTCATCAGTAAAGAAAACATGATCAGACCTAATACCAAGTGCTTGAAATAAAACCGCCGGTGGATCTACTTGGGGCATATCATCAGTAGGAAAATCCATCATCAAGCGATCTCCCTCTCTTTTAACTATTAATAATCCGCTTTTGGTTTGGAAACGAATTTCATCTTCTGCATAATCAAGATGCTCAAATAAAACGTGTGCGGTTGCGAGCGTGGCATGGCCACAGAGATCAACTTCAACTTCCGGTGTAAACCACCTTAGGTCATACTCATCTCCATTTTTAACAAAGAAAGCAGTTTCCGAAAGGTTGTTCTCCTGAGCGAGACGTTGCATCGTTTTTTCATCAAGCCATTCTTTAAGTGGACAAACAGCTGCAGGGTTTCCACCAAAAATACGATCAGTAAATGCATCAACCTGAAAAATTGGGACTTTCATACCGGACTTATTTAGAGTTATCTTTGGTTACCAGAACCTAAGGTTAATTTCTCAAAAATTCCGATGAAGCTTTACCCTTCTTCATTATTAGAAAAGCTCGGTTACGAACAACTTCGTGCTGCAGCCATAGATGTCGCACAGTCCAACCAGAGTGTTGAACTGCTGGAAAAGCTCCATCCATCAAATCATGAGCAAACGGTAAAAGATCTCCTTGCACAGACAAATGAAATGATGACGATCCTGCTCGATGCCGACCCATTTCCTTTAGGTGAGGTCCCGGAAATCAGAGATCATCTCTCTCAATCCAGAGCACAAGGAAGTATTATTCCTTTAACTGCTTTTGTAGATATTCTAAAACTCTGTCAGACAACCAGACTTGTTAAGAAATTTGTCAATCATAGAAAAGAAGAGAAACCAACCTTAGCTTTAATTTGTGATCATTTGATTCCGATGAAGGAGTTGGAAGATTCTATTAAAGGAAAGGTAACTGAAACTGGTGAACTCAGAGATGACGCCAGTCCGCAGTTAAAGAGCATTCGGAAAAAGCTGAACTCGAAGAAAAATGACCTTCGCTCTACCATCAATCGATTGATGCGTCAGGCTAACAAAGACGGAATGGCTTCTGATGAAGGGGCGACCATCAGAAACGGCAGGATGGTTATTCCGATCCAGGCAGAATTCAAAAGAAAGATCCAGGGATTTATTCATGATGTTTCTGCTACCGGTCAAACCGTCTATCTGGAACCGGTAGAAGCTCTTCATCTGAATAATGAAATTCGTCAGTTTGAAGTTGAAGAACAGCAGGAAATCGAGCGGATACTTAAAGAGCTGACTAATCATGTACGTTCTAATTCAAACTACATCAAACAAAATGCCAGAACTTTGGCTCAAATTGATGTAATTGCAGCTAAGGCCAAGATCTCAATTAAACTGGAAGCTGAAGTCCCGATCATTTCGCCGCATTTTAACATTAAGCTTAAGCAGGCGTTCAACACAAATTTGTTGCTTAAAAATCTGGGGCTCAAAAAAGAAGACAGAGAAAATATCGTCCCGCTTCATCTTGATCTTAATTCTGATGAGTTATGTCTGATGATCACAGGACCAAATGCCGGTGGAAAATCTGTAGCTATGAAGACGCTCGGTATTTCAGCACTGATGGTTCAGTCCGGTTTTGCCATTCCCGCTGATCCGACTTCCGAGCTACCCATTTTTAACGGCTTTTTTGTGGATCTGGGTGATGATCAATCCATAGAAAACGACTTGAGTACGTTTTCATCCCGATTAAAATGGATGCAGGAAACTTTGGATAATTTCTCTCCAAAAAGCCTGGTAATGATCGACGAAGCTGCAGCGGGAACTGATCCTGAGGAGGGCGGAGCTTTGTTCCAATCCTTTATTGAACATTTGCTCAGAAATCAATGCAAAGTGATCGTAACTACTCATCACGGCTCCCTGAAAGTGTTTGCTCATGAGCATGAAAAAGCGGTGAACGGTTCTATGGAATTCGATCAGGCTTCACTATCTCCTACTTACAAGTTTAAAAAAGGAATTCCGGGCAGCAGCTATGCTTTTGAGATCGCCCAACGCATGAAAATAAAGCCTGAAGTTTTGCAACGATCCAGAACGTTATTGGGTGAGGCCAAAGATAAGATGGAATCTTTGATTACAGAACTGGAAACCAAAACTCAGCAAGCTGAAGAACTCAAAGCCAAGTTTCAGAACTTAAAATCAAAAGCGGAATCAGATCGGAATCGATACCTGAATAAACTTGATGGTGTAAATAAAGAAAAAGAGAAGATTCGTCAAAAAGCACTTACGGAAGCTAAGTCCATCATGGATCAGGCAAACCGTAAAGTGGAGCAAGCGGTAGAAAGGATCGTTGAAGAAAAGAAGACAGGAAAAAGAGATCTAAAGAATATTCGTTCAGGTATTGATCAGGAAAAAGCGGACATAGAACAATCTTTAAATGAGATCAAAGAGAAAAGAGAAGCCCGATTCAGAAAATCAGAGAAACCGCCATCCGTAGGAGATCATGTTCGTTTTCTGGATGGAAATACAACAGGAGAATTGGTAGAGATAAAGGGAAATCAGGCTGTGGTACAAGCGGATGGTTTACGACTCAAAACCAAGTACAAAAACCTGATCAAGGTTGAAGTTCAAAAGAAAAAGAATAAACAAAAAGCCAGAAGCTCGGGAATTATTCAGGGCGACTCGAAACTCAAAGAAGCTGTAAAGCCTTCCATTGATCTTCGAGGTTTCCGCACTGACAAAGCCATTGATGAAGTGATGCATTATATAGACAGAGCTGTATTCAGAGGCTTGAATCAGGTTGAGATCGTTCACGGAAAAGGTGATGGCATTCTGAAAGATCAGATTCATTCCTACTTAAATGAGCGTAATGATATCAAGAGCTTTAAACTTGCCGGCGAGGATTTTGGTGGTGCGGGATGTACGGTGGTGAAATTGCAATGAGCTATATCCAATTTTCAATATTCTTACAATTTTGTCACTTCAAGTAAATCGAGAATTCTAATATCGGTGTTCAAGCTGTTGGATGGATCCCTTGTTGTTTAACCGGATTCAAATTGCATATATCATTCAATTAAAAAGTTTTTTAATTATTAATAATAACCAAGTTTTCTTATTCAAGGTTTTATGAATGCTATCCAAAGTAAACTCTATCCAATATTACAATAATTAGATATAATGAGGTCGAGTAAAGAACAATCTTTATGTCTAGATCGGAATTTTTAATCAGTGCGAATGGTGAGATATCAAAATCTAACTCAATTTTATTCTCAGCTAGTACTTTGCTATAATATTTATATTCAAAAAAAATGATACTCAAAACAAAAATTCCGCATATAAGACTAAATACAAAAAAGTAAACTACTGCTACTGAAAGGTACATGTAGAAATAAACTCGGTTTTCAATACTTTGATTTATAATTAAAAAATACGGAATTGAATAAAAAGTTACTCCAGACATTATAATGCTACTAATTAATAATATAGTACTAGGTTGACCGTCCGAAAGCAAAAGTGAAAATATATTCAAAATAAAACCTGTACTTATTACTAAGAAAAAAGCTGAATATTTAAATTCGTTAGAATAATTGTTAGTCATTTTAAAACAGCAACCGCTTCAGAAATTGAATATCTCTTTCTGTTCCCCATTATAAATCTCTTGGCTTATTATACCTATACTAAGAGGAGAGAGATTGCTTCGACTTGTTACAAAATTTATAGAGAAGAGTGCTTTTTATTAGCTTAGATGCCCATAAAAGCTAAATCAGAATTGTAGATGTTAGATAATTCGCTGACAAAAATTGTCTTGTTTATAATCCTGACGATTTTAGAAAAAGCTTCCAACTACATCGAACTTAGAATTATTGGCGAGCCAAGAACGCAATGAAATCGACGGCTCCGAAGGAGCAATCATTACACTCAGGCTCATTTGAGAATATGCATCAAACGCAGGAAGACCTTTTGTAATGATTAGTCGATGTAGTGGAGTTCGCGCCAATAATTCTTGTCGGGAGCTTTTGGTACTTTTGTCGGCACAAAAGTACACAGAGCCAAGGAACTGAATTGTATAAAAGGATTAACTTAGCATAAGGGTATCTACTTTTGTCTTGATACAAAAGTAACAAAAAATCAAGCCGAAGTATTTAAGACGGGTTCACTGATCCTTCGCTGAATAATCCTAAAGGTCTTCGTACATTCTGAGAAAATTACTACACTCTTCACCTGAAAGGATTATTCCTGCTTCGCAGACGCATCCGGATCATCCTCTCTTCTCCGTCTTAAATACTAAGGGCAAATTTTCTTGGAACTATCACTACTTAACTGTCAACTAATTACATGACATCTAGAAGAATGACATGATTTTGTCAATTGAGTTCGATAAACAAATTATACTACTATTCAGCACAAACCATTTTCAATTTTCTCTCTCTTCATCAAAATCGGTTTTGAATATCTTATCCCAGAAAGGCATGCTTACTCCAAAACCGTGGTGTTCATCTTTATAGTGATGAAGAAGGTGATGCTTTTTGATGCTTTGAAAGTACTTATTCTTAAAATTGAAATGATGAAGCGCATAATGTCCTACATCATAAAAAAGATAGCCGAGTACAAATCCCGAAAAGATTGAGAAATGATTTCCATAGCCAAAGATGGCTTCGAAAAGAAGATACATTACTGCATAAAGAGGAATACTTACAACGGGAGGCATTACCAAGCGAAATGAATCATTAGGGTAATCATGATGAACACCGTGAAAGGTGAATAACACCTTTTCTCCAAACTCTGTTTTCGGTTTATAATGAAAAACAAAACGATGTATCAGATATTCAAATATTGACCAGAGTACAAACCCGGCTGCAAATAAACCTAAGAAATACCAAACTGTACCATGTTCATCTCTAAAAAACAGAAAGGACAAGTAAAAAATTGCCGGGATATAGAGAATCAGAGGAAACGAAAAGTGGGCTTTGGTCAAAGCGTTAAGAAAACGATTCTCAAACATTTTCTCTGACTTATCTTTATTTGAAACGAACTTTTGAGACATCAACTAATTAATCGCTGTTTACTATTACGGATAATATACTAATAACAATAACTAGTTTTGGTTAAGTTCCTTCGGTTTCTAAAGTTCTTACACCAATGCCCTCAATTTCAGGAAGTATGACTTTGGCTTTTGTATTCAACTTTAACCCTGAATAGGGATCATTGGATATCAAGAGGTTGCCATCAAGATCTGCATACTCACTAAATAAAGAAAGAATTCCACCGGCTGTTATCGCTACAGAACTTTCGATCATACAACCGATCATTACTTTCATTCCAAGTTTGTGTGCCTCTTCTATCGTTCTTTTTGCTTTAACAAGACTGCCAATTTTCATCAGTTTAATGTTAATGATATCAAACGTTTCAGCTATTTCATTCAAGTTCTCTGATCCTGTAAAACTTTCGTCCGCACAAAGAGGAAGATTTGAAAGTCTTTTCAATTCCTTTAGCTCTGATTTCATCGATGCATGCATAGGTTGTTCTACAAGTTCGACGTTTTGAGATCTTAAAAACTCAATTTCTTTCAGCGCCTGACCCACCGTTTCCCACCCTTCATTGGCATCAACTCTGAGAGGTTTATCGGTAACCTGCCTGATCCCTTCGATGATCTCTCTATCCTTTTCCGTGCCCAATTTAATTTTATACAGCGGATATTGATCTGCTGCTTTTATTTTTTTCTGGATGACGGGAATCTCATCCAGCCCGATTGTATAGGAAGAAACCGGACCAATATTTGACTTCGCTCCCCATAAATTCCACAGTGGTTGGTTTTGAGATTTTGCCCACCAGTCGAGCCACGCCATTTCTATGGCTGCTTTTGCCGACTGTGGAATCTTGATAGAATGGAGTGATTTGAGCTTCTTGGAAGCCTTGTCTATAAATACTTCCAGCTCATCAGGAGAGCTTACCTGATGTAGTTCCTCAAAAGGAAATTTTTCAAAAAACCGGATAACAGTCTCCGAAGTTTCATCATAACGAGTATTGGGTCCCGCTTCTCCAACTCCTTTTATACCATCTCTTTCTAACGTCAAAAAAACATTTTGCACAGAGACTTTAGATCCACGTGCTATAGTAAAGACATCTTTAAGTTTTAATTCTTTAGTTTCCCACAGTGCACTAAAGTGTGACATATCCGAATTCCTGCATAAAAATTAAATAAATATACATTGCACAAGACGCCGGAATCAAAGCATCAAAACGATCAAAAAAGCCACCGTGTCCGGGTAGCAAATTTGAAGAATCTTTAACCTCAGCTTTCCGTTTTATCTTACTTTCAATCAAGTCACCAATAGGTCCAAAAATTCCTATCAGAAAAATAAGCGGAAGTCCGTTCAACATGGTTATCGGAGACACAAAAGGAAGTGCATAAATCGAAACAGCTAGTCCAACAGTACATCCAACAAAACCGAACAGAAATCCTTCCACTGTTTTCTTTGGGCTGATTTCGGGAGCTAATGGTCTTTTTCCAAAATTCTTTCCTCCAAAATATGCGAACACATCTCCACCCCATATCATAAGAACCAAGGTAAGAGCTAGCGCAAAACCTTGTTCGTTTGTACCGAAACCGCGAATCAGCATCAAACATAAAAAACCTAAGGGCGCATAAATTCCTGCAAAAAAACCTGATGTTAAATTATTGAATGCACCCGGTTTTGTATTAAAGGTTTGAACCGCAACAAAGATCAAAAAGAGTACTAGTCCTGTTTCGAAAGCAAACGGCAAATAAGGGAACAGCAGTATGTATAAACCAATCACTAATGAGAACATCAGATCTGTAGGAGTTCCGGCTTTCTTCAGGAGCTTTACCATTTCAAACTGAGTAAACAGACCGATAGCTATGATTATCAGATCAAAAGTCCAGCTTTCGTACCACATAACAGACAGGAACAAAATACCTGCGGGCACTGCAAACAATACTCTTTTCAGAAGTTCATTCAAGAATCTTCTCCTTCTTCCTCATTAGCTTTATCAAGTTCTTCTAAAGCTTTTCTGGCTTCTTTTTCAAACTCAATGGGTACGTAGAGATAGGCGAAAGACATATCTCCCACGCTTAAACTATATGAGGAATCTTGTTTGGATAATATATTGGATGGAATTTTTAAACTGGACAAATAACTTTTTGCCAGCTCAACTTCGAGCTTTGTACTCTTCTCCAATACACATACCCAATTTTCAATTTCATTTGGTTTTGGATCACTAAACATCTTCAGCCTTTGGATTGGTTTCTGATCTATATTTCTTCAACAAATATAAAACAGCGGGAGTAACTATAAAACTTAATCCTATTAATAACCATGGCATTTCAGAATCGGGTGAAGGAGTGCTTTCTAATATTTCGGGATTTAAACCGGCGGCAAGTACAATTCCACCGTTATTAATTAAATGTCCGAGCATAGCAGGGTATAAACTATCTGATGTCCACGTCACGTAAGCCAACAACCCTCCTAAGAACATTCTGGGAAGCAAGCCTGTTATATCCAGATGGAACATCGAAAAGACTAAACTGGTAACTAAAATAGTAGTGATCAATTTTGTGGATTTTTCGAAAGCTCTAAACATGTATCCACGAAACAATAATTCTTCGCAAATTGCAGGGGTGATACCTATAAATAAAAACCCTAAAATAATTCCATTTTCAGATCTTAATAAATTACCGATAACTTCTGCTGATTGATCGGCTATTTGCTTCATAAAATCACTAACGGGAACGAAGGAGTTTATCCAACCTAAAAACAGCACAATTGGAAAGGCTACAATAAACAGCACTGCAGTTAACCCCATTTGTTGTATGAAATTTTCTCCCGTTTGAAGTCTTAAAAAACTCTTATTGGCTTTTACTTTTCTATGAAGTTTAAGTCCGATTAATGAACCGCCTGCTATCATAGTAAACTGAGCCACGGTATTAGCAAGCATCAACAGGTCTGGTCTTTTCGTAAGAGAATCCATGATTGCGGTAGGGTCTGTTAGATTTTCCGCAGTACTAAAGATTAAAATAAGTTGAAGTATACCTCCGAAAACCTGAAAAGTAACTGCTGCTACAAAAACCCATATAAGTGCCATTGCCCAATGAGCAAAACCATTACGTTCTACCCAGGGTTCGATGTTTTGCTCGTAAAATGAATAATTGTCTGAAGTTGAACTATTGTCGTTGATCATTTATTAAGGTCAGTTTAAAATGATAACTCTGTCAGGATCTCAATCCCAACAGAGTTATATACATGTACTAATAAGATTGGATTTATTCTTCTTCAGAAGCAAATATTTTTGCTCCGACCATACCGGAAAGTAAATTAACGAAACCAAGAACACCTGCATTGATTGCAATGCCTTTTAGAATTCCGCCCATACTGGACTGATCTTCAAAACCTTCTTCCATGCTGGTTATGATCTCATCTTTTTGCGCATCAGGAATCTGATCGTTCATTTCAAAAGCTCCTATCATGGTGTCGGCAAACCTTTCCATTAGTGATGGATCAACCAAGCCCCAAATCTGACCAATAATACCGCCAACCACTGCAGCAATGATTCCCGTAAAAAGACCAATTAACGCACCTGTTCCAATTGGGAAAGTAATGTCAAAAGCCTTCGCGTAGCTTCTTGTTGCCAAAATACCACCAATAAGCCCGATAAGACAGGTTATTGGAATACTAAGTCCTGATATCATCATAACTCCCATTGATGGTTCAGAACCGGCTACATAATAGACCAGACCTAACCCAACTACGGATGTTACTACTGCTACAATAATTGCAGCTTGAATAACCGATGGCCAATAACTTGGCTTCATTTCTTCATTTTCCATATTAATCCTCTGTATTTAGTTTTTTAAAAAATTCGTTAGAAAGTAAAATTGCCGAGCTTAGCCCAAATAAAGATCCGAGCAGGAATCTCGACTCGTTTGTATTCGTCCAGAATTCAAATTGGTTTCCCAAAACATCAATAAAATTTAAAATAATAGTACCAATCAAGAATCTGAAATAATATCTGAACTTTACTCTTTTAATTAGTACCAAAAAAGGCATTAAAATTACACCTGTAAGGAACGCACCATAAATTCCTATACATCTTGCGCAGACCGCCATCTGGCTATTATTCAAAGTAAATGAGCGTAGTGGGTCCTGATGGCATAAAAAATGAAATGCTTCAAATTGAAAACTTATATATGGTATTGAAGGATTCCCGAACAATCCCGGACCGAGCGCTATAATTACAAGAAAAAAGCTTCCAACAAAAACTATTGTATACAGTGCTCGATTTTGGAATTCGAGTCCTAAATTCATTTCAGATATGCTTGGTGACCTTTTTCAGAAATTCATCTGGAGCTCTGCACGGTCTGCGAGATTCGGAGTCCATAAAACACAATGAAACTTCACCTATTACATGTGGTGTTTTCTGATCTTGAGTAAGTACTTCATAAAATGTTTGTAGCCGGACTTGCGGAACATCAAAAACCATCACCTTGATCTCCATTTCTACATCATAGTGGATAGGAATTTTGTATTCCAGTTCAGAGTGTATGACCGGGAGCATGACTCCATTTTCTTCGAGTTCACGGTACGAAAGTCCGAAACTACGAATCATTTCTGTACGTGCTACTTCAAAATATTCCAGATATCGTCCGTAGTAAACATAACCCATCTTATCTGTTTCACCATAACGGCTTCTCAGTTTGTGAGTGTATTCAATGAGAGGCTCTCTATCGGGGAAAGAAATAGCCACTATTTTGCAATCTCAAAAGCACCAATTGAAGAATATTTCTCTATTCTCTGCTCTATTAATTTATTTGAGCTAAGCTTCTTCAATTTTTTCAAGCTTTTAACTATTTGAGACTTTACCAGTGCAGCTGCTTCATCATGATTGCGATGAGCACCGCCTAATGGTTCAGGAATTACGCCATCAATAACCTCAAGTTCCTCCAGATCCTTCGCAGTAAGTTTCAGATTTGCGGCAGCTTGCTCTTTATAATCCCACGTTTTCCATAGAATAGAAGAACAAGATTCAGGAGAAATCACAGAATACCAGGTGTTCTCCATCATGTACACTTCATTACCCATTCCGATTCCGATGGCACCACCACTGGCTCCTTCACCAATTACAATGGTGATCAATGGAACTTTAAGCATAGCCATCATTTTCAGGTTTTTAGCAATGGCTTCTGCTTGTCCTCTTTCCTCAGCTTCCAGACCGGGGAATGCTCCCGGCGTATCCAGAAGTGTGATGATCGGAATTTTAAACTTTTCTGCTAATTTCATCAAACGGTAAGCTTTTCTGTAACCTTCAGGATTTGCCATACCAAAATTTCTGTATGTACGACTAGCTGTATCTCTTCCTTTTTGATGACCAATTATCATCACAGATTCCCCATCGATCTTACCCAAACCCGCAACGATCGCTTTGTCATCTGCGTGATATCTGTCACCATGTAACTCAACAAAATCGTCTACGAAATTATCAATATAATCCGTGGTATATGGTCGGTCAGGGTGGCGTGCTAATTGAACTCTTTGCCATCTTGTAAGATCAGCAAAAATTGATTTCCTGAGTTCTTCAACTTTTTTATTCAGGCTTGCGATCTCTTTTTTAAGAATCCCATCTCCAACAGTGGAAAGATTTTCAAGTTCTTCGATCTTTTTTTCCAGATCAGCTATTGGTTTTTCAAAATCAAGATATTGCATGAGTTCTCTTTTTTAGAATTTGTTCAAATATAAACAATCAAACTAACAAGGTCAGCCTTAATGCGATTTAAAGTGCACCGAAAATACTTCTGAATTTTAAAGCCCAAACACGCCAAATCGCTTCCCTTACTATTGCTTTGGACATTTTAGAAACGCCCTCTTGTCTTTCTTTAAATACAATTGAGACTTCTTTGAGTTTGAACCCGGCTTTCCATGCCCGGAAATGAAGCTCTATTTGAAAAGCATAACCATTGGATTCTATTCTTTTCAATGGAATCGCCTCAATTACACTTCTTCTTAAACATTTAAAACCTGCCGTAGTATCAAAGATCGGAAGTCCAGTAATAGTTCTGGCATAAATATTAGCAGCATAAGACAAAATTAATCTGCTTAAAGGCCAGTTTATAATGCTGATCCCTTTACAATAACGAGACCCAACTGCTACATCACACTCTCCTTTATCAACAGCTCGTATTAGTTTAAGAGCGTCTTCTGGACGGTGTGAAAAATCTGCATCCATCTCAAGGATATATTCATAATCATGCTGAAGTGCGAACTCGAATCCCCTGACATAAGCAGTACCGAGTCCTTGTTTTGATTCTCGCTCAATTAAATGCACTCTTTCAGGATATTCCTTTTGTTTAACCGCCACATTTTGAGCTGTTCCGTCAGGTGAGCCATCATCTACTACAAGTACATCGATAGGAAAATCCAAGGCCATTAACCTATCTATCATCCTAACAATGTTAGTTGCTTCATTATATGTTGGAATTATTATCAGAGCTTTCTTTTCCATCATTGCCCTTTCCCTTTTATGATGGTGAGTACAGTATTAATAAGAATTTTAGCGTCCATTTTAAGCGAGATATTTTCAATATAGAAAAGGTCGTACTTAGTTTTTTCACGAACGGTGTCCAAGGATCCTCCGTATTTCCACTTTACCTGAGCCCAACCTGTTATTCCTGGTCTTACTCTTAGTCTGCGTGTGTAAAGAGGTATTTGCTGAGAGAATTGTTTTACGAAATGAGGTCGTTCAGGACGTGGCCCAACTAAACTCATATCACCTTTTAGTACATTTAAAAATTGTGGTATTTCATCCAGTCTCAACTTTCTTAACCAGTATCCTACTTTTGTGACTCTTGGGTCATTTTCTTTAGCCCAGGTTGGTCCGGTTTCGTCTTCAGCGTTCATAAACATTGTTCTGAATTTCAAAATAGTAAAAGTTCTGCCATTCATTCCAACTCTGGTTTGTCTGAAAATTGCAGGTCCCTCGGAGTTCATTCTCACTAGAATTGAGATAATAATTACAAACGGGATAGATATTAACAAAGCAACTATTGATACAACGATATCAAGTAAGCGTTTTGCTGTTTTTTCCCATAAAGGCATGGGCTCAGGAGATACTTCTACTAGTGGCATCCCAAAAATTTGATTGGTCTTATTTAATCCGCTCACTAACTGATAAAAATCAGGTAGTAGTTTTAAAGTAACATCAGGGAAATCAACTTTAGAAATTACACTTACTAAATCCTGTCTTCTTTCCGGTTCTAAAGCCACTAACACATCTTGGATCTGATTACGATCTATAATTGATCGTATTTCATCCAAATGCCCGATTACTTCTTCAGGCGAAATCCCTGTGCTTGCTTCAGGTATTTTTCCATTCACTTGGATAAACCCAAGTACCTGCATTCCTAAAGTCTTGTTTCTTATCAGGTCGTCGTAAGCGGTTTTAGCTGCATTACCTGTTCCAATTATTACCGTTTTATGAAGCCCCTTTCCTCTACGAGCATAATATCTCTGTATGGTCCTTACCAGGAAACGGTTAAATGCTACCAATAATAAGGTAGTACCCCAATAAAATATAGTTAGGGATTTTTGCTCATCAACAGAAACCGTATCTCCGATTGATCCAATGAAAAATAAAAATAACACCCCAATAGACGTTGCCTTTAAAACGGTGATGAATTCATCTAATCTGGAAATCAAGTAGAGCTTTTTATAAAGACCCGTCAATACAAAAACAAACATCCAATATATACTTACCAGTACACCTGTGTTCACAAAATTCAATCCAACTTCCTTTAATATCAAATTCAGACCTTCAGTATGATACCAATGGAATACAAACCAACTTGCCAGAAGGATTAAAAAATCCAGCAAACTTGTGAAAATAACTTCGTTATATCTTTTTAAATTACCCAATAGAAAATTAAGCCTTGCTTAGTTTTTGAATCGCTTAAAATACACATTTAAGTGTCTCGTTCATAAATATTAGACCAAATTATAGTTTGTATACTTTAAAAAAAGAAGCCACATCCACAAAAGCCCGTTTGGGAGAGTTTAAAACAGATCATGGAGTTATTGAAACTCCCATTTTTATGCCTGTTGGAACCTTAGGAACTGTAAAAGGAGTTTCACAAAAAGCTCTGATTGAGCAAATTCATGCACAAATAATTTTAGGGAATACTTACCATCTCTACTTACGTCCAGGTAACGAGATCATGCAAAATGCAGGCGGGCTTCATAAATTTATGAATTGGAATAAACCGATCTTAACTGATTCAGGTGGATATCAAATTTTTTCTTTATCTGATAACCGAAAGCTTGATGAAGAAGGAGCGCACTTTAAAAGTCATATTGATGGTTCCAAACACTTATTCACTCCTGAGAATGTTGTAGACACTCAACGAATTTTGGGATCTGATATAATGATGCTTTTGGATGAATGCCCACCTTACCCGAGCACATATGAATATGCTAAAAATTCAATGGAGCTAACCCATCGCTGGGCAAAAAGAGGTAGAAAGCACTTCCTTGAAACTGATGCTCACTATGGTCACGATCAAAATCAATTTGGTATAATTCAAGGCGGCACTTATAAAGATCTTAGAATTGAATCCACAAAGTTTATAACTGATCTGGACTTTGAAGGCATCGCTATTGGAGGTTTAAGTGTTGGTGAACCCATCCCACTGATGTACGAAATGGCTGATCTTAATACGGATTACATTCCTAAAGAGAAAGCTCGATACCTGATGGGAGTTGGAACACCGGGAAATCTTCTGGAATGTGTGGCCAGAGGTATTGATATGTTCGATTGTGTAATGCCAACCAGAAATGCTCGTAACGGCACGATCTTTACCCGAAATGGAAAAGTGAACATCAGAAACGCTCAATGGAAAGATCATCATAAACCATTAGATGAAGACTTTCCTTCAGAACTTTGCAATACTTACACTATGGCTTATATCCATCATCTTATTAAGCACAATGAGATCTTTGGACTTGTATTGGCTTCGGTGCACAATTTAACCTTTTATTTATGGCTGATGGAAAGAATCAGAGAGCATATAGCTAACGACACATTTGCAGATTGGTATCCCGAAATGGTGAAGCATGTAGAACAGAAAATTTAGGTTATAACTCAAAAACTCTTGATTTCCCTACGATTAAATTCTTTTCAGGCAGCAAGAAATAGAAACTAAACTCTTTTTCTTTAAGTTTTTCCATCAAGTCAAAAGCCTCGGTGTACGAAACCGAAGAAGTATCAAAAATTAAGTTTTTGGAGATATTAATAAAATCGTTTTCATTGGAGATCTTTTTAAGATCCAAGTTTTCGGATGTAAGCTTAAGAGCATTTTTTATGTTATTAACCAAATCATCAGGAAATTCTTTTTCCAGACTGTGAAGTATTACTGCTGAATTTATGTTCTCAGGTTGGACATCAGTGTTTGTTTTGGATCTCAGTGTCAAATATTGAACTACTGTTCTTGAATTGAAAGCGATAGAAATTAGTGCCCTCGAAAAAATATTGTAACTGTTTTTATAATGCTTAGTGAAAAATTGTGCTAAGCCTCTATTCATTTTCTTTAAGCTTTTCAGGCTCATGTCACGTTCACTTTCTCCTTTGAAATGAAGCATTTTGGCAGGAGGAAAATATCTGATACTAAAATCAGTATTCTGTACCCGGTAGCAAAGATCGTCATCTTCTCCATACATAAAAAAAGCTTCGTCAAAACCTTGCAACGCTTTTAAAACTGAAGTTCTCCAAAACATTCCGGCTCCGCTAATTACGGGGACCACTGTAACTTCATTTTCATCTATCCATCCCAAATACCTTTGACCGAATAATCTGCTATTCGGAAGTAATTTATCCAGCCCTGAAGCTCTGAATATTCCGGTTTTCAGGTCAGGAACTGATCGTTTACTTTCTCTGGCAAATGAACCATCCGGATTGATCATTTTAAATCCTAAAGCTGCGGTCTTTTCGCTTTCGTCCATGTATTGCTTCAACTTTAAAAGACTATCTTCCTGAATCACAGTATCAGGATTGATTATCAAAGTATAAGTCCCTGAAGCCTTTTCAATAGCTTGATTATTAGCTTTAGCAAATCCTACGTTTTCAACGTTTTTTATGATTTTGACAGTTTTGTAAGCCGAGATCAGATATTCAGGAGATCCGTCTTCAGAATTATTATCAACTATAAATATCTCGACTGAAAAGTGCCTGGTAGCTTTTTGAATGGAATCCATTAAGAGTAGTATATACTCTTTTACTCTATAGTTAACTATAACAATAGTTATATCCGGGTTGTCAGTAGGTTTTTCTTTATTTAGTTCTGAAATCACTTCTTAGACAAGATTCATATTTCCAAGATAGGTTACTTAACTATCACAACTTTCCCAACACCTTTCGAGTTCCCTTCGCTATCTACAGCTACAATGAAATAAACCCCTGAGCCTAACCGGTTACCATTTGAATCTTTTCCATTCCATGAAACTCGTCCACCTTTTGTTTGGAACGAGTTTACTACTGTACCGTCTACCCCTAAAACTTTCACAAAAGTCTCATCGCTTAATTCTTCGATAAATATTTCTTCATTTTTATCATAATTGAAAGGATTTGGAAAGACCTTTAGCTCGTCCATTTTATTTACAGGACTTTTGGGAATATCCTGATAGCTGATCAGCCCCACATCAGTAGCAATAAATACTTCACCTGTAATATCATTTATGGCAATTGATTTAATACTGTTTGAAAACAAAGGGCTGTTTTCAGTTGTGAACCTTTTTAAAATTTTACTACCCTCTGCATTTAACAGATAAACTCCCTGATTTGCACTCCCTATCCATTTTTCGTTTGCCGCATTTACCGCCATGGCTGTAGCATTTATATCTCTTAGTAAAAATCTGGAAACTGCTGATGTATCCTCGTTGATCAACCATTGTGCCGTTCGTTCCTGAACTGATCCTTCAATAAGAATTTCAGGAAAAATGAATTTAGCAATTCCACGAGCTGTACCTATCCATACTTCTCCATTATTATCCTCTATTATAACATTAACTTTGCTATCTGGTAGATTGCCACTATTTCCCCCTGTCTGCAATTTAATTCCTACATCATCAGTCTCGTCTTCAGGATTTTTTGTATCAATCACCAGCAAGCCTGTTCCACTGGATTGAGCATTTTGAATAGGTATCCATTTCTGGTCAAAAGAATCAATAAATAGATTTTCGTAGAGATCTGATGAAGCAGCGGCATTGTTCTCTTCAAAGGATTGCCAATCATCATCTCCCGGCGTCTGCCTGTATAAAGGAGTATCACCATATCTACTGACCAACCAAACATCATTATTGCTATCGGTTTCTAATCCTGATATGACAGGGTAAAGCTCACTATCCTGGGGCCAACCTCTTAGCGTTGAGTTAGTTTCATCAAACAATCTTATCTCATCCGTATTTTTATCAAATCTAACAATCCCTGTTCCCCAACTTCCAAAGTAGTAATAATTACCTGATGCTGTTGTTTTGAAAGGTTGACGGAATACTACTCCATCAAACTCAGGAGTTAATATTTCGTTATAATTTTCCCACACCCCATTCTCATAAATATAAAAACCTCTGCTTTTATCTATTTCCTCCCTTCGTGATGAACTCCTAGTTGAACCTGAAATAAGTACTCCATCGACAAATTTCATTCCTTCAAAAAAATTCACATATGGGCCATCTACTGACGAGTAAGTTATACTACCATTCGAAATATCAAGAATCCCTAATCCGCTATTAATGGTACCAAATATAACTTCGTCAGAAAACGGTATTTCTGTAAGTGCTGATCCGTAATTCTCAGATAAAAAAGCATTTCTAAGCACACCGTTTATATTTTTATAGTAAATCCTTTCCGTTGATAAAGCTATTAAAAAACTATCGTTCGAAGAATACTCGACGATTATGTTACTTCCGAACTCTGGATTTTGAGACCAAGAACCATTTTCAAATGTAAAGTTTTCTGTAGTAGTTGAAGCATATATTACATTTTGAAAACCCCCTAAGGCTACCGTTGACGAAGAAGAGAAACCATCTGAACTATTAAAATTATTCCAGCTACTAGCAGAAAAGTCATCTTCCAAAGCCTTAAATGCAATGCCTTCTTCAGTTCCTAAATACAGATTTTCTGAATATTCAAATATAGTATTAATTGCTATTGCGGTACTAAACTCTCCGAATTTTATATAGGAATCTTTTACAAACATGCCATCGAGATCGTACTCAACAATCCCAAAATCGGTCGCTACCAGTAATAAGTTATCTGAAATATTAAAGTCATTAATACCCTTCTGAGAAAACGAAGTGTTTCTCTCAATGTCAGTTAATTGGGTGACCTTAAAATTCGTTGCATCTATTACATCAATTACTCCTGTTAAATACCCAACAAAGATCAATTCCATTGATTCTGAATAGGCTATCGCAGAACCATCTAATCTAGTAAGATTATCAATTGGGGTAATTTTTTGAATAACTTCATTTCCATCTGTAATAAGAACCCCACCATTAGTAGACATCCACATTCTTCCTTGTGAATCTTCTACTGCTCCTGAAACGGATCGAAATGACGTATAGGCAGTCCAATCAGAAAGCGATTGCGCATTAATTACTGAACCTAACCACAAAAAACTTAGAATTGCAAAAAGTGTATATCTCATAAGTAGTCAATATAAACATTAACGAAAAACTTTTAAGATTGATACACATAAAAAAAACCCGATTCTTATTAAGAATCGGGTTTTAGTAAAAAAAGAGAAGGCGATGACCTACTCTACCACGAGTGCAGTACCATCGGCGCTGCAAGGCTTAACGTCCGTGTTCGGGATGGGAACGGGTGGGACCCTTGCGCTAGAATCACCTTCAAATTCGGAGAGTCCTATTGGACTCAAAATCGAGATCAATAAAATAAAAGTTCTTTGACATGTTCCGAGGAGCCCGCATAGGCGCCTCAGATTAAGAAAAAGTAAAAACAATGAGGATACTTACTTGTTTGGTGCACCACCAAGCCGGCGGTGCAAACCATATAAACAAAGCCAATGGTCTAATTAGTATGGCTCGGCTAAACATGTCACCATGCGTACACCTGCCACCTATCTACCCGGTCGTCTTCCGGGAGACTCATAGGGAATACTTATCTTGGAGCGTGCTTCGCGCTTAGATGCGTTCAGCGGCTTATCACTTCCGTACATAGCTACCCTGCGATGCATGCGACCACACAACAGGTACACTAGCGGTACGTCCACTCCGGTCCTCTCGTACTAGGAGCAGCCCTCCTCAGTATTCCAACGCCCACAGCAGATAGAGACCGAACTGTCTCACGACGTTCTGAACCCAGCTCGCGTACCGCTTTAATTGGCGAACAGCCAAACCCTTGGGACCTTCTCCAGCCCCAGGATGCGATGAGCCGACATCGAGGTGCCAAACCTCCCCGTCGATATGAACTCTTGGGGGAGATAAGCCTGTTATCCCCGGAGTACCTTTTATCCTTTGAGCGATGGCCCTTCCATGCGGTGCCACCGGATCACTAAACCCCACTTTCGTGCCTGCTCGACCTGTATGTCTCGCAGTCAAGCACCCTTATGCTTTTACACTCTACGCACGATTGCCAACCGTGCTGAGGGTACCTTTGGGAGCCTCCGTTACTCTTTAGGAGGCGACCGCCCCAGTCAAACTACCCACCATACACTGTTCCCCCGGAAGGGTTAGACTTCACCTGTGGCAAGGGCGGTATTTCAAGGGTGACTCCACAACGCCTGGCGACGCCGCTTCAAAGTCTCCCGCCTATCCTACACATGCGACAGCTAAAGCCAATGTAAAGTTGTAGTAAAGGTTCACGGGGTCTTTTCGTCCCGCTGCGGGTAATCGGCGTCATCACCGATACCACAATTTCACCGAGCTCATGGCCGAGACAGTGCCCAAGTCGTTACACCATTCGTGCAGGTCGGAACTTACCCGACAAGGAATTTCGCTACCTTAGGACCGTTATAGTTACGGCCGCCGTTTACTGGGGCTTCAGTCAAGGGCTTCGCCGAAGCTAACCCCCTTCTTTAACCTTCCAGCACCGGGCAGGTGTCAGTCCCTATACATCGCCTTGCGGCTTAGCAGAGACATGTGTTTTTGGTAAACAGTCGCTTGGGCCTTTTCACTGCGCCCTGACATAGTCAGGGGATCCTTCTCCCGAAGTTACGGATCGAATTTGCCTAGTTCCTTAGCCATGAATTACTCGAGCACCTGAGGATACTCTCCTCACCCACCTGTGTCGGTTTGGGGTACGAGCGAGAACCAGCAAACTACGACGCTTTTCTTGGCAGCATGATTACCTCCACTATCTCTTCATCGTGAGAATCCGAGTACTGTCGGGGTTCAGCCTTAACGGGAGGCGGATTTGCCTGCCCCCCGGCCTACGCCCTTTAACGTGCATTCGTCAGCACGCGGGAGTGTCACTTCTGCGTCACGCCTTAGCCATACGCTGGCTTCGGTAGCGGAATATTTAACCGCTTTGCCATCGGCTTCCCCGGCCTCACCGGGTACACCTTAGGTCTCGACTAACCCTGATCCGATTAGCGTTGATCAGGAACCCTTGGGTTTACGGTGGAAGGGTTTTTCACCCTTCTTATCGTTACTCATGCCTACATTTTCGCTTCCAGCCGCTCCACGGCCCCTCGCGGGCGCTGCTTCTGCGCTGACTGGAATGCTCCCCTACCGATCGTTAAATCCCACAGCTTCGGTAACCGACTTATGCCCGATTATTATCGACGCCGAGTCGCTTGACTAGTGAGCTATTACGCACTCTTTAAAGGAATGGCTGCTTCTAAGCCAACCTCCTAGTTGTCTGAGCAACTCAACTTTCTTTGATCAACTTAGTCGGTATTTAGGGACCTTAGCTGGTGGTCTGGGTTGTTCCCCTCTCGCCACAGGACGTTATCACCCTGCGACTGACTGCCTGGCGGCTCATCACTGGTATTCGGAGTTTGTCTAGGGTTGGTACCCGGTGAAGGGCCCTAGCCTAATCAGTGCTCTACCTCCAGTGAGACAAAACCAGACGCTATACCTAAATATATTTCGGGGAGTACGAGCTATCTCCAAGTTTGATTGGCCTTTCACCCCTATCCACAGTTCATCCGAAGACTTTTCAACGTCAACCGGTTCGGGCCTCCACGGTGTCTTACCACCGCTTCACCCTGACCATGGATAGATCACTTGGTTTCGCGTCTGCCCCGCTGTACTGCACGCCCTATTCAGACTCGCTTTCGCTACGGCTCCACCCCTTAGGGGCTTAACCTCGCACAACAGGAGCAACTCGTAGGCTCATTATACAAAAGGCACGCCGTCACTACATAAATGCAGCTCCGACCGCTTGTAAGCACACGGTTTCAGGTACTATTTCACTCGCCTTCTCGGCGTTCTTTTCACCTTTCCCTCACGGTACTGGTTCACTATCGGTCATGCAGATGTATTTAGCCTTACCGGATGGTGCCGGCTGGTTCACGCAAGATTTCACCGGTCTCGCGCTACTCAGGATACCCGCCTTTTTGTAATCGGTACACCTACAGGGCTTTCACCTTCTGTGGCGCTGCTTTCCAGACAGCTTCGATTTAAGATTACAAAAATTACGCAGGTCCTACTACCCCGCACCCCGTAGGATGCGGTTTGGGCTGTTCCGCGTTCGCTCGCCACTACTTGCGGAATCACTGTTGTTTTCTCTTCCTCCGGGTACTTAGATGTTTCAGTTCCCCGGGTATGCCTCCTCGAAAGGATACCCTAATAAATTAGAGTGGGTTGCCCCATTCGGAAATCCGCGGATCACAGTTCTTTTGCAACTCCCCGCAGCTTATCGCAGCTTTACACGTCCTTCTTCGCCTCTGCATGCCTAGGCATCCACCGTGTGCCCTTAATTGCTTATTTTATATGGCTTGCACTACCTCTCGGTGCGCGCAAGGAACATACTCAATTGCTTGAGCTATTACTCTTGTGGGCTGCAGGTGTACTACCACCTACAGCTACCCTAGGCGCATGTTATCTGCGTTCGTAAAACGAACACTTCAAACATACTATATGAGCTGACAATCAATCGATTGCCGCTCTTTATACATTGTTATACTTTTTCACCATGTCAAAGAACTTGCCCGTAGCACGGGCAGGCTGTTATAAAACTACCGCTTCGGCCTCGAAAGACACCCGCAGCAACTAACATTCTTTCAATAAAACTATGTGACTTCCGGGGTTACGCACCCGCTCAGTATTACCATCACATCTTACTTCAATACTTTTACTTCAATTTCAGTGGAGCTACAGGGATTCGAACCCTGGACCCCTGCCTTGCAAAGGCAGTGCTCTAGCCAGCTGAGCTATAGCCCCTCTTCCTTGGTCAGAAAAGTGGGCTTGGGAGGACTTGAACCTCCGACCTCACGCTTATCAGGCGTGCGCTCTAACCACCTGAGCTACAAGCCCCAATATTACTCGGGGATCGCACCTGGTAGCCAACGCCGGCCTCAGGGCTTCTCCGCTGCTCTGCTTTCCTTCATTGTTGCAGCATAGGACAGATTGTTTGTAACGAACTACTTATGGTAGTTGTGTAGGTTCATCGCTTGCTGGTGTATATATAACCCAGCTAGCAAGGCTCTCCTTGAAAGGAGGTGATCCAGCCGCACCTTCCGGTACGGCTACCTTGTTACGACTTAGCGCCAGTTACCAGGCTTACCCTAGGCACCCCTTACCGGGGCGACATCAGGTACTCCTGACTTCCATCGCTTGACGGGCGGTGTGTACAAGGCCCGGGAACGTATTCACCGCGTCATTGCTGATACGCGATTACTAGCGATTCCAACTTCACGGAGTCGAGTTGCAGACTCCGATCCGAACTGAGAATGGTTTTAAAGATTTGCACCTCATTGCTGAGTAGCGACCTTCTGTACCATCCATTGTAGCACGTGTGCAGCCCTGGACGTAAGGGCCATGATGACTTGACGTCGTCCCCACCTTCCTCACTACTTGCGTAGGCAGTCTGGCTAGAGTCCCCACCATTATGTGCTGGTAACTAACCACAGGGGTTGCGCTCGTTGCGGGACTTAACCCAACACCTCACGGCACGAGCTGACGACAGCCATGCAGCACCTTCTATAGCGTCTCATAGAGAACCCTCTGTTTCCAGAGGTAGCGCTGTAGATTTAGCCCAGGTAAGGTTCCTCGCGTTGCATCGAATTAAGCCACATGCTCCACCGCTTGTGCGGGCCCCCGTCAATTCCTTTGAGTTTCATCGTTGCCGACGTACTCCCCAGGTGGCATACTTAATGCGTTAACTGCAGCACTGGCCCCGAAAGGCCAACACCTAGTATGCATCGTTTACAGCGTGGACTACCAGGGTATCTAATCCTGTTCGCTCCCCACGCTTTCGTGCCTCAGCGTCAGTTGTAGACCAGTAAGCCGCCTTCGCCACTGATGTTCTTCGTAATATCTATGCATTTCACCGCTACACTACGAATTCCACTTACCTCTTCTACACTCAAGACGCCCAGTATCCAAGGCCATTTTACCGTTAAGCGGCAAGATTTCACCCCAGACTTAGACGCCCGCCTACGCACCCTTTACACCCAATGATTCCGGACAACGCTTGCACCCTCCGTATTACCGCGGCTGCTGGCACGGAGTTAGCCGGTGCTTATTCAAGCAGTACCGTCACACCAGATCGAAATCCGGTCGTTCTTCCTGCTTAAAAGCCGTTTACAACCCATAGGGCCTTCATCCGGCACGCGGCGTGGCTGCGTCAGGCTTTCGCCCATTGCGCAAGATTCCTCACTGCTGCCTCCCGTAGGAGTCTGGGCCGTGTCTCAGTCCCAGTGTGGGGGATCATCCTCTCAGACCCCCTAGCTATCATCGCCTTGGTGAGCCGTTACCTCACCAACTAACTAATAGCACGCAGCCCCCTCTTTAACCGGTCGAAACCTTTAACAACTAGAGTCATGCGACTCAGTTGCTTTATGCGGTATTAGCACCCCTTTCGGAATGTTATCCCCCAGTTAAAGGCAGGTTAGCTACGCGTTACTCACCCGTCCGCCAGTCTCCAGAAAGAGCAAGCTCTTTCCTTCTCCTTCGACTTGCATGTGTTAAGCCCGCCGCCAGCGTTCGTCCTGAGCCAGGATCAAACTCTCCATTGTAAAAAATTAAATTTATATACGCTGTGAGCCGACCCTACACTCCATCATTCAAAAGAATAACTTCATAAAGCTCGCACAAACAATCTGTCTTATGCTTCAATAATTTCCAAAGAACT
>NZ_LXYG01000020.1 GCF_001650905.1 Balneola sp. EhC07
TGATAGCACATATATTTATGAATGGGATTTTAAAGAAAATATTACAAAAAAAATTCATGCGTATTCAGGCTCTTTTTATACCCCAAAAGTATTTTTTGATAGAGCAAATGATTTATATTTTTTAAACTTGATTAATAATGTAGATATATATCGAAACAATCATACTGAATTATCTTCTTTTGGAGACATGGATGGATTTATGAAAAAAATTATTCATAAAGAAGATACTGAATACTTTGTTTTAGATACTTACGGTATAAGAATATATTTAATAGACATCCTTTCAAAGAATAGTTCAGAAATATTTCATAACAGGTTTTTAAAAGATATTGTTCTAGTAAATAATCATAATATACTTGTCTCTAATAATTCAAGTGTTAGTAGCCCCTATTCTTCTGAAATTTTCTTTTTAAATAGAAACACACATTCCGTTTCATTACAAAAGAATATTAATAACAAAATACTTTCTTTGAGCTATAACCCCAATCTTGATCAATTAATTATGAGAAATCCTTCTGGGTATAGTTTCTATGACTTTAATAATTTGTGGGAATGGGTTGATAATTGACTCAAACAACCCCAATCCCATCCGGTTCCCACCACAGATCGGGTGTTTGAGCATTACTCAGAAATTCAGTTTTAATTCCGTTAATATTTTCTCTGGTTCGATAAACCGTTTGCACTGAGTTGCCAAATCTACTCTTCAGCTCTTTAACCTTATTATGATCTCCCACAACCCAGTTTAGCACAAATTCCTGATCGGGGAAGTCATCGGTTTCCTGAACCAGAAAATCATCCAACCATGCCTGATCCCTTTCAATGGCTTTATTGAATGCAAACTGATACGCCAGATTTTCTTTGGGCTTTTTAAGCTGAGGATTGTTCAGCCAGAATTCCTCTACATAATCGGTAAAGTGACATTTTACTTTTGAAAGAGTGAACGGACTAACAATGACAGCTACAGAACGACAACCTTTCCCTCCGTATCTGAACACCGCTTCGATCATATCTCTCAAGGTTTCAGGCTCTTCATTATCCAGATAGGCTATGGAGAATTTAGCTGTCCGAATTACAAACTCTGTGTTGTCATTTACAGCATTTAGCTTAAAAAGCTCTTCTTGAACAGGGACAACAGATTCTTCCGAGCCCGCAAACAGAACTTTATCAGCTTGCAGATCTTTGAAATCGGCTAACTCTGTCGAGTATTGAATTTGAATATCAAGATCAACTTCATCCATCATCTTCAAAAAACTTGATAACAAATACGGATCTTTTTTCGAGAGTTTTCCATAATAATCAGCACCGGATAAAATTGTACCTAGTGCATCTTGAAATCCCACCAAGGGAAGATTCCCCGCATGCAAGCAAAGAACTTTTTGTCCTACTGAATTTTTTATTTCTGATAATTCAACCCGCTTAGCCCATTCTTCAACCTGTCCGGAATCCACTTTCTGCTTTAATGTTCTAATCTGAAATTTAATGTCTTCAAAACTGAACATACCTTCTTCCACCGTTTTATCAATGGCTTTTTTTAGCGATAAATTATCGGGTTGGAGCCATTCCTTTGTAGCTTGGGAGACTTTTTGGATGTGATCTTGGAAATTATTTTCCATTGTTTCATTCATGTTGACCCTCCCCTTGTTCCCCTCCTTTGAGGGGAAACTCGTTGTTTGAGTTCAGATAATTACAGCATTCTATGCTTTTGTGATTCTGGGGCATTTCTTCAATCCTGGTCGATGAGAAAATTACAGCCTCGTAAATTCTTTGGATTCCATCTGCCTAAAACCTGAAATTGATTCTCAGCATTCATAATGCCTTTATCCCCTGTTAAAATAAACGAACAGGAATAGAAATTTGCCAGATCCGTCACTCCTATCAACCCTTCTTCTCCTTGTTCAACTTCCTGCATCGGGTTTTCAGGATTTCGAATACTTACATGCATCCAGGAAGGACAATCAAACCATTCGGAACCTCGACTATATGCCTGACTCAATAATTCTGTCATGCCGTATTCTGAATGGATCTGCTCCAGAGGCAATCCAAAGTCCTTCGCTAACTGTTCATGAAGAGCTTGTTTTGTCATTTCTCTTCTGAATGTTTTCATACCACCCGTTTCCATCACAATGGTATCTTTTGCAAGATCAACATTACTGCGTTCGGCCAAGTCCAGAAGTCCGAATGCAGCGCCGAACAGCATCAGATTTTTGCCTGAGGCTCTGATCTTATCTATTTCACTTTGGAGCAACGATTTATCCAGTTCCAGAAACTTACTGTGACCTGAATCTTCTCTTTCTATCAATGCATTCAGCATCCACACCAAAGAAGAATTGGGACTGGAATTATAGCCCGGAGTGTACGCCCAAATCACATAATCATGCAGATCGTAGAATTCCCACATTCCATCAAAAATCGACTGTTTATACAGATCTGGATCAACAACAATATGCTTACTTCTTTGCATCCCTGAAGTACCACTACTTTGAAAAAACTGATAGCCGTCAGCTGACATATTTTTCTTAGATGTCACTATTTCTTTCTCTTTGAATGCCTGAATGGGTAAAAGCGGGATTTCTGCAATATTTATAGAACTAGCAATCCCAAGAGCTTTGCAGAATCGTCCGTAAACAGGATTATTTTCTGATTGGTATTTAAAGATGTTGAGTGCTTTTTCTTCGAAAGAAACAGACTCATCAAATATTTGGTAGGGCTCGAATTCCAAGATTTTAGAAAAAGATACTTGCCGTTAAACTTGTTGCTGTATTAAAATTTATGTTTCCGGGATTACCGAATCTAAATGAACCTTCATCTGAAATGGTAAAATTACCCTGAAGTTCGATTCCAACACTTAAACTTGAATTAAAAAAGTATTCAGCACCACCTCCAAAACCTGCCAAAAAATCCACAATAGCATCACCTGAATTAGGAAATCCAATGATAGCTCCTCCTCTAAAACTCACAAACGGAACTGCTTCAACAGGATCTGATAAATAGAACTTAGGACTCAGTCCCAAAGACAGATCACTTCCACCGTCTTGTGCAGCAATAAAAGAAACAGAAGGCGAAAGTGTTGCTGTTTCACTCACCCATATTGGCAATAGAAATTCAAATTGAGATGATTGAATACTTGCTGTAACTCCCCACGTTTTTTCTTCTTGTGCTTTTACTATAGTTGTGGATAGAAGGATTATTATAAGCGTAATTAATTTTTTCATAGAAATGATTTTGAAATTTTTTAACGGAAGTAAAGATAATTTTTTAACCCAGGAGGAGGATTACTTCCTTCTCCCCCAATATAAATATCATGATATGCGATAAATGAACCCGCCTGAAGAAAAACTCTATAAAAACCGGGAGCAATTCGTTCGCCATTCTCATCAAATTCATCATTATTATTTAGAAGAGTAGCTAGCTGTACACTATGAATTCCAGCTGGCTTATTCTGATCTTTTATCATATACACCTTTCTAAATTTCCTTTCTATTTTACTTTGATTTGGCAATGGGACATCAGACTGATCCAAATATGCTGTTTCATACCAAAGATTTATCGAGGTTGCTACAGGTAATTGGAATTGAACTGTAGCGGAACCAGCGAACGGATTTGGGTAAGGTATATTTAACTCGAAACTATTTGGTGCGTATGGCAGTTCTTCATCTGATAATTCTACCTCTTTTTTCTTTCTTATACCATTCTTATCAGAGCTGGGATTCCCCCAAACACCAATGATTTCTAAAGATTCAGACGTAATATAGATTCCGGTTACTTTATTTTTCCCTTGAGTTCCGGGAGTAGTAGCAAATGGATTATCACAATTAGAAAAGAAAAGTACTATAGAAAAAAATAAGAGATAGCTATACTTCACTTTTATAAAGATATTTTTAATAAAGAGTTACTTGTTAAGATAAAAATATCATCATCAATCACCATTATTTTAGTAACTAGTGTTTCCGATTTAAAATCATATAAGTTTTTTATCTGTCCTTTTCCGTTTGATTTCAAAGAAGAACCTTGAATTAAATAAACTATTTCGTCTTTGTAATAAAAAGTATTACCTCTCTTAGCAGGATAAAACGTCTCATAAAATCCATTTCCTGAAAGCCGATGTATAAACCCTGATTTACGATCTAAAATAAAAACCTTATCACCCGAAATTTGAATTCCATCAACTGATATTACCTCTGAAGGAATCGGAATTTCATCCAGCATTGAGCCGTCTTCATTATACTTTCCAAGTGACCCGGAGCCATCATTATAAAAAATAACTTCCCCAAACTTGTTCACTCCTAAAAACATTGGATTAATTTCTGATCCGGTTTGGAATTGCTCTTTAGCTTTAATGGAACTCAGATACTGCCAGCGTTTATCAAAAACCTGAATCCTGTTATTTCCTTTATCAGATACAAATAACTTCAACCCGTTTGTGGTTGCAATATCCACAGGATTGTCGAATTGGTAGTTGCCGCTCCCTCTTTTTCCATATCTCTCGATCAGCTTTCCCTCAAACCCCAATTTAAGCACACGGTGTGCTCCGGCTTCAACGATGTAAATAGCATCGTTTCCAAAAGTAAAAGAAGTCGCTTTATTTAAACCGGTATATAAAGTATCAACAGAATTTTGTTGGGCGAACGCTGAATTTGCAATTAAAACACTCAAAATCGCTATGAGGTACAAGCGACTCATGCAAGGCGTTTTATTCCTTTTGCTCCAATATCATTTCTGAAAAATGCTTTTTCGAAGCTGATCTTTTTTACCTGAGTGTAAGAATTATCGATGGCTTCATGCAGGGATTCCCCTTCCCCAACGATATTTAAAACCCGACCGCCATTTGTAAGAAGCTTTCCATTTTCGATCTTGGTTCCGGCATGGAATAAAATACCACTGTCAACTTTATCAACTCCGCGGATCTCTTTGCCTTTGTCGTAGCTTTGTGGATATCCACCGGAAACCATAACAACCGTACACCTGTATTTATCGTCCAACTCAATATCTGTTTCTGATAATCTTCCTTCCGTACAAGAAATGATCACCTCCAGCAGATCGGATCTCATCGCGGGCACGATCACCTGACATTCAGGATCCCCGAACCGACAGTTATACTCAACAACTTTTGGTCCATCTTTTGTGAT
Source organism: Balneola sp. EhC07 (assembly GCF_001650905.1). GTDB lineage: Bacteria > Bacteroidota > Rhodothermia > Balneolales > Balneolaceae > Balneola. The sequence continues at coordinate 5,127 of NZ_LXYG01000020.1, forward strand.
CATCAAGCCTACGTAAAGAATTCCCTGATATGGATTTCCCTCGGATTTCATTCCGGATACTGTAGGCTGAATAATTTCTGACTCAACTCTTTTAAGAAGTTCTTTTGTTACGATCGGAGCCGGAGAGTACGCTCCCATCCCACCTGTATTTAAACCGGTATCACCTTCTCCAATACGTTTATGATCCTGAGCATTGCCGATCACTTTGTAGCTGTCTCCATCGCAAATAGCAAAGACCGAAGCTTCTTCGCCTTCCATAAACTCTTCGATCACTAATCGGGAAGCGGCATCACTTAACGATCCGTCCTGAAGTTCTTCCAGTGCTGAAATAGCATCTGATTCATTTTCAGGGATCAGAACTCCTTTTCCTCCGGCTAAGCCATCAGCTTTTAGAACTACCGGATACTCGCCCTTTTCTATGATATATTCCGCAGCCTTGTCAAATTCATCCTGGCTGAATACTTCATATCCTGCTGTTGGGATGTCGTGCCTTTTCATGAAGTCCTTAGCAAATTCTTTGCTTCCTTCCAGCATTGCTGCTTGTTGCTTAGGGCCAAACACAGCATGACATTTTTCTTCCAGAAAGTCAGCGATTCCTTCAACAAGAGGCTGTTCAGGTCCTACAATTGTTAAATGAATAGAATGGGCTTGTATAAATTCCCAAACCTCATCAAAATCTGAAGCATTAAGTTGCACATTTTTTCCCAACGATTCTGTTCCGGGATTTCCCGGAGCAATAAAAAGCTGTTCAAGTTTTGGAGACTTTGCTATTCCCCAAGCCAGTGCATGTTCTCTTCCTCCGCTTCCCAACAAGAGTACATTGTATTTCATGATTCAGGAAAGTTTTTCGGCAATAGAAATAATTTCAGAAAAGCTGTCGGCTTTTAAACTGGCTCCGCCGATCAAGCCTCCGTCAACATCCGTCTGCGATAATAGTTCTTCAGCATTTGCCGGTTTCATACTTCCACCATACAAGATTCGGATGGCTGATGCTGTTTCTTCATTGTATAAAGCGGCAATTTCAGCTCTAATAAAAGCATGCATTTCCTGAGCTTGTTCAGGTGAGGCGGTTTCTCCAGTTCCAATTGCCCAGATAGGTTCGTAAGCAATTACAACATCTAAGATCTCACTATCTGAAATATCTTGAAGTGCTTTTTTAACTTGATCAGAAACTACATCAAAGTGCGTGTCTTTCTTCCGTTGATCCAAAGATTCTCCCACACAAACAACCGGAGCTATTTTATGTGATAATGCCGTATGAGCTTTTTTGTTTACCGTTTCATCGTTCTCACCAAAGTATTGGCGACGTTCAGAATGTCCGATGAGTACAAAATTACAACCACTTTCTGCGAGCATAGTTGCACTTATTTCTCCGGTGAAAGCTCCGTTATCTTCAAAGTGAAGGTTTTGAGCGCCGACCTGAATGTCCGAGTCGTGAAGATATTTTACGGCCATTCCAAGAGATACAAACGGCGGACAAACCAATACATCTACTTCCTCTGATATCTCATTTTTTGCAGATCTCAATCCCTCAAGCAATTCCGCGGCCTCAAAAGGACCTCCATTCATCTTCCAATTTCCGGCTATTAAAAACTGCCTTTCGCTCATTTAACTTTCTATTTTTGATTGATTGATCACGGTGTTCATTCCTTGAATTACATCTGTAAATTCTGAAGCAACATACTTCCGGACAATATTTCCATTTTGATCAACTAAAATTCTGGTTGGTACGTCAGTAACATTAAAGGTCTCGATCAGTTTTTGGATATCAAAAGTACCAAAAGCAGCAACTCCCCAATGCTTTACACGTTCTTCAAAAAATGCATTTACGGTCACTTCACTTCTGTCGAGAGGAATAGTAAATATCTCCAGATCATAGTTTTGATAGATCTGGTGGATCACCACAGTACGATCGTATTGATCCTGATAAAGGCGACTTGCAACCGGTGTAATTTCAATTATATAAGGCTTTCCAATTAACGTTGATGAATTAATGGAATCTCCTTCCTGAGTCGCAAACGAGAAGTCAGGAACTCTGAAACCCGGAGCCAAATAAGCCAGATCATATCCAATGTTCTTTGCCCATTGCATTGCATTGGTTTTACTGTTGTACTTCTTCTCAAATATTTCAAGAGCCGACTTAGCTTCATCCACCCTTGAGCTATCATATAAAACTTCGATCTTCTTTTGATCCAGACCCAAAATAAGATCTTCACGTTCTGTAAGTTCTGAAAGTGAATCCAGATACGATATTCCTTTGTCCAAGCCCTTTTCTTTAGCTATATATGGAAACCCGAAGCTAACGGCAGCAAAAATAGCATCCTCACTGGTAAGAGCGTCATTGATTCTCTGCATCATCATTGGCTTATCAATTGTATTAAGCAATCTGGCAGATTCTGAAGCTGCTAAGTTCGCAGCTATTGTTTCAGTATGCTTTTCATGGATTTCCCAATACAGATCACTCCATTTTAAAACCTCATCATAAATAAGAGAATCTTCAATTGCGCCTGCAGCAATATATGCGGCTACTCTTTTAAAACCCCGGTCAACCCGATCAAAGGTTTCCATTGCTCGATGCTCTCTTGAATCTAATTCAAAATTAACATTTAAGGCCGGTAGCACTCCTGAAAAAGTAAGAGTGTCATTGTCGGCTAGTATAAACTGAGTAGTTGCAACCTGATTTCCATTTCTGTTAAAGAAAACCGGATAGATTCCTTTTTGAGGAAACTCCACTTTTCCCTTAACGATTCCATTTGCATTAGTTGCTTTATTGAAAATTGTATCAACTTTACTTGTAGCACTTTCCTGATAAGTGATTATCAATTGAATGCCCGAATAATCTTTTGAATCATCAACAGAATCTGCAACAGTTATTGTTCCATTCAGATAGGCCGTCTCGAATTCCGGATCGTTGCTACAACTAGCAAGAGCATATGCAAGAAAAACTAAATAAAATATATTTCTGATCTTCATAATAGTTTGATTCACCTAGAATCAATTTTGTAATTTTTTTGAAACCATTTCTGTAACTAATTTCGGGTTGGCTTTACCTCTAGATGCTTTCATAGCCTGTCCCACAAAAAAGCCCATCAATTGTTTTTTTCCTTCCTTATATCTTTGTACTTCATCCGGGTTATTCGCAATTATTTCATCAACAATTGGCTCTAAGAAACCCGAATCTGAAACTTGTATTAAATTCATCTCTTTTGCTAATTCTTCCGGAGATTTTTTATTGCCTAACATCGCATTAAAAATATCCTGCATAGCAGATGAATTGATCTTGTCTTCCTCTTTAAGTTTTACCAATTCAGCTAAGCGTTCAGGGGTAACCGAAAACTCTCCGATATCGATACTCTGCTCATTCAAAACTCTCAAAACTTCACTCAAAACCATATTAGAAGCTGATTTTGGAGATTTTGTGAACGAAACAACTTCTTCAAAGTAATCTGCCAGATACCGACTCTCTGTCAAGGTAACCGCATCATTTTCGCTCATAGCATATTCTTCCATGAATCGCTTTTGACGTACATCAGCCAATTCCGGAAGCTCTTCTTTTATGTCAGCGAGCAATTCTTCAGTAACAATTACGGGTGGCAGATCCGGTTCCGGGAAATACCGATAGTCATGAGCTTCTTCTTTTGAGCGCATCACTCTGGTCTGATTTTTTGTAGTATCCCATAATCTGGTTTGCTGAACTACTTCACCACCTTCTTCGATCAACTCGATCTGTCTGTAAATTTCAAACTCAATGGCTTTTTCAACATTCCGAAAAGAGTTCATATTCTTTAACTCAGTTCGGGTACCAAATTTTTCTCTTCCTCTTGGACGAACAGACACGTTTGCATCACAGCGCAAGCTTCCTTCTTCCATATTTCCATCACAGATCTCCAGATACTGTACGATTTGCTTGATCTTGGTCAAATAAGCGTATGCTTCCTGTGGAGTTCTTAAGTCCGGTTCTGAAACTATTTCTATCAGCGGAGTACCTGCACGATTCAGATCCACTAATGTGTTATAAGGATCCTGATCATGTATTGACTTCCCTGCATCTTCTTCCATGTGAATGCGGGTAATCCCGATTCTTTTATCATACTCATCCAGTTCAATATCAATAAAACCGTCGAAACAAATGGGAGTGTCGAATTGAGAGATCTGATATCCCTTTGGAAGATCGGGGTAGAAATAATTTTTTCGGGCAAAAATGGATTTCGGAGCAACGCTACAATCTGTTGCCAGTCCCATTTTAATGATATAGCGAACTAAGTTCTCATTAATAACCGGTAACGTTCCGGGGTGTCCCAAGCAAAGTGGTGAAACCTGTGTATTCGGAGCTTCTCCATACTGTGCTGCAACCGGTGCAAAAGCTTTACTTTTGGTTAATAATTGTGCGTGTACCTCAAGGCCAATTACTGCCTCAAACCGTTCATGGGCAATTGTGCTCATTTAGTCCTGTTTCAGAATCGTGATTTATGAAGGGTAAAGATATTAAAGTAAATACTTAGATAGTAAACTTAATATGCATTACTTGTGCTGTTTTAGTATGTTCTTTTAGAATAGTGGTTTGGTCATCATCTTCACTACGAATTTAATTTCAAAAAGGATAAGCATGTCTGAAAAAGTGAAAATTTCAACAAAGAAATACTTCGCTGTATTTGCGGTAATATTCCTTGTAGCTAATAAAGCTTTTGCTTATCAGGAAGAAAACCCTGTAAGTCTCCAATCTTTTGTCATTGTAGACTCGCTTGCAATTTTAGAAAAAGTAATACCTCATGATATCAATCAAGACGGACATACTGACTTAGTTTTCCAGCAAATATTTAACAAAAATTCCCCGGGCGATAAAAAAATTGATATAAAGTATATAAAGGGAACTGAGAACGGTCTCGATTTTAATAATGCTTTCACTTTACGATCAGCTTCAGATATTTCTAACTTTTTCTTGTCAGATTGGAACAATGATGGTGATACAGATTTAATATTTACAAAGACCCGAAAAGAAGAAAATGGAAGTACTTATAATGATGTTATGGAGATACAATTGCTTTCAGGAACCAAAACACTTGAAACCATTTCATTTCGGGTTCCTTATCAGATCTATCTTGGGAATGCATCAAAAGCAAAGGAGCTCAAAAACTTAAAAGACATGGATCTGGATGGTTTTCCTGACATGGTTTTAATTGGGTTTAGCCACGTTACAATTGGGTGGAATAATAAGGGAGGCGAACCGGAATTTGATGAAATAACAAACTTTGGTTTTAATACTTATTCCTCAAAAATACTCGACTATAATCAGGACGGCTATCCTGATTTCATAAATGATGATCAATATTGGAAAGAACCTGTTGTGCATCAGAATAATAGGAACAGAACGTTCACAAGAAAATCAATAAATCTTCCAAAATGGTCTTTTTCTGATGAGTCTTCTCTTTACTGGAATTTTGAACCATTATGGCTGAATGAAGATAAATTTCCTGATCTTATGGTTCAAAAAACCAATCAAGGTTTAACGAATGCAACTTATATTATTTATGAATTTGAGGAAAGCAGCAACTCATTTGTAGAAGCAGATTATCAAATTAAGTCTGAAGATCTGGGCTTACTTAAAGCCTTCCATTTCAATAATGATGGATTAACCGACTTTATCGAGATAAGAGAAGGAGGGCTTAGGTTAAGGGTCAGTAATCAAAATAGCGAATACAATACGTACCAATTAAATTTTGAAACCAGATACGGAATAAAGAATATTTTCAAGTTTGATGGTGATGGTGATGGTGATTTGGAAGTATTCTTTTCGTTCAATAATGGAAATCTTCTTTATCAAGCTTCAAATGAATTGCTTTTAAATAATGAGCGACCCAGTTCAGTTTCATTCAATTATATTTATGAACAAGAAAATTCTCTCGCTACCTCATGGGCTCCAAGTAGTGATATAGAGTCATCAGAAGGACATATTGAATATTTGATATCAGTAATTTCTGAAAAAGATTCTATCTCTATTAATACCAACTCTACTTATTTAAATATTCTAAACTTACCTAAAGGCACTTATCAAGTTAATGTAAAAGCCTTAGATCCATTGGGGTTATACTCAGAAAGTGCAGTTTCTGAACCACTTGTAATCACTTCAAATCTTCAAGAATCTTTACCTTTCAAGTTTAACCTTTATCAAAACTATCCGAATCCCTTTAATCCCACTACAACGATTCAGTTTGAATTAGATAAATCTACTTTTACAAAACTTGTGGTATATGATGTACTTGGAAGAAAAGTTCAGGAATTAGTGAATGAAATTCGTCCGGCAGGTCCCAACACTATTGAGTTCAATGCCACCAATTTAGCCAGTGGAGTATACTTATACAGATTGGAAGCGAATGGAGTTGTGCAAACTAAAAGACTCACGCTGATCAAATGAAGAGGCTTTATTTTATAATACTTTTCTGTTTGTTTGGCTCATCAATTTCAGCTCAGGAACGCTATTTTCATGAATTAAAAGGGTTTGAAGATTCTACCGATACAACTCAACTGTTCTTTCAGATTCATGAAACTCCCGAAGAAGGAGAGCAGTTCAATTACCGATATGATCATATCTATCACTTTGATGTTGTAACTAACACTTATTACAAGCTCTTCAATAATTATTATGAAGAATGGACTATTCCGGGAATGTACACGGCAAGTTATACCACCGACTACCATTTTTTTGATAGTGATCCTTCTAAGTGGATAAGGATGACTACAAATGGAGAAGGCTCTGCCCCTTCGTTTCATGATCATAGAAATGCCGGCTTTGGGTTTCCTTTTCCAATTATTATTAAAGCTCAGATGAATAATGAATTTTATTACGCTGCTAATAAATTTTTACTGAGTATCGCAAATGATTCGCTTTACTATATCACAGACGACTTTACTGTACCATTCTCACCCGATAGTTCAAAGTGGCCTTATTTTGATGACGATGATTCAGGTTATGATGAGATGATTAGCTACTTCGACAGTACTCATTTCGATTATAGTCTTTTGGATATTCATCCGAATAATGATTCTCTTTATTTCGGAATTGATGGGAATGGACATCTATTCAGAAGCGAAAAATATTCTTCTGATTTTGAACTAGCTGACTCTTCTATGTTTTTTTCAGCCTTATTTTTTGATCAAAATCCGAGCTATATATATGGCAGGAATGCAAATATGCTAAGAATTTCGAATAATGGTGGCATTCAAGGCTCATGGGATAAAATTACATTACCTGAAAACCTAAACAAATTACTTTTTGTCTCTACAGATACTTCAATCTCTGGTAGTTTGTTCATTTCCGATTCCGCTTCTGTCTACCACTCTTCTGATTATGGGAACAGTTTCGAAATGCTTCTGGAATTCGATTCTCAAATTACCGGACTCTACAAAAAGCCAGATTCGGATATTTTATATGTATTGACACGAACGGATCTTTACAAGGTAGAAAACGGTCAACCAACTTCCATCAAACAAGTTCCGGTTAGTAATGAAGAATCTCCTGAAATCCCGAATGCGGTTTCTCTAAAACAAAACTATCCGAATCCTTTTAATCCAACCACTACAATAGAATACGAACTAGATAAAACTACATTTACCAAACTGACCGTGTTCGATGTACTTGGAAGAAAAGTTCGGGAATTGGTAAATGAAATTCGTCCGGCAGGAACCAACACCGTTGAATTTAAAGCCACCAATTTAGCTAGCGGCGTATATCTGTACAGATTGGAAGCAAACGGCGTTGTTCAAACTAAAAGACTCACGCTGATCAAATGAAAAGGCTTCTTTTCACCATATCGTTTGTGTTTTTCAGCTTTCCATTGATTGCACAAGAATCAAACCCCAATTTCTTCCATGATCTAAGTGGTTTTGAGGATTCCACGGGAACAACACAATTATTTTATCGACTGTATGAACCTAAAAATAGAATATGTTCTTATCAGGAAGACGGCCAAACTTATACAACTAACATAAACCCATACAAAAATCACATTTATCATTTAAACACCGAACTTAATTCAGATTCAGTTATTCTAAGAGATTACGTTCAACTGTCTGCCTTTTGTCAGGAAGTACCATATAAAATCGAGTCTTATATTTTCGTCGATAATAAGGTCACTAAACCGGTAGCTATCTATGAATCTATTTATGGTTTGAGTGGCAATGCTACTTTAGAAACTTATGACGAAAACATTTTCCAAATCGGAATTGCCAACCCGCTTGGTTTAAGTTATCAAAAAAGTACAAACAGTCTGATTGTTACATCTCCTATTTACGAAATATTAATAAAGGCTGTTTCTGGATATGACGCTACTCTCAAAAAAACCTACCGATTTCCTCTAAACCAAGACAGTTTATGGAATGAAAAAAGTTACTATGATGATTATCCGGATTCACTCTTAATTGACTTCTCTGTTCTTGGAATTGTTGATTATGATGATGAAATCTTTATCGGATTTAAAGATTCAAGTCTAGTATTGTCTTATGATTCAGGAGATACTTCCGAGGTAATCATTGATAATTTTTTTGAAAAATATTCCATGCTTGATGTTTCATTTGAGCCACTAATTATACCACCCTCAAAGGTTTTTTACCTTAGGAATAAGGCAAATTATATTGGAAATGGTATTACTTCCGACATCATTAGAGTTAAAAGATTTGTAATTTTTGATGGTTATGTCTGGGAAGATGATGAGTTATTGGAAAATTCTGAAAACAAAAGAATATCTATAGACTACTCAAACCCTGATCATCTATATTTATCTGATACTACAAAAGTTTTCTTCTCTGAAGATTACGGCGAAAACAGGCAGGAAATTCTGGAATTTGAGGCAGAAGTAACCGGTCTCTACAAAAAACCAGATTCGGATATTTTGTATGTGCTTACTAAAACTGATCTGTACAAAGTTGAAAACGGTCAACCTACCTCCATCAAACAAGTTCCGGTGAGTAATGAAGATACTCCTGAAATCCCGAATGCGGTTTCTCTAAAACAAAATTACCCGAACCCATTTAATCCAACGACAACTATTCAATTTGAATTGGATAAATCCACCTTCGCCAAGCTAACTGTATTTGATGTGCTTGGCAGGAAAGTACGGGAATTGGTGAATGAAATTCGACCGGCCGGAACCAACACCATTGAATTCAACGCCACCAATTTAGCCAGTGGGGTTTATCTGTACAGATTGGAAGCAAACGGCGTAGTTCAAACTAAAAGACTCACGCTTATTAAGTAACTATGAAAACTTTCAAGCTAGTTATTTCTTTGATATTTATGCTTCACCTGACAACCTTGGATAGCTATACTCAGGAAGTAACTTATAATAACCTGAAAGGTTTTGAAGATTATTCCTCAAACTCACAGCTGTATTATGTGAAAAGACATACTACTCCTTGTGATAATGGAATAGAACTAGTTAGAGAATCAAATATTTACCATTTCGATACTTCAAATTCTTCAGATTCATTACGATTTAGAGGAACAAGCAGACAAAATAATTATGAAAACTGCTATAATATTGGATATAAGGATTTGACAGATTTTCATATTGGAAAAGCTGATTCAAATTTTGTAATCAATTTTAAATTCGGAACACATAAATATTCAAGTAATGAAATATACGGATCACTAAGGATGTTTGACCCGGGTCTATTAATTAACTTTATCAGACATCCATATTTACGCGATAAACTCTTAATAGAATATTTAAGCTATTCAGCAGGGGAAGGAAATAAAACCAATGAGCTTTTTTTCAATTATGAAGATGATGAGAATCCAGCTGATACCTTATATTTTTCTTCCAGTTTAGGATATAGATTTTTAGAACCATCCATCCAACGCTCTGATAGTACTATTTTTATACTTGAGTCCGATTCCTTGTTTTTAACTAAAGACCTTAACAAAGCTACATCGCTTAGTTTACCAAATGTCATTAATTTTATAGATTCTTCAAATGATTCATTGAGCATTTACGGTGACTCTCATTTAAATATCTATCATACTAAAAATTCTGACCTCTTTTATTGGTTTGTTGATCTTAAAGATTCCCAAAATGATTCGGTTCAAACTTACTTACTGAAAAATTCTGCTAAAGGGGAAATTGATAACTGGGAAGTTTCTTCACTCTTTACAGATATTGAAGACGCCTCCTTGAATACCAGTTATTATGCTGTTTCTTCAGATTCAGTACTTTTTGCATCTGTGGGAACCAAATTATTTCAGTCGGTAAATGCCGGAAACAGTTTTAATTCTTTCATTACTTTCGATCATACTATTACCGGTTTATATGCTAAACCTGATTCTGATATCCTTTATGTATTAACCAAAAAAGCACTTTTTAAAATTGAAAACGGACAACCTACTTCCATCAAACAAGTTCCTGTTAGTAATGAAGAATCTCCTGAAATCCCGAATGCGGTTTCTCTAAAACAAAATTATCCGAATCCCTTTAATCCAACCACTACTATTGAATTCGAACTGGACAAATCCACTTTCACCAAATTAACAGTGTTTGATGTGCTAGGCAGAAAAGTCCGGGAATTGGTGAATGAAATTCGTCCGGCCGGAACCAACACCATTGAATTTAACGCCACCAATTTAGCCAGTGGCGTGTATCTATACCGATTGGAAGCAAATGGAGTTGTGCAAACAAAGCGATTAACATTGATCAAGTAATTCAATATTGAATATTCATTGTTGGATATTCAATATTCATCTGTTCCATAAAGCTGCTGAGTGATACAATGAATACTCCCCTGTCCCCAAACCAGATCAGCACATTCAATTCCGATGATTTCTCTATCAGCAAAATACTTTTTAAATAGATCCAGCGCTTGCTGGTCATACCGTTCATCATACAGAGGAACTAACACACATCCGTTTCCCACATAAAAATTAGCGTAGCTTGCCGGTACAAATTCTGAGCCGTCTACCGTGGTTCCTTCAATTTTGGTTTTGGGAAGAGGCAGTGTCTCTATATTCAATTTACCACCGCTCTTTAATGTAGCAGTTTGAAGGATCTCCAGATTTTTATGAAGAGCTTTGTAATTGACATCATCTTCATCTTCACAAACCATTGTTAGCACAGTTTCCTCATTCAGGAATCTAGTCAGATCATCAATATGACCATCGGTATCGTCACCAGCTAATCCTGATTTGAGCCAAATAATATTTTCTGCACCTAAATAGCTCTTAAGATTTTGTTCGATTTCATCCTTAGTCAATTTGGGATTTCTATTCGAATTCAGAAGTACCGACTCTGTAGTCAGTAAATCCCCAACTCCGTTCACATCAATGGAACCGCCTTCTAAAACCATCTTTGTGGATAATCTTTTAATCCCAAAAAGCTCAGAAATGAATTCAGGAATATTATTGTCGGAATCCCAGGGCGGATATTTTTCTCCCCAAGCATTGTATTCCCAGTCTGTAATTACAAAGCTGTTTCCATCTTTCACAAAGATCGGTCCGCAATCCCTTGCCCAAACATCGTTTACCGGATACACTTTGATGAGAACTTGTTTAGCATCAACTCCTTCAACTTTAAAAAGCTTTAAAACCCTACTTAGTACTTCGTTATTTTCTACTAAAAGTAAAATTTGTTCGAACTCAGAAAGGCTTTTTATGATATCAAGATATACTCTTTCAACTCTTTGAAGTCTCTCGTCAGGCCAGGTCTCTTTATTTGATGGCCAATGAAGCAAAGTTGCAGAATGCTTTTCCCATTCAGCAGGCATTAAAAGGTTATTCAAATTCTGTTCGATATTCATGATTCCTTGTTCACTATTCGATATTTAAAATCAGTCAATCAACCTTTTCATGATTCCATCATAAACATCAATTCTACGGTCTCTGAAGAATGGCCATTCTCTTCGCTGACTTTCTATGGAGTTAAGATCGACCTCTGCAATAACGATTTCTTCTTTTTGTCCACCCTGTTTGAGAATTTCTCCAAATGGACCTGCGACAAAAGAGTTGCCCCAGAACTTGTTTCCTTTTTCTTTTCCTACTCTGTTTGTAACTGCTACAAAACATCCATTAGCAATAGCATGACTTCTCTGAATAGTTATCCAGGCATCCATAAATATTTTTTTCTGCTTTCTGGTTTCTTTCTTCAGCATTCCAATCGCAGTTGGATAAAAAATGATCTCAGCGCCTTTCAGAGCTGTTATTCGGGCGGCTTCAGGATACCATTGATCCCAACAAATGAGCGCTCCGATCTTACCAAAAGCCGTATCAAAAACCTGAAATCCCGTTTCTTTATCACCCGGAGTAAAATAATATTTCTCGTGAAAACCGGGATCGTCCGGAATATGCATCTTCCGATAGTTCCCTAAAACACTTCCATCTGCATCTATTACTACCAGTGAGTTATGATAAACCCCCTGAGTTCTTTTCTCAAAGAATGGAGCTATTAGCACAACACCTAATTCTACAGATAAATCACTAAGCTCCTGAACCAGCTTTCCGTCAATTGGTTCTGCCCAATCAAAGTTTTTTTCATCATGCTGATTGCAGAAATAGATAGTATTAAAAAGCTCCTGTAGACAAATAATATTGGCCCCTTCTTCAGCAGCAGATCTTATCAATACTTTAGCTCTTTCTACATTTTGTGATGGGTCTATTTCACAATAAGTTTGTATCAAACCCAGCTTTATTACTCGTTTTTCATTTTCCATATCTAAAGTTACAAATTATCCGCTTTTTAAGGATTTTATTTTTCATTCAATCTTTAAAACCACTATGAATATTTAGGTATTTAATCATCCTTCCCTTAATTAAAAAAGCGCTTCCACAAACTTTCTTTAATGCCTAAGAAATTAAGGTTTAAATGGTTTTTTACTTAAAATTAGACAAGTAAATCCTTAACTTTAAGGCTTCACTTAAAACTTCATTATTAAAAATGACACCTAACTACGACAAGCACCCTAAAAGCAAGATCGGATTAGACTATTTAGGACTGGAGAGTAATAAAAATGTACACTGGAATTTATCGCCGGCAGAATTGTATGAAAGAGCTATTGCACGAGGAGAAGCTTTTCTTACTAAAGACCATGCACTGGTAGTACACACCGGGAAATTTACCGGTCGCTCCCCTAAAGACAAATTTATTGTTGACCAACCTTCCATTCATGATGACATAGATTGGGGTGATATCAATCAACCAATTTCTGAAGAAGTATTTGATAAATTATTCAAGAAGGCTCAGAATTATCTTTCTGATAAAGAACTCTTTGTAAAAGATCTGCATTGCGGAGCTGACAAAGCTACGCAACTTCAGGTGAGAGTAGTTAGTGAAGTTGCTTATCACGGGTTATTTGCTCATAACATGTTTCGTCGCCCAACTAACGATGAGCTTGTGAATCATGAGCCTGAGTTTACAGTAATGGCAGCACCATTTCTGGAAGCAGACCCGACTGAAGACGGTACAAAATCCAGTACATTCATAATTTGTAATTTTGAGAAGAAGATCATCCTAATCGGAGGAACATTATACTCCGGAGAAGTTAAAAAGGGAATTTTTGGGGTAATGAATTACCTGCTTCCTAAAAAAGGAATTATGGCAATGCATTGTTCCGCTAACCATGATGAAAATGGTAAAACGGCTGTTTTCTTTGGTTTATCCGGAACGGGAAAAACAACACTTTCTGCCGATCCTGAAAAAACACTGATTGGTGATGATGAGCATGGCTGGAGTGATGATGGTGTTTTCAATTTCGAGGGTGGTTGTTATGCAAAAACGATCAATCTTTCTGAAGAAGGCGAGCCAATGATCTACGCAACCACCAAAATGCCGGGTACTATTTTAGAGAACGTTATTCTGGATGATAATCGCGAACCGGATTTCGATGATGTAAGTCTTACTCAAAATACCAGATGTTCTTACCCGATCGATTTTATTCCTAATGCCAGCAAAACCGGAACGGGCGGACATCCGGAGAATATTATTTTCTTAACTGCAGATGCTTTTGGTGTGCTCCCTCCTATTTCTAAACTGACACCTGAACAAGCTATGTATCACTTCATCAGTGGATACACAGCAAAAGTAGCAGGAACTGAACGTGGTGTTACTGAGCCTCAAGCTACTTTTTCAGCTTGCTTTGGTTCTCCTTTTATGCCTTTACATCCTACTGAATATGCTGAGTTGCTTGCTGAAAAGATCAGAAAGCATGGATCTCAAGTTTGGTTGGTAAATACAGGATGGACCGGCGGTGCTTATGGTGAGGGTTCCAGAATGAAGCTTTCTCATACACGCAGAATGCTTAGTGAAGCAATAGCAGGCAATCTTGAAAATGCAGTTTATACCAAGGATTCGATTTTTGGGGTTGAAGTTCCAACTGCTGTAGATGGTGTACCTTCTGAAGTACTAATTCCAAGAAACACCTGGAAAAGTGCTGACGAATATGACATCAAAGCGAAAAAGCTTGCCAAAATGTTCGTAGACAACTTTAAGAGGTTTGAATCTGAAGCTAGTGATGCATTATTGGCAGCAGCTCCAAAAGGAGACTGAGTTTATTTAATTTCAGTCTGAAGTCTTTCAAAGCCCATTCTGTTCAGGATGGGCTTTTTTTATTTAAATGAATTAATACGTATTTTATGATAAAATTCATACGTATGAAAACGAAACTTACATTAAGCCTCGAAGAAGATGTTATAAAGCAGGCGAAAGCTTACGCAAAGGATCAGGAAACTTCGATTTCTAGCCTCGTTGAGAACTACCTGAAAGTCATTACTTCTGCTAAAAGAAAAGAAGGAGAGCAATTAAAAATTGAAGAAGAATCTGTGAATTACAAATCTGAAAATACTCCTATCGTTCAAAGGTTGAGAGGAATTCTTGATCCAGATAAAGTTACAGGTCACGAACGCTATGATTATTTAATGGAAAAACATAAATGACTAAGACATTTATAGATTCTGATATTTTCCTGGATGTAATTCTAGATCGAAAACCTTATGCAAAGAATTCCTCTAAAATATTTGATCAAGCCATTTATAAAAATATATCTTTGTACACTTCTGCCGTTTGTTTTGCTAACATTTATTACATAGCTAGCAAAAACATAGGAAAGGTAAAAGCAAAAAAGCTAATTACTGAATTCAAAACATTATTTGAAGTAATTCCTACTTCTGATCGGGCTATCCATTTAGCAATACAATCTTCTTTTACTGATATTGAAGATGCAATTCAATATTTCACGGCTCTAGAAAACAGATTAGATTTGATTATAACCAGAAATAAAAAACACTTTAAATTATCTGAAATACCCGTACTTAGTCCGACTCAGTATTTAGCAACTTTGATCTAATCTTCTACCAACTCGTTCAGTTTATCCAGATTATCCTGAACACGGAGTGCATCAATGGCTTCGTGAAGATCACCTTTCATGATGTTATCTAAATTATACAGCGTAAGATTAATTCTGTGATCGGTAAATCGTCCTTGTGGGAAATTATAAGTCCGGATCTTAGCGGAACGATCCCCTGTAGAAACCTGACTTTTTCTTTCGGCCGCTCTCGCCTTTTCTTTCTTTTCCAGTTCAATATCATACATCTTTGAACGAAGCATGGTCATTGCTTTCTCTTTATTCTGATGCTGTGAACGCTCTTCCTGACATTCTACTACAATTCCGGTTGGCTCATGCGTAATTCTGATTGCGGAATCCGTTTTGTTTACATGCTGACCACCAGCTCCACTTGCCCGAAAAGTATCAATTCTCAGATCTGCTGTGTTGATATCAACATCTACTTCTTCTACTTCAGGAAGTACTGCTACCGTTGCAGCTGATGTATGCACCCTGCCCTGACTTTCAGTTGCAGGAACTCTTTGTACCCGGTGAACTCCTGATTCATACTTCATCTTCCCGAAAACTTCATTTCCTTCCAACGAAAACACAATTTCTTTGTAGCCGCCTTTATCTGATTCAGTGATGCTCATTAAACTCATTTTCCAATTTTGAGAATCAGCATAACGTCTGTACATATCAAACAGATCTCCCGCAAAAATAGCAGCCTCGTCTCCTCCCGTACCGGCTCTGACTTCAATAATAGCATTTTTTGAGTCTTCAGGATCTTTCGGAACCAACTTCATTTTGATGTCATCTTCAAGCTTCGCTAATTGCTCCTTGATCTCTTTGTTTTCATCTTTAGCCATTTCGGTGATCTCTGCATCCTCATCCATCTCGATGAGTTCTTTGTTGCCCTCTTGCCTGTCATGCAGATCTTTCCAACTATCGTAATCTTGTACTAATTCTTCGAGATCGCTTCTCTCTTTAGTTAGCTCAGTATATTTATCAGGATCATCAAAAACCGAAGGATCGCTCATTGCTGCGTTCACTTCTTCAAATCTTGATTTTATCTGCTTTAATTTTTCTTCTATATCCATTTACTATCTGTCGAGTACTTTTATTTATAAGGTAAGAATATAGAAGTTAGGAGTTAAGAATCTTTTTTCGATAAGCTCTGAGCATTTTACTTACTTCCATTAGATTTGAGATTAATACTCCTGTCTCAGCATAGTTAAGATCCTGACATAAAATCAAATAGTAATGACACTCTTCCAGCGATCCCTGAGATATATTATAGAATCTGGCTTTATCTTTATCAGTTCTTTTCCTAAATCCTTCAGCGATATTTGCCGCAATTGAAACTGCCGCTCTTCTTAGTTGCGAAGTTAAACCATAAATCTCTGTCTTTGGAAAATTTTCTGACATTCTATAAACATCCAAAACAAATTGGTGAGACTTTTGCCAAACAATCAGATCTTTAAAACTTTGTGCTGGCGTATTATTCATAATATCCTCCTACATTCTAAATTTTACTTTCTGTATCTTAAGTTTAAAACAACCAAAATCTATTAAAGTTGATAAATTCATTAAAAGCAACAACAAAACTCGGTTTTTTAGGGGCCGGACAACTAGCACGAATGAGTGCTCTCGAAGCTTTCAAATTAGGAATTCAGGTTGCTGTTTTTTCTGATCGGACTGAGAACGAACCCGTTCAGTTTATGACTCCATTCTCTACTTCAGGCTCTTTTGATTCTGTTGATGATATGGTTGAATTTGCTAAAGGATGTGATGTTATCACTTTAGAAAATGAGTTCATCAGTTCCGAAATTCTTCAGGAAGTTCAGGATAAAAGCGGTACTCCGATCTTTCCATCCCCAAAAAGTTTTTCACTGATCGAGAATAAGCTGATCGAAAAACAAACCTTTGAAAATGCCGGGATACCGGTTACTCCTTATAAACTGGTTAGATCAGGATCAGATCTGAAAGAATTCGGGAACACACACGGCTGGCCTTATTTGCTGAAATCTTCCAAAGGCGGTTACGATGGTTATGGAAATGATACCGTTCGGGATCTCGAATCAGCAAGAGAAGGATTTGAAAAACTTGGCGGTAACAAAGACCGAGATATATTAGCGGAAGCATTTGTGCCGTTTACTAAAGAAATAGCCGTTCAGGTTGCTCGAAATGAAATAGGAACTGTAGTTTATCCTTGTTGTGAAACGGTGCAGGAGAATCATATTTGTGTAGCTGTTCTGTCTCCCGCTCCGATTGAAGAAAAGTATCAGAAAAAAGCTCAGGAACTTGCTGTAAAAGCAGTTGAAGCTATTGACGGAAAAGGAATCTATGCTTTCGAATTTTTTCTGACAGAAGATGGTAATATTCTTTTAAATGAATCTGCTCCAAGACCACACAACTCCGGGCATTATACTATTGAGGGATGCATTGCTTCCCAGTTTGAAAATCATGTACGGGCTGTACTTGGACTTCCGCTTGGTTCAACTAAAATGAACGCTCCGGCTGTTGCGATGATCAATTTACTGGGAACACATAATCGTCCGACAGAAGCTGATAACATTCAAAAGGGATTAGAAATTGAAAACGGACATCTTCATGTTTATGGAAAAGTACAGAGTAAAGTAGGTAGAAAAATGGCTCACTACACTTTGCTTGGGGATGATTTAGAGAAAATTTTTCATCTAGCTAAAGAATCAACCAAAAATATTGAGATCTAAAACAGAAAACTTGTCTTTAGAAAAAAAGTAAATCTGTGTTCTCGACTAAGTGGGTTTTTCCTGTAAAACTGATCTGTAATATTTCTAAGATCAATACTAAAAGCGAGCTTTTCTTCCCATAAATATTTCTTAAAACCCAAATCCAAAAGAGCTCTGGTATTGAAGTTCGTATCATAACTGTACGTAGATACAGTACCAAATCTCTGCAATCTAATTTCTTTACCATCTAAAGATTCTAAATTAGCCCAACTTGTACGTGACTGTATCTGAAGCCTTGCCCAAATTTTTAAAGAACTTTCAGGCTTCCAATTGATTGAGTATATAAATTTATGCTTTGGTAACATCGAAAAAAACTTCCTATTACCAGAAACTTGTCGGCTCCATGTAAACCTAAGTTCTTGAAAAGTTTTATTATGGTTCAGGTTAATCCTTATTGGAATTCTAAAAAAGTCTGCGCTGTAATTATTAATGAAATCTAACGATTCTGGAAAAATTTCCCCTTTTTCATTTAAGTTCAGATCTATATCAGCAAAGTACTCGTTAACATGCTTTGAAAACACTGCTGAGACTGATAGTAACAAATTCTCTTTTTTTGTTTTCCAACCAAATCTTATATCCTTATAAATAGGGTTGTATGTAAGCTGAACATCATCAAAAGCAGATAGTGTATCGCTACCAAACCCTTTTTTTGCTATCCAATACCATATACTATTGTCTTCAGCTGGTGAACGTTGTGAATAAGAGCCCTCCGTATAAAAAGTATTAGTATTAGATACTTTATAATTCAACCCAGTATGATTCTTTAAGTCATAATCTTCATTTCGACTTAACTTACCGGAATAAAACACGCTAATTTTTTTTGAAAGTTGATAATCTATAAAATAAACAGAGCTAATATTATTCATATTTAATCTGTTTCCTGACAAATCATCCTTCAAAGAAAAAAACTTATACTCTAAACCAATCTGTGCAATTCCTCTTTGAAATTTCTGGTTTATTGATGTTTTCAGGCTAGTAATATCTTGGTTCCAACTAACCCATAGATCATCCTTATTCGGGTAATTTTCTAGTCTCTGCTGATTGTAACCTGCTTGATAAGAAAATGATAAATCCTTAAGTATCTCCCCGTTGCCTTGAATTGAGGCATAACTAAAATTTCTACTTACAGGTACTTCGGAAGTGTAAACCTCTGTATAAATAAAATCTTCCGCTTCAGAAGTACCAGCCAAAATTTCATGGTTAAAAACCTCACCACTATAATCCAGCTTTAGAAATCCTGAGTTCTTAATAATCTTAACTTGACTTGTTGGGGTAACTGTGTGTTTAAAGGGTTTTAGTCGAGCATAGGCTAACAGATTATCTGTTAATGGATGGGTTGTATGTGAGCCTCCAACTTTTATCCCAAATTTGTTATCTCTATAAGATATTTGTCCGTTAATAAATGGACCAATTCGTTCACTATTAGGAGAAATATGTTCTGTATAAGCGTATGGGCCGGGATCTCCTGAATTACTTCCAAAACTAATACTTCCTTCTGATCTTAGCCCCTCTTCATTATCTTTCATATACAGAAAAACCCCTCCTTTTTCTGTAAATACTCCTTCATAAACCATAGGTTTTTCAATTATAACCACAGAATCTAATTGAGAAATATCAAAAGGAATTATATGTAAGCTATTCGTCCCCCATGCTTCTGTTTCTACTTGAACACCGTTTATATAAACCGGCCACCAAGCACCTCCAATTCCTGCAAGACCATTTCTTGAAAATTGAATATTTGCATCATCATTTGTTGAATTGACCCAATTGGAAGAAATAGAAAAAAGATCGAACCATGTTTCTAATTCAATCCTAAGTAAATCCTCTGATTTCCATGTTGTTTTTTGTCCAAAACCAATGTTTTGAAATACTACTACAAAAAAAAATAAAATAATTGATTCCTTCACTTCAATATTTTTTCTATGAAACTTGGAGTTTTAAACACGTGGTAAACCCCAAAGCCAACGTAATTCAATTGTATTTTTTTATTGGTGTAAATAATACTCCGACTAACCTCAATTTGTACACCCCAAAGTTCCGTAAATGAGTACTTTAAGTCGGAACTAAATAAGAATCCTACTTCATTTTCTAAACCATCACTAGCAAATCCTTCTTGAGCAAATCTTTTTTGTTCTTCTGTTAATTCTTCAAAACTAAATATTGAAAAAAGAAGACCAATAGAACCTCCAATACTTACATTTTCTAATATATCTTTACTCAACCCAAAACCGACAGAAAGCTCATAATTTTTAAAGGAAGGAAGCTTCTCTTCTAAATTTGAAAAAGAATTGTATCTACCACTTAAAAACAAGCCTCCCATGTAGAATGGTGTTTCCAAATCTACTTGAAGTGCATTATTACCCTCCCAGAACTCATGAAAATCGGTTCTGTTAAAATTATTCAAGTATGAAAAACCTAAACTGATTTGCTCAAAAGATTCGGTATTTTTTTGGGCAATAATATCATCGTACGATAAAAAAACTATTAATAGCCCTATATATAAGTAAAAATGTTTGAAACGCAATTTTCTAGTTTTTTATCTGAATTTCCGGTTTTATTATTGTGATCATCTCGTTATTTCCGCATCTTTTACAAGCCAAATATCCTAATAATAAAAACTAAAAGATATGAGCAATTCTAATCCAATCATCGGGGTAGTAATGGGCAGCGACAGCGACTGGCCAACCATGAAACAAGCAACAGACATTCTGGATCAATTTGGTGTCAGCTACGAAAAGAAAGTGGTTTCTGCTCATCGTACCCCAAATGACATGGCTGATTATGGCGAAACAGCCCGTGACCGTGGATTGAAAATAATTATAGCAGGAGCCGGTGGAGCCGCACATCTTCCGGGAATGCTGGCAAGTCATACTACTCTTCCTGTTATCGGTGTACCTATTCAAACTTCTGCCCTAGGTGGTTTGGACAGTCTGTATTCTATCGTTCAAATGCCCAATGGGATACCGGTTGCTACAGTAGCTATCGGTAAAGCACAAAATGCCGGGTTACTGGCGATAAGAATGTTAAGTATGAACGATTCCGGTATTTCAGATAAACTGGCTGATTACCATGCAAATCTAGCTGATGAGAGTAGAGAGAAAACTAAAAACCTTAGCTAAACTTATTCTTTTTTCGCACGTATTTTCATCAGGTTTCAACGAATCTGATTAACTACATGGCTTCATCAAAAAAAAGAAAATTTATCCGTTACTTTTTATTGCTGTTCTGGAGTTCAGTAATTCTGTGGCAATTTTTTCAAATGAATGCACGAGGATTTGATAAAGACAGCGTGCTTGCATCAGATCAAGATATTCTATTTGCAGAAACCGATGAATACTTGTCTTTTATTCCGCAAACAGATTCAATGAATACTTCCGTATTATTCTTTCCGGGAGCTTTGGTGCAACCTGAAGCCTATACCCCACTGGCAAAAAAATTAGCTCAAAAAGGTTATTCTTCTTATATACAAAAGATTCCATTCCGCATTGCCATCACAGATAATATGGAACAAGAAGCATTGAAAAAGGCATCTGAATTTATAACTAATTCAAAAGAAGGAAACTGGATTGTTGCAGGACATTCACGAGGCGGAAGAATAGCTGCAAATTATGCAGCGCAGTATCCACAAACGATTTCAGGATTAATATTGATTGGGACATCACATCCCAAAGAAAAAGATCTTATAAATCTTACTATTCCGGTTTTGAAAATTTCAGCCAGTGAAGACGGTTTAGCAAGCCCTTCAGAAATAAAACAATTTGCTCATAATTTGCCTTCTAGTACTAAATTTGTAATGATTGAAGGAGGAAATCACTCACAATTTGGATATTACGGATTTCAATTCGGTGCGGGTTCAGCAATTATAACAAGAGCAGAACAACAAATAATACTACAAGCAGAAATTTTAGATTACTTAAAACACATCAACTAGATTCTAGTTTAGAAAATATCCCACTTACAAAAATAATTGGCGATACGATAATTTAAGCGTACTTTATGCACGGATTGGTTCTGATATCTCGACTACGGTATTGAACTACTTGGGTTTAGGGTTGATCTGATCATTCCGAAATTTAGTTTTAACAAGATATATATACACATGAACATTTATGTAGGGAACCTTAGTTACGGAGTTTCTGAAGACAATTTACGGGAAGTATTTGAAGCTTATGGAGAAGTAAGCTCTTGCAAAGTAATCACTGACAAATATTCCGGCCGTTCAAAAGGCTTTGGGTTTGTTGAGATGGATAATGATTCAGAAGCACAAGCAGCTATTGATCAATTAGACGGAGCGGAAATCGACGGACGTGCAGTTCGTGTAAACGAAGCACGCCCCAGAGAAGACAAAAAGTAATTAGCTTTTTCTCTTTTTAATGAATTTAACCCGATCTGAAAACAGGTCGGGTTTTTTTGTGCCTGAATTTTCAGTAACATTTTTTCTTTGATTCAGTATCACTCAAACATAATAAAAACTTAAATCAACGGAGCACAATCATGATCATGTCAACAACTAACAATTTGGACGGAAGAGAAGTAAAGAAATATCTGGGAGTGGTAACCGGAGAAGCGATCTTAGGAGCTAATATCTTTAAAGACTTTTTTGCAGGCATCAGAGACATTGTTGGTGGTAGATCTGCTGCTTATGAGCGTGAACTTCAGGAAGCCAGAAGATTAGCTTTCGGAGAAATGGAAGACAAAGCCTCCAGAGTTGGCGCTACTGCAATTATCGGTATCGACATTGATTACGAAACTATTGGTGCCAACGGAAGCATGCTGATGGTGTCAGTAAGCGGAACTGCGGTACTTGCTGAATAAGATCTAACCACAGAGAACACTGAGTTTAACATTCTCTGTGACCTCTGTGGTTTATCGATTACCCGAAAACGTCTTTCATTTTTGAAAAGAATCCTTTTTCCTGCTGTTTCATATTTACAGCATCAAAGTTTTCTGATTCTCTAAAGCTTTCCATTGCTTTACGTTGTTTATCAGTTAGTTCGCTTGGCATATAAACATTTACTCTAAGTAATTGATCTCCTGTTCCTGAATTATTCAAACCAACTATTCCTTTGCCACGCATACGAAGAAGTTTACCAGGCTGAGTTCCTTCTTCGATCTTGAGTTTTGCTTTTCCTTTAAGTGTCGGCACCTGAACTTCTGTTCCTAAGACTGCATCAGGTATACTTAAATTTAAGTTGTAATAGATATTATTTCCTTCTCTTTCAAAGTGCTCATGCTCTTTTTCTTCTATAAGAACAATAAGATCCCCGGCAGGTCCACCTCTTCTTCCGGCATTTCCTTGACTGCGAAGAGTAATGTAGTTTCCGTTTGAAACGCCTGAAGGAATATTGATCTTAACGGTTTCTTCACCCTTGATCCTTCCTTCTCCTACACATTTAGAACACTTGGTTTTAATGATCCTTCCATCACCGCTACAAGTAGGGCATGGTTGTACATTTACCATTTGTCCAAGCATAGTTCGGGTAACCTGACGAACTTCTCCCATTCCATTACAAGTTCCGCAAGTTTCAAAGTCTGAATCTGTCTCAGCACCGGTACCGGTACATTTATCACATATCAGCTGCTTCTTTATCTTTAATTTCTTTTCTGTACCAAAAGCGATTTCATTTAGCTCGAGCGGCATTCTGATCTTCATGTCAGAGCCCGGTGTTCCCGGCTGACGTCTTCCACCTCTTCCTCTGGATTGACCACCAAAGCTTTGCTCTCCGAAAAATCCGCTCCCGAAAATATCCCCGAAGCGACTGAAAATGTCTTCGAAGCCCATTCCGTCAAAATCGACTCCACCGCCTCCGAAACCACCTTGATTACCGTTTACTCCGGCATGGCCGTATTGGTCGTAGCGAGCTCTCTTTTGCGGGTCTCTGAGCACATCATATGCTTCTGATGCTTCTTTAAATTTCTTTTCAGCTTCGGCATCCCCTTTATTTCTATCCGGGTGATATTTCATCGCCTTTTTGCGATAGGCTTTCTTAAGCTCAGCTTCAGAAGCTCCTTTGTCTACTTCAAGTATTTCGTAATAATCTCTGTTTGTCATCTTTACTGGCTCACTATCACTTTTGCATGCTTAATTACTTTTTCTCCCATTCTGTAGCCCCGCTCAAGAACCTGAAGAACGGTATCACTTGGAGTTTTTTCATCTGGTGCAGGTTGACGTAACAAAGCATCATGAAGATTCACATCAAAAGGAACGTTGATCTCATCGATTTTTTCGATTCCATGCTTGGCAAGAATATCTTCAAATTTACTAGAAACCATTTCAACACCTGCAAGAAAATTCTCATCTACAGCTGAATCTTTACTTGCATCCAGAGTTCTGAGCAGATCGTCATTAAGTGGTAAAAAGTCTTGAAGCGCTTCAGCTTTTACCTGCTCTCTAAGTTGAAAACGCTCTTTCTGAACTCTCTTTCTAACATTTTCAAGTTCAGCAGCTTTCCGAAGTACGGAATCTTTGGCTACAGCTAATTCACTTTCTAATTCTTCAATCCGAAGTTCTTTCTCATCTTTAACGTCCTCATCAGAAACCTCTGAAGACTCCGTTTCACTTATTTCTGTTTGATCTTCTTCCAGTACTTCGTTCTCGGAATTTTCTAAAATTTCTTCTTGCTCTTTATTACTCATTGATGTCTTTAAAATGGGGTTCTGTTTTCTAGAATATTTAGCAAATATAATGCCAGCACCAGTCACTTTTTCTTTAATGACAATCTTTCGGGAATAAAACCCATAAAAAAACCCATCAGTTTACCTGATGGGTTTTAAACTTCTGTTAAAAGAGGTTCTATTGCTGACTCAAGCAATCTCCGGCACAAACTGAAACACTTGATTTATTCAGCACATTTATTGCGGGAAGATTTGATCCAAATTTTGCTTCAATAGTTGCGATGATTTCATTCACAATTAAAGCATTTCCTCTTGGGTTTGGATGAATTCCATCCGTTGAAAGAACTCCTGTTGGAGCAAAGTCAGGTGATAGATCTACACCGTCAACAGTAATTCCTGGAACTCCATCACTTAAACCAAATAAGTCAGCGAAAACTCCGGTCGCAGAATTTGTATCATACAAAGTTAACCTACTTGAATTTGCAGCGACAACCTGTGCCATTATTGCGTTAAAAGTCTGGCGGCTAGTTTCGATTTCTTGTAACTCGGATGGAATCAAAACGAAACGATCTTCAACCGCATCCTGCAACCCATAAGCTCCTTCACCAAACGCATCTACCCCTAGCAGAGAGCCTAGTGAAAGAATAGTCAGATCCGTTGGTTCAGATTGTCTCAATGGTGGTAATCCAAAAGCACTTAAATCAGTTAATGTTTCATCTTCCATTACAAAAGCATTAGCTCCTGCTGCAAAAGAAATCATTCTTCTATCTGCTTCTGCTTGGGTAATAGCACCTGCAGTAGCTGCTTGCTGAACACCATTATTATAATCTGAATAACCTTGAGTAACCGCATTTGCAGTAGCCGCATCTAAGGGGACTGGGTTATAGGGTACTGCTCTAAAGAAAGCTAGACCTAAGAATGAAGGTATATTAATAACTACCCCATCAGCCGTTGTTTCAGTCATAAGATCCGTAACTACGTCCGTAAATCTAGTCTGAAAATCTGCATTTGAAGTTAATGCTGCTGAATTTGAAGCTCCTCCTCTTGCATAATCTAGCACATCATTGCTTCCAATCCACAGTGAAAAGAACGTTGGATCTGCATTAATAGCATCTCCAAGAACAGTAGATGCTCCCGGATTACTTGCAAACCTTCCGTAAAAAGGATTATTTGCAGTTGCAGGATCTCTTAGTTGCCCCACAGTTACACCCGGAACTCCGAAATTGTTCAAAGCGGGACCAGTATAAGCCGTTGGAGCTTCTCCATTAATCACCGGGGATGGAATCCTTGCATCAGTATCCAATTTAAATCTACCAAAAGTAATTCCGTTACTTGGATTAGGACTGATTCCTATATTATATCCGTTTTCAGAATTAATTACAGGTTGATTAAATGTATAATCTCCGTCAACAGTAGCTGCAAAACTAGTGGCTAAAATTGCACCTATGGAATTAGTTTGACCAATATTATATAACGCTCCATCCATTAAACCCGCTGTTAGCGAGTTACCAATAGCTACATAGTTAGAAAAGTCAGCGCTTCCGGATGTATAAGTTGGAGGCGTCGGAAGAGGGTTATCTTCCAGCTGATCATTTACGAGTGAGTCTTCTATACCATCACAAGAATATGAAATCAATCCTGTGACGATCAGTAATAAAAATAATTTATTTAATTTCTTCATTGTTATATCCTTTTCTTAATTCAAGAATTGATCAAATGTTAGAGAGAAGTAGTAAATAGCTCCTAAAGTCGGATTACCAAACGACGTTTCGTATCGTTCATTTAGAATATTGCTTCCTCCGAATTTCAAGATCGTATTTGCTGATGGAAGCTTGTAACTGATTTGAGCATCCAGCGTTCCGTAAGCCGGTACAACTCCATCACCAAAGGAAGAATCCCAGTAATAAGCATCCTGCCATCTGTATACCATATTGAAACCAATATTTTCGATGAAGTTTCTATTCTCTAATCTTACGTTATATCTCCACTTCGGAGTATTGTAGCTAGATCGGAATCCTTGATCACGTAGATCCTGCTCACTTATTAGCTCATTATAAGCTACGTTACCACCTAACTTATAGCCTCCGTCAAAAGAATAGTCCATACTTACTCCAAATCCTTGTGACTTAACTTCTCCATCAGCGTTTACATCAAATCCGAATTCCTGAGTATCCACCCCACCTTGTATGATATCATCTTTTCCGGCATCACTATCTGCATCGAAAGCACCAGGATCTTCGGTTAAACCATTTGGAATACCTTGTACAAACTGTATTTCAGCTATGAAATCTGTGTACTGGCTGTAGTAATAGTACGCGTCAACTAATAAACGGTCTGTTACAAAACCCTTGTATCCAACTTCGTAAGTACTGATTTTTTCGGTTTTGAAATCATCGAATTCCACCGCTTCTAGCATGGCTCTAGCTGCAGCGTCGTCTCCATTTTGATTAAATTCGGCTTGAGCAGCGCCTACACTTTGTGCAGTATAAACTGTATTGGTTTCAAATCTGTAACGGTCAACCAGATCCTGATTACTACCTATAAGCAATCTGGTTACTACATCAAGTTTAATAAACTGATCCTGAGTAGTCGGCATTCTAAATCCGTTTTGATAAGAAGCTCTGAAGTTATGACGATCTGCGGCTGTATAAATTGCAGAAACTCTTGGTGAGAACTGTCCGTCAAAATATTCGTTCTTGTCGTAACGAACAGATGCAGAAAGATTTAAATCATCTTCCATAAAGTTTTTTGAACCTTGAAGATAACCTCCGAATTCATTGATCCCATATTCATCTCCGTTGTTATCTAACGCAAATAATGTACCTTCAGAATCCAAAGCGTAAATACGATAATTTACACCACCAATAAGCTCAAGAGTAGCAGGATCAATTATATTAGAGAAATTATAAAGTCCCTCTACATGATACATATCTGACTTATCAAGAAATTTTGCTCCGCCAGCAGAAATTGGTGTAGATCTGAGACTCGCTTCCAGATCAGCAAAGTTCTGGGTTCCCGGTAAGTAATCCTGCTGATTTGCAGTGGCTTGTTGTTGAGCAGACGCATGAGCTTGCTCTACTGAAGCACCTTGAGATCTTGCTCCTAAAAATGTTTGGAAATAAGGAGTCAGGTATGCAGTTTGATTAATTCTTGTAGCAACCGTATTTGCTGCATAAGAATCTCCCGCATCTTCCTGAGTAGTATAAGCTCTTAAAAAGAAATTAGGGTTTCTGAGTTCTACTTTAGCGGTCCAGATATTGAAATCATCTAATACAAAACGATCGTTTGCAGTGTATACCGTACTACCAAAACCTGTGTTATATTGTCCCAGAATTTCGTAGTTATCATTGAGACGATAATGTAAAGCTGCTCCAAGTTTTAAACTTTCAGTTGTATTGTCTACAAAAGAATTTTCAGCAAAACCCGGTGCAGAAAAAGCTCCGTCTCTTCCATCCGGCACTAATGATCTTAATGCCTCAACCTGAGCACCTGTTGCCATATCTTCCGGGGAAGCATTTGGATCTTTTCCTGCCCTTATCAAACCATCAGCTATGGCTCCAAGAGTAAACACATCATCGCCATAAATATTTACTCCGTTGAATACACGAGCTCCGTTTCTTTCTGTAGCCCCACGCTCTACAACTCCACCTGTTACAAAACTCTGATCTCTTCTATCCTGAGCAACAAAATCCTGAGCTTTTAAATAAGAAGCAGTGAATTTAAATGCGAATTTATCATTAAAAGCATCCGCATATCTCAAATCATAAGACTGGTATACCTGAGGTCCGTCCTCAACATTGCTGTCAAAATGATTTAAGCCTAATTTAGTATTGAATGAAAGTCCTTTATACTCAAATGGGCTTTTACTATTCATAAGTAAAATACCGTTTAAAGCATTTGGCCCATATAGCGCTGAAGCAGCACCGGGAATCATTTCTGCACTTTCAAGATCCAGCTCAGAAATACCAACAATGTTACCAACTGCGAAGTTTAAGCCTGGTGCCTGATTATCGATCCCGTCAATTAACTGTACAAAACGGGTATTACCATTTGATCCAAATCCACGAGTGTTTATAGATTTGAATGTTAAACTTTGAGTACTGAAATCAACCCCTTTTAAATTTGCAATTCCATCATAAAAATTTGGGGAAGCTGAAGTTTGGATTTCAATAACATCCATTTTCTCAATTGAGACCGGAGATTTTAAAATACTTTGTTCAACCCTCGAAGCAGAGACTACAACTTCTTCTCCTAAAAACGTCTGCTCCTGCATTCTGATCTCTAAACCGGTGGTATTGGCATTAGTAATGTCAACTTCTTCAGTCTGGAATCCAACTATCGAAAAAACCAGAATAAGTGGTGGGTCTTGTTTAATGGAAAGCGAGAACATTCCATTTCCGTCTGTAGTCGTTCCTATCAATTTATCTTTTACGCGAATATTTACACCCGCAAGTGGCTCTCCGTCAACATCAAGTACCTGACCTGATACTTCTGTAATTGCTTCTTTTGGCGATAGAGTATTTTTAGCCATAGAAACAAACGAAAATACGAGAACCATGCTTAACCCAAGCATATATCGTATCAATTTATTCATAGTTCTAATCCTGATTTATTAATGTTGTAGTCTTTTAAACTTTTTGCGTCACCGATGAATTTATTAAATGACACACTTTAGCAAAGAAACGTCGGTTTGTCGGATAATGCAAGCGCTTTCATAAATAAAAAATCAAAAAACAGTCATACGCTTATGCATGATTTAATTCATTTTAAATCATTATTATCTATCCGAATAATTAAAATAATCTCATGTTTAAAAAAACTCATCTCTCAATCTTATTTCTTTTTTGCTGTCTGACAATTTCATGTGCTCAGAAAAACAGCATTTCATATTTGGCATTAGGTGACTCATACACTATTGGAGAAGCTGTTTCGGAAGATCAACGCTGGCCTGTTCAATTAACTGAAAAACTTAATGAAGCAGGGATTAAGGTTAACGATCCGTTAATTATTGCCAAGACCGGCTGGACAACCAATGAGTTGCAAGAAGCAATTGCAGAAAAAAATCCGAAAACTGATTATGATTTAGTTTCGCTTTTGATTGGCGTAAATAATCAATACCGAGGCTATCCTATTGATCAATACAAAAAGGAATTTAAAGAGTTATTGCTTCAAGCTGTTGCATTCGCTGATGGAGATAGCACCAAAGTATTTGTAGTTTCAATACCTAATTATGGCGTTACTCCTTTCGGTATAGAAAAGGGAGAAGAGAAAATAAGGCAAGAATTATTGGTTTATGATGCAATTGCTGATTCTATTTCATCAGAAATGAATATTCCGTTTGTAAATATCACTCCGGTTTCTGAGAAAGCGAAAGAAGACTCAACATATATAGCTTCGGATCAATTGCACCCTTCAGGTAAACAATACAAAGAATGGGTTGATCTGATTCTTCCGGAGGTAAAAATGGTTTTAAAAAAAACTTCTCAGAATAGTAACTAACATGAAGATGTAATTTCTGAGTTATTACAATCCGTTATCTTTTGGATAATTCAGACTATTAATAAATTTTCAAATATATAACTATGGACAGATTCAATAATATTTATTCAAAAAATATCCGCCTTATCCCTGCAGTCCTATTTCTACTCTTTAGTATTAATTGTTCAACAATGGCTCAACCTGTTGCTGAAAACTCTCAAAGAACTATTTCCATTAATATGTCGGCAACTGAATTGATTCCCGCCGATCTGATCATTTTTTCAATTAATATTAACGCCGAAGAAAAAACACCTGAAGCTGCTTTTGATACTCATAAAAAAAGAGAGGCTGTTTTGGCTTCCCTTCTAAAGGAATTTGATATCAAAGAAGAGGATATCAATTTTGAGCCGATCAGAATGAATAAGAGAACCAACTACAATAATCGCCAGGAAGAGGTTACTGTTAATACTAATCAGCAAGTTTCAGTTAGTTTCTCCGACTTTGAGATCTATGAAAAAATTCAGGTAAGCTTGATCAAGAATGGCTTTGATTCTTTTAACGGGAGCTTTTCGTCCTCAAAACTCGATGAAGGAAAAGATAAAGCATTGATCTCAGCAATTCAGAAAGCTAAAGAAAGAGCTGCATTCATCGCTGAACAATCCGGCGTGAAGTTAGGTGAGATAACTACCATCAACTATTCCGAGCATCAAGTAAATTACCCATCGATGTTTATGGAAGCAGATATGGGGCTATTTAAATCTGAAGCTCCTTCAATGATGGATTTTGCTCAGACTGTTTCTGTTACCGCAAATATAACTATAGTATTCCAGATTGAAGATTAACCGTTAAGTATCTAGGCTTTAATCGCCTAGATATTTTTTTATTGTGTTCTCAAGCACCTCTAAGGTTACCGGTTTTGAGATAAAATCTGACATTCCGGCTTCTAAGCACCGTGCTTTGTCTTCCTTAGAAACATTGGCTGTCATAGAAACTATAACGGGCTTCTGTTTAATTTCATCTTCACTTAAAATCTTTTTCGAAGCTTCAATTCCATCCAATCCAGGCATTTCCATATCCATAAGAATTAGATCGTACTTATTTTTTGAGACCTCCTCTACAGCTTCAAACCCATCAGATACAATCTTAACTGCGTATCCCAATCGTTCCAACATTTTTTCTGCTACTTTTTGATTAAAAACATTGTCCTCTGCCAATAATATTCTGGAAAGATTCTTTTTATTTTCGACTTCAATTGAATCTAAATTTGACTCTACAGAATCACTCTCTTTGAGCTTTTCGGATTCTATTGTAAAACTAAACGTTGCACCTTTGGTAACATTATTCTCAACCCAAATATCTCCTCCCATATTATTCACCAATCTCTTGCTTATAGCTAACCCCAATCCTGAACCGCTATAACGACGATTTCTTGCAGAATCAATTTGCGAGAATTCTTTAAATAAAAGACTCATTTTGTCTTCGGGAATACCAACTCCGGTGTCTTTTATTGAAAACAATAAATTACCATTCTTCAATAAAGACGTACCTTCTTTAACTTCTACGATTATCTTTCCCTCTTCGGTAAACTTAAGCGCATTACCAATTAGATTGATCAAAACCTGCCTAAGCCTTACCGGATCGATCATAAAGCGCCTTTGATCACCAACACTATATTTACTAACCAATTTAACTTTATTAGATTCATTAAGAGCGGATAAAATTTGAATGGTATCCTCTAAGAAGACATCCAACTGCACCTTTTCGTAATTCAATTGAATATTTCCGGTATCAATCTTTGAGAAATCTAAAATATTGTTGATCACACCTAACAAGCTTTCCCCACTCTTCTTAATGATGTTGGAAAATTCGATTCTATCCTCATTAGATTTCGTATCAGCTAATAACTCAGAAAAACCTATGATCGCGTTTAATGGAGTTCTCAATTCATGCCCCATTGTTGAAAGAAACTGACTCTTAGCAATGGAAGCTTGTTCTGCTTTCTCTTTTGCTTTTCTTAACGAACTTCCAAATCGATTGGATAGAATAAGTGACTGCAAGAAAAAGAACAGCAGATACCCGAAAAGATTAAGTAATAAGTTTTCTTGAATAATGACAAAATACTCCAGAAGATTATGGAAGAACACCATAAAAATTACTATCCCACTTGCGATAGCATATTTAGCACTTTCATTTTTATTTAATACCGCTTTTAAAAATACCCAACTTGAATAAAATATATATATTGGTATAGCTGAAAAAAAGATATTTATCAGTTGCGTGAAATAGAACGCCGGTGTAAGTAATGCTATAGCAGCCAGCACCAAGAAAAAACTATTAAAGCCATGGATGATTTTCTTTGAGGCTTCTTGAGTGTAGAGGTGTAGTATAAATAGCCCGAAAAGAACCGGTGATAAATAGAGGGAAATATATTCTAGCTTAAGAGTCACAATCCATGGAATATTCTCTAAATAAAGATGTAATGGGTATAATTCTGTCCCAAAAACTCTGTAACTATAACAGAGGCAGAATAACGAAAAATACAAAATTGGTTTTTCATCCCTCCCAAATAGATACAGACCAAAGAAGAAAAGCCCACCCATGACCAAGCTTCCGGTTAAAATGAAAGCGTATCCTAACTTCTTTTCTCTTTTCTCTATTAACTGGCTTTCAGAACCGAAATAAATAGGAAGCCGTGCTCCTCCCTTTTTATGCTGAAAATTGGATATCTGTAATACTATCTCAAGGCTATCTTTATCAAATTGATCTAAAGCAACAGTTTTTGGAATCCATTTTGGAATATGAGTCTCTTTAGTTGTTCCTACAACCCCATTTGATGCGATCAAAACTGTATCCGCATAAAGATTATAAGCAGTATATAGATCAGGAATGCTGAATGCCAGCGCCGGATAATCTTTTGGAAGTAATATTTTCAACCTATAACTCGCAAACCCGAATGAGCTGAGTCCCTCTTCACTCTGCCACATATGTGGAAACTCACGATATTCGATATCTTTTGAGACATTCTCAAAATCCACAAGCTGTTTCCAAAAAAATTCCCACTCTCCATTTAACGGAATAGGCTCTGACTCAGTGAAATCAGTTCCCCTAAGATCTATAACCCCCGACTCTGCAACTTCTTGAGCATTTAAACTGCTTATCGAAAAAAAAAGAATTAGTAATGTTTTCCCTATAACACCAGTTTTTCTCTGCACAATTCGAGGGGTAATTGATACTTCAGTTTTTGTGGAAACTTCTTCACTGAAAATAGATAATTAAAGAGGTATCAAAAAGGAAATAAACATAAATTTACCTACTCATAAATAGCTTTATAAACTCGCTCTATAAGATTTTATACAGATAATCCCACACAGTTTCAGCAACAACCTTATGTCCTTGCACATTTGGGTGAATTTGATCGGGCTGCATGAACTCATCTCTCCCTCCTACTTTATCCAGAATTAAAGGGATCAGGGTGAGATTATTTTTCTCAGCCAATTCCGGATACAGGTCCTGAAACTCTTTAGTATAGTCCGTTCCCAGATTAGGAGGAACCTGCATACCTGCAATTATGATCTCGATCTCCGGATTTTTTGCCTTAGCTCGATCTATAATCTGTTGAAGATTGTCTTTTGTTGATGAAAGATCTATGCCACGAAGGCCATCGTTTCCACCCAATTCAAGGATCATTATGTCGATATCTCTTTGTAAAACCCAATTGATCCGTCTTAAACCTCCTGCCGAAGTCTCTCCACTCAATCCGCCGTTGATCACTTCGTAGTTCAAACCCAATGAATCTATCTTATCCTGAATAACAGCCGGAAATGCTTGTTGAGGCTGAATACCATATCCCGCTGAGATACTATCTCCAAAAAACAAGATCGATTTTTTCTCTTGTGAATATATATTCATACTCATCAAAAGTGAGAAGAGAATAATAATTGAGTGTCTTTTTTTCATAAACAGTATTTTCAAAGCTAAATATTTATAACAAATTTAAACTAATCAACGTAACTAATTTTGCCATATTACGGAATGGTAATACACACATTTTAGGTTAAGAGTTCATTAATAATAAAAGAACATCGTGAATCATATTTTAAAACTGGAAAGCCTTACCCGCCAATTTAAAAGCGGAGATAAAACACTTACCGTTGTAGACAATGTAACTTTCGAAATTGAAGAAGGTATCTCTTGCGCAATTGTTGGACCATCAGGAAGTGGGAAAACAACTTTATTGGGATTATCTGCGGGATTAGATCAACCTACATCCGGAGATGTTACACTGAACGGAATCAATTTGAAACCTCTTAATGAAGACCAAAGAGCAGAAGTTCGTAATCGACATGTCGGATTCGTTTTTCAAACATTTCAGTTAGTTCCCACACTTACAGCCGTCGAAAATGTTATGGTTCCTTTGGAGCTACGTGGCGAAGCGACAAATCAGGTTCGAGAACGGGCGATCGAGCTTCTCGAAGAAGTAGGATTAGGGGAACGCTCCCATCACTATCCTACTCAACTCTCAGGTGGTGAACAACAACGGGTTGCAGTAGCAAGAGCTTTTATTAATAATCCGAAAATACTTTTCGCTGATGAACCCACCGGTAATCTTGATTCTGAAACAGGTGAACATATCGAAAACCTGATTTTTGATCTGAACAGAAAACAGGGAACAACTCTGGTTCTGGTTACACACGATCTTGACCTTGCTGATAAATGTGATCGGGTAATAAAATTGAAAAACGGAGAGGTCGATTCTGATGTCTTTAAATCATCAGGGGAAGCCGTAGCGTGAATAAATTATTCTGGATCTTTAAAATGGCGTGGCGAGATTCCCGTTCCAACAGAAAGAAATTATTTCTTTATCTGGCAGCTATAATCGTTGGTGTAGCTGCTCAGGTGGCGATCAGCTCCTTCAGAGAAAATCTTAATGACAGTATAAATGAGCAATCAAAAGAATTGCTTGGCGCCGATCTGGAAGTTGAAAAAAACTCCCCGTTCCACGACGAATTGGAGATATATCTCGATTCCTTAGGTGGAGAACGATCTGATGCTTTAAGTTTTACTTCAATGGCTTACTTCCCTAAATCAGGGACTACAAGACTTTCTCAAATAACTGCCTTGGAAGGCGATTTTCCTTATTACGGCGAGCTTAAAACCGATCCTCAATCTGCTTCTGATACCTTTCAAAAAACTGCAGGGGCTTTGGTTGATGAACCAATTTTACTTCAGTTCGGATTACAACCCGGTGATTCTGTTAAGATCGGATTAATAACATATGAAATTGCAGGCGCTTTGCAGGAAATTCCCGGTCAACCGGTTGCGGCTTCCTTTTTTGGTCCAAGAATTTATATTCCCAAAGAGAATATCGAAGCAACAGGACTTCTTCAGCGCGGAAGTCAGCTTGAGTATATTTCCTACATAAAATATCCGGAGGGTACAGATCCTATTCTTGTAGAGTCAACTCTGGATGCAATGAATGATTCAGTTCGTTTTGGGTACGATGATGTAGCCGAAAGAAAGGAAGAAGTTGGTGAAGCTATTTTGTATTTGTCGAATTTTCTGAATCTGATTGGTTTTATAGCATTGCTACTGGGAGGGATCGGAGTTGCCAGCTCTATATTTGTTTATATCCGGCAAAAGATAAGCACTGTAGCCGTCCTTCGCTGTGTTGGAGCGTCATCCAATCAGGCTATGAGTATTTATTTGATCCAGGCTGTATTCATGGGTTTTATAGGAGCTTCAATTGGTGCTTTTATTGGTTCGTTGATTCAACTGTATCTACCTGTTTTGGTTCAGGATTTTGTTCCCGTTGATATTGAGTTAGCGCTTTCATGGAGTTCAATTTTTATTGGAATAATTACAGGGGTCTCCATTTCTCTGATTTTTGCTCTTTTCCCGTTGCTCGCCGTTCGTAAAATATCTCCGCTTTTTACTCTGCGCTCAGTTGATATAAACCTTTCCAAACTCCTTAACTGGATAACAAGGTTCTCTTTATTTGGTTTGATCGGTGTTTCTGTAGTTGGTTATGCATGGTTAATGCTTAATGATATTCTGGCAGCTATTTTCTTTACTCTCGGGCTCGTTTTCTGTCTTTTGTTATTATCAGGAATTGCTTTTTTAATTATGAAAGGAGCACAGAAGTTTAATCCTAAAGCTTTTGGTTATGAATTCAGACAGGGATTGGCAAACCTGTATCGCCCAAATAACCAAACCTCTACCTTGCTTCTCACTTTTGGACTGGGAGTAACATTAATAAGTTCTCTTTATCTAACTCAGGATATGCTTTTAGGAACCATTAATTTCGATGATGGTCAGGATCTTCCAAACCTTGCACTTTATGATATTCAGTACGATCAGAATGAAGGCGTAAACAAGATCATTCTTGATAATGACATGGAACTGCTTCAAAATGTGCCCATTGTTACTATGCGTCTGCAATCTATAAATGATACTACCGTAGCTGAGTTCATGGCTGATTCCAACCGTAAACCAAGGAGTTGGGCATTGAATCGCGAATACCGATCTACTTACAGAGATTCTCTGGTTTCTACTGAGACCGTTAATTCCGGAGTTTTTGTAGGAACCGTTACAGATTCGGAAGACCTTGTTCCTATTTCTGTCTCCACTGATCTAATGAGTGATCTAAATGCTCAGGTCGGCGATACTATAGTTTGGGATGTTCAGGGAATTCCAATTTCAAGCTTTATCGCCGGAACAAGAACTGTTGAGTGGCAGACGCCACAACCCAATTTCTTCGTGGTTTTCCCAACTGGAGTACTGGAGCCTGCACCTCAATTTTTTGCAACTACATTAAATACACCAAGCAGAGAAGCTTCTTTAGAATTACAGCAAAAAATCGTTCAGGCTTACCCGAATGTATCTGCAATTGATATAGGTCAAGTACTTGAAACCGTTCGTGATTTCATCGATAAAATTACATTTGTGATACAGTTCATTGGTTTGTTCAGCATTATTACTGGACTGATCGTATTGGCCGGTTCGGCTGCTACGAGTAGATATCAAAGAATACGAGAAGCTGTTTTATTAAGGACATTGGGGGCCAAACAAAAACAGGTTATCAAGATACAAGTCATTGAATATGTATTCTTGGGAATCATGGCAGCTCTAACCGGTCTCACTCTTTCTGTAGGAGCCAGCGCCCTGTTAGGGTACTTCTATTTTGATATAGACTTTGTACCTAACTTTGCCATTCTGGGAATTGAAACTCTGATTCTTATTGGTTTGGTTCTCACTATCGGGTTATTGAATACCAGAGGAATTCACACACGCCCACCTTTGGAAATATTACGGGATCAGGCTGCTTAGCTTTTGATGATATCTTGATCAGATGTTAATAAATGGAACTCATGGGTTTAGAATGAGTTCCACTATGTAAATAATACTAACAAAACATTTGAAATGAAGACATTATCCAGATTAAGTATTTTTGCACTCATATTAACTTTGCCTTTTATAGGCTGTGACAGCATAAGCAAGACCGCTAAAGGAACTGCTATTGGTGCAGCAGCAGGAGCTCTTGCAGGAGCGGTTATTGGTAAAGCAGCAGGTAATACCACAAATGGAGCAATCATTGGTGCTGCGGTAGGTGGTGCATCAGGTGCGGCCATTGGCAACTATATGGACAGACAATCCAGAGAACTTGAAAATGATCTTGAAGGTGCAAAAGTTGAAAGAGTCGGGGAAGGAATAAAAATTACTTTTGACTCAGGAATACTTTTTGATGTTAATTCCTATCAGCTTAAAGATGCTTCCAGAGAAAACATCTCCGAGCTATCTGAAATCCTTCAAAAGTATGAAGACACCAATATCATGTTTTCCGGATATACGGATAACACAGGTAGCGAAGAATACAACCAGAAGCTTTCAGAAGATAGAGCAAAGGCAGTAGCAGAATATGCGGCCTTTACAGGTGTGGATGCTGAAAGAATGACTATTATAGGTTACGGAGAATCAGATCCTGTAGCTGATAACAGTACAGCAAGCGGTCGTCAACAAAACCGAAGAGTTGAAATCGGAATTTGGGCGAACGAGAAGCTCAAAGAAGCTGCTGAGAAAGGTGAAATAGAATAACAGATTTAATTTTTCTTTATCCATCCCTGCACATTTTTATGTGTGGGGATTTTTTTTGCTTACTTTCTGCAGAATTAAACGGATATCTATGAGTATTAGAAAAAAATTATCTCCTGTAAGAATAAAGAATAAATTTTTCAGAAAAGAGATCGGTAGCGCTCCGGGGACCCTAACTCACATTGGGGAGAAAAAACTGGAAGATATAATCATTGAAATACATGATTACAGCAATACTCATCTGGATATAAAAAAAATTACAACCATTGATGAGTGTAAACCCTACGTTGATACAGCAAACCCAACCTGGGTGCAGGTTAAAGGCTTACATGATATTGGATACCTGAAGCAGCTTTGGGATGAATTTGACTTCCATCCTCTTATTCAGGAAGATATTCTAAACACTACTCAACGTTCAAAAATTGAAGACTACGGAGAGCAAATTTTCATCGTACTAAAAATGCTCTATATGGAAGATGGAGTTCTTCAACAGGAACAGGTTAGTATAGTGTTTACTGAGAAATTCATTTTTTCATTTCAGGAATCCGAACGTAAAATATTTCTACCTATCAAAGAACGCCTTGCAGTAGAAAATACCCGCATGCGTAAAGGCGGTCCTGATTATATGTCTTATGCTTTGATGGATATCATTATCGATTATTACTTCGCTGTTCTCGAAGAACTAAATGAGAATATCGAAATAATTGAAGAGGAACTCTGGTCGGGTGAAGACAGAAATGCTTTATCTTCCATTCACAAAATAAGAAGACAGCTTCTTCAATTCAGGAAAAGTATCTGGCCATTAAGAGACAGTATAAACTCACTTACCCGGGATGATTCACCTCTTGTTAAAGACGAAACGAAATTGTTTCTCAGAGACGTTTCTGATCACACTTTACAGATTGTAGACAGTCTTGATAATAATCGTGAAATGGTTTCCAGTTTACATGATATGTATCAAACCAACATCAGCAACAGAATGAACGAGGTAATGAAAGTGCTAACTATAATTGCCACTATTTTTATACCTCTTACTTTTATTGCCGGAATTTATGGAATGAATTTTGAGTACATGCCGGAACTGGGTTGGCAGTATAGCTATCCTATCGCGTGGGGTGTAATGATCTTGGTTACCATTGGAATGGTTATATACTTCAAGAGAAAAGACTGGATGTAAAGAGAACTGGATCTTATTTGTTTCACAAAAAAGAGACCGTAAGTCGTTCAAAACTAACGGTCTCAACTAACTACGGAGGTATTTGGGTAAATTCTTTTCAATCTCTAAAACCTGAATTTAACTCCAGCTAAAATGTTCAACCTTTCTTTTTCCTTTGATACAGCTTGAATATTATCTTCAAACTCATATATTACAGAACGGTCACCTCTGCTGGAATATTGTGCTGACAAATCCAAAAATATATTTTCAGCAATAGGGAAAGTTAGCCCACCGGAATACACAACTTCCTCAAACTGATAGAAATCCTCTTTCCCTGGTAGCAATGCATAGCCGGCTATAATTTTCGTATCATTATTAAATGAGTATGCAGCACTTGCCTTAAAATTTATCACAGCATTATAAGTACTGCTGATCGATTGATTTGTAGCATCTTCATCTTCCTTTAAAATTGCTACATCACTGGGGTCCAGATCTCCGGTATTAATGGTAAAATCAACTTTTGTAGAGCTGTAATCTATATACTCAGCAGAAGCAGAAATGGTCAGATTTCCTATATCCTGTAGCGTAGCTCCTACCTTGAATTCTGCAGGTCTGGTTACTGCATATTCAAATTCTCCAAAAAAAGTAGTTTCGTCTCCATCAGTAAAAGTATCATCATCAAATTCAGTTCTGATGTTCGAATAAAAACTTTCAGTTACAAAAAACTTAGACGGAGATACTATACTAGCTCCTAAATTTAAGAAAGGAAGGGGTTTATATATCATTCCGCCGCGAGCAGTAAAACCAAAAAATTCAGTATCAATTTCATCAGTTAATGTAATGGAAAATATATCTGTTGCAGGATCAGAACCGCTGGGTGGTATTACATCGTCGTTGTAAAAATTGTTTTCGTCAACCTCCTGAAAGCTTCTGTCATAGTTAATTGATCCATTTATTATACCTAGCGAAATTCCTGCAAAAAGGTTCTTCTGAAACTCTGTGGAAGCAAATACGGAAAATTCTCCAATATCTCTTCTGTTTTTAATTTCAGCAAATTGATCTATTCCTAAGAATCCTGCAGGCCGATCATCCACTCTAAAAATGGATTCTATTTCATTGTTCGTGTCATTTCTATAATCAACTGCAAAAGCTTCAAAAGCTATCCCATTGTAG
Source organism: Balneola sp. EhC07 (assembly GCF_001650905.1). GTDB lineage: Bacteria > Bacteroidota > Rhodothermia > Balneolales > Balneolaceae > Balneola. Next base: position 45,705 of record NZ_LXYG01000020.1, read on the forward strand.
TCGCTGCCTGATTGCTTAAAAAGATCCGTAATAGAATTGTCTTGATTTGTCGCATCTATGAATGTGTCGTCAACATCTTTTGAGATCACATTGTAGCCTCCCCCAATTACAAAACTGCCTCGATCCGTAGGAACTTTGTAAACCAATCCCAAATTACCGAATGTAGTATTTGAGAATTCTGTATCATTTAAAGACCCGATATACCCATTAGATTGAGTATTATTTTGATTTAACCAGCCTAAGCTATAAAAACTTCCTTTCGCCAGAGCCATTGCAGCAGGGTTATCTATAAAACTACCATAACCATTGAAAGAAGAAACCGAAGTTGATACCGATGATAAGGCATCTCCATTTGCATTAAGCGTACTCATTTGTAACGCTAAGCTTTTATAGCTAATGGGCGACTCTCCATCTTGTGCAGCTACTGAAACGGACAGAAAAATTCCACTGAGTAAGAGTATTAATCTCTTCATGAATAGTAGATTATAAAAGATTTAGGTTAAGTTTTTAGTTCCCTCTTTTCTTCTTGGAACTACTTTTTGATCGTTTACTTGATGATGAAGATCTCGATTTACTAGAACTCCCTGAAGATCTTTTTACGCTCGATGAACTTTTGCGTGAAGTGCTTGAAGATTTAACTCTTGAAGAAGAACTTGATCTGGAAACACTACCACTTCTTTTGGACGTTGAGCTTGATCTTTTCACTCCGGAAGAACTTCGTTTAGTAGAACCCGAAGATCTTTTAACATTAGAAGAACTGCTTCTTTTTGATCCGGAACTTCTTTTCACGTTACCGGAAGATCGTTTGCTGGAGTTACTTGATCCTACATTTCCAGAGCTTCCTCTCTTGCTTGAAGACCCACTAGAACGAACTCTTGAGTTATTATTTGATCTACTTCTCTTCGTAACATTTGTAGAACTGTTACTCCTAACTCTGGATGAACTTCTGGTACGACTTACATTTCCTGAATTTCTCTTAGTCAGAGATGAACTGGAATTCCTGTTTGTAAGTCTGACTCTGGAATTTCTGTTGTCATACTTTTGAGTTAAGCCATTACTTCTTGCTCCGTATGAATAGTTTCGGCTATTTCTTCTGCTGTTATTATAATAATAGTTATTGGTATAGCCGTAGTAATAATGATTACTGTAATAGCCTCCATAACCATAGTTGTTATAAACCCAACCATAATATGGATCAAACCTTGCTCCGTACCCAAATTGCAAGTAGAAATCATTCCAACCTCCGTAACCATAAAAATGAGAACTATATCGGTAAGGAACATCGTAATACCATCCATGTGATACATATGATCTAAATGGAGGGTACCAATTATATCCTAAATGTGCATAATATCTACCTCTGAACCAGAAATCATCGTTATAGCCATCATCATACCCTTCCTGATAGCCATCTTCGAATCCTTCATCATAACCGTTCCAATATACACCTTCAAAGTTGTTGTCTTTATACCATTGCTCAACTTCGTAATCCTTATAGTAAAGTCCGGTTTCTTCGGCTGTTGCATAATCATCATCCTCAATTTCTGAAGAATAACTATAAGGTTTAGCAGTTTGTTCTTCATCATCCCAATAATAGCCTGCCTCTGAAAGTTCATCGTCATTCCAGGAATAATATTTAGAATTTCTGTCCGAATCAGAAGAATATCTGTCAAAGCTGCTAAACTGAGTGTAGCATCCTGATAGGAATATTGAAATAGTTACTAAGAGTGAGAGTGATAAAATATTTGAGCGTTTCATAATCATCCTTGTTGGAATGTTCAGATTTCAATATGAAAATGCAGATAACAATCGGCACATTAAATCACATGATAATGTTAGCTGATTTATATTTCTCCGCGTAACGATTTTGCTATAACTTCAGCTTTGGAGTTAACATGCAGTTTCTTATAAATATTTCTGATATGAGCCCTTACAGTATCTATCGATATATCAAATCTATCTGCAATCAGTTTATAACTTAATCCATCAACTAACCCATTTACAATGTCTTGCTCTCTGTCTGTTAACATGCTATCAGGATTTTTTTGGGGAGCCTGGTCATTGAAGTGTGTAATTACCTTTCTGGCAATTTGTGGTGACATCGGCGCTCCACCTTTCAGCAAGTTATCAATAGATTCTTTGATTTCAGGCAGTGAAGTATGCTTCAATAAATATCCGGAAGCTCCTGCTTTTAAAGAATCAAATATTTTATGAGAGTCATGATATATCGTTAACATAATAATGTCTATATCAGGATATTTTGACTTGATGATCTCCATCCCTTTAATTCCGGTCATTCCCGGTAGCTGTATATCCATTAGTAAAACATCTGGAGCTTGATGCTTTTCCAAATATTCCAACATTTCTTCTACGCTGTCTTTTGCAACCGGGCAGCTCATATCTTCCTGCATGTCTAAGTAACGTTGAATTAAATCCCTGATCTTAATATTGTCTTCTACAATTCCGACGATAGCCATAATTACACTTTTAGTTAGTATTTAGTTTTCCTGACACTAGAACAGTAAAGCCATTTTCAGTTGAAACTTCAATATCTGAGTCAATTCTTTTTGCCCGCATATCCATGTTACGTAGGCCATGTCCTGTTTTTTTAGCTCCATTGCTTGAAGTACCATTATCGTGAACTTTAAACCGGAATTCTCCATTCACTGCCTTCATTGAAATATCAACTTTATCCCCGTTCGAGTACTTTGATATATTATTAACAGCCTCTTTAAATATGAGATATAAATTTTCTTTTACAGGAACTTCAAGTTTATTCTCCATTTTAAGATCATCAAAATCGTAATTAACCTGAAAGTTCTTGGGTTCCAGCACATTTAATATATAGTCTTGCATACGATCGGTAAGATCTCCTACTGTATCATTTCTTGCATCTATTGACCATACGATATCGTCGAGGCTTGTTACGATTTTTCTACACTGCTTTCCAATTTGTTCCAGTGATTGTTTAAACTCGGGATCAATTTTACTAGCTTGCAAAAAATCAGATTGAAGAGCTACTTCTGTCAAACTAGCTCCAACATCGTCGTGAAGATCACTGGCAATTCTTACCCTGATCCTTTCAATATCTACAAGCTTTCTCGCTTTATAATAGTTATAGAATAGCCATATAATTCCTACTAAGATCAACACAACAAGCGTGATAAACCACCATTGCATCCAAAAAGGTGCTTTCACAGAAAAGCTGATTTCTGATTTTTCGTCACTCCAAGTCCCGTTTGTATTACGGGCGTGAATAGAAAATGTATATTCTCCATTAGGCAAAGAAGGATATTTTACTACCCTGCTCATAGTTCGTTGCCAAACAGGATCAACACCTTCCATTTTATATTCATATACCACTTGATTTGGAGCTGTAAAGTTAATGCCGGAGTATTCTACTTCAACAAAGTTTTGATCAAAATCTAAGTTAAAATGCTTTACTCCTCTTTGCACCCTACCTGATGTGATGACCTGATCAATTTTCACTTTCGGTGGAAGTGGGTTCCCCTTATAGTTCTCCGGGAAAAAATGACTAACACCTTCTACTGTTCCGAACCAAAGATGACCATTACTATCTTCATACACAGCACCAACATTCATCTCATCTGCGACCAAGCCCTGTTCAACCGTAATTAATTGAAAAGATTGCTCTCGCTCACCGGGGTTGTCACTGAAATATTTTTTAGAGTCAAACTTGACTACCCCATTATTAGTACCAATCCAAAATGAACTATCGTTGCTTTGCTGGATAAAGTAGCACACTCTGTTAGGCAGCCCGTCTTCTGTTGTGATACTTTGGAACTTCAGCCCGTCAAACCATGCAATTCCACCAAATGTAGAAGCCCATATTCTTCCAATATCATCTTTAATTACCATCATAACGGCATTATTTGGCAAGCCTTCTTGTATGGTAAAATTTTCAACTTCTCCTTCAAAGTATCGGCTTACTCCTCCGTAAGTTGCGATCCACATGCTTCCATCATCTCCTTCAACAGCACCCAGAATAGTATTATCCGCCAAGCCATCATCTCTAGTAATTAAATTAAATTCATTGTCATCATACCTAACTATTCCATCTTCGTAAGTACTGATCCATATTATGCCTTTAGAGTCTTCGTAAACCTGACGTACTTTTCTGTATGGGAATTCATCTTCACTAAATACTGTAAGTTCGCCCTCTTTAATATAGGCCAGGCCATTTCGCATTCCGATCCAAATTCTACCACTGGAATCTTTATCTAATGAAAATACTTTGTCATCTAACAAACCTTCTGTTAGGCTCATGGTTGTAAATTGCCCGTCCTTTAGTAGACTTAAACCTCCTCCGTAAGTCGACAGCCATATTTCTCCATCTTCTCCTTCAGTTATTGATGTAACGACATCGTTAGCAAGCCCATCCACTGTGGTATGATTTTCAAAGTAATCCCCAAGAAACATATTAGCCCCACCTCCAAAAGTTCCAAACCACAAATTACCTTCTCTATCTAAAATTGAAGAATAAATAATGTTGTTGGAAAGTCCATTCTCAATTGTAAAATTTTTGAATCTTCCGTCCTGAAAAACACTTACCCCACCTTCAGTTCCCAACCAAAGTCTTTGATTATTATCAAAAACCAATGTTTGAACTCTAACATTATTTAAACCTTGATTATCATCATAAACAATGAATTTATCATTTTTATAGTGAACCAAACCTTCTCTGGTTGCTATCCAAAGTTCATCATTTTCATCAAAAACTATGTCCCGGATACGATTTTCAGGAAGCCCATCAGAAGTAGTAAACGTCCTTATATTTCCATTACTTAATACTGAAAGTCCTCCCCTCGTTGCAAACCAAATGGATCCATCTTCTGATTCCTTTATTTTCCGAACTCTATTATTTAAAAATCCCTGAGAAGTCGAGTATTGAATAAGTTGCTCATCTTGCTCAAAAAGCCAGGCACCGGCTCCGTCAGTACCGAACCATATTTCTTCATTGGAATCCTCGAAAATACTGATGACTCTTTGGTTATCAAGTGCTGATAATCTTGCTAATGTATACAGGCTATCATCTTGCCAGTAATTCACTCCAAATTCAGTGCCTATCCATATCCTGCCTTTACTATCTTCAAATAGTGAGTGTATTTTGCTGCTTTTTAGACCCTGATCTTCAAAGAAATTTTGGATCGTGATTCCATCAAAGCGGTTTAACCCATACCCGGTCGCCATCCAAAGAAATCCCTCGCTGTCCTGAATCATATCATTTACTACCGATTCACTTAAACCGTCTTCAATAGAATAGGTTCTGAACGGATATAGCTGGCCGAAAGCCGAAATGGTACAAAATGTTAAGATTAATATGAGGGAAAGTGTATTTTTCATGTATCAAATGTAACGTAAATCAAAGCAGAATAGTAACTGCGAATTTTATTTCTTTATTTCAGTAATGAGTAAAAAACAAAAAAAAGCTGATTCGAACCTAACGGTTACTACTCAAAAAGGGATTTCAAAAAGCATTCTTTCTCTATTGGAAAAGACAGTACTTGGAACTCCCGGTAAGCTAAGGTACAAACACACTGAAACAGAAAATACTGTAAAAAAACTATCCGGATTACGCTTCATCCAAATAAAAAAAAGAATCCGGGTGTTAGGTACAGCTGGTTTTATTGAAAGAAACATCACTTATGATTCTGCTCCATTAAAAGCTACTTATGTACGATATCTTTCTGTTTACAATCCTTTCAAGAAGAAAAAGAAATCAAGACGGAAGAAGGTTGCTAATAAAACACAAAGCACATTAAGAAATGATATTGAAAATATTTTTAAGGAGGAACTTGAACGACCATTTAAAATTTCTGACCAAAAAGGACTTTTTTATGCATATGTTGAGTCTGATAATTCACTCTCCAGAGATCTTTGCTGCTCTTTCGGATTCAAAAAGATAAGAAAGATCAATACTTTTCTATTCAGTCGTTTTTTCCCAAAAAAACAAACTGGCATCTCGAGTATAGACAGCAATAAATATGAGATGTTCAGAGAATCTTTGCGTCATTTTTATGAAGAACACAATTTTGTATTCACTGATTCTTTAGAAGATTTTGGAACCTGCTTTGTATTAAATCATGGTGGAAAGGGGGTCGCAGGAATCAGAGCTATTCCGATACAATGGAAAATTGTTGAAATACCGGGATTTAAAGGATTTCTGATGCTCAAGGTGCTGCCCAAAATTCCTTTCTTCAACAGGCTTTTTAAACCTGACAAACTTAAATTTTTGGCTTTTGATAGCCTTTGGTTTCAAGAAAAACATTCTGATAAAGCACAAAAACTGATGGAGCATGCTTGTTCAGAATTAGGGTTTTATATGGGGATGGTCTGGCAGGATGAAGGTTCCATCACAACTAAGTCACTGTTAACAAAAAACAATCTTGGTCTTTTGCATAAAATAAACGGTACCGTTAAAGCTGACCTGATGGTCCGGTACATCAATATGAATCCGGAAGATCTCTCGACGATAAAAAACAAACCTGCTTTTGTTTCTGCTGTTGATATGACTTAATATCCAAAATGGAATCTCTGTTAGTAATATTCTTTTTCATATATATAATTGCTATTTCAGTTGAAGCCTATATTGACTTCAAGGCGGAATCTAATATTTACTACTGGAAAGATAGCCTTGTTAGCATTTCGCTTGGTTTTTTAGGAATAATGGTTCGGGTTTTAGGAAAAGGTTTGTGGCTTGCAATATGGTATTTTGTTTACGAATTATCTCCATTTAAAATTCCTGCAACTCCTTTGACGTGGGTTCTACTGTTCTTTTTAAATGAGTTCGTTTACTATTGGTTTCACAGAATCAGCCATGAGAACAGATTTTTTTGGGCAGTCCATGTTAATCATCACTCATCTGAAAAATTTAACTTTTCAGTTTCGGCAAGAATCCCTTTTCTAAACTCGATCTATCATAATGCATTTTGGATCATTTTGCCTTTCATTGGCTTTGAACCAACCATGGTTTTTGCTGTAGAAACAGTGAGTTTTCTTTTCGCTTTTTTTCAGCATACTCAATTGGTCAAGAAACTACCCAAACCTATTGAATACTTGTTCAACACCCCTTCACATCACCGGGTACATCATGCAATAAACCCGGTATACCTGAACAGGAATTATGGTAATGTTCTGATTATTTATGACCGGCTCTTTGGTTCATTTCAAGAAGAATTAACCGATGTTCCTCCAAAGTTTGGAATCACTAATAATATCAACACCTATAATATCATTACCGTTATCTTTCATGAATGGAAGGATATGTGGAAAGATCTTAAAAATAAAAGAACCTCTTCATAGCACCTGTTATATCAAGTATTATAACCCAGATATTCCAATCTAAATTTATAATGCGGGAATTATCTCATTAACCCTACAACAGACTGCAGATCCAGAAGCCTCAGAGCTGACCTTATTCTTACCTTAAGTGATCAAGAACAAACAGCCTTAACCCAAAGTGATGCTGCGCTTTCTAACTCCCGGATGAGCCCACACGAAAAAGATTAACAATTGTGTTATTTAATGGACTAAAGAGTATTTAAAAAACGAATTTTGTGATTGTTAAATACTTTTCCCCATAAAAAAGCCCCACTCAAAACTAATTGGTGAGGCTTAAATTTCTTTTTAGGATCAATTATCCTAAATACGCTCTAAGAGCAGCACTTCTGTTATGATGACGAAGTTTTCTTAGTGCTTTTTCTTTGATCTGACGAACACGCTCACGAGTTAGATCGAAACGTTCTCCAATCTCTTCAAGTGTTAATGAATGCTCGCGACCAATTCCAAAGTACAATCTGATAACTTCAGCTTCTCTTTTTGTAAGCTTAGACAGTGCTCTTTCAATCTCTACTTTCAGAGATTCGCCCATCAACTCGAAATCCGGGTTAGGAATCTCTTCATTTTCAAGAACATCAAGAAGTCTGTTATCTTCACCTTGTGCAAAAGGTGCATCCATAGATAAATGACGACCTGAGATCTTCAGTGTATCAGCTACTTCGCCAACGGTCATTTCCAGACTTTCCGCAAGCTCATGAGCAGAAGGAATACGTTCGTATTCTTGCTCAAGCTTTGAAAGCTCTTTACCAATTTTGTTTAATGCACCTACACGGTTTAGTGGTAGACGTACAATTCTTGATTGTTCGGCAAGTGCCTGAAGAATAGACTGACGGATCCACCATACTGCATAAGAAATAAACTTAAATCCACGTGTTTCATCAAAACGCTTAGCTGCTTTAATAAGACCTAAGTTTCCTTCGTTTATCAAATCACCTAAAGATAAACCCTGATTCTGATATTGTTTTGCAACAGAAACTACAAAACGAAGGTTCGCTTTTGTAAGATCTTCGAGTGCACGCTGGCTTCCTTTTTGAATTTCTTTCGCCAGACGTACTTCATCATCTGGAGTAATAAGTTTCTCTTTTCCAATCTCGTGAAGATAACGATCTAAGGATTCTGACTCACGAGTTGAGATTCCGGAACTTTTTGCCACGGTAAATATATTTTGTGAAAATTAGTACTAAAGCTACAAAGGGCGAGACGTATAAAATTAAGCTGAATGGTTGCAACCTTTTTTCTAAGCTTCAAATGTCAACGCTCCTGATGAAAGCAATACCCAATATACGAATTTTTAAGTTCTTTAGTACTTAAAATTTAAGATCCATGAGTATTCTGAATACTAAAAACATTAGAATTTTTATACCGCTATTTCTTTTCTAGTTTAGCTCTTTTATTAATTAACTGAATTAATATCGATCTAAAAATTAAACTTGAGTCGTGCAGTAATTCCTCTTTCGCCAAACTCATTCAAGTAACTTACACTTGCTTCCGGCATTTTAGATGATGCCTCTCTTGCTTGTGTAAAGGCATTTATCCCACTAAAGATACGATTGGCAACCATCAAAGTAAGTAAAGTTGGTAGTTGATTTTCAGAATTGGCAATTCTATCACGTGTATTCTGAAACTCAAATCTGGCATTATCAGATTCCCAGTTCCATCTGTTTTCAGGGGTATTTGGGAGAATATTCTGCCATCTTCGGGTTCTTAACTGATAGTCATTGTATTCCTCAAGATTATCATAATTTGCAATTGCTAACTCAAACCCTCGATCTTTACCGGATAAAGAAACGCCTGCTTTGGATGTAGCTAAAGTATTAAGATTATTTTCCAGTCGATTTGCCCGAGCACTTAATCCAAAGTATCCTGCAAGCAAAGCAATTTCAGAACCCAGATGTATCTTTCCTCTGGTCCAGTTTTCATTATCAACATAATGATGGCCCAACCCCGGAACTACAAAAGAAAGTAATAAAGCTTTTCGGGGACTTGGAAGATCCTTAAAATTGTCAGATTGTTCTTCTGGGATAAAATCGATCTCCTGAGCGTTACTATTTTCAATAAACAGTACCATACAAGGAATAATCAATATCCATTTTAGATATTTTTTAAATCTGAATTTATTCTGGTTGATCAAAATCGGTTATTGAATGTTGGAAATTCGGTACTGAATATTCTATTTCTTCCTTTCTCTTCCCCAATGTCGGAAAATTGAAACGCTAAATCCAATCATCAGCAAAAAAGTACCCAGCCACACAACGGAAATAAAGGGCTTTTGTTCTGCTACAACTAAGATCCATTCACTTTCATATTCTTCATCTAACCCTTCAATACTTAGATCAATTTCACCACTTTCGGGATATACTTTTGAAAAGCTGAATGTGAGATCATGTCCGGGTAACTCAACAGGTGGCGAAAACACGAATGTCTTGCCTTCTTCATCATTGTATAGTGCAAATAATGGCTCGATCAAATACTGCTGACTACTAGCCATGTGAGTAATTTGGATTTGCGCTCTTACTCCTATGTTTGTATTTGGTGGTAATTTCGAAGTGTCTTCCATTGCATATTCCAAAAATGACATTTCGAATCCACCAACAGTAATAGTCTCCCCTTTTTCGAATTGGATGGTCTGTGTCTCTGGAACTTCGCCTTCTTCTTTTGTAACCGGATCAACATTAGCTCGTCGAGCTATCATATCATTTCTCTGTTTGATAAATGAACTTCCCGCTACATAAAGATAAATATCACTCAATAAACCTGATCGAACATCCGGATCAACAGACCATTGAACGTTTTCCTGAGTAGACGTTGCCAGCATAGGGTACACTTCCGGATTCATATAAAATGGTTCCCCACTTCCCAAAGGCAAGGGCTCAAAAAGAAGTTTATAAGTTTGTTGGCCGGGACGATTCTGATCCTGTAAATCAAATCCGGTATAGGTTACTATATACTTATCATTTACAATTTTCGGCTCTTCGAGTTTTAACTCCAGAAATAGAACAGGTTCAGTAACCGTAAAACCCATTTCATCTTTGATCACGCCTTGCTCAACCTGTTTATTGTAATTGCTGATCCTTTCATCCAACATAGGCTTGTTGTAAACAGATGAAGCCAGAATCCCGATCAATAAAACCCCGAAACCTACGTGTGTTACTGAGCCTCCGATCAGCTTTGGTTTCTTTACACACAGCTGAATAATTACGAAAGTATTTCCAACTACAGCAAAGAAAGCTGTAAACATATAGAATATGTAGTATAAGTCTCTGACCTCACCAAAAAATACAGCCGCAATCGTTAAAGCAGACGTAATTAAAAGCGGATTTATAAGAGCTGATGATAAGGTTTCAAACGAATATTTTTTCCAAAACAGATATTGCCCGATCACAGTAAATACTGCCATCAACATAGCGATAGGCATGCTCCATTGATTGTAAAAACTGATTTCCGGTGGAGTTGGGTTTTCATTGAATAGCAATCCTATAATCGGAGAACTTGTTCCTAAAATGATCACAAGTCCAAGTATGAACAGCAGGATTGCTCCCGTAAAAGTCATGAACTCACGCGATAAGATCTGCGACTCTTTTTCCTGAGATGGAAGTTCTTTGTATCTCCACAGAAACATTCCCAAGCCCAGTCCGGTTATCACTAACATGAAGATCAAAAGCTGATTATATAAACCAAGATCCACAAAACTGTGAACTGAAGAATCTGCCAAAATTCCGGATCTTGTTAAGAAAGTTTCATATACAATGGCTACATAAGCCAGCAATGCAAAAATGATGGACGACTTTTGTGCCACCGAACTTTTTCGCTGAATAATCATAGTGTGAATGCCGGCTGTACCAATCAACCATGGTACGAGTGAAGCATTTTCAACCGGATCCCAAGCCCAAAATCCACCAAAAGAAAGAGTTACATATGCCCAATATCCTCCCAGAAAAATAGCTGTAAGTAGAGCCACATTTGAACTTAATGTCCATGGTAATGCAGGACCAACCCATTCATTGTACTTTCTTTTCCACAGTGCAGCCATAGCAAAACAGTATGGGATGGTCATCATAGAAAAACCAACAAATAAAAGAGGAGGATGAATCATCATCCATGGGCTTTTGAGCAGATCATTCAACCCGCTCCCATCCGGTGGAGCAAAATCAGGGTTATTTTGTACTACGGGAATATCCGGAAAGTTCTCTGCAAATGTTCTGAATGGAGAAGCTCCAATTGTCAGGTCTCCAAATTGCCATCCAACGATCATAGATATAAGGAATAGCTGGGTAAGTGTCAGAAAAAACATCACCGGAGCGCGATAAGGAGCACGTGTCCATCGAATCAAACCCAATCCAAATAACCAGGAAAAGAAGATCCACAGCATAAAACTACCTTCCTGACCACCATAAAATGCAGACCAGATGTATTTCGCAGAAAGATCTAAACTGGTGTAGTTATAAACGTAATAGAATTTGAACTGATGGGTAAAAAGAAGATATACCAGTAAGGCTGAAGCAGCGATCATGAACAAGCCTTGAAAGCCAAAAAACCAATTCCCGATCTTCAGCCTTTGCTCATTTTCATCAGAAGCACTTTTAAAATAGTAGAAAAGAGAGCCTAGTCCAGAAACAAACGCCAGAGTAATTAAAAGTTTACCAACAATTCCGATCATAATCAGCTTTGTGATGCTTTTTCAAATTCAGGAGCATCGTTGTACTTAGAAGGACATTTCATCAACATTTCGTTAGCATAGAATGTGTCTCCTCTCATTTCTCCAATAACAACTAATCGGTCGGCCTGTTCAAAATTGTTAGGCTTAGGTTTTGAATAAACCACTCTTTTACTTGCGCCGTCTTCATCCTTCATATAAAAAGAGAAGATCTTGGTTTCCATTGAAAACCCATAATCTTTTGATTCATCAAGTACTCCGGCAACATGAGCGGTCTTCATTTCTGATGCTTTTTCGAAGTTGGTGTACGTACTGATACTCTCTCCAAAGTTATACATCAACAGAGAGGTAAAACCGATTATGGCAATGATTCCAAAAATTAACTTAGGCTTCATGTTCTTCAGGGGTGTTTATTGTTGATTCGAGCTTGCTCACATTTCTATCCACTTTGATCAGAAAGAACAGTAGCACCAACCAAATGATCAGTGTAACTCCAAGTACTACAAAAATGAGATCGTTAGAATACATAAATTGAATGAATGCGTTTGATTGATCTAGTTGTTCAGCTCCGCTCCACTTGTTTCCATATGTAGAAGTCAGAGTATCAACGGTAGCTTGAGGTGCATCTTGTATGCGAATATTCATTTCTTAAAACTACGAATTTTCTGCGTGATATTGTACCGTTTTATATCGATGGACTACATCGTATATCCAAAACGCCAATGCAATAAATCCTATAAACGCCGGATATAAAACAAAGCGTAATTCAGGAGCTGTAATTTCACTAAAGGCCGGATTTCCTTCTGCTCCGGGGTGCAGGCTTTCCAGTTGGCGCGGAACCACATACAGCAAAAATGGAATCGTTGTAACTGCGAAAATATTATACACTGCTGAAAGCTTAGCTCGCTTTTGTTCGTCATCGAATGCAGAACGGAGTACAAAGTACGCGTAATAGATCATCACTGCCAAGGCTGCCAAATTCATTTTTGGTTCTGCGAATGTCCACCAAGTTCCCCAGGTAAAACGAGCCCACAGTGAACCGGTGAGCAGACCGCAGATTCCGAAGACCACTCCTACTTTAGCTGCAGACTCCGCTTTAATATCAAAACTTATATTCGGGGTATTCAGATATCGGATGCTGTAGTAAAAACTAATTGCAAACATCGAAAACATTGCCATCCACATAGGAACATGGAAAAACAAATTCCGGGCAGTTTGTTCAAGAATGGGAATTTGAGGGATACTGATAAGGATTCCTGCAGCGATCACTCCGGTCATTCCCAGTGCAACAATATATTTCCAGATCTTCAAGGTGAGTGCTCTTTTCTGATTTAATTTTTTGAAGCCCAAATATACGAAGATGAGAACTTTGATGAGGATTTTTTACTAATGTTTTCGAATGAATAAAGAAAAAGCTATTAGTAGTTAGCTGATAGCTATTAGTCCTTTTCTTTATTCTTCTATTCGATGTTCTTCAATTCCCCTTAGCAGGGCTTCAGCCCATGCTAGCTTATGATCTGAATTAACCAAAAATTATCATCATAAAAGACAATCGATATTCATCATTCCTTGTTCATTATTCAATATTCACTTGTTCTTCTTCTCGATGTTTTAACCCGGACGTAAACGTCCTGCTGGTTTAATTTCTCCTATTTCAATTATTGTTTTAAACAGATCCTTCAGGTTCTGCGGGATGTGGATAATGAATATCTTAAGATTCGAAATAAGTTATTTTAAATCCGAACATATTCGTTGGGCGTGAACGCCCTTCTAGCTTAAATTCAAACAAAGGAAATGAATTTTTAAAACTAATTATTCATCATTCCTTGTTCATTATTCGATATTCAATTGTTCTTCTTCTCGATGTTCTTCAATTCCTTTGTTATTTTAGTTTTCAAAAATATATTTGAATAATCTGATGACCAATCCTGAAAAATCCATCATCCTCAACCCTTCCCGTAAAAATTATTTTTGGGGATATCTGATCGGTGTGTTATTGATTCCTCTTTTGATAGGAATTGTTGTGATCTGGTTTATCAACAGGAAAATAAGTAGCATTCAATATCGAATCACAGATACGTCTGTTTCAAAGGTTACAAAAGAAGATAAAACTCAATTAGAACTGGTCAACATACTCAAAACTTCTGTTTCCCAAACCGGTCTTCAAAAGCTTCTGGGAATAGGTAATGTCAAACTTAAGGCGAATGTAAGCGCATTGATCCTTGAAGGAATTGAAAACCCCGAAAGCTTTCTTGAAAAAATTGATACAGCTATCGCCTATCAAAAAGAAAAGCTCAAGGCTTCTGAAAAGATAAAACCACGGAAACCCACTCATGATCCGGGTACACTTGAAAAACTGGATTATCTGACCGGACTTTGGCAGCAGGGATTGATCAGTGATGAAGACTATGATCAGGAACGAAAGAAGTTTTCTTAGTTCTTTTAAATCCCTTTTACAAAAAGAAACCGTTTCTTATCTCCGTACAATAATAACGGAGCATAATGAACAAACTAACATCTTTCTTTTTCCTTTTACTGCTGATTAGCTTTTCCCTGAACAGCTTGTCTTCTGCACAAAATCAAAAGGCTAACTTTGAGCTGGCAGAGCGCTTTACTACCCAGAAAATGCAAAAAATGGTGGGGAGTACTTCAGTATTTCCACGCTGGATCGACGACACCAATAACTTTTGGTACACTTACGAAAATTCCGAAGGTAAAAACTGGTATTTCGTTAATGGTGAACGAGGAAATAAGCGTCTGCTTTTCGACCAGGAAGAAATGGCGGCTCAACTATCTGAGAGTTTCAGCAGAACTTTTAATGCCAAAGATCTGGACCTGAAAGGCTTTGATTATGACACCGATCGTGAGCTATTCACTTTCCATGTAGACAGTGTTGAGTTTACTTATAACTTGAACGGCAATCGTTTGATCCGTGGAGATTCTCTGGAAAAAGATGAGCGTGAAAACTGGAGATCATATTCTCCCGATAGTTCCTATGTGGTTTTTGCAAAACACCACAACCTTTTCATTATGGGTAAAGACGATCATGACAGCACTGCAACTCAGATCACCGAAGACGGAGAGCGTTGGTTCAGTTACCAATTTAGTGATGGTGACACTTCCAAAACTGAAAAACACAGAGCAAGAGTAAACTGGTTTGAAGACAGCAAGAAGTTCTGGGTTAAACGGCAGGATAAGCGCAAAGTAGATGAACTTTGGGTGATCAACTCGTTAAAAAAACGTCCTGAATTAGAAACCTATAAATACTCAATGCCAGGAGAAGAAGATGTTTATGTGGATGAGATCAAAGTCTTTGATCCTGCTACTACCGAATCAGTGACTTTAGATACAGATAAATGGGAAGATCAATCTTTGGGTGGAGCATACTTCAATCAAGGTGGTATTTTTGAAACTGACAGATCTGATTTTCTTTACATCCTTCGTCGTGACAGAACATGGAGTAAAATTGATGTATTAAAAGCGAATACATCAACAGGAGAAGTTGAAGTACTATTTTCAGAAGAAAGTAAGCCGTATTTCAACACAAGGTATGCCCGACTTGCGATCATTAATGAAGGAGAAGAATATATATGGTGGAGTGAACGCACCGGATGGGGACAACTCTACAGATACGACAGCAATGGAAATCTGAAAAACAAGATCACTTCAGGACCATGGGTAGTTGGCAATGTTGTTAAAATAGATACAACAGCTTCCAGAATTTTCTTTGAAGGATACGGGCGTGAAGAAGGACAAAATCCTTATTACTCCAATCTCTATAGTGTAAAGTTTGACGGCTCCGGATTTTCTCATCTCACACCTGAAGATGCTACCCATTCCATCAATGCTTCCGATGAAGGAAATTTCTTTGTAGATAATTATTCCAGAGTAGATCTGCCTACTAAGTCTGTACTAAGAGACGGTTCCGGTAAAGTAATTACAACTCTTGAAGAAGCAGATATTTCTCAGATGGTAGAGCAAGGCTGGAAAGCTCCGGAGTCATTCAAAGTAAAAGCCGCAGACGGAGCCACAGATATTTATGGCGTAATGTGGAAACCTTTCGATTTCGATTCTACAAAAAAATATCCGGTTATTTCTTATGTGTATCCGGGACCACAAACTGAACCTTTCCCGGCTAACTTTACGATCGGAGGCTCCAGAGCACGAACCACAACATTAGCTCAGGTTGGATTTATCGTTGTTGCGATGGGAAATCGTGGAGGAAGTCCGATTCGCTCTAAATATTATCACAATTACGGTTATGGCGACATGCGTGATTATCCGTTAGCTGATAACAAATACGGTATCGAGCAACTGGCCGGCAAACATTCTTTCATTGATGCAGGTAAAGTTGGAACCTACGGTCATTCCGGTGGTGGATTTATGAGTACAGCTCTTCTGCTTACTTATCCCGATTTTTATGATGTAGCTGTTTCTTCGGCAGGAAATCACGATAACAATATTTATAACATCTGGTGGGGCGAAGTTCATAATGGTGTAAAAGAGAAGAAGAAAACTGTTACCAAAATGAATGATGACAGCACGAAAACCAAAGAAGAAGTCATTACTTTTGAAGCTCCTGTGGAAACCAACATTGAGCTGGCTAAGAACCTCAAAGGAAAGTTATTGCTTGTTCATGGAGATATGGATAACAATGTTCATCCTGCCAATACAACCAGATTAGCAAATGCGCTCATCAAAGAAGGAAAGCGTTTTGATATGATGATGTTACCGGGACGCAGACATGGTTTCGGACCAATGCAACCATATTTCGATCGCATGACCTGGTATTATTTTGCAGAGCACTTGTTAGGAGATTACCGAACAAATGTGGAGTTTAATTTACCTCAGGATGAGGACTGATTTAAAATAAAACCAATCAATAGGGACGTATGGCGATACGTCCCTACTTTTTGTGATTTGAATTAACCTCCATCAGAACAGCTACTTCTCATACAGAAGAAACTCTTTCTTCTTTGCATTTCTTGCTGAGCGTAAGATCTTACGTCTTTACTTTTTAACCACTATCTGAGATGACATATTCTGATATGCTTTTTCCTGCTTTGTAACTGAGATAGTCCAAACAGCTCCTGCAATCAGCATCACTCCACCATAGATCATGATCAGTGGTTTTACAGAGATCAGATCCAGTTCCAGACATGCTGCAGCCACCATCACAGAAAATGAATTTGCTATAGTAAACAGCAACCATTCTGTACTGAATATCCTGCCTCGAAATGTATCGGTTGTTCTTTTTTGAAGCAGAATAGTACTCATCACCCAATTGGCTCCCGACGCTGAATGAGCCAGAAAAACAAAAAAGATCATTAACAGAATATTTGTACTCCATCCTACTACCATATACATCAGCCCGGCTATTAGAATACTGAAGCCCATCACCATTACCCAGTCTTTCTGGTCTTTAAATAGTCTTCTTCCAATAACAGGTCCAACTCCCGTTCCAATTCCACGGGCGGCATACAGCAATCCTAATCCGATACTACCCATCTTGAGTACATCTTCGCTGACGATAATGAGTAGATATACAAGACCACCCAGAAACATCGTTGAAGTTCCCTTTGCAATACTCGGTCTTAAAATGTGTTTGTTAGAAAACAAATACTGAGCACCTTCTTTTATTCCAACAAAAGGATTTCTGGTTCTGAGTTTTTCCTCTGGCGTTTGTTCAGTTTGAGGAATAACCGCCCTGTACAAAAACCACGCTGAAATTATATAACTGAACGCGTCCAGAATAAACACCAAATCGGTACCTAACCATTCTGTAGCAAATCCTCCAATAGCCATTCCTGTGGTAAATATAATGCTCCATGTGGCAGTCGAGATCACATTGGCATCAACCAGTTGTTCCGGGGTTGTAACATTAGGGATTGAAGAAGTTTTGGCTGGTTCGAAAAGAGCAGAAAGCATCATCTGAACTGAAGTAAGTGCAAAAGCAATCCAAAGTGTTTCAGGAGATCGAACAAGTAAAATTCCCAACAAAGATGCTGCTCTGGCAAAATCACAAAGGATCATCAACTTTCTGCGATTAAATCGATCTGCTAAATATCCTGCAAAAGGAGAAAAGAACGCCAGGCTCAACATCTTTACAACAATGATCAATCCGAGAAGTAATTCTGAGTCAGAATATTTGGCAATCAGCGCGTAAAGGGCAAGAAGTCCAAACCAATCTCCAAAGTTAGAAATCGCTTGACTGATCCACAATAACCGATAATTTCGGTTATCTTTTATAAGTTGGAAATATGGTTGTAGGCTTCTCAAAAAATCTTTAGGTAATTCAAGTCATCTTGTTGATCACCTAATTTACACTTTTACCATTCAGATTGGTTATTGAGTTTTTGGATGAGGGTGATAGATGGTCAATAAAAAGATTTGTCATTTCTCCCGTTGGTCGAAATGACAGCGTTAATAATTGGGTATTACATTAAAATTACAGACCCATCTTTTATGCATCTTGAACTTTCTTTCTGTGGCTTCAAATCACTGTTCATCAAAAGCCAAAATAGCATTCAGAATAAGTTGAACAGAAGATTTATAGAATTCCTGGGGAATCGTTTCAAATTCATCTGTTGCCTTATGATAATTTTCATGGTCTTCCACTCCGAAATACACAAACGGAACTCCTTTACTGTGAAACGGTCCATGATCGGATGAAAAAGTCCAGTCGTTATAGCCCAGATCCGGAGTATCATGTCCGAATAACAATCTTAATCCTGCTGTATCTATAGATTCAAGAATCGGTTTTGTTTCCGGGTAGTGATAAGTACCTGCGGCATAAATCTCGCTACTGTCATTATTACTGATCATATCCATGTTGATATTCAATTTTACTTTGCTCAATAAAACCGAATCTTCAACAAATGCTCTGGCTCCTTGTAAGCCCATTTCTTCGGCATCAAAAGCAGCAAATATAAGTGTGTGATTGGGTTGTTCTTTAGCAAAATAATCTGCCATAGCTAACAATGCTGCCGTTCCTGATGCGTCATCATCAGCTCCGTTAAAGATCAAAGAATCTCTCACTCCTAAATGATCATAATGCGCCGTTATAACGATCATGGAATCCGTTTTTCCATCTATTTGTGCAATTACATTTACTCCGGACATTTCTTCCTGAGTTCGGCGATTTTCAAAAGTAAATTCGTGGGTGTATGAATCCTGAAACGGTTCCGCTCCTTCTTCCTGAAAACGGGTTATTAAATATTCACGAGCAATTCTATTTCCTTCTGTTCCTGTTCTTCTTCCTTCTGTAGCGTCTGAAGAAATAAATCGAAGATCTTCGATAAGTTGAGTAGTATCCAGGCTTGTTTTATTGTTTGGCTGACATCCCAGTACCGGTATTAATAAAAGAAAGAGTAGTTTTTTCATGAATTGATTGCTTTAATTTTGAAGGCTTAAGATTGAGTTAAATCAGACTCAAAGCAATTCTTAAAAACTAGTTTTACAAAAAAGTGAAATCTTAAGATCGATGAATTGCATTTCCTATTTACCACGATCAGCTAAATAGATTAACCTGTATAGCTACAAAACAAAACTTCAATAAAAAACCCCGATCAAATCAATGACCGAGGTTCGTGGTTAATTTTTAAAAATGAAAAATATATCTGCTACTCTTTTCGCTACTTATAGTCTTATTGACTGTTTTTCTGTAGATATGTGTAATAAAAGCCTGATCTAGATTTTTATTAAGGAAACGTTAAACAACACTCAGAAAAAGAAACTATTTTTAAGTCGATCAATAAGTTTTTGCTTCATATTAGAATCCATTTCCTGTGCTTTCTGTAATTCTGTTTTCCTATTTATATAACAACCTTGACAAGCAAGCATGGTTTTACCCTGATCTTCCAGATTTCTGAGTACGACTTTATAATTACCAATCGGTCGCTCTAATCCCTCTTCTGAACTGCAATAGGAACAATATCTGGTAATTACTTTCATTAATAAATTGACTTTATTTTATTTTGGCTTGGGTGGACCTTAAGCCAAATAGAAAGTTCAATTTTTATGTATAGAAATCAATAGGAAGGAGTGCTCAATTATCTAGGTAGAAGTACCTATTAACAACTATTCTCAAATACTGCAACTATTGAAATAAAAAGTCAAAAAACCCCAATCAAATTAATGATTAGGGTTAGAATCTTTGTTTAGTAAAAACTATTTGATAAGGGTCATTCTACGGGCTTCCACAAA
This sequence comes from Balneola sp. EhC07, assembly GCF_001650905.1. Lineage (GTDB taxonomy): Bacteria > Bacteroidota > Rhodothermia > Balneolales > Balneolaceae > Balneola. The sequence goes on from NZ_LXYG01000020.1 coordinate 65,923, forward strand.
TTTACCGGCTACTATTCTGTAGAAATAAATTCCTGAAGCAAGATTACTGGCATCAAAGCTGACTTGATGATAACCTGCGCTTTTTCGCTCATTATCAATCAACGTTGCTACCCTGCGACCAAGCAGATCAAACACATCCAATCGCACTTCTCCGCTTTGTGGAATACCAAAGCGTATCACCGTTGATGGATTAAAAGGATTTGGATAATTCTGTTTTAGCTCAGAAGAAACAGGTAGTTCAGCTATCAAATCTTCCACACTTGTAAACAGAGGACTGGTATGAATTTCTAAAGTATCCAGCGAAACGATATTCTCGTTGTTGGCTACCTGAATGGCTACAGAGAATGTATCCGCGTAAGCAGGAGCCGTAATGGATAACTGACCGTTAGCTGCATCAAAACCGAATACCTGAGCTGAGTCAGACTCAAGAGCAAACTTGAATTTCAACTCATTATCCAGAGTGGCAATATCACTTACATAATTCCATAGTTTAAGAATACGAGTTTCCTCCGTTTTAATTTCGAAAGGCTCAGGTAATTGCGAAAATACCGGTTCATCATCTACGCCTTCTTCCCCACCCCAAGCAACTTCCATATTGTTGGCTTGGCGTAACGTTTTCATAGCGGTTGCACCTTCGTTATTCAGTTCAATAGCGCCAATATTAATACTTACCCCATCCTGAAGGTCTCGCTTCGACCACTCCACAAACATCTTGCTTGCTGTGGCTGATGACATTCCCGAACCTACTAAGAATCCTGCTATAGAATCGGGTTTGGTAGTTGTCATAGCACTTTTTTGAGCTTGAGAATGTTCCCTACTTGCCTGATTAGCTAGTATATTGTCTCCTCCAGATGAAGTTAATTCATCAATATTTCTTTGATCTATGATCTCTGAGTTGGTTTTAGCTTTGGCAGCTGCCTCTGTTGTATCCGGACCAACATCAAAGTATTTCACATCCGAAACATCCCAAGAGCTGATATCCTGATTGAAAGCCGCAGCACCCTGAAACATGCCTGCCATGTTGGTTACGTTAGAGACGTCCCAATCTAAACTGGTAGTTACTTCAACACCATTGACCGTTTTGGTTTTTTGACCAGGTGTGTTTCCGTTATTGAATGACCTTGCTTGATAGAACATGTCCCACATATTTGGTCCATGGCTAACATCCCATTTATTTAAGTTTTGATTAAAATTACGCGTACCCTCAAACATTTTAGACATATTGGTTACCTTACTTACATTCCAATCTCCAATGTCTTGATTAAAAGCATATGCACTAAAAAACATAGCCCTCATACTAGTAACCTTACTTACATTCCAATTACCAATATCTTGATTAAAAGAATATGTATAACCAAACATCACAGACATATTGGTTACGTTACTTACATCCCAATTACCAATATCTTGATTAAAAGAATATGCATAACCAAACATCCCAATCATTTCCGTCACCGAGCTCACATCCCAGCTGGATATATTGCCATTGAAACTAGATTCTAATGAAAAAAGACTATTCATATCCGTAATCCCCGAAGTACAGGTAGTAGCGGCATTTTTTGTTGTGATCTGATCTTTACTTCGCTTGGTGTATTCAATTCCATTCACAGTACCCACATCACCTACTTCAGCATCGCTACACGTGATCGTTACTCCGTTGTCGGCAAGTAAGAATACACTAGCCATTTCCAGCCAATCGCTGGAAACCGCCGCTCCGGAGTCAAGCCCGTCATTCGGGGTAATTTCTACCTTTACAAATAAACCTGCTTCAACTGATGTTGGAATAAAGGTGGAATCGGTCGCTTCAGCAATAGCTAATGAATCCGTACCTAAAGAATCTGCCGCTCGGTACCACTGGAAACTCCCTCCGACGTTGGCATTGCCATCGGCGTCGCTGTAGTCGTAGGTTGCAGCCAGCGTTTCTCCCACTTTTGGTATGCCTACAATAGCTGCGTTACTTGCTACCGGGGCGGTGTTGGCTCTGCCACCATCGGTAATCATCCAATTGTTGGGTTCGCTTGTTAAAATATTTCGAGCCGATGATGCTAACGTAGAATATTTTGTACTATTGGCTCCAAATGGCACATCCGCTTGTAAACTTGATAATCCCGACCAACCGATTAGTAAAGAATCGTAATTAGCTGTTGAAAAAGAAGTGGCATTCGAAAACATATCACTCATACTAGTCACCGAACTCACATTCCAACTCCCTATATTCTGGTTAAAAGAAAAGGCTTCAGCAAACATCCCGCCCATATTTCTCACTGAACTCACATCCCATGCCCCGATGTTCTGGTTGAAGGCGGAGGCTTCTAAAAACATACCATTCATATCGGTCACCGAACTCACATCCCATGTCCCGATGTCCCGGTTGAAGGCGGAGGCTTCTAAAAACATACCCACCATATCGGTCACCGAACTCACATCCCATGTCCCAATGTCTTGGTTGAAAGAAGATGCACCTTCAAACATACGTCCCATAGTGGTCACAGAACTTACATCCCAGCTGCCTATATCCTGATTGAAACCAACCGCTCCAATAAACATACTCCTCATATCCGTAATTCCGGAAGTACAGGTAGCAGCTGCATTTTCCGTGGTTATCTGATCTTTGCTTCGCTTGGTATATTCAATTCCATTAACTGTTCCGGTATCACCTACTTCAGCATCGCTACAAGTAACGGTAACTCCGTTTTCTGCAATCAAGAATACGCTAGCCACTTCCAGCCAATCGCTTGAAACCGCCGCTCCGGAATCAAGCCCGTCATTCGGGGTAATCTCTACTTTTACAAACAAGCCGGCTTCAACCGATGTTGGAATAAAGGTGGAATCGGTCGCTTCAGCAATAGCTATCGAATCCGTTCCTAAAGAATCTGCCGCTCGATACCACTGAAAGCTTGCTCCTGCATTAGCATCGCCATCTTCATCGCTGTAATCATAGGTCGTAGCAAGGATTTCTCCAACTTTAGGTGTGCCTACAATAGCTGCATTGGTTGCTACCGGAGCGGTGTTTTCTTCCACATTTGTGACAGTAATAGTGAGTGTTAAACTAGCCGTATTGTTAATGATCTTCCCGTCATTGACCTGAATTGTGACTATATATTCATTATTACCATCAGCATCGGCTGGGTTCTCAAAATCCGGAGCGACTTTAAAACTCAATGCTCCCGTTGAGCCATCAATAGCAAACACCTCAGAATCTGCTCCGCTGATGGAATACGTTAGCCCAGCATCCGCTGCGCCTCCATCTCCATCGGTGGCATCTACATCCATCACTATTCCCGTACCGTTCTCAGCAAAACTGAGCGTCGTTGGAATACCCAATGTATATTCACCTATGAATGAACCAATCTCATCGTTATCAAGCACAAACATTTTCGTACCATCCCCATTGAAAGACAAACCTGTAAGATTGCTAGCACCTACACCAAATTCTTGCTCGACTCCCGCATACACCGCAGTGGATACATCGTACGCTGTACCCAGAGTATACTCCACTATTGCGTTACCATCTGATCCAAGCACAAACATCTTCGTGCCGTCGCTATGGAAAGCAACGTCATAAGGTTCTGACTCCTCAGCAGCCACACTGAATGCTTCCTCGACTCCTGCATATACCGCTGTGGATATATCATAAGCCGTTCCTAAGCTGTATTCAAATACCGTATCATTTAATCCAAGCACAAACATCTTTGTGCCATCTCCATTGAAACTCATATCCAGTGGAATTGACTCTTCGGTACTTACACTTACCGTTCTTACGTATGACGCCTCGGATACATCATACGCCGGGCTAAGCGCATATTCAACTAACCCGGAAGCTCCAATGATAAACATCTTGCTCCCATCCACGTTGAACACTATACTATAAGGGTCGTGCTCTTCTTCTATCCTAAATTCCTCTATGAAACCCGCGTTTACCGCCGTGGATACATCATAAGGAGTGCTTAATGTGTACTCGATCACCAAATCTAAGGTTGATCCATTTTCAATCACAAACAGCTTTGTACCATCCCCATTAAAAGCAAAACCAAATTTCCTACCCTTCACATTTAACCCTTCTTCATTCCCAGCATATACTGCTGTAGATACATCATAAGCGGTATCAAAAATAGGTGGGTTGTTCACCTCATTGACGGTAACTATAAAACTGTCGTCTACCGTCAATTCACCATCACTAGCACGCACCGTTATATTGGCTACCCCGAATTGGTCGCCCTGATAATCGAGGGTCAGCGTAGAACCACTTATTTCGGAAGTAACCAATGTTGTATTGTCGTTGGTCTCCACTGTATAAGCGAGTGATTCTGACGCCGTTTCTGCATCGCTAAAGAAGGTACTTAGATCTATTACTGTGTTAGCTGCATTCTCATCCACCGTTACATCAGCAAGCGGTGTGCTTACAACCGGAGCGGTGTTTGCCCGTACTTTCCCCGGAATTGGAGTTTGTGGATTATTCTGTAAGTATGGATAACTGATCGAATCGCCCGTTACTATAGCCCAAGTGTTGGTAAAGTCAAAGCCTGCATTTACAAAGGTCAGAGAGTCTTTCATAGCAGAAGTAGAAACATCGCTGGTTTGCTCACCACTCGTATTCCAGTAGCTGTTGGTTGCTGCATCTGACAGGCTACCTGCAAAGTATGTATTAGCTTGAGTTGCTCCAATTCCACCGATAATTCCACCTTCGAAAGTACTTCCGGAAACAGATGATAATGAATAACTATCTGAGATCGTGCCCCCTGATGTTACACCTCCTACAATACCTCCGGAATTAGTTCCCGAAATCGATCCTGCTGAAAAGCTTTTGCTAATGGTTGTATTATCATCGCCATCAGATTCTATATCACCAGCAATTCCACCAACAGTTTCTCCGGTCAAAGAACCATTAAATGAGCTTTCTACAACTTGTCCACCATTCCATAACGCTCCGGATATACCTCCTACAGTTGTTCCTGAAACCATTCCTGTTACATGTACATTTGAAACAGCAGCACCAGATATATAACCCAATGGACTTGTATTAATTTCTCCTGAGGATGTGATGTCAACATCAGAGAATGTTACGTTACTGATACTGCCTCCGACCACATACCCAAACATCCCCATATAATTATAATCGCCACTATTTATATATAATTCACTAATGGTGTGCCCATCTCCATCAAAGTGACCGCTAAAAGATTCGCCTATCTCAGATTTTGCAAAAGGTACCCATCCTTTTCCATCGTTGTATGGGGCAACATCTAGATTAATATCATTCATTAACTTAAAGTGCTGACTGATATCGTTGTCATCTTCTTCATTTATTAAGGTTCTTATTGCATCTAGCTGAGTCGCTGTAGTGATTAAGTATGGATCACCTTCTACTCCTGAACCACTTTCAAATGGAGAAGACAGTGTAACCGTAAAGGTCCAGTCAACAGATAGCTCACCATCACTGGCAGTCACGGTGACATTTACTGTACCAAACTGACCAGCTTTATAGTCAAGGTAAAGTATAGTCCCACCCGTTGTTGTTGTTACTAGTGAGTTATTGTCGTTCGTAACGGTATAGATGAGCAAGTTCGATGCTGTTTCTGCATCATTAAAATAACTGGTTAGGTCAAATGATCTGAATTCAGATGTTATGACCACTTGGTCGATTTCAGCAATGGTTGTCGGTGCAGTGTTTATAGTGAAGTAGTTCGAGGATTCTGTATTACCAAAATCGAATCCATCATTCGGGGTCACTTCTACTTTTACATACAGTCCCACATCCTCACTACTAACGGTATAGAGCGAATCCGTCGCTCCAGTAATCGACGTTACTGTCGCTGTTGTATCCGCTGCTCTGTACCATTGGAAACTCGCTCCTGCATTTGCGTCTCCATCTTCATCGCTATAATCATAAGTCGCAGCTAGAGCTTCTCCTACTTTTGGAGTACCTGAAATAGCTGGGTTGCTTGCCACCGGGGCGGTGTTGGTTCTGCCCCCATCGGTAATCGTCCAATTGTTGGGCGCGTTTGTCAGTACTTCCCACGCCGCCGCCGCCGCCGGGGTATATTCTACCGTTCCCACATCCAGCCTTTGGTTTGGCTGAACGCTTGGTAAAGCTGCCCAGCCAATAAGTAAAGAATCATAATTGGGTGTGGTGAGTCCGGAATTACCCAAAAAACTATAGAAAGCGTCAGTATCTTCAAAACTTTGCACCTTCGAAATATCCCAATCACCCAAATCCTGGTCAAAAGATACTGCCCCATTAAACATTCCAATCATATTAACAACATTTGAAACATCCCACTGGCTTAGATCCTGATTAAAAGAAGTAGCTTCTTGAAACATATTTTCCATGTTTAAAACAGACGATACGTTCCAACTACTTATATCCTGATTGAATGCACTTGCGTAGCTAAACATCAAAGACATGTTTGACACCCTAGAAGTTTTTTCACCCCAGTTATTAATATCCTGATTAAATGCAGTTGCACCTGAAAACATCACATTCATGTATTCAACTGAAGACACGTCCCAGTTTCCAATGGATTGATCGAATGCCGAAGTAGATGCAAACATAGCATCCATATATATCACTGAAGATACATCCCAACTACTGATGTCTTGGTTAAATAAGGTTGCACTATTAAACATAGCTCCCATATTTGTAACAGCACCAACATTCCAACTACTTAAATCTTGATTGAATACCTGCGCATTAAAAAACATGGCATACATATTTGTAACAGAACTCACATCCCAGTTACTTATGTCCTGATTAAATGCATGAGCATTGTTAAACACCTTCTCCATATTAACTACCTGAGACACATCCCAGCTTGAAATATCTTGATTGAATGAGGATTTTCCATCAAATAAATAGCTCATATCCGTAATTCCACTCGTACACGTTGTTGCAGCATTTTCGGTGGTGATCTGATCTTTTGATCGTTTGGTGTATTCAATACCGTTTACTGTTCCCTTATCACCTACTTTAGCATCAGAACAGGTAATCGTTACTCCGTTATTAGCAAGCAAGAATACACTGGCCACTTCTATCCAATCGCTGGAAACCGCCACTCCGAAGTCACGCCCGTCATTCGGGGTAATTTCTACCTTTACAAATAAACCGGCTTCCGCTGATGTTGGAGTAAACGTAGAATTGGTAGCTCCGGCTATAGCCACGGAATCGGTTCCCATAGCATCACTTGCACGGTACCACTGGAAACTAGCTCCGGCGTTCGCATCATTCTCTATATCACTGTAATCGTAGCTTGCTGTAAGTACTTCTTTTACTTTTGGAGTACCTGAAATAGCTGGGTTGCTTGCCACCGGAGCTACATTCGTTCGACCGGCATCAGTAATGATCCAATTGTTGGGTTCGCTTGTTAATACCGCACGAGCGGTAGCGGCGGCAGGGGTGTATTTGACATCTCCAACCCCTAATCTTTTATCAGTCTGCACGCTTGGAAGAGCTGCCCAACCTATAAGCAGGGAGTCGTAGTTGGGTGTGGTGAGCCCCGAATTTCGCAAAAATCCTAATCCACTATTAAATTCTGCTACGTTCGAAATATCCCACTCACCCAGATTCTGATCAAAAGCTGTTGCATCATTAAACATACCACTCATATTTGTCACCGAACTCACATCCCATGCTCCAATATCCTGATTAAACGCCTCGGCTTCTTCAAACATACGTCCCATATCGGTCACCGAACTCACATCCCATGCCCCGATGTCTTGATCAAAAGCCGACGCCTCATCAAACATACGTTCCATATTGGTCACCGAGCTTACATCCCAGGCACCGATGTCCCAGTTGAAGGCGGAGGCATAACTAAACATAGATGACATATCGGTCACTGAACTCACATCCCAACTGGATATATTACCGTTGAAATAAGACTCAAATGAAAAAAGACTGCTCATATCCGTCATCCCGGAAGTACAGGTTGTAGCTGAATTATCCTGGGTGATCTGAAATTTACTTCGTTTGGTGTATTCAATGCCGTTTACTGTTCCGGTGTCTCCGACTGCTGCATCACTACAAGTAATGGTAACTCCATTGTCAGCAAGCAAGAATATACTGGCCACTTCTATCCAATCACTGGAAACAGCGGCTCCGAATTCACGCCCGTCATTCGGGGTAATTTCTACTTTTACAAACTTACCCGCTTGGGCTGAAGTTGGGGTAAAAGTTTTAGCCGTAGAGTCAGTGATGGCTGCTGTGTTAGTTCCACTTGCATCATCGGCAACATTCCACTGGAAGGTACTGCCTGATTCGGCATCTCCATCGGCGTCAGTAAAGGTGTAGCTTGCCATTAGTTGATCGCCTACTTTTGGCGTTCCGGCAATAAGAACGTCAGTGACTACCGGTACCACATTGGTTCGACCGGCATCAGCAATGGTCCAATTATATTCATTAACTAATTTTTCATGAGCTGCTGAAGCCGCCGGGGAATACACTAACGTTTCCATATTCAGTGTTTGGTTTGGCTGAACACTTGACAAGGCCGCCCAACCTATAAGCAAGGAGTCGTAATTAGCAATGGATAACCCCGAGTGACCTAAAAATCCATCTCCAAGTTCATTAAATTTAGTTACGTTTGAAATATCCCACTCACCCAGATCCTGATCAAAAGCAACTGTAGCAAAAAACATATCCGACATATCGGTAACCAAATGTACCTCCCAGCCTCCTATATCTTGATTAAAGGAAGAGGCTCTATAAAACATAAGTGACATATCGGTAACCGAATTTACCTTCCAACCTCCTATATCCTGATTAAAAGAAGACGCATTGGCAAACATACCTGACATATCGGTAACCGAATTCACAACCCAGCTACTTATATCCTGATTAAAGTTATCTGTAAGCGCAAACATACCCAACATATTGGTCACTGAACTCACGTCCCAATCTCCAATATCCTGATTAAAGGCATCGGCACTATTAAACATACCCGACATACTTGTCACCGAACTCACATCCCAATTTCCAATATCTTGGTTAAAGGCAGATTTCTCGTGAAACATGTTAGACATATCGGTAATCAGACTCGTACATACATTAGTTACATCAGCTCCCCCATCTACTCTTGCTCTCAGGCTATCTCCACTCAGGGCTGTATACATTATTCCGCCCACTAAACCGGTATCTCCCGGGCTTGCATCACTACAGGTCATTGTTACTCCGTTATTAGCAAGCAAGAATACACTAGCCACTTCTATCCAATCGCTGGAAACAGTCACTCCGAAGTCAAACCCGTCATTCGGGGTGATTTCTACTTTTACAAACTTGCTCGCTTGCGCTGAAGTTGGAATAAAGGTAGAATCGATGGCCCCTAAGATTACAGATTGCTCATTCAACGTATCTGACGAAACATACCATTGGAAATTAGCGCCTGCATTTGCATCATTCTCTATATCACTGTAATCGTAGCTTGCTGTAAGTACTTCTTTTACTTTTGGAGTACCTGAAATAGCTGGGTTGCTTGCCACCGGAGCGGTGTTGGTTCTGCCCCCATCGGTAATGGTCCAATTATAATCATTAACTAATTTTGCACGAGCTGCTGAAGCCGCAGGGGTATATTCTACCGTTCCTGCATTCAACGCTTGGTTTGGCTGAACGCTTGGAAGAGCTGCCCAACCTATAAGGAGGGAATCGTAGTTGGGAGGCGTCAACCCCGAATTTTTTAAAAAACCATCTCCATAATCATCAAATAAAGTTACATTCGAAATATCCCAACCACCCAGATCCTGATCAAAAGCAAATGCATTGTAAAACAAAGCCGGCATATTGGTAACCGACCGCACATCCCAAGCTCCAATATCTTGATTAAAAGCCGATGCATCATAAAACATACTACCCATACTTGTAACTGAACTCACATTCCAAGCCCCTATAGGCTGATTAAAAGAAGATGCACCAGAAAACATAAATGACATTTCCGTTACGTTACTTACATCCCAACTTCCAATATCCTGATTAAAAGAAGAGGCACCTTCAAACATGAAGCTCATATCTGTAACTGAAGACACATCCCAACTTCCAATATCCTCATTAAAAGAAGTATAGTGACCAAACAATTCCGACATGTTCGTAATTCCACTCGTACATGTTGTAGATGCATTTTCTTGACTGATTCCATATATATTTCGCTTGGTATACTCAACGCCATTAACTGTTCCGGTGTCGTCTACTTCTGCATCACTACAAGTAATCGTAACTCCGTTCTCGGCAAGCAAGAATACACTGGCCACTTCTATCCAATCGCTGAAAACAGTCACTCCGAAGTCAAACCCGTCATTCGGGGTGATTTCTACTTTCACAAACTTGCTCGCTTGCGCTGAAGTTGGAATAAAGGTAGAATCGGTGGCCCCTGAAATTACAGATTGCTCATTCAACGTATCTGACGAAACATACCATTGGAAATTAGCGCCTGCATTTGCATCTCCATCAGCATCACTGAAATCGTAGGTTGCAGCAAGGGTTTCTCTCACTTTTGGTGTGCCTGCTATTGCCAGATTAGCTGCCACGGGAGGGGTATTTTCATGGACATCCGTAACCATAATAATTAAATCGATACTTGCAGTATTGAATTCAGCTTGCCCATCGTTAGCCTCTACTGTTATTTCAAATACATTATCGGTATCAGAATCAGCTGGAATCTCAAAGTCAGGTGCTGTTTTAAAGGTCAGAACTCCTGTACTCGCATCGATATTAAAAGCTCCGGCATCTGTCCCACCACTAATCGAATAAGTCAGTCCTTCATCTGTAGCTCCTCCATCACCATCGGTGGCTTGTATGTCAATCACGGTGCCCGCGCCGTTCTCTGCAAAACTAACTGTATTTGGGTTGTCTAATACATATTCATAAACTCCACCATATGGGATATTATCTAGAATAAACAATTTTGTCCCATCGTTGTTGAAGATTAATCTACTAGGGATTCGTGTACCAAATCTACCATGATAAAATTCTTCAGAAGCACCCGCGTAAATTGCAGTAGAAACATCATAAGATGTAAATAAGTTATATTCTACAACATCTTTGCTTGAGCCACCTATCACAAACATTTTACTTCCATCGTCGTTAAATGCTATATCTTGAGCACTATATTCTTCTGTACTGGTACTAAATTCTTCGTCTAGTCCCAAATACATTGCTGTTGAAACATCAAATGCTGTATCCAATGAATATTCTATGATCACTCTTCTCTCAAAACCTAATAAATACATTTTTGTACCATCAGCGTTGAAAGTAAACCCTCTAGGATCATTCTCCTGAATTGCGATACTAAATTCTTCGTTTTGCCCAGCATATACGGCAGTTGAAATATCGAAGGCAGTACCTAATGTGTATTCAACAACTGCATCACCATCTCGGCCAAGTACAAACATTTTTGTACCATCATTATTGAAATTTAAACCGGTTGGTGAACTTTCCTCTCCTGAAATAATAAAATCTTCTTGTTCACCAGCATGTACAGCTGTAGAAACATTAAAGGCAGTTCCTAAATGATATTCTGCAACAACGTCGGAATCACCTAATGCAAATAATTTCGTGCCATCCGTATTAAATGCAATATCACCATAAGAACTTTGACTGATTACTGTAGCTGAACCATTGTTTGCTTGTACTGCTGTTGAAACATCATAACGGCCTGGAAATATTGGTGGGTCATTCACTTCATTGATAGTAACTACAAAACTGTCTTCGGTAAATAATTCCCCATCGCTGGCTCGAACCGTAATATTGGCTACTCCGAATTGGTTCGTCTGATAATCCAGAGTAAGTGCTGAATCACTAATTGTTGCTGTGACCAATGTGGGATTATCGTTTACTTCTAAAGTGTAGATCAATGAGCCAGACGCAGTTTCTGCATCGCTGAAGTTAGTACTTAAATCGATTAACGTATTTGGTGCATTCTCATCCACCGTTACATCAGCAATTGGGTTGTTTACAACCGGAGCCTTATTAGCTTTCATCTTACCTGGAATTGGGTCCTGAATATTTTGCTTTAAATATGGATAACTCACCGAATCCCCTGTTACTATAGACCAGGTGTTAGTAAAATCAAAGCCTGCATTAGAGTAGGTGAGAGAGTCTTTCATAGCTGAGTTCGAAACATCGGTAGTTCCTATGCCACTCACATCCCAATAGCTGTTGGTTGGTACGTCAGACAACGTACCTGCAAAGTAAGAATTAATGGCTTTATAACTTCCCGTACCAACAATCCCATCAATATTTACTACATCATCATTTCCCGTTATTGTAGCTAACGAATAGCTATTTACAATCTTGGGATCAGTATAATCACCCGTTCCAGATATACCTCCAGCGCTTTCGCTACCTATAACACTACCCATAGAGTAACTTGTTTGTATTTCACCCCCTCTAAAGCTACCAACAATACCTCCCGAATTAGCTCCCGAGACTGTACCACTAAATAGACTATTGATTATTTTTACGTTACGGAAAGTATCACCGGCAATTCCTCCGGCTTTTGTTGTTCCTGAAACAGTACCCACGAATGAACTCTCAGTAATAGTTCCACTATTCCATAAAGTTCCTGCTATACCACCTACACCTTCTGAAGAAGTAAAGGTAGAAGTAACCGTACCGGTTATATGTACATTAGAAACCATCCCTCCTGATACATAACCAACAGCTCCGGTATTATATTCATAAGAGCTTGTAATGTTCACATCCGTAAGCGTAACGTTCCGAATTGTTCCTGAATGTAATCCGATTAAACCTACATACTCACGGGTATTGTTATTGATATACAGACCAGAAATAGTATGATTGGCTCCATCTAAACTGCCTGTAAACGTTTTATAACCCCGGGTTAATGGGACCCACCCTTCTCCTTGGTTATAAGGAGCAACATCAAGGTCAAGATCAGAAGTCAATTTAAAATGATCCTCAATAACAGACCCTACATACATTTCATAAACCAAGGTTCTGATGGAATCAAGCTGGGCAACTGTTGAGATTAGGAATGGATTTGCTTCAGTTCCAATTCCACCATCAAATATATTTGCCAATATATACCCACTGGAAACCGTAGCACCGCCTTCAAATCCATCATTCGGAGTCACATCCAATCGCAGATATTTTAAGTGATCGTTTCTTGTTGGAGTGTAAGTAATGTCTGTAGAGTCAGTTATCATCGTCTTGTTGCTTCCAGAAGCATCATCAGCACGATACCATTGGTAAGTAGTTCCTGATTCTGTATCTCCATCTGCATCTGTAAAATCATATTTGGCAGTAATTTGAGCACCGGTCTTAACAGAACCTTCGCCAATATTTATATTGCTTGCCACAGGGGCATTGTTTGTACGCCCTTCGTCAATAATCGTCCAGTTGTTAGGACTTCCTGTTAGAACTGCACGTGCTTCTTCTGCTGCTGGAGAGTATTTTCCTGGTTCTACATTTAAGGTTAGGTTTGGTTGTACGTTTGGTAAATTTGCCCAACCAATCAATAAGGAATCGTAGTTTTCTGTAGTAGTTGCAGCATCAAATAAAAACCCTTCAAAATTTGATACATTAGAAATATTCCAGCCTCCAATATTTTGATTAAAGGAACGGGCATTATAAAACATGGACTCCATATTTGTTACAGAACTTACATTCCAACCGCTGATATCCCCGTTGAAACTGTTGGCATAATAAAACATAAGCCTCATATTTGTTACAGAGCTTACATCCCAACTACTTATATCCTGATTAAATACGGTTGCTTGATAAAACAAACCTTGCATATTCAACACAGAGCTTACATCCCAATTAGCAAGAGAGCCATTAAAACTGGATGCATTATCAAACATTTGACTCATATCAGTTACTGAAGAAACATCCCAACTACCTATATCCTGATTAAATGAAGATGCGTCAGAAAACATAGCCGACATATCCGTAATGCCACTTGTACACGTTGTTGCTGCATTTTCCTGGGTAATCTGATCTTTGCTTCGTTTGGTGTATTCAATGTCATTTATCGTTCCGGTGTCTCCAACTGCTGCTTCGCTACAGGTTATGGTAACTCCGTTTTCAGCTAATAGGAATATCGGTGGAACACTTACCCAACCACTAGAAACCGCCACGCCGGATTCAAGCCCATCATTCGGGGTAATCTCTACTTTTACAAACAAACCGGCTTCAACCGATGTTGGAATAAAGGTGGAATCGGTTGCTCCAACTATTTCTGCCTCATTAGTACCTGTCGCATCATCGGCTCTGTACCATTGGAAATTAGCGCCTGCATTTGCATCTCCATCAGCATCACTGAAATCGTAGGTTGCAGCAAGGGTTTCTCTCACTTTTGGAGTTCCTGCAACACCTGCGTTACTCGCTATCGGGGCTATGTTTTCAAAAACATCTGTTACGGTTATAGTGAGTGTAATACTTTCTGTGTTGAATTCAGCTTCTCCATCATCGGCTTGAACGGTCACTATATACTCGTTATCTCCATCAGTATCGGTAGGGTTTTCAAAGTCTGGTGCAGTTTTAAATGTAAGAACACCCGTAGAGGCATTAATATTGAACTCATTGGCATCCGCGCTAGCCAAGATGGAGTACGTTAGGCCAGCATCTGCTGCACCGCCGTTTCCGTCGTTGGCATTTATATCAATAACTGTACCTGTGCCATTTTCAGCAAAACTGGCTAAAGTTGGATTATCCAAAACGTATTCAAAGTGGGCTCCTAACGCATCATATATATACATTCTAGTGCCGTCACCATTAAAGACTAATGATAATGGGTTACTTGTTCTAGTACCTCCGTGATCGAATTCTTCACCGGGTCCTGCATATACTGCTTCAGATACGTCGTAGGCTACGGAAAGGTTGTATTCCACCACTGAATCATCTCCATCTCCCATAATGAACATTTTGGTACCGTCTTCATTAAAGGCCAGATCTCTTGGACTTAAATCCTGATCTCCTACATAAAACTCTTGATCCGTTCCAGCAAACACTGCTGTAGATACATCGTAAGGTGTCCCAAGGTTGTACTCAACCACTGATTTACCGTTAATTCCAATTATAAACAATTTGGAGCCATCTCCATTAAATGATATAGATTCAGCGGAACTTTCTTCTGTGCCAATATTGAATTCTTCACTTTGCCCTCCATATACGGCCGTAGATACATCAAAGGCGGTACCAAGACTATACTCGACTACAGCCTTTGGAGAAGCATTCAGAACAAACATTTTTGTACCATCGCTGCTAAATTCAGCATCTTTTGAAAACGAAATTTCTTCTCCAAAAGTGAACACTACTTGCTCATTGCTTGCTGTAGATAAGTCATACGCTAGGTTTAAGGTATGTTCCTTTATTTCAGGTGAATCGAGTGAAAATACTTTTGTGCCGTCGGCATTAAAAATAATCTGGGATCCACCACCCAACGGAATATATTCTGAGGAAGACAAAACAGCCGTGGATACATCATATGCGCCTGGAAATATGGGCGCATTATTTACTTCAATCACAGTAACTATAAAAGTTTCATCTGCAAATAACTCACCATCACTGGCTCTGACCGTTATACTTGCTACCCCAAATTGGTTGGTTTGGTAATCCAATGTTAATGTAGAACCATCGATTGAAGCTGCAACCAGTGTAGTATTATCGTTGGATTCTACGGTGTAGGCTAAATCTCCCGATGTGGTTTCTACATCACTGAAGCTTGTGCTTAGATCTATTACTGTGTTCGGTGCATTTTCATCAACCGTTACATCTGCAATAGGAGTGCTTATAGTTGGCGAATCATTAACTGGATTTACTGTAACGTTGAATGAATTATCTACAGTTAGTCCACCTGAATCTGTAGCACGAATAGTAATAATTGCAGAACCAGAGCTGTCTGCAATTAATGACAGTGTTAATTCATCTGAAGTATTATTTACTGAAACATCTGCTAAACCAGTATTTGAATTCGACTCGACTGAAAAAGTCAATTCACTAGCTGCTTGTTCTGCGTCAGAGAATACAGAAGTCAAATCAATTGTCGTATTTTCTGCATCTTCATTTATAGAAAGATCTTCAATCGCAGCTAACACAGTCGGCTCGGTATTCGACACCGTTATGTTTATCGAAAAATTATCCTCCACACTGGATGTTCCATTTTCCAAAGAAACAGATGCAGAGAAACCTAAAGCATATTCCTGATCAAGTTCGCTCACTGCAATTCCACTCAGATCGTATCCCCATTGTTGGCGAGCTGAACTATAAACTGGGTTACCAGGAGAAGTTAATCCTGTTGCTGGAGTTAAGGTCCAAACCGGATTTAAAGCTTCCGTAACTTCAGTTCCATCCATGGTCAAATCCATCCAAAGCGTATCGGTAACTGATGTGTCTATTGGTGAAGTTTCCGTCGTCGATAAACTCAGCCCATCTGCTGTTAATCCGCCATCGGTAATATTCCATCCAAAAGTGTCTACCAGTATATCCCGCCCTTCAAGTCCGGCCAGATTATAGGTAGTTGGGTTTACAGAAAATTCAACTCCGCTCTGCACATCTAAAGCGCTCCAGCTACTTAACATAGCTGAATAATTTGCCGTACTTAAAGCTGTACCCTCTGCCATTAAGAACATGTCTTTCACATTACTGACATCCCAACCGCTTAAGTCTTGATTGAAAGCCGAAGCATCGGAAAACATAACAGTCATTGTATCTGCATTGCTAACATCCCAGTTCGCCAACCCTGTTCCGGTGAAAGAGCTAGCCAAATTGAACATCCCTGTAAAATTGAGCCCGTTTGCTACCGAGTAGGGCGCACTCGAGAAGGTCCACCCGCTAACATCACCATTGAAAGAAGTTGCGTTGGTGAACATGCTAGAGAAATCGGTAATACTGCTCACGTCCCAACCGCTTAAATCAGCATTGGTTAATCCTGTAAAGGCAAACATGCCTTCCATGCTGCTCGCCTGGGATACATCGGGGGCATCCGTGGCGGTGTAGCTAACCAAATTAGGGGTTTGGTAGAACATATTTTCCATACTCTCCCACGCTATATTCCCCCATTGCTTGAGGCCAATAAGCTTGGCTGAATTCTGGCCATAGCCTGGGTTGTTGCCATAGGTTACTAAATCAGCATTGTCAGTCATATCCAAACGAGGAAATGTCCCTCCAATACGAACTTCATAATCTCCTGCCACCGCGTAGCTATGGCTAGGGTCGGGATCATCACCCGTAATTTCTTCCACCGTGCCATCACCCCAGTCGATAATGGCGTCAAAGTCGGTAACACCAGCCCCCCCATCTGTGTACATAGTGATCGACTCCCCGGGCGTGGTCGTTTTCCATACGGTAATAAATGCTGTTAATGAATCTACCGTAAGTACTTCTTCTACCGTAATGGTGAACACTTGATCAGCAGAGGTATCGATTCCTTCATTAGTTGTCCCGCCATCATCGGAAAGACTAATGGTAACATTCGCTACTCCAAAAGAATCAGCAGCTGGTGTAAAAGTCAGCGTTCCTGTTAACGGATCAACAGCCGGACCTACTTCAAAAAGATTGTCATTGTCGGTGCTTACATTAAATGTTAACCCTTGCCCGCTTTCGTTGGCTAGCCCAGCACTTATTCCACTTGCCCAATTACTTATTGATTGTGGGGCTGCATTCTCATCTACTACTTGGTTTGCTCCTTTCGTAAATAACGGAATGTCATTAACTGAATTCACTGTTACAGTGAATGAAGTGTCTGCCGTCAAACCACCAGAATCGGTGGCCCGCACGGTGATATCTGCGGTTCCAAACTCATTTGCTCCGTAAGCCAGAGTTAGGGTATCTGTTGTGTTATTTACAGAGGCTGTAAGTAATATTGGATTTGAATTGGTTTCTATTGAATAGACCAAATCATCGGCACTTTCATTAGCATCAGCAAAATAGGAAGTCAGATCTATGGTCGTATTGTCTGCATCCTCATCAACAGTAATATCTTCAATTGCTAAAGTTGCAACAGGAGCTGAATTAGGCACTATCACATTTATAGAAAAATCATCCTCGATACTTGCACTTCCATTTTCCAGTGAAACAGAAGCAGAAACTTGCAGTGCATATTCCTGATCCAGGTTAGTAACCGTAATACCACTCAAGTCATAAGCCCATTGTTGTCGGTCTTCATTAAATACCGGGCTTCCTGATGCCGACATACCTGTAGCCGGCGTCAAGGTCCATATTGGATTTAAGGCATCTGTAGCTACGGTTCCATCAATGGTCAAATCCATCCATAGCGTATCGGTAACTGATGTGTCTATCGGAGAAGTTTCGATAGTCGATAAACTCAGTGCCCCTGCTGTTAAACCACCATCGGTAATATTCCATCCAAAAGTGTCTACCAGTATATCTCGTCCTTCAAGTCCGGCCAGATTATAGGTAGTTGGGTTTACAGAAAAATCCAAATCACTTTGAAGACTTAACGCGCTCCAACTGCTGAGCATGTCGGTATAATTTGCTGTACTTAAAGCTGTACCCTCTGCCATCAAGAACATGTCTTTCACATTACTAACATCCCAACTACTCAGGTCCTGATTAAAGGCCGCAGCATCGGAAAACATAACAGTCATTGTATCTGCATTGCTAACATCCCAGTTCGCCAACCCTGTTCCGGTGAAAGAGCTGGCCAAATTGAACATTCCCAGAAAATTCACTCCATTTTCGCTTGTATAATCTGCTGAAGAAAATGTCCAATCAGACAGATCTCCGTTAAAAGAAGTCGCGTTAGTAAACATGCTAGAGAAATCGGTTATCATAGATACATCCCAACCGCTTAAATCAGCTGAACTCAACCCCGTGAAAGCAAACATTCCTTCAAGCGAAGTAGCCTGGGATAAATTCGGGGTATCGGTTGCAGAGTAGGTAACCAAATTCGGAGTTTGGTAAAACATGTTGGACATGCTTTCCCAGATAATATTTCCCCATTGGTTGATAGCAATAATCTTATCTGAATTAGCAGCAAGCGCTGGCGTGTTTCCATAGGTTACTAAATCAGCATTATCAGTCATATCCAAACGAGGAAATGTCCCTCCAATACGAACTTCGTACTCCCCAGCCACCGCATAGCTATGGGAAGGATCCGGATCGTCGCCTGTAATTCGTTCCACTGTGCCGTCTCCCCAGTCAATGATCGCATCAAAATCGGAAACTGTGCCCCCCCCATCTGTGTACATAGTGATCGACTCCCCGGGCGTGGTCGTTTTCCATACGGTAATAAATGCTGTTAATGAATCTACCGTAAGTACTTCTTCTACCGTAATGGTGAACACTTGATCTGCAGATGTATCAATTCCTCCATTAGTTGTACCACCATCATCGGAAAGACTGATGGTGATATTGGACACTCCAAATGAATCGGCAGCGGGAGTGAACGTCAGGTTTCCTGTTGACGGATCTACTGCCGGTAATACTGAGAATAAATCATCATTATCCGTGAATATATTAAAGTTCAATGCCTGACTCGCTTCATCTCCGGCTCCCACACTTATGCCCGTAGCCCAACCGTTAACCGTCTGTGCTCCGGAATTTTCGTCTACAACCTGATTGGCTCCTTTTACAAATACAGGCACATCATTAACCGGATTTACGTTAATATTTACAGTATCCTGAGCAGTTAATCCTTGGCTATCCATGGCTTGAACTATAATTTCTGCTATACCACTTTCATTGGCGGTATATGCAAAACTCAGAGTGTCTGTTGTATTATTAATTGCAGCTGTAACAAGCCCTGTATTCGAATTGGAAACAATGGAATAGGTAAGAGCAGCATCGTTGTCTTCCGCATCCGAAAAAATATTGGTAAGATTAAAGAAACTATCATCGGCATCTTCATCTACACTAAAATCAGCAATCGGATTGCTTACAACAGGATTGGTGTTTGGAACAAGAATCTCCACATAAGCTGAGGTATCAGCTATACCAAGAGAAGTACCATCAAACGGAGTTATTTCAACACGTATAAATTTTCCTGCATCACCTGATTCAACTACATAACTACTATCTGTTTCTCCGGATATCGTACTTTCATTAGTACCAGATCCATCATCCGCAACAAACCAGCGGAATTGAGCACCGGCATTAGGATCATCCTCAAAGTCATTGTATTCATATACTGCAAAAATGGTTTCACCAACATCAGGAGTTCCTGTGATAGTGCCAGCAATTGCGATAGGACGAACATTTATTTTTACGAAATCAGAAGTCGACGTTGAACCATATTGTGTGCCGTCATTTGGAGTAACTTCTACTCTGATGTATGCTCCTTCTTCAGCTGGTGTTACTACATACTTATTTGAAGTAGCATCTGCTATCGGAGTTAGTCCGGTTCCAACTTCATCTACTGCTACATACCATTGAAAGGTAGTTCCTGATTCCAAATCACTTTCAGGATCAGAATAGGTATAATCTGCGGTCAGCGTATCGCCAATTCCCGGAGTTCCTGTAATTGTAACAGTACCGGCGGAAGGAGGTTGATTTGATGCCGCTACTTCAGAATAAGAGCTGGAAACTAAAGTTCCGGCATCAGTTCCATCATTGGGTGTTACATCAACTCGTAAAAATTTATCTAAATCAGCTGACACTACCGTATATATTGAATCGGTTGCTCCAGCTATTTGTACTGCGTTGGTACCACTAGCATCATCTGCACGATACCACTGAAATGTTGTTCCTGTTTCGGGATCGTTATCAGCATCACTGAAATTGTAGGTTACCGCTAATTGATCTCCTAATTCAGGTAAGTTTCCTGCATTTGTTCGGTTATTTATAACAAGGTTTGAGGCAGCAGGGACTGTATTGGCTGATTCTGCATTCGGATTTAATTCCTGCTGTATTGGATAGCCGTTGTTTACTCCACTTACTAACTCCCAAACGTCTGTAAAATCCCATGAAGCTCCTGTATAGGTTGACTCTGTTTTCATTTGTGAAGTAGTCTTACCGGTTATGCCAGAAGTAGACCCTGCACCAACGGCAGTGGTAGTTCCACTTTCATCAGTATCCCAAAAACTGTTTTGTGCAGCTCCAAAACCGCTTTTTAAGCCAACAAATCCTCCAATATTGGTACTTCCACTTACCGTACCTGTCGAAAAACTATTTGTGATTATTCCACTGTCTAGGTTACCAACTAATCCTCCAACTTGAGATGATCCTGATACTGCACCGACAGCAAAACTATTTTCAATATTATCGTTGGCAAAACCAACCAAGCCGCCGGCATTATCTCCACCGTTTACTGAACTTGTAGAATAGCTCTTACTAATAGTTTTTAAATTATGGGTTCCAACCAATCCACCAATATCAGAGCCGGTAGCCGTTACAGACCCAGTAGAATAAGACGCTGTAATATCACCTCCATTCTGCCCCACTAATCCACCAACCTGAGAGGTTCCTGTTACAGAACCATTATAATAACTATTGGTTACGGTTCCATAGTTCTCGCCAGCTAGCCCTGCCGTATTGGAAGTACCTGTAATATCTCCTTGATCAATTCCTAAACTATCTACAACTCCACCTTCACCAATTGTAGCAAATAGTGCCACATTACTATTAGTTGAACGGTTTATGAAAAGACTTGTGATTTTATACCCCTGTCCATCTAAATTTCCTGTAAATGGTGCGCCTGCTCCAATAGGATCAAAGCCGGCACCACTATTCCAGCTTGACGTTCCAGAGGCATCAATATTTTGAGTTAAAATAAAGTAATCCGTCAGATTATTACTGATTTCCTGAAGCTGTTCGGCGGTAGTAATTTGATATGGATCTCCCTGAGAACCTTCTCCACCGGCAAAACTTACCGAGACCGATTCAGCCTGTACAGGTCCACTCAGTGAACTTTCTCCGGAAGTGCCTGCATCAGTACCATCACTTGGAATAACAGAAAAACTTATGTATTTGCCTTCATCAGCATTAACTAATGTATAAGTATTAGCGTCAGCTCCGCCAATTGCTGTTTTCCCATTCCCCCCTGCATCGTCACTTCGATACCATGTGTACACAGAACCACTTTCAGGATCGTTATCAGGATCACTATAATCATATGATCCTGTCAGTAAAGAACCTACTTCTAATGTTCCGCTGATAGAAACATTTGATATTGTTGGCGGATTGTTCCCACCTCCACCAACGCTTCCACTAATAGGGCCAACAGGATCGCTTGGGGTAGGCATCCCGTTATCTGTACCATTAGAAGGAGTTATCTCAAACACTATTAGTTTTCCTTCATCAGCAGCAACTAGTGTATACGTTATTGAGGTTGCGCCATCGATTGGCACCGGTGGTTCAAATTCACTGTCAAACCGATACCATTGATAAGTAGAGCCGTCTTCGGGTATATCATTCGGGTCATTGTACTCGTAATTACCCGTCAGCGTTTCCCCAACTTCTGTGGTACCAGTAATTTCAACAAAGTCAGCAAACGGACCGGAAGGTGGTGGCGGAAACTGAGCCTGAACAGGAACGGCTGCCAATAGTGTTACTAATACGATTAGATTAGATAGAAATTTAATTGAATGTCTCATGTTGTACCCCTGTATTCGTATTTAATTTCTTCGAATTTAAAATTGGTTGTAAATCAGAAAGTTTGTCTTTTGCGACAAAAGCCAATATACCGAGTTCATCTGCTTTGCGCCTAAAACTGGGTGTGTTGTAGCTGCTAACCAATATGATTTTTGCATCAGGATCTTTCTTTAGAATTTCTTCCGAAACAGTGAAACCACTTATACTCTTTAATTCTATATCCATCAGAACAAAATCCGGTTGTTGAGATTCATACTCTAGCATTGCACTTTCACCGGTCTCATATTCTATAATTTGATGCTTTTTTCCCGTAGCTAGTACTACAAAATTTTTTATGATTCGACGTATTTCAGCATGGTCATCAACTATCATTATTTTCATTCTATAATCTTTATTTTTAAATAAAGCAGCTCTAAAGGCTTTTCTATTATATACCCCTTAAGTATTTAGAGTATAAATTCTCTTATATTTTTTCTATAGGAAGGAGTACTCAATAATCTAGGTAGAAGTACCTACAAATTTACCGGACTAACATAAAACAGGGATATTAGCCCAAGATCAGAATTTAAAATTTTAGATATTCCTTAATTCCTGAAAGGTTATCTTTTGAGACAAATCCAATTGCTCCTACTTTTTTTGCATTTTCTCTAGACAAACGAGCATCATTACCGGTCACAATAACAATTTTAGCTTTATTATTCTGTTTCAGAATGAGTTTTGTGGCCTCAAAACCACTCATTTTTCCCATTTCAACATCCATTAGTATATAGTCCGGTTTAACTGTCATATAATTAGCTACAGCATCTTCCCCATTCTCGTATTCAATGCATTCGACAACTTCTTTACAAGAAAAAAGAACTATAGTTTTTATCAGCTTTCGCATTGAAGCATGGTCATCAACTATCATTATTTTCATTAACCTGACCGGATTTGTATTTATCAATTCTTTCTTTAGGTCAAGGGACCCAGACTTTAAAGAGGCAAATTGATTCGATTGAGTTCAATTAGCAATGGGAGAGAGTACCTAAATATATAGGTAATTATACCTATGTATTAAATGAGAAATGCGAAATTACAATGTCTTCGTTACTTCCATTGCATATTTTAGAAGAGCATGTGTGCCACTTAATTCCAGTTTAGAACAGATATTACTACGGTGATTCTGTACTGTCTTGATGCTAATGTTCAATTCTTGAGCAATTTCTTGACTCGTCATCATCTCTGAAACTAAATTAAGTATCTTTTTTTCCGAAGCAGTTAGTAAATGCAATCCACTTTTGTGAGTTGCTGAAGAAGCTGAGTTATCGTTTCTCCGAATCAAAAACCCTGATAAAGAAGGGCTTATATAATAATTGCCCCCTAAAACTTTTTCAACACAATTTGATATTTCGCTGACGGTATTTTCTTTTAAAACATATCCTTTTACTCCAATATCCATTGCTTTATTGAACATTGTTTCATCATTTAGCATTGTCAGAAAAATCAGATCGATTGCCAGACCTTGATATTTTACTTTTTCTGCTACTTCAAATCCACTCATTTCAGGCATTTCAATATCAAGGATAGCAATATCCGGTTTTTCGGATTGAATTAATAAGAGAGCATTTTTTCCATTTTCTGCTTCTATTATTTCAAGTTCAGAATTACTTTCCAGTACTTGCAGTAAACCATTTCTAATTAAAGAATGATCATCCGCAATTAAAATTTTAGTCTTTTTTTTCATACGATATAACCGGTATCACTATCTTTATTGTTGTCCCTTCCATCAAACGGGACTGAATATCTAATGTCCCTTTCAATGTTTCGATTCGCTCTTTCATACCTAAGAAACCCAAACTAGAAATTTTCTTTTGTTTTTCAACGAACCCTCTTCCATCGTCCCAGATAATTGCTTTAACAGAATTTGTTCTTTTTTTCACGATTACAGTTGCCTCTGAAGCATTCGAATGTTTTAAAATATTATTTGTTGCTTCTTGTATAACTCTATAAAAATTGATTTCCTTATCCTTAGCGATAGCGTTATCTATATTATCCACATGATAACTCCATTCTATCTGAGTAGAGTTCTGTAATTGTTCAGCTAAATTATTCAAAGCTTCTGTTAATCCAAATCTTTCTAAATGCACAGGCCTGAGTGCATGGGAAATATTTCGAACATCCTGAATTGAAATTTCTGCACTTTTAGTAATGTGCAGGAGTTCTTCGGTAATTTGTTTAGGATCATTTACTTGATTTTTAGCTAACTCAACTCTGTTCTTAATTACAAGTATTTGTTGTCCTAGTCCATCATGTAGTTCAGACGCTATTCGCCTTCTCTCTGATTCCTGTGATTCTATTAATTGTTCTGTAAATCTTTTTTGGCGCTCATTTTCACTCGTTAGGTTTTCAACTCTTCGATAATAAACAAAACCAACTGCTCCAATAATCAGTAAACTAATCAAAGCATAAAACCAACCCGTATTCCAGAAAGGAGGAGTCACTGTAATATCTAAAGAAGCTCCTACATTATTCCATACACCATCTGAGTTACTTGCGATTACTTTAAATGTATAATCTCCCGGTGGAATTTTAGAATATAAAGCTTGCCTTCTGTTTCCAACCTCAATCCAATTATCATTCAATCCTTCCAGCATAAACTTAAAACGTGTTCTTTCCGGTTTATCAAAATTAATTGCGGTATACCTTATGTCAAGAAATGATTCATCATGCTGTAACTCAATAGTATTTGTAATTGGAATATCATCCTTAACACCTTTTATATGTTCTATATAAACAGGAGGTTTAATAGTATTTATTTTAACATCTCTGGTAGATACTACAGCTACACCCCCAACAGTAGGGAAATAAATGTTGCCCGATGAATCCTGAACTAAATTGGGTTGAAAACCACCGTTCGTTTCTACCGAGATCATTCCATCCTCCTCACCGTAAGAAATTGATTGAACTGAGTTACTTTTGCCATCGCAAAAAGACGAAGCCGAAGATATTGGAACCCTGAAAATCCCCCGGTTGCTGCCCATCCAAAAGTTTTCGTTTTCATCTTTTACTAAATGAGAAACGATATTGTCAAAAAGCCCATGTTGAGTTGTAATATTACAAACCTCTCCATCTTTTAGTCTGAATAATCCATTTCCGTAGCTACCCATCCATAAATCTCCCTCTACACCTTCATAAATTGCTCGGATATATGGTTCGTTCTCCAATTTATTCTCTGATTTCGGTTGCAAACTTACATGAGTAATTTCTTCGTTCTTAATTTTATTTAATCCTGAAATAGTCCCCACCCATAAAATCCCATTAGAGTCTTCGTAAATAGATCTAACGTCATTACTGGAAAGTCCCTCTCCAATGGAAAAGTGTTTGTACCCTACTTCATCATATTTAAATAATCCGTTTAAAGCTCCGATCCATATATTTTCCTTCGAATCTTCCAGCATTGAGGAAATCACAAATCCATTAAACCCGTCGTCTGAAGTAATTTTTTTACCAGGGACAGCAAGATCAGTAGAATTAATCCTATACAATTCCTCTGCACCAAACCAAACACGGTTTTTGGAGTCCTCGAATATTGACCACACACAAAGATTTGGTAAATGAGTATTAACAACCGAATATGTTAGTTTATTTTTGCTCCACCCATAAATTCCACCACAATTAGTTGAAAATAAACTACGTCCATCACTTAGCTGGCTGAGTGAAAGCATAATGTCATTTTCGAATCCCTCATCTTTTCCAATAGTACTAATATTAGAAGGCTTTGCTGAAAACACTCCCTCTCCTAAGGTGCCTAGCCAAAAAGTTCCCTGATTATCTTTAAAAATTTTCGTGTAGTTGATCTCATGATCGGTATTTATAGGATTAAATTCCTCAAAACGATCCCCTTTCCACCTGCTTATGCCATTATAAGTAGTTACCCAAAAAGTACTATCCTGATCTACAAAAAGTCTTTTAATGAAATTTGAAGTGAGTCCATCTTTTATATCAAAAAAAGTAAGCTCTTTATTTTCATATTTAGCTAACCCATGCCTGGCTGTAGCTATATAAATGATACCGGAGTTTTTCGGGTATTCCTTTACATCTATAATTTCACTTCCAAGTAAAGAATTAAAGTCTTTTATAAGGATTATTGAATCATTTAAAGTATGCATGATCTTATTCTCATATCCTAAAAGAACTCCCGTAGTATCTTCACGCACTTTTTGGACAAGCTCTTCTCTATCAATCATTTTCGTTTCTATAAATGA
Organism: Balneola sp. EhC07; assembly: GCF_001650905.1. Classification (GTDB taxonomy): domain Bacteria; phylum Bacteroidota; class Rhodothermia; order Balneolales; family Balneolaceae; genus Balneola. The sequence goes on from NZ_LXYG01000020.1 coordinate 92,665, forward strand.
ATCTCCGTTATAGAAATAAGGAGTCCCATCTGCCAAAATCCAAATCCTGTCCGCTTTGTCTTCGAGCACTCGTTTAGGATTTATAATTTGTCCTGTTTTATTTATTTGATGAGTTTTGAATTTTCCATCTTTGTATTCGGCAAAACCACTTTCTGTGCTTATCCAGATCTTACCTGTTCTGTCTTCATGTAAGTTTAGTATCCGGTCTGATACCAATCCCTCTGAGTTTGATCTATTGAAAGTTGTAAATGAGTTTCCGTCAAAACGGACAAGACCTCCAAATGTAGCCAGCCAGATATACCCATCTCTGGTTTGAATAATGTCGTTTACTGAACTTTGTGGTAGCCCTTCTTTTAAACCAAATTTTGTGATCACATAATTATCTGAATGTGATATTTGAGAAAATAAGAAATGCGGAAATGCTGTTAACAGAATGCAAAATATTACCAATATTATAGGTTGTATACGTATTGATATCATCTCAAAAACGCTTTCGTATAAAATCGTTTTGTTTTTTTCATGACCTCCCTATTAATTGAACTTTGTAAAGCTTTTAATCAGTGCAAAGTTAACCCTGTACTCTTATGTACTTTGATATAATATTACTCTTGCAAGGCCATTTTACAATAGGAAGGAGTGCTCAATTTAATAGGTATAAGTACCTATATAAAATTAGAACCCTGAGCTATGCTCAACGGCAAATTTCAGAAGGGCGTGTGCTCCGCTTAGATCGAGCTTATTACAAATATTACTTCGGTGATTTTGAACAGTTTTAATACTAATGTTCAGTTCTTCAGCAATTTCCTGATTGGTTTTCATCATAGCTACCATTCTGAGCATATTTTTTTCAGAAGGAGTAAGTAAACTTATACCTGATTTGTCGGTGGCTGAACTTGCTAATCTATTATTTCGCTTTATTAAAAAATCAGAGATCTCAGGACTTAAATAGTAACTCCCTTTTACAACCGTGTGTATACAGTTTATGATTTCTGAAACTGTATTTTCTTTCAGAACATATCCTTTTACACCGATATCCATCGACTTATTGAATAAAGATTCATCTTTGAACATGGTTAGAAAAATGACGTCAATATTGATCGATTCATTTTGAACTTGTTTCGCCACATCGAAACCTGACATTTTAGGCATTTCAATATCAAGTATAGCGATCTGAGGTTTTTGTTCACGAATGAATTCCAAGGCCTGTTCACCATTCTCAGCTTCATAAGTTTCTATATTCGGCTCTGAATCCAGCACTTGTTTTAATCCTTTTCGGATAAGAGCATGATCATCTGCAATAACAATTAATATTTTATTTTCCTTATTCATCAATAGGGATTTCGATCTTAATTGTAGTTCCTTTCCTAGTTACAGATTGTATATCAATGTTACCACCGAGCGACTGAATGCGTTCTCGCATCCCTAAAAACCCAAGGCCTTCTGATATACCGTTCGCTTTTAAATCAAAGCCTTTTCCATCATCCCATATTGTAACTGAGATAGTATTTTCTGTTCTTTTTATCAATACTGAAGCCTCTTCGGCTGAAGAATGTTTTATAATATTTTTTACCCCTTCCTGAATTACCCGATAAAAATGAATCTCCTTATTTTCATGGATTGCTCCGTCAACATCATCAATATGGTAACTCCATTCAATTGAAATCGTGTCTTGAAGTTCTGCGCAAAGATTTTCGATAGCTTCGGTTAAACCAAATTTTTCTAAATGTACAGGTCGAAGACCATGTGAAATACTTCGAACTTCGCTTATTGAGATTACCGCACTTTGCATAATCTCATCAAGTTCACCCTCTAATTCAATTTTATTTCCGCTTTTCTTTTTAGCCAATTCTAGTCTGTTTTTGATAACAAGTATCTGTTGACCTAACCCATCATGCAGTTCAGACGCTATTCGCCTTCTCTCTGATTCCTGTGATTCTATTAATTGTTCTGTAAATCTTTTTTGGCGCTCATTTTCACTCGTTAGGTTTTCAACTCTTCGATAATAGAAAAGTCCAACTCCGCCAATTACCAACAAACAAATAATAGAATAGAACCACGCTGTATTCCAGAAAGGAGGAGTTACTATAACATCCAATGAAGCTCCTTCATCATTCCAAAACCCATCGTTATTGCTTGCTATAACCCTGAATTTATATTCTCCCGGGGGAATTTTAGAATATAAAGCTTCTCTTCTGTTTCCAACTTCAATCCAATTATCATTCAACCCTTCTAAGCGATACCGGAATTTTACCTTATCGGGGTTTGTAAAATTAATTGCGCTATATTGAATTTCCAAGAAGGCTTCATTATGAGATAGCTGAATGTTTTTATTTTCTTTTAGTTCGCCTTCACTTGTCCTGACGCTTTCGATATATATAGGAGGCGGAACCTTATTTACTTCAACCTCTTTTATTGAGACTTTAGCAACACCTGCTACTGTTGGTAACAAAAAGTCCCCGTTTTCTTCTACTATGTAGCTAGGCTGAAATCCACCATTCGTTTCAGGTGAGTTCATTCCATCAACACTTCCATATGAGTACGAAACAATCTCATCCTGTTCCCCATCAGCTACTTTATTCAAGTTCTCTCTGCTAACTCTATGAATTCCACGGTTACTGCCCATCCAAAAATTGCCCTCATCATCTTCTATAATATGCGAGGATGTGTTATCAAACAATCCTTGTTCTGTAGTGAAACGAAATACTTCCTCATTTTTTATTCTGAATAAACCATCTCCATATGTTCCAATCCAATAGATACCATCAATATCTTTATGTATGGTCCGAATATTAGGTTGATCCATAAATTCAGATCCCGATTCATCTACTAAAGGTATTCTGGAAACTTTGTAATCTTTGATTGTATGTAAACCCCCATTAGTACCTACCCACATTGTTCCATCATCATCCTCAAACATTACTCTTGAATCACTGTAGTATAACCCATCTGCTTCTGTAACCTTCCTAATCAGTTTGGTTCCATCATAAATATAAATTCCTTGAGAAGAAGCTACCCAAACGTATCCATTACTGTGCTCTGTAATAGCAAATACAGCATAACCATCAAATCCTTGCTCCAACCCAAATTTAGTTACAGGTTTTCCGTACTCATTAGCCATATAAGGTTCACCTGATCCGAACCACATCCTGCCCCGGGAATCCTGAAATACGGACCAATAACAACCTATTGGCAAATAATCATGTACTTTTGAAAGTGTAGCTTGCCCATTCTCCCACTCATAAATGCCTGTACAATTAGTTGAAAACAACATTTTCCCGTTATCAATTCGCGTTATTGATAGCATCTTTTCATTATCTAAACCAACTTTTTTATCAATCATTGAAATAAACTTTTTTCGAAACCTGAATAAGCCATCTCCATCTGTACCAATCCAATAATTTCCTTCGTTATCATGAAGAATAGATTTAATTCGAATATTTGATTGCTTTCCGAATGGTTCAAACGGGACAAAATTATTCTCTTCCTTTACTGCTATTCCTTCTGCAGTAATTGCATACTGATTATTGAAATCATCGACCTCTAAATCTAAAAAATGGTTATATGGGAGAAGATAAATCTCTTTTTGTGTAAGATTACCTTCGTGTTCATACTCAATGATTTTATTCTGTGTACCAACTAAAATTGTACGGTCTTTAGTAGGATGGTTCCTGACATAACTATGAGCTGAACTTTCATTAGGTATATTATTGTACACTAATACTGGAGATCCGTTAAAAATTCTGTACAGATTTTTATTTAAGCTATACCAACTACCATCAGAACTATTGAGTGCACTTTTAATAATTTCTCCTTCAGCAGTTGGAAGTACTGATTCGAGATCATCGCCGTTAAACTTAAACGACTTGTCAAAGGTATTAATCCACATCGAGCCATCATTACTTTCAATAAAATTTAAGGGTCCTTGAATTCCATCAGCAATTTTGAAGCTTTTACATTTACCATCTTTAAACCTGGTAACTATTGTATTCATTGTTGAAGGCAACAACCAAATACTGTTATCAGATGAAATAAATAAATCATAGAATTCATCAGAGATCAGGCATGGTGTATTAATAAGATTAAATGTTTTAAAATTTTTCCCGTCAAATCTTACCAGCCCTGAAAATGTAGCTATCCAGATATATCCATCATTTGATTGTTCAATCGCATTAATAGAGTTTTGAGGAAGGCCATCTTCCATACCGAAATGCGTAACTACATAGTCTTCAGAATTAGGAATCTGAGAAAATAATGAAATTTGCGAAAGCCCTTGAATAAGCAGAATTGATAAAAGAAAAACTGACAACTGTCGCATCATAGAAAAAGTTTTCAGAAGATAATTAAGAGAAACTCAAATACAAACTAAAACCCTAATCAGCTGATCAATACCACATTTTATTTCTTATTAATACGAATTGAGAAATACCGAATTCACCCAGCGAGACCATTATCACCAGGGATTCTAAAAAAGGCTTGAAGGAAATTTTTAATCTAACTCATCATTCTTATTACCACGTAATTTTTTATAAGCGTATGCTCCACCGGCAGCTGCAAGTAAGCCTAATCCTCCATCAATCGGAGCCTGGGCAGGATCTCCGGGAAGTCCGGGTTGAGCTAGTACCAATTCGGTAAAGATTAACAAGTTTATCAATAGAACAGAACAACGCATTCCGAATTTTTTCACCAATTGAATCATGTCTTTTTTCTTTTCTTTTTGAGTTTTTTTTGAATGATGTATCAGACATATCTGACAATACTTTATATAATCCGGATCACCAGGAATCGAATTAAGCTGAACTATTAAGCCTTTAATAGGATGTTCGGCACCTTCTTTGACTTTGCAACTATTGCAACAATCATTTTCTATTGAGATGGACTTCAGTATACTTTCAAGTGTTTTCATAATTGATATAGATGTAAGATTTAAGACCTTAGATGTAGACTTCTTTTACATCTAAGGTCTTGTGTCTAATGTCTTTTATTTAATAAGGGTTAATTTTTTTGTGATAACTGAGCTACCAGCCTGTAAACGATATATATACATGCCACTCGCTAAATTGGAAGCATCAAAATTTATAGTGTAACGACCGGCTGTTTTGTGTTCACCACGCATTAGTGTTGCAACTTTTCTGCCGATAATATCAAATACTTCCAGAGTTACTTCCCCGTTTTCAGGAACTCCGTATCCAATAGTTGTAGTCGGGTTAAATGGATTCGGATAGTTTTGAGACAGCTCTACTATGACAGGAAGTTGTGCTTCCTCTTCATAGGAAACTGCTTCTCCGGCACTAATCTGAAGTATAAACCTACTCTCATTATCCGATTTCGATTTCATTACTTTAGGCCCTCCTCTTTGAATAGGAATCAGGTTTCTAACATCAATAGATTTTGATCTTTTTTCATGATTTACAACAAATGTAATCTCTGCAACATCATTAAGATCATATTGTTCATCTTCTTGTTGATCAAAAAGTATGAGACTCCAACTTTCGGGCAGTTTATTCAGTTCCCATGATAAAGTTATTTCAGTTTGTGTTTTAGAGGTATCAGAGATACTCAGATCCACATCAACAGGCAGCTCCCACATTCCGGAAAGGTGATCGGGCAAAGCATTAATATCCAATTGTGTGTTTTCCTCGTCAACTTCCAGAGGAAAAGAACTGAATAAGCTTAAATATTCACTGGAAAGAGGTTGAAGTTTATAGGCATCATATTGGTCTTTTTCAGGAACCGCATCTTTATAAAACAAAACTACTCCTTGTGAACTCATATCATCACTTTTAGCTTTGAGTTTTATTGTAGATGCTTCTGAGACTTTCATCAAATTACCACCTGAATTTTTGGTGGAATCATTAATTGAAAATTCCGGTGAAGTTGAATGTGCTTTTATCCAAAAACCTTGCCATGGGGCTATCATCCCATTTTCTAAAGTTCCTGTAATACCGTTCCAACTCAGATAAGAACCATTTCCGTTGTTAGCTGAATCGCTCCAAACATAATAGGTCGCATCTATATTCTTTTTATTCCAACCGCTCTGTGCTCCCCAATTAATGGAAGTTCCATATGGGTTTCCAACCAGATTCCAACCGTCGTTTGCCATAACACCTGAATCTGTAAATGATACTGAAGGTGAAGCCTGACCATTAAACTTACTTGCGCTGTTTATTAGTTTTTTGGGAAAACCTTCCGGGTTCCCATCATTGTCATCATCAGAATAAACAAAAGTTAAAAATCCTGTACCGGACGCTGGCACTTCATTGGCATTGGTAATTGGTTGAAAAGATCTGGCTGATTCGCTCCATGTATAAACGTTGGAATTTCCATGAGAAACATCCGCTCCTGTAAAGCCCTGTGTCCATAAAGAATCTAATAAAGTTCCAAATGACGCTCCTGAAACTGGAGAACTTAGCATTCTCCAGCCTTCAGCTCCGGTAATTATAAGTTCGTTGTATTTTGTTTCCTGTAATTTTGGATATCCTGACCCTTCTTCGATATACCAGGTATCAGTAAAATCAAATCCTGAAAAAGAATTTCTTTGCTTCATTTGAGCAGTTGTTAAGCCTGTTCCGTCAGCAGAAGAGGATTGCCCGGTGGTTTCTGTATCCCAATATGAATTCGTTACCGCGCCTGAGTTTTTCTCGCCAATCAAGCCTCCGTTTCCAGATGGCGCGGATACACTTCCTGTTCCGTAACTATTTTCGATAGTTCCACTTATTAACCTCGCTACTAATGCAGATGCACCATAGTTAGAACTTGTAGCAGAAGCTGTTGAATAAGAATTTGTGACCAACCCATTAGATCCATTATAGTTTTCATTAGCTCCAACCAATCCTCCGGTATGATTGTATCCGGTAACTGTCCCTGTTGAATAACTATTTCTAATCTCAGAGTAATTAATTCCTACCAGCGCTCCTGTGTATTCATCTCCGGTTATATCTGCATTTTCAAGAGCAATATTTTTAAGAATAGCATCGTGAGTAGCTCCAAATAAGCCTATAAAGTTGGAACTGCTTCTGTCTATGAAAAGACTTGAAATTTTGAAACCATTTCCATCATAAGTACCGGAAAACTCATTCCCGGACCCGTTAGTACCAATTGGATTCCAGCCTGAATTTTGGTTGAATGGGGCTACGTTCATGTCAATATCTGCTACCTGAATAAAATGGGCATCCATGAAATAACGTACGCTGTCTAAATGAACGGCTGTAGCTACTTTGTAAGGATTGGATTCAATCCCAAAACCACCACCCAATAATTCTTTTAATTCCTCATAACCGGGATGAGGTGTTTGTTCATTATTTTTTAAGTATGGATAGGCATAATACTCCTGTATTCCCCACACACCGGAAAAATCCCAGCCATTAAATGATGATTGGTCTTTCATTTGTTTAGTTGTGAGTCCGCTCCCTCCATTCGAGCTCGATCTTGTACTGGTCTCTGTATTCCAGTAACTGTTATTAACTGGTGTACCTTGTCTATAACTGATAAACCCTAAAGCCGAACTACTTACACCGGTAACTTTTCCGCTGGAAAAGCTATTTGTGATACTTCCAGAATAAGTTCTTCCGGCAAACCCTGCTACATAATTATTGTTTGTAGTAACTGACCCCGTGGCATAGCTGTTGGAGATTGTAGTTCTGTTTCCGTACCCAATAAAACCGCCTGCATAAACCCCATTGTTTACTAATACTTCAGATTCAGAATAAGATTGGCTTATATTGGTAGAAAATCCAGTTCCAATGAGCCCCCCAACCTCACTTCTACCGGATATTGATCCCGTAGAATGGCTATTGGTTACATTTCCATAATTAGCACGCCCTATTAACCCTCCTCCTCGAAATCCAGTCAAAGTAATGTTTACATTACTGAACGAACTATCAATATCAGCTCTAAAACTATATCCTGACAGCCCGCCTGTATCGTAATTTCCAACTACAGATCCCGAGACTTTAACATTGGTTATATCTGAGTCCGCTATTTGTCCTGCTAAAATACCTGTATAATCTCGTCCGGTAACATCCACACTATCAACTTTCATATTTTTTAAAGTCGCATTAGAATTTATTCTGGCAAACAACCCAACTAAATTAGTGCCGGGGCGATTGATGAACAGGTTTAATATTTGAAATCCATTCCCATTATAACTTCCTTCGAAATAGTTTTCGATGGGCAGCCACCCTTCACCAGAATTAAATGGAGAGACATCTAAATCTATATCTGCAGTTTGTGTAAAATATTTATCTCTTACATGACGCACACTGTCGAGTTGTGTAGCTGTGGCAATTTGAAAAGGTTTTGTTTCTGTTCCACACCCTCCATTAAAAAATTTAACGAAACTACTTTGCCCTGAAGTGGGATGGTTAATTTGCTCATTTGTTCTCAAATAAGGGAAAGAGCTGTTTGCATCAATATTCCAAACTGTAGAAAAATCCCACTCAGAAAAAGATGCTTGTTGCATAAGCTGAGTAACTGAAAGTTCAGAACCACCTGCTGAACTTTCCTGACATATAAACTCATTGTTCCAATAACTGTTTGCAACTGTTCCTGCATTTTTCTCGCCAATTAAACCCCCGCTTCCGGATAGAACAAAAGCCTCGCCTGCCGCATAGCTATGCTCGATCGTTCCGCTTAGTTGGCGACCAACCAAGCCTCCTGCACCAAAATTAGAGCTGTATGCAGAAGCAGTAGAATAAGAATTAATAACTAGTGCAGTTGAGCCATCCCAGGTCTCTAACCCACCAACTAAACCACCTGTATGATTAACACCTTTCACAGAACCCGTTGAGTAACTATTTCTTACTTCAGAATAGTTTATACCAACCAGAGCTCCTACATATTCTTCACCCGTTACATTTACATCTTCTACACCAATATTTTTTATCACAGCGTTTTTAGTTGCTCCGAAAACTCCATTATAATCAGTGGAAGGTCTATTTATAAATAGATTTTGAACTTTGAACCCATCACCATCCAGTGAACCCGAAAATTCTTCAGCTGAACTATTGGTTCCAATAGGTTCCCAACCTTCTCCTGTGTTAAAAGGTGAAACATTCAGATCAATATTTGAGGTCAATTTGAAGTGAGCAGTAAGATGATATCTAACACTATCTAATTGTTGAGGCGTGCTAATAAGATATGGATTCGCAATCGTACCCAACCCTCCTGCATAATTAATAATTTTAAACTGTTTGCCGGGAGGAGGATTTTGTTCTGTGCTAACCAGATATGGATAACTGGTAGAATCTCCGGTTACTATATTCCATACCGAACTGAAATCCCAACCGGCATCGGTGTATGTACTTTTTGTTTTAAGCTGTTGAAGCGTTTTGCTTACACCGCCGCCCAAACTGCTTGTTTGCCCAGTAGCTGTAGTGTCCCAGAATACATCATTGGCAACAGTTCCTGATTGATACATTCCAACAAGTCCACCAACATTTGAAGGAGCTGAAACCGATCCGACTGCGTATGATTTGGCAATATCTCCTGATAGAAATCTACCAATAAGCCCACCGGCACTTGTAGATGTGGCCGTAACTGATGCAAGAGAATATGAATTACTAATTTCGCCTGCACTGGTGTAAGTTTCTAATAAGCCTGTAAGCCCACCGGCATGATTTTCAGCTGTTACTGAACCTGTACTATAGCTTTCAGAAAGATGTGTGTAATTTATTCCGGTTATGGCACCTACATAATCTTTCCCTGTAACATTTACATTTTCAAATCCTACTTTTTTGATGTACCCGTATCTGGTGGTTCCAAATAATCCCACAAAATTTTCTGTAGGTCGGTTTATGTACAGATTTTTTATTTTTTTCCCATTTCCATCAAAACGCCCGTGAAATTCTTGTCCTGATGAGTTTGTGCCAATCGGCTTCCATCCTTTCCCTGAATTGAATGGATAAATATTTAAGTCAATATCATGAACCAGCTTGTATTCATATGTGTTGCTGTCATATATATTCCTAAGGTGGAATGTGTTTTTAATTAAATAGGGATCTCCGGAAGTTCCTGAACCACCACCATATTTCTTTGTTATTTGATGCATTGGATATCCAAAGTTATATACATCTGTAACTTCCCAATTAGAGCTAAAATCCCATCCTGCTCCGGAAAAGGTAGATTGTGTTTGCATTTCCGCTGTCGTTTTCCCCGTTCCTTGTCCTGCACTTGTAGCCAACCCGCTACTCTCTGTATCCCAAAAGCTATTAGTAACGGTTCCGGAGTTTTGCTCCCCCACTAAGCCACCTGCTCCACCATTGGGTGCACTTGCAACTCCGGTCGAAAAACTATTTAAAATTGTACCTCCTTGTAATCGTGCAACTAACCCGGAAGCACCATAATTAGAAGAATTAGTTTTAGCATGGGAGTATGAATATTTCAGATTAGCGCCAATTCCACCCAACATAGTTCCAAGCAAACCACCGGTATGATTTCTACCATTAAGCTCTCCTGTTGAGAAAATATACTCAACTGTACCGTTCAGATGCCCTGCAAGAGCACCAACATATTCATCCCCTGTAATATCTACATCAACCAAACCAAGGTTTTTTACACTAATTACATTACTGCCTCCACTGATATGACCAAATAAACCAACATAGTCAGTTCCCGCCCTGTTAATATAAAGCCCATAAATAACGTGTCCATTTCCATCAAAACTAGCTCTGTACCAATTTGGTGAATCAGCGGTACCTATTGGTTCCCAACCCTGTCCATTATTCCAATTTTTAGTATCTCGGGCATCAATATCATTCATCAGTATAAAATGAACTCCCCAGGAATCATTATTTCTTACCTCGTTTAGTTCTGTAAGATTTGTTATCTGATAAGGATCTCCCGAAGAGCCATCACCACCGGCGAACTGGGCTGAAACTTCTTTCTGCATTAAGATCAGAATGAAGACCAGCATGATGTACCTGACAGCCTTACTTAACTTTTGTAGTAATTTCTCTTTTCCTTTTAACCGTAAAACGTATTCTTTTTTCATTTCAGCTTTATGAATTATTAAGAGTCTATTGACTCATTTTCCTCCACAAAGCTATATGCATCACCTAAAACAAACGTGTCAAAAACCTGAACAATCGTGTCAAGTTTGTACTTTTAATACACCATAAAGGCTATTTTTATTTTTATACGGTTATATTATAGCTATCATGATTTAAGTTATTTTAGAATTTCAATGGACTTTTTCTCACAAAGCCTTATACTCTTTCCTAATTAAAAGGACAGATTTTTCATCAAAGTATGGGCGGCTTTTTATTGACTCCGGAATCCATTCCGATGCTTGCAAAATTACTGCTGGCAATTATTGTAACCGGATACATTCTTATTTTTTTTAAGAAGACCAACTCAGTAAAATGGTTTTCAAGATATTTAATCGGTTATACCCTTCTTGATATTTTAGTCTTTCTTGGAGAAGTTGCCGTATCGGATTGGGCTCTCCTGAGTCTACCATTACAATATATTGCCAGTATTGTCTTCACTTACTGTTATCTGCAATTTGCCTACCACTTCAAAGAGAATAATTTCGAAAAGGAACATCGCAGAGTTACTTTATTTGTAAACTATTTAACGGTTCCCGCAATTCTGTATACTATTTATATGATGTATGATATAGGGTTCGGCGACTACACCATGGTACAGGTCTTGCTCCCTTACCCATTGTTTTTGATATGCTGGTCCGGAGCTATTTTCTACAGAAAGTATCGGGTGTCACAAAATGAACACAGTGAAAATGAGCTGAATGCCTCGGCTTATAAAGCTTTCTTTATTATTACAATACTGGCCATTTTTATTTCAATTTTCCCTGCTATGAGAGCATTGGAGGTAATTGGACACGCTTTGTTTACCGTGACTTTTTTCATTCTGAATCTGACTGTTTTCTGCATGCTTACTGCTGCAGCGGTTAACTATTTAACAAGTCGTACTACAATGCTGATAAAGCTTGTGGGAATCTCTTTAGTATTATTTATCACCATAATTGGCTTACAAGGTTTTCTGATCATACCTGATTACGAATTCCAGACAGGGCAGGATATTTCTATTGAGAATCGACGAGAAGTTCATTCTCAGGTTCTGCCTTATGTCTGGTTTCTTTTGGGTTCATCCGGCGTTATTCTTTCTCTGTTTCCGATTTTCTTTAGCAGAACTGTATTACTTCCTTTAAGAAGGTTATTAAAAGGTGTTGATGAAGTGAATAAAGGAAATCTTAGTTATAGAATTGGAAATCAAGGGTATGATGAATTGGGAGTAATGAGTGAACACTTCGATACTATGACCTCAAACTTGCAAATAGCCAATGTAGAACTTAAAGAATACACAGAAGGGCTTGAAGAAAAAGTACGAGAAAGGACTGAAAAACTGCATCAGCAAACTGAAGAACTGGAACGTCTTCACAAAATGCGCTCAAAACTATTTCAGGATATTTCTCATGAATTAAGAACGCCTATTACACTAATTTCAGGGCCTATCCGCCAGCTGTTGAATTCCAAAAAAGAACTTGATGAGCATACTCATAAACAGCTACAACTTTCTTTTCGAAATTCAGAACGTTTAAAAAAACTGGTAGAACAAATTATAGAGTTGAACAGATTGGAATCTGAGCAACTGACTTTCCATTCTACAAAAATAAATATCTCCGGGCACCTGCAAATCCTTTGCGCTTCTTATGAAAGTTATATTGCAGAACAAGGCTTAAAACTCAATACCTCTATTCCGAAAGAAGCAGTTTATGCAGAGTTGGATGAAGATAAATTTGAAAAGATCATCAATAATCTTATTTCCAATGCTGTCAAGTTTACCTCAAAAGGTGGGATCATCAAAGTGAGTTTAGTTTCGGAATCAGAATTTTTCTCAATCCGTGTTCAGGACAACGGAATCGGAATTCCGGAAAGTGAAATACCACATATCTTCGACCGCTTCACAAGTGCATCTAAAACTAATGTTGATTATAAAGAAGGTCTTGGGGTTGGTCTTGCCATTACTAAAGAATACACTGAACTACAAAACGGATCTATCAATGTCCAAAGTTCACCAGGAAATGGAAGTACGTTCATAGTTCGGTTTCCTACAGCTGATGCTCCCATCACAGAAAAAAACGCCGAAACTTTTGAAACGATCCCTAAAGGCATAACATCAGACACTGAAAATGAAAAACCAATAACTCCTGAGCAACCGAAAACAAGCTCCGGCACCATATTATTAGTTGAAGACAATCCGGATATGGCTGATTATATCGTTTCTGTACTGGAAGAAAATCACTATAAGGTTCAGTATGCAGCTAACGGGAAAAAAGGCCTTCAAAAACTTACGAATGTCAAACCTGATCTGATCATCAGCGACATTATGATGCCGGAGATGGACGGCATGACCTTTTTGAAAAAAGTCAGAGAAATGACTGACTTTACAGATACACCCACTATTTTCCTTTCTGCACTGTCCGGGATTGATAAACAATTGGAAGGATTACGTCTTGGGGTAAATGATTATCTGGTGAAGCCTTTTAATCCTGAAGAGCTTATTTGCCGGATTCAAAATTTAATTGAGTTCAGAAAAGTTCGGGATAAATTTACAGTATCCGTTTCGCAAGATATAAACCCAGATCTGGATGACGAACTTATACAAAAACTTACTAAGCTAGTGGAATCCAAGTTAAGTAATACTCAGTTTAACATGGAAGAACTATCAGCTGAAGTTGCTATGAGCAGAAGTTCTATGTACAGAGAAATAAAAAAAATCACAGGTCTTTCTGCCGGAGCATTCGTTAAAGAAATACGTTTACAGAAAGCACGTCAAAGATTGGAAAACAATTCTGTTAAAACATTGAACGAGATAGCCGGAGCTGTCGGGTTTTCTACTCCCAGTTATTTCACTAAACTTTATAAAAAGCGGTTTGGGAAACATCCTTCTGAATATTTAGACCAGACTAATTAAAATACCTTGTTAATCAACTTCTTTTAATCAGAAAAATATAAATAACATGAAAATCACACCTGATGAGCTCAAACCCGGAGACCTTTTGCTTTGTGAATTCAGCCATCCCGGTTTTGACGGATACGCAGAAGCATTCATTTCTATTCTGAAATTCCGCAATGCTAAGTCAGAAGAAGAACAAAAGAAATTCATGACTGCCGCTTTCACTATTCTTCGGGGATTGATCATAACCTTTGATCAGGATATTTATACCCATGCTGCCTTCTGGGATGGGAAAGGAGTAGTGGAAGCTGGTGGAAATGGTGTTGGCAGAAATGCTATTGATCATTACAAAGGAACTGAAACGGATGTATATCGTTTTGTAGAAAATGGTAAACAAGTTCTTGGAACTCAGGAATACCCCGTTGAACCTTTACTTGCACTTGCCGATGAAATTGTGAATGAAAACCTTAATTATTCCTACAACACGGCTATTCTGATGATCTTTCTATGCATCACTCGTTGGGAAAGAGAAACTTGGATCAATGCTGTAATGAACTTTTTAAAGTCTCATCTCAAAGCTCTTGATCCGGACCTCATCGATTTTTTATTCAAAGCAAATCATGACAAATTTATAGAACTATTTGAATGGATGGCCGATGAGATGATCCGTAGGATTGTTGCTTTCAGAAATGATAATGGATTGGTTTGCTCAGAAACCGTAACAGCTATTTTTAATCAGGCAAAGCCTGAAGGGAAATATAAACTTGAAAAGCCTCTGAACTTAGCTACTATTCCTCATAAAAAAGAAGAAAGCATTCAACTCTCGCCTGAAGATTCTAAAAATGAATGGACTGAATTTTTTAATCTGTTGGATCGATCCGAGTTCCCATTAAAATCATCCTCACCTGAAAGTTCGGATTGGAGGAAGCATGCAGATATCATTTATACTCCTCATGATATTGCAAGGTCTGTTAATACCATGAAAGTTGGGAAGTTAAATCTTAAATAAAAACTTCGCTTTGCTAAACTGATGAAGATTTCGAGCATTCGTAGCGAAATGAATTACAGATGTGTTACATCATCCCAAATCATCTTCTTTGTTTTTGCCACGGAGCTTTTTGTAAGCATACGCCCCACCTGCCGCAGCCAGTAACCCAAGTCCGCCATCTATTGGTGCTTGGGCAGGATCACCGGGAAGGCCTGGTTGGGCAAGGACAAAAGATGTGGTAATGAGTAAAACTATAATTAAAGCGAAGATTATAAGCGTTGTTTTCATGTTGTTGGGCTTTTAGCTCTTAGCTGCCAGCTATTAGCTTTTGGGACTGACCTCAAAAGCTAATAGCTAAACGCTAAAAACTGATTACTTGATTAGAGTTAATTTCTTGATCATGACTACATTCCCTGCTCGAAGGCGATAAATATACATCCCTGAAGCAAGGTTTGAAGCATTAAAGTTTAGCGTGTAGCGTCCGGCGGTTTTGTTTTCGCCGTTCAACAATGTGGCTACTTTCCTTCCCAGAATATCAAACACTTCCAGGGTTACTTTTCCGGTTTTCGGGACTCCATAAGCAATGGTTGTACTTGGATTAAACGGGTTTGGATAGTTTTGTTCAAGCTCAAAAGTTAGTGGCAAATCGGATTCGGGTTCGTTGGTTACCGTCTGGCTTTGCTTTATCAGAAGTTTAAACCTTGAAGTTTCACCCTTCTTTTTCCTGAGTATTTGAATTGGAGAAGCAGGTTGTTTTTGTGTGGATTTTACACTCTCTTTTGAATATTCCAAGAGTTCGAAATTAAGAGTGTCAGCACCAGTTATTTCGTAAGTGCTCTCATTCTTTTCATCAACAAGAATAATATGCCAATCTTCAGGGATACTTACTGTTTTCCAATCAAGCATATGGTCTCCTGATAAATTATTACCATATATATCCAAGTTTAGCTCAAGATCACTATCTCCGAAAGGAAGTGCCTGAATATCCATTGTTGGGTCATTATCTGAGCTTGTTCCAAGAGACAGGAATTCGTTTGTTAACGGCTGTAATTTAAAAGCATCCAGATTGTCTTTACCAACCTTAGCTTGTTCATCAAAAAATATTACCGATTCGGAAAAACTACCCCCTTTTGATAATCTTAGTCGTATCTGCGGATTCGAAACCTTTTTTTCAAAAACCCCACCCGAACTTCTCACCGAATCAGATAAAGACAGAACGGGTGATTCTCCGTTAGCTTTTACCCAAACTGACTGCCATGGAGCAATTTTCCCGTCTTGTAAAGTTCCAGTAACCCCATTCCAACTTTTATAAGTACCATCTTTTTGACTCCAGACATAAAAGGTTGCATCAAGGTTCGTACGGTTCCAACCATGTTGGGCATCCCAGTCAATCGATTTTCCATAGGGGTTCCCAATTAAATTCCAGCCATCGTTCGAGGAATTACCAGTATCAGTAAATGAAAGTACTTTTGAAATTTCTCCCCGATATTGAGCATTACTATTAGTTAAGAGCTTTGGAAAACCAACATTCCCGGAAGCATTTGGTCCGTTATCATCACTAAAAACATATACGGCAAAACCTGAACCCACGAAAACACTATCTGATATATTGGTTGGTAGTTCCCAGCTTCTTGTTGCTTCATTCCAAAATAACACATTCGGAGTTCCTGATGGAGCATTTGAACCCGTAAATCCCTGAGTCCATAGCGAACCTAAAACCGAAGAAAACGTGTGTTTACCGGATGGTGCAGCCATTAAACGCCAGCCTTCATCCCCGCTTAGAACTACTTTTTTGTGTCCAAACTCTCTCAGATAAGGATAACCTATCGAATCTGATTTTGCCCAATGGTTTTCCCAATCAAATCCTGAAAAATTTGAACTATTCCACATTTGAGCTGTCGTCATTCCCGTTCCGTCAGCAGAAGTCGTTTGGCCGGTTGTCTGGGTATCCCAATAACTGTTCGTTACCGTTCCGGAATTTTTTTCTCCTATAAGACCTCCGTTGCCTGATGGAGCAGATACACTACCTGTTGCAAAACTGTTTTGAATAGTTCCGCTTATCAACCTTCCAACTAAACCTGATGCTCCATAATTAGAGCTGCTCACAGAAGCTGTGGAATAGGAATTAGAAACTAATCCATTTGAGCCGTTATAGTTTTCAGTTGCGCCAACCAATCCGCCGGTATGATTATATCCCGAAACAGAACCGGTTGAATAACTATTAAGAACTTGAGAATAATTAAAACCAACCAATGCTCCGTTATATTGATCACCCGTAATATTCACATCTTCAAGAGATATGTTTTTTAGTACAGCATTATGAGTAGCACCAAATAAACCATTAAAGTCTGAACTACCTCTATTTATAAACAGATTTTTGATTGTATAACCTTTTCCATCTAAAACTCCCTTGAATTCCGATCCACTAGAGTTAGTTCCAATCGGCTCCCAACCGCTAGCCGCATTATAAGGTTCAACGTCTAAATCAATATCTGAGGCAAGTTCATAATGACTGTTCATATTGAATCGAATAGCATGTAACTGTAAGGGAGTTTTTATCTTAAAAGGATTTGCTACGGTACCTTCCCCTTCGTAACCAATCAAATCTTCATATCCGGGAAGTTCATCGGGCTCATTAAACCTTAAATATGGATAGCTTTCTTCATAGCCGGACTTAATAGCCCAAACAGAACTAAAATTCCACCCTCCGAAAGTGCTTTGTGTTTTCATTTCCTGGGTTGTTGCTTCAGTAGCATCATAACTATCATTTTTGCCTGAGGCTTCACCGTCCCAATAGTTACCTGTTGCAGTTCCACTTCCGGTTCGGTACCCAACAAAACCTAATGTTCTGGAACCACTTCCGGTTACTTTTCCTGCTGAATAGGAATTAATAATTGTTCCGTTATTTCTTATCCCTACAAACCCGCCAATATGTGTGTTAGATTCACCATCTACAGAAGCCAGAGAGTAAGAATTGCTTATTGTTGATGATAGTAACTGTCCTACCATACCACCGGCATAACTTCCACCTCTAATTGAGCCCGTTGTGTAACTTTCTGATACTGAGCCGCCATACATAAAACCTACCAATCCTCCTGTATTTCCCGCCCCGATAATAGATACCGAATCTAACCCAACTCGATGTATTGTACCTGATGAACTTCCGAATAATCCAATATTTGAAGTTCCGGGTCTGTTAATCGTTAACCCTTTTATAGAATATCCACTTCCATTGTAATTTCCTCCAAAATCTACAATTGGCTCCCAATTATCGAAAACAGACAAATCAATATCCGCACTTTGAACGAATGCACTATCTCTATTTAATCGCACCCGGTTTAATTCTTTTGCTGATGAAATCTGATAAGGATCGCCAGTTGATCCTGACCCATTTTCATATGTTTTTTCTTCTCCAGGGTTAGACACAGGATCTACTTCACGAAGGTATGGATAACTAAGTTTTGGCCCACTCTGGAGTGTCCAGATTGAGCTGAAATTCCAACCTGAAAAAGTTGCCTGCGTCTTCATTTCTTCGGATGTCTTCCCTGTTCCAAGAGCCGAACCAGATTGTTCTGATGTCTCAATATCCCAATAAGAATCGGAAACTGATCCGGAAGAATTAATCCCGATTAGTCCTCCGATGTTTGAACCACTGCCTCTTACTTCTCCTGCTGAATAGGTTTCGTCGATCGTGCCACTTATCAATCTACCTACTAGCCCACCTGCATTAGAGCCGGCAGCCTCAACATCAACCAAGGCATACGACTCAGAAATATCTCCTGTTGAGCCGTTATAGTTTTCGAGAATTCCAACTAAACCACCTACATGATTACTTCCTTCAATATGCCCTGTTGCAAATGTGCTTTTGACGTCCGAGTAACTAATACCCACCAAAGCACCTACTATATCTTTTCCTTCGATGTCAACATCAACCAAACCTACGTTTTTCACTTCACCGTCAAATATTGCCCCGAACAAACCTACCACGTTTTCTGTTGAACGACGGATCCTTAAGTTTTCAATGATATATCCGTTTCCGTCAAAAACACCTCTGAATTCAGCACCGGAAGAATTTTCACCGATAGGATCCCATCCCTGAGGATAGTTGTATCCAAAATTTCCCACATCGATATCATTTGTGAGTTTAAAATGACTGGTTAAAAAATTTCTTACTTCATTGAGATGTGTTGCGGTAGAAATTTGATACGGATTACCGGAAGTTCCATCACCGCCCCCAAATACAGGATCTTTCTGTAAATTCGGATATCCTGAATTAACTCCGGATGATATAGACCACCTCGAAGAAAAATCCCATCCTAAATTTGAAAATGTAGATTCGGTTTTCATTTGAGATGTAGAAACTCCTACACCACCCTGACTCTGGGTTTGGCCACTTACATCTTCATCCCAAAGACTATTGTTTACTGAGTTAGTGCCCGAAGAATTAACTTCAACGTACCCAACCAAACCACCAGATTCTATGGATCCCTGAACATCTGTTGCAGCGTAACTTACAGATATGTCATTTAGTCCACCTGCGGTAACAATTTGTGCACCAACCAAGCCTCCTGATCTTACCGATGTTTCTACTGTACCTTTTGTAAAACTATTTTGTATGTAATTTGCACCCGCTTCTCCGAATTGTCCTCCTACAAGTAAACCCACATAAGTATTTCCATCTACAGTTCCGGTTACATAACTATTAGATATAGTTGATGTTCTTGAGGACGCGTGCTGTTGACCTATAAGTCCACCTGTATAAACATTTCCGGTTACATCAATATTTGTAAGCCGAACGTTGGTAATTTGAGCAGAACTGGTTTTTCCGAATAACCCGGTATAATCCGTTGATCTGTCTATAAACAAACCATCGATTGTATAATCATTTCCATCAAATCTACCTCTGAATGGTTCGGTTTGAGTTCCGATTGGTTCCCATCCACTGCCCGAGTTAAATGGTGAGACGTCCAAATCAACGTTATCTACCAATATAAAATTAGCCGACAGATAGTTCCTTACTGCTTTTAGTTGAGTAGCATTTGAAATTTGATACGGATCTTCAATAGTACCTGAACCGGGAAATACCGCTATTGGCGATTTTATCTTTACGGTTGGATATCCATTGTTTGCAGAACCGGAAATTTCCCATTCATTAGTAAAATCCCAATTGTATGCTGTATAAGTTGATTGGCTTTTCATACTGGAAGAGGTTTCCCCAATTCCTCCATCACTTGATGACCGACCACTGGTTTGTGTATCCCAAAAGCTTGTAAATGTAGAGTTCTGCCCGCTACCCAGCCGTTGCCCTACAAATCCTCCAACATTTGTATTACCACTTACTGCACCGGTTGAATAGCTGTTATAAATTCTATTCGTACTTGATGAACTACTAGCGTTCATAGCTCCGATAAAACCTCCGGCACCGTATTTACCTATAACCTGAACTCTTGCATAACTATTACGAATGGTATTGGTTCCTCCGGATGCTTGCATTCGTCCGATTAGCCCACCTCCATCAGAATAGGAACTGTTCACAACTCCGGTGGCGTAACTGTTTTCAATGATACTTTCCTTGGAAGGGCCTGCATATTGGAATCCGATTAAAGCTCCAACAAAATCTTCTCCTGTTATATCAACATTAGTCAAACCTAGATTATAAATACTTGCGTTTTCGGCATTTCCGAAAAGCCCAACGTAAGTTTCTTCCGTGTCAATAAATAAACCATCGATAATGTAACCGTCTCCATAAAAAGTACCTGTAAATGGACTGCTTTGTGTACCTATAGGATCCCAACCTGAACCCGAGTTATAAGGAGCTACATCCAGGTTAATATTCGCGGTAAGAATAAAGTGAAATGACGGATAGTTTCTTATTTCATTCAATTGTTCTGCTGTAGCAATTTGATAAGGATTAGCTTCTGTCCCTGCCCCTGCATCAAAAACTCCATAAACAGGTTCTTCAGGTGCGGGCCCTATCAAACTACTTTCGTAGATATTACCTTGACCGAATTGATCTCCGACGGTAACTTCAAAACTGATATATTTTCCGTTATCATCAAATTGATTTACTACATAAACTCTTCCTGAAACACCTGATATTGTTGTTTTCCCATTACCTTCTGCATCGTCAAATCGGTACCATTTAAACACTGTGCCTGTTTCCGAATCACCATCTGTATCGTAATAATCATATTCACCAACAAGAGAAGCTCCGGCTTGATGAATCCCATTAATATAAACATTGGTTGCAAATGGAGCAGTATTTGTGGTTAATCCGGGAACTAAACTTGGACTGGGGTCACGTAAATAAGGATATGATAAACTTCCATCCTCATCTCTTTCTTTTATATCCCAATTACTTGAAAAATTCCATCCCGAGTAACTCTCTTTTTGTAACATTTCAAGTGTAGATTTTGAAGAACCTCCTCCACTGTTAGTAGATTGTCCTGTTTTTTCTCTGTCCCAATAGGAATTTGTAATATAATTTGTAGACGGGTTGTATTCGCCCACTAATCCTCCTGCGCCATTAGGAGCTGATACAGTTCCTGCTGCATAGCTTTCTTTAATATGTCCGTCATAAAAGCGTCCTGCAAGTCCACCTGCACTATAACTTGACGCTGAAACAGTAGCTACAGAATAAGATCTCTCCAAACCAATGCTACTTGCTTCTGTTTGCTCAATTCTTCCTACTAATCCACCGGCATGATTTATTGCGTTCACGGAACCAGTACTGTAACTATTGGTTACATCGTCATAAATAGCACCGGCAATAGTTCCCACATAGTTTCTTCCTGTTACGTTGGCATTTTCAATTGCAATTCGATTCAAGATTGCTCCTTCTTCAACGATTTCAAAAAGACCGACATTATCTTCTGATGATCGGTTGATAGTCAAATTTGAAATAATCCAACCGTTTCCATCATAAGAACCTTCGAAATTTTCAATTGGATTCCAGTTACTTACCGAAGACAAATCAATATGTTCTGTTTGGATGAAATAAGCAGTCAGATAATTTCGTGCTTCATTCAGCTGATCTGCAGAACCTACATGAAATGGATCAGATGAAGTGCCTAACCCTCCATCAAATACAGGTGGTGGAAGCAACGTAGGATAAGAGCCGGAATTAATTGTCCAAACTACTCCAAAATTCCAACCTGCGTTTGTAAATGTGCTTTGATTTTTCATTTCCGAGGTTGTTTTCCCCGTACCTCCAGCACTGGAAGATTGCCCGCTGGTTTGCGTATCCCAAAAACTATTCGTTGTTGTACTTGCGTACGAGTAGCCAATTAGTCCACCTGTGTTTACACTTCCACTTACAGATCCTGTTGAATAACTTCTGTTTACAGTACTTGTAATTGAAGCATTGCTAGACATGGTCCCAACCATACCACCAACTCTTCTGTAACCGTTTATTGTTCCTGATGAATACGAATCTGATATATGTGAAATATAGAGGTTCCCGGTAATTCCTCCGGAATGATCAGAACTACTTGTAACAGATACTGCAGAGGATATGTTAGTTAATGTAGCTTCCCATGATTGCCCCGTAACTCCTCCTGATGCACCAGATGATGCAGTTACTGATCCTGAAATACTTACAAAACTAATATTTGTTCCTCCGTTAAAACCAATTAGGCCACCTACATTTGCACTTCCAGTAACGTTTATATTAGTAAGATTGAGATTTGTAATACTGCTCCCTCTATCTGTTGCTCCAATCAAACCTATATAGTCGTATCCGGATCTGCTTATATGGAGATTACTTATGGTATGACCATTTCCATCTATAGAGCCATTAAATCTATATCCGGGGTTGAACCCACCTATGGGTTCCCAACCTGATCCGGAGTTATAAGGAGACACATTTAAATCTATATCTGCAGTAAGAATAAATGAACTGCTTAAATAATTTCTGATATTGTTTAAATCTGATGCAGTGGCAATTTGATAAGGATTACCTGAGCTACCATCCCCTCCCGAGAATTGAGCATTTACTATTTGGCTAAAGCCTACCATTATCAGAAATACAAACAATTGTATCTTTAAAACTGCATTATATTTATCCATAGTTCTCATCATCAAAAGTTTAAATTTGTCCCACTGTTTTAATTGCACAAATTTCCCTTTTCGATATTGAACAGACGTGTCAAAAACCTAAACAAACGTTTCAATAATTATTTATTTAAGCCTTTTAAACCGTATAAAATGAGATTCGGTTCAAGATTGCCACCTGATGATAGTTACTGGTAAGCTTGATAGAATTTAAATCATCTTTTCTTTAGGAGAGACTCCAAATCTTTCTTTATAGATTTTGGAAAAATACGCCGATGTTTTAAATCCAACACTATTTCCTACTTCTGAAACTGACTGTAACCTTCCTTCTTCTATTATTAGTCGGGCTTGCTGTAGCCTTATTTCTTTTACAAAGCCGGCCGGTGTAAACCCTGTAGATATTTTCAAAAATCTATATAATGAACTTCTACTTTGATTAACCTCTGAGGCAAGCATTTCAACTGTTATGTCTAAGTTTTTTATATTTTCTATCACATATTGCTTTAAAACTTCTACATACCCCACAGCTGCACTCATCTCATCAGAGGTTTCTGCTTTTTCTTCTCTTGCCTGATTCCTTTCCTCAGTTAGAATTAGCAAATTTTTAATCCGAACTAACAATTCATTTTTATTGAAAGGCTTTTGTACATAGTCACTGACACCAATTCTGAACGCATGCACCCTGTTATTTTCCCCCGAAAGCGCTGTTAGCATTATCAGAGGTATGGATCTAAACTCCGGTACAGTCCGGACATATTTAGCAAATTCGAACCCATCCATTTGCGGCATCATTACATCAGATAGTATCAACTTCGGTTTTAGCAGTGCAAGCTTCTTCTTCCCATCTATTCCATTTTGTGCTAAAGTCACATTAAATCCTTCACCCTCCAGAATAGAAATAATGTAATCTTGCATATCTCTATTATCCTCGAGAACCAGAATATCTTGCTTTGTATAGCTGAGTACTTTACCTGTGGTTAACTGTTGCTCATTACTTTGTTCGTTCAATTTTACAGTTGAAACTTCAGACTCATTTACGAACTTCGATATTTGTTCATCTTCTGTATTAACCGGAATAGAAACTTTAAATAAAGTACCCGAACCAATTTTACTTTCTACATGTATTTTACCATTGTGTAAATCAACAAACTCTTTGGTAATACTTAACCCAATTCCGATACCCTCTCCACTACCAATAACTTTAGTATGATTTGTATGAAAGCGGTCAAAAATTAGATCTAAACGATTTTCTTCTATCCCGGTTCCGCTATCCTGTACCGAAAGAATAAAGTACTTATTATCTCGCTTTAAGCGAACCTTAATATGGCCACCTTCAGGTGTGAACTTTACCGCATTAGAAACAAGATTTGTAACTAATTTTTGAATTTTATCTCTATCTATTTTTGCGTTGAAATAATCACCATTGTATTCAAATGTCAGCTTTATTTTCTTTTGAAGAGTCAGACTTTCAAAGGATTCAACAATAAGCCTTAAGAACTGTGAAACCTCAAGAACTTCCTGATTCAAACTCAAAGCATGTGTATCTAATCTTGCTAGATCCAAAATCTGTTGAACTAATTCCTGAAGTCTTCTCCCATTTCTTCGCGCCATTGCATATGGCTTTTGCCATTTCTCTTCTGCCTGATCAATTTTTTCTTTTAATAGTTCTAATGGCCCAAGTGTTAGTGTTAGCGGAGTTTTTAACTCATGAGATATATTCATGAGTAAATTAGTTTTCATTTGGTCAATTTTGTTTAATTCTTCAAGTTGCTCCGCCTTCAATCTCAATTCTAATTGTCGGTTTCTGTACGAGGCAATTTGATTAGCTAACCACCAAATCATCAGTAAAATCAGTATACCATAAAAAAATATACTCACTTTACTCAGATACCAAGGGGGTGCTATCCGAAATGTTAAAGGAGTTGCTTTCTTAAGCATTCCCATTCCATCAATTCCTTCAGCTTTAATTGAATATGTACCTGATTTTAAATTTGTAAAACTGAATTCCGAATCAGATTGCCAGTCACTCCATTCATCGTCATTAACTTTAATTCGAAACCGATCATGTTGAGTATAAAAATTAGAAGTAAAACCCAGACGGAATTGGATATTAGATTCTGAGGAAGAAAAACTGATTTTTTCATTGGAATCAGATTCAGGTGAACCTTTAATCCACCGAATTAACTCTATATTTTGTTTCTGGTACCATTGTTTTAGTTCCTCAACTGTCTCAGACTGCATTAAATTTTTAGATCCTGCAATCATTAATTCATTACTTGGAGATGAAGCTACCTCATAAAAAAAGCTACCCGCATTGACAGGAATTCTTGAAAAATTTTTGTCCTTGTATTCCCAAATTTTACCTGACCATGAATCGAAGCCAAATAAATAAACACAGTCATTTATAACCTGAATTCCTTCCACTATAATATTAGAAAACACAATTTCGAATCTTTTATCTCTACTCCAAAAGCTTGGGTTATCAATCGAGGATGAAAAAGCTTCATTACTCGTTAAAACAGTATACCTATTATCAACTATTTCAAAACCTATTACCTCTGATACCCCGAATAACTCATTCAAATTTGCAACCTCTACAACCGAAAAGGAGTTCTCTTTTTGTCTGATTTCAAAAATAATACCACCAGATGTAGCTCCTATCCATTTTTTATTTTGACTAGAAAGGAGATTTACTACCACAGCGTAGCTTTCATCTTTTACTATTAGCCCCTGAACCCATTCACCATTTTCATTTCTTTGCAATCTTCCAAAGCCCCCTTCCATTCCAATAAAGAATGTATCATCCAAATCATCAACCGGAATAAAACTATTTATTCTAAAAGAAAGCTCTGAATCAGATTTTTTTTCTTCGCCATCATATTCCAACAACTGATACTCAAAAGGAAAATACAGTTGCCCTTTATGGCTATATACTCCTATAGCTGCTCCTATTCCGGGCTCGTAATAAATAGTATCCTGATCGGTTATTTTTATAGGACCACTAAACCCGCTTAATACCAAGTCATTCTCATCCCAAACAAACATCTGCCCTAAGCCAGACTGCGTGTAAGCCGATAACTCATGTGTTTGAAACGGCATTTCAGGATACAATTTTAGAATACCTGTATCATCAATTAACCACACAGTTCCATCAGAAGTTATTGTACTACCTATATAACTTTCTTTTAGTTGAAGTTCTTTTATCTTTTTTGAACTATACAGTATCTCATTACTCCCGTTCAATACATATGCATAATTCTCTGAAAGTAGTAGTTTATTTCCGTCTTTCATCTCTTCAACAGACATATAAAAACGTGAGTTATCATATTCGGGAAGAGAGACATCCCATTTCTCCCATTTTTCATTCACTCCTTTTTTTATGAAAATACCAACTAAAGTAACCGCCCAATAAGTTGAATCTTTAAATTTTTCTATTTGTAAGATCAAGCCATTTAATCCATCAATAAAACCAGGGTCTTTGTTGAATGATGTTCCATCAAATACTACATACCCAAAAGGTTCAACTTCCAGGTACATTTTATCATCCACAATATGGGTCATATTGAGCAACAGACGAGGATATTCCGAACTTATCTCTGAAACACTTTTCCCCAATACTTCAGCAAGTATCTCCCTTTCATTAATTGCCTTCACAGACTTTCCATCCCAAATATACTTGTCATGAAATGTACTCAGCACAAGTTTTTCATCAATATTGAACAATCCTATTATCTGATTCTGAATCTTGACAGAATCGCCGAGTATTTTCTTCATCGAGACAAATTCCCATACACTTCTGCTTGTTTTTTCAATTACACCGAAATCGTTGTCCATGCCAAGCCATACTTTATCTTGGTATTCTGTGTAGGTGAGAACATTTTTTCCGATCAGATTATCGACTTTATTCCACTGACCGCCATCGTAAATTCTTGTATAACCTGTTCCTGTAATCAGGAGTTGTTTATTTGAGAGCTCCATAATTCCGGAAAAAGGAGTAAACCAATCTGGTGAAAGGTATTCGTAAGGAGAAATAGTGGTCTGCTGAGAATATAACCCGGTTGTATTTCCCACAAATACAAACCCAAAAAAAATTGCCACACATATTTTAATATTCATTCGCAAATTAAACGATACTTTTCTGAAACCTTGAATATATTTTAATAATACACTTTAAAGTTGATTTTTTCTATTCCCTAATAACCTCATGTGGCTTTCCTGCAAATATTAACAGACCTGATATTTTTCTGACCTTTAGAATAGATTTAACCGAACACAAAAAACCCTTGCTCAATTTAATGAACAAGGGTTTATAAATTCTAATACTTGTTAATATCAATCAGACGCCCCCCTAGCCGTTAGACAGATTTTTCATTTCTCCATCACTCAGTGAAAATCAAACTAATCACAAAAACCTGTGATCAAAAAAGCCCCAACCAAATTAATGACTGGGGCTAGAATCTTTGAATAAGATTTATGAGGGATGATTTACATCATTCCGCCCATGCCTCCCATTCCCGGCATTCCGCCACCCATACCGCCTGGCATTCCGCCGCCATTGTCATCGTCATCAGATGGCTTGTCAGAAATTACAGCTTCAGTGGTAAGTAATAATCCGGCAACAGATGCTGCGTTTTGAAGCGCTGCTCTGGTTACTTTAGTCGGATCAATTACACCGGCTTTAATTAAGTCTTCGTACACTTCAGTACGTGCGTTGTATCCGAAAGCACCTTTTCCTTCAAGAACTTTCTGAACTACAATTGCGCCTTCAACTCCGGCATTGTTTGAGATAGTTCTCAATGGAGCTTCAAGAGCTTTACGAACGATCTGGAAACCAACAGCTTCGTCATCGTTGATGCCTTTTAGTTTATCAAGAACTTTCATAGTTCTTAAGTATGCAACTCCACCACCTGGAACAATTCCTTCTTCCACAGCAGCACGCGTTGCATGAAGTGCATCTTCAACACGATCTTTCTTTTCTTTCATTTCAACTTCAGAAGCTGCGCCGATGTACAATACTGCAACACCACCGCTTAATTTAGCTAAACGCTCCTGTAGTTTTTCGCGATCATAGTCAGAAGTTGTATTCTCTATCTGACCTTTGATCTGATTTACTCTTGCTTTGATGTCATCAGCTTTTCCGGAACCACCAACAATAGTAGTGTTGTCTTTGTCGATAGTTACGTTGCTTGCCTGACCTAAGAAATCAAGAGTAGCGTTTTCTAATTTGTATCCACGTTCTTCAGAGATCACAGTACCACCAGTTAAGATAGCGATATCTTCAAGCATTGCTTTTCTTCTGTCGCCGAAGCCCGGAGCTTTAACAGCTGCGATCTTCAATGAACCACGAAGTTTGTTAACTACTAAAGTAGCTAGTGCTTCGCCTTCAATATCTTCAGCAATGATCAATAATGGTTTTCCTGACTGAACTACTTTTTCCAAAATTGGAAGTAGGTCTTTCATCGCAGAAATTTTCTTATCGAAAATAAGGATGTATGGATCTTCAAGATCAGTTACCATTTTTTCAGAATCGGTAACGAAGTAAGGAGAAAGGTAACCACGGTCGAACTGCATACCTTCTACAGTTTCTAGTGTAGTTTCAATTCCTTTTGCTTCTTCAACAGTGATTACACCTGTGTTGTTGAATGTACCGTCGTCAGATTTTCCTACTTTCTCATAAGCATCAGCAATAAGAGATCCGATCTCGTCATCACCGTTTGCAGAAATAGTAGCGATCTGCTTCAATTTGTCGATGTCTTTGTCGATATCGATCTTTACATCTTTCAAACCTTCTACAATTGCGGCAACTGCTTTTTCGATACCGCTTTTCAAATCCATTGGATTTGCACCCGCAGTAACGTTCTTCAATCCTGCGCTGATAATTGCTTGTGCAAGTACAGTAGCAGTAGTAGTTCCATCACCGGCATTGTCATTGGTTCTAGAAGCTACTTCTTTGACCATCTGAGCTCCCATATTCTCGATCTTGTCAGAAAGCTCGATCTCTTTAGCTACAGTAACACCATCTTTTGTGATCTTTGGTGCACCAAATGACTTTTCAATTACAACATTTCTTCCGCGTGGTCCCAACGTAACTTTTACAGCATCGGCTAGTTTGTCGACACCTTTTTTTAGAGCGTCACGTGCTTCCACATCATAGTGAATTAACTTAGACATAGTATTCTTTTCTTTTAATTTTTGATTTTAATTCTTTGTATTTGGTCTGATGTACTTACGATAGGATTCCAACAATATCAGACTCACGCATAATCAGGTACTCTTCTCCGTCAAAACTTACTTCAGTACCGGCGTATTTACCGTAAAGAACTTTGTCGCCTTTCTTTACAGTCATATCAATTTTATTTCCATTTTCTACTTTTCCTGCACCTACAGCTACAACAGTACCTTGCTGTGGTTTTTCTTTAGCTGTATCCGGAATGTATAGACCAGAGCTGGTTTTTTCTTCAGCTGCGTCCGCTTGTACAAGCACGCGATCGCCTAAAGGTTTAATACTAGCCATGTGTATGACTCCTCTTATTTTGTGTTAGTAGTTAATTTGAGCAAATGCTCTTTTCATTGTTTCATTGGCAACAATGCAACTACCGTACCAAATCATTCCATCATTCCGATGCTCTCCAGATGGGCTGTCAATTTTGCATAGGTGGCGGGCTTCCAGTTTTCCGGACGAAGATCAAAATCATAACCTTCGGGTTGCAAATCTCCAAGAACAGGTTTCAAAGAATTGCTGATCTTTTTTCTCCTTTGATTAAATGCTGTTCTCACTACTGTTTTTAAATTCTTGTCAGAGCAATCCATTTTTGGTTGATCAAAGGTCAATCTCAGAACCGAGCTTTGAACTTTTGGAGGTGGACTAAATGAATTTGGAGATACATCAAACAGCATTTCAACGGAACTCATAAGTTGTGTTTGAACAGAAAGGATTCCATAAGCTTTTGTTGAAATGTCAGCTGCTAAGCGTTCTGCAACCTCTTTCTGCATCATCAAAATGGCATCTTCAAATAGATCCCGATGTTCAAGTAATGAAAAAAGGATCGGACTAGTGATGTAATAAGGAAGGTTTCCCACTACATAAGTCTTCCCTTCTTTAGAAACCAATTCTTTCCAATCTACTTTCAAAACATCTTGTTGATGAATAGTGATTCCTTCAATTTCAGTCTCTAAAACATCGATCGCTCTTTGGTCAACTTCTATTACATGAACGTCGTCATACTTTTGAACAAGATACTTTGTTAAAGCTCCTGTTCCCGGTCCGATCTCTATTATGCGGTCTGACTTCTCTGCCTTAATAGCATCAACAATTTTATAAATGATGTTATTATCAGTTAGAAAATGTTGTCCGAGACTTTTTTTTGTTTTAAATGACATTAAATACTTTGAAGGTTATGTTCCCAAGCAGAATTAAATTTAACAGAAGTTTTAAATCTGGAAACTATTATCTGTAAATTAACGAACGCTTGCTTTACTTGTAAGCGAAACTAAGATTTATTTATGAGTTTACTTGATAAAATTGGGTTAGGACAAAAAAAGAATGATCTCGCTCCACTGATAGGTGAAAAGCTTAAAAAAGAGCAAGAGAAGTATTCTTTAAAAAGAAATCCTTATCTCAGAGCTTTTATTTTTATATGCTTTATTGGTATTTCTATTCTGTCTTTACCAAATGCTACCATTAACTCCGGTTTAAATTATACCGTTGGGCAACCATGGAGAGCGGAAGACCTTGTTGCGCCTTATACATTTGCCATCAATAAAACCACTGAGGAGATTGAGACGGAAGAAGAGCAAATTCGAAATACAGTTTCCCCTGTATTTAATATTAATCCGAATATTGCAATAGGTGTTCAAACCAAAATTGATTCTTTATACAGAAACATTCAGCCTGTTATTGAGAGCTATTATAATTGGCAGGAAAGTAAACAACAAAATCTTTCCCGTAATTTTGATGACAGTGTTCGATTTGCTCAGGAATATGCTAACGCCGAGATTCAATTAACAGAAAGTTCCTGGACCGTACTTTTTGACAGTTATTATTCTGCTCTGACAAACAATCGCCCTGTAAGTTCATTTATTGGTGTACAGGTAAAACAACGTCTCGAGTCCGTCATTGAAACTTTGATGAATGATGGAATCATAAACAGGACCAAAGCCAGTATCGATCAAAACGAAATTGTAATACGTGATGTGGTAAACAGTACAGAGAGAATAGCTACCAAGACCAGAGTCCGTGACCTCCGTGAAGCAAATGAATATGCTCAATTTCAATTAAACAGAGATTTTAATCAGGGCGTAGCTCAGCTTGGAATGGAGATGTATAATAAAGCCATTCAATCAAACTTAATTTTTAGTGAACAGGATACTCAGATAAGAATTGAAGATCAGCTTGCTCAGGTTTCACCAACCAAAGGTGCTATTGCTCAGGGACAGATGATCATCCGGAAAGGTGATATCGTAACGCAACAAAGCGCGAATGTTTTAAAAAGTCTATCTGCAAGCAGATCTCAAAATGCCTCTGTTGTTGAAAAATGGCTCCGGTTTTCAGGTGGAGTGATCGCTATTTGTATGATCTCTCTTGTCTTTTTTATGTACTTGTTCTTATACAGAAGACCTATAAGCACCCATAACGGATTATTCTTTTTGGTTTTCCTTACCATGGGGCTGATCGCTTTAGCCAGTGCAATACTACTCCGTTACGATATATCAAATATCTATGTAATTCCGGTTGCCATAGCTCCCATTATTCTGACCATCATTTTTGACTCCAGAGTTGGGATAATAGCATCGGTAACATTAGCAGCACTGATCGGTTTGGTAAATGGAAATGATTTTGAATTTACTATCGCAACTATTTGTGCCTGTAGTATGGGAGTTTTTTCAGTTAGAGATATTAAAGATCGATCTCAATTCTTCTTTACTACTCCCGGAGTTGTTTTTATCTCATACATAGTAGTGATTGGAGCTTTTTCTCTAACCAAACTGGGTGGATGGGAATCTTTCTTTAGTCAGATTCTATTTATAGGTATCAATTCGCTTTTTATCCTCTTCACTTACCCGATTATTCTTCTTTTTGAAAAACTATTCGGCATAACAACTGATTTTACCCTTCTGGAAATGAGTGATACAAACCGTCCATTGCTAAAAGAGTTAATGAACAAAGCTCCCGGCACTTTCCATCACAGTTTACAGGTTGCTAATTTATCTGAAGCAGCAGCGGCAGCTATCAAAGCAAATTCATTGTTGTGCAGAGTGGGAGCACTTTATCACGATATCGGAAAAATGGTAAAGCCATCATACTTCGTTGAAAATCAAGGAGGCGGAACCAATGAGCACGATAAGCTAAAGCCACAAATGAGCGCCATGGTTATTAAAGCTCACGTTAGTGAAGGTGTTAAAATGGCAGAAGAAGCCGGATTACCAAAAACCATAATCAGTTTTATAGAATCTCACCACGGCACTTCTGTTATCCGGTATTTTTATGAGAAAGCTAAAGAAGATGACAATCTGAAAGAAATGCTGAATGAAGAACAATTCAGATACGAAGGTCCGCTTCCCTCAACCAAAGAGACCGGAATTCTATTGTTAGCTGATGGAATTGAAGCTGCTTCAAGAGCGATGAAAAACCCAAACTACAGCAAGCTTGAAAATCTCGTTAATAAAATGGTTGATGACAGGGTCGCTGAAGATCAGCTAAGTCAATGCCCTTTGACTTTCAGAGACCTGAGCATTATCAAAGAAACATTTATAAACATTCTTGTTGGAGTATATCACGGACGTATTGAATATCCTGAAGAAAAGAAGGCCAAAAAGAAACTTCAAAATGAAGAAACTCCTCAAGAACAACAGGAACCTTCTGAAAACCAAGGGCAGTAGTCACTTAAATAATGGAGAAATTCAAACAAGAAGTTGACCTTTATATACAGTTTATAAAACTCGAGAAAGGTCTCTCTGAAAACTCCATTAATTCTTATAAAAATGATATAAGCCGTTATATTGATTATTTAGTTTTTCAAAAGAAAATCTCTGACTTAAGTGGAGTCACTCTTACTCATATAGAAGATTTTTTGGATTACCTGATCGACACAGAATGTTTATCTACCAGTTCGCTGGCTCGTAATATTTCCAGCATCAGAAGCTTTCATGAATTTGCCACTGTTGAAGGATTCTCTAAAGCTAATCCTGCAGAATTAATTGAACTCCCGAAAAAAGCAAAGAAACTGCCTGAAGTTCTGGATGTAGTAGAAATTGAAGCACTACTTTCATCACCAAATACAGAAAAACCTGCCGGCATCCGTGATAAAGCTATTCTGGAATGTTTATATGGAACAGGTATGCGTGTAAGCGAACTCACCGGATTAGAAATGGATCGCTTGTTTTTTGAAATAGGATTTATTCGCGTGATCGGAAAAGGAAATAAAGAACGACTGGTTCCGGTCGGTGAAGTTGCACAGGAAGCCATTGAACATTATGTAGAACATGTGAGGCCTCTGTTCTTTAAACCTCAGAAAGCTGATAAATCAAAAAACAGAGTGTTCTTAAACCAAAGAGGTGGCGCTTTAACCAGAATGAGTATCTGGAATATTGTTCAAAAAGCTGCAAAAGCTGCTGACATCAAAAAGCCGGTTTATCCTCACATTTTTAGGCATTCTTTTGCCACTCATTTATTAGAAGGCGGAGCCGATCTCAGAGCAGTTCAGGAAATGCTGGGACATGCTTCTATTCTTACTACGGAAATTTATACCCATATCGACCGTTCTTTTTTGCATCAAGTACACAAAGAATTTCACCCACGAGCTTAATTATTATGACACGATTCTTATTTCTTCTTTTATTTCTTATCCCGACAAGTTTATTAAATGGACAGTCCCGCTCCACTCAGGTTTACGATAACGGGCTGGTTGTATCTGCTGAAGTCTACGCATCAGAAGTAGGTAAACAAATTCTTCAACAGGGAGGTAATGCCGTTGATGCTGCAGTTGCAGTTCAATTTGCATTAGCGGTTACTCTGCCCAGAGCCGGAAATATTGGCGGTGGTGGTTTCATGGTAATTCAGTTAGCAGATGGCACATCCACTACACTGGATTTCAGAGAAAAAGCTCCTCAAAGAGCCTCCAGAAATATGTACGTTCGAAATGGAGAATTTGATCCCGAGCTTAGCTGGGAAGGTATTTTGGCATCTGGCGTTCCCGGAACGGTCGACGGTATGGTTACCGCATTAGAAAGATATGGGAGAATGCCGCTGGAGCTTGTAATTCAACCTGCAATCGATCTTGCTCAAAATGGATATTACTTGTCATACACTCAGGCACAAGAGTTGAATAGCCGGTTTAACACCTTCAGTAAATATGAAGGCTCCAAAAAATACTTTACAAAAGAAGACGGAACTCCTTTCAAAGAAGGTGATCTGTTTATTCAGAAAGATCTCTCAGAAGTTCTTGAACAAATAGCCAGATACGGACGTGACGGTTTCTATTCCGGATCAGTAGCAGATGCTATTGTGCAGCAAATGAGAGAAATGGGTGGATTAATATCTTATTCAGATCTAAGAAATTACAGCAGCAAATGGCGTGAACCTGTAAAAGCACGTTTCCAGGATTATGAATTGTCAATTATGCCTCCACCCAGTAGCGGAAGCATTGCTGTATATCAAATTTTAGATATGATGGATGACTATGCTCTTTCAGAGTTGGGACATAATTCAGCCGACTATGTTCATCTAATGGCAGAATCTATGAGACGAGCTTTTGCTGATCGCTCCTTTTATTTGGGAGATCCTGACTTTAACGACATTCCCAAACAAGATCTGCTAGATCCAAAATATAATCATGCACGAATGATAGATTTCTCTATGGATACTATCACTCATTCTTCTGCCCTTTCTCACGGAGAATTCTCAAACAATTACGAGTCTGATGAAACCACTCACTTTTCCATTATTGATCGGGATGGAAACGCCGTAGCAGTTACAACTACACTTAACGGATCTTTCGGAAGCAAAGTGGCTGTTAACGGAGCCGGCTTTCTTTTAAATAACGAAATGGACGATTTTTCAGCTCAACCCGGCGAACCAAATGCATATGGCCTGATAGGAGGCGAAGCCAACTCCATTGAACCCGGCAAAAGAATGCTTAGCAGTATGACTCCTACAATAGTTACTAAAGATGGAAAGGTCAGAATGATACTGGGAGCGGCTGGCGGTCCAAGAATAATTACAGCGACTCTTCAGAACTTTTTAAACATCGCTGTGTTCGGCATGAATGCTCAGGAAGCAATTGCTGCAAACAGAGTCCATCACCAATGGTTACCTGATATTCTTTTTTATGAAAACTATGGATTGAGCCCGGATACTATTCGCCTGTTGGAACAAAAAGGGCACCAACTCAGAACCATGTCAATTGCCCGGGGACATTTAATTTATATCGACCCGGATGGAAAGAAATCAAGTGGTGTAGATCCACGGGGTGACGGGCACGCTGCCGGTTTTTGACCTTCCAAACCGTAGGGACAATTCATGAATTGTCCCTACGGTTTGGATTCTAAATATGGCTCAATACATTCTTCGCAGTTACTGAATTGTGTGAATCGTGCCAGATCACTCCTCCCTTATTCAAGACAAATATTTGTGGTGATTCATGTCTCACATTAACCCTTTCAGCAAAACTTTTTGAAATAGCACGTTCGCTGATCACATCTATTAAATGAAAATCTATTTCCGGATTACCAAGAAGTTCCTGGTCATTCAAATTTCGAAGAGCAAAATAGCTCACTCCGCAACTCGGGCTGTGTTTGTACACAATCTGCTTGCGCTCGTTTGAAGATCTCAGAATTTTATCTATCTCCTCTTCAGATGAAACATGATTCCAGACACTCTCCTCTTCTGAAGGAGCTTCCACTCCGGTAAATGCATTAGCAAGTTTTTCTAAAAATCCCATTGTGCTATTTTTCAATAAATATATTACAATTATGACACTTTATGGAACTCATCTCCTGAATCATTCATTATATGTACTAAACTAACAAACGATTGGAGACTATGGATACAAAATTACAAGGTTACTGGTTAGGACATTCCGCATTTAAATTTGTAAGCCCAAAAGGAAATATAATTTATGTCGATCCTTTTTTGAAGGACAACCCCTCTACTCCGGACGCGCTTAAAGAAGTAGAGAAAGCAGATTTCATTTTGCTCACTCATGGACATGAAGATCATGTTGGTGATACATTAGAAATTGCAAAGAAGACCGGATGTAAAGTAGTTGGTATAGTTGAACTGATTGGCTTATTAACAGATAAAGGTCTAAGTGAAGATCAAGCCGTAGCTTTCAATAAAGGTGGTACGGTTCGTTTTGATGATTTTTCCGTAACCATGGTATCTGCAAACCACAGCTCTTCTTTTGATGGTAAATATGCCGGGGATCCAGCCGGATTAGTACTTTCCTTTGAAGATGACCTATGCATTTACCATATGGGTGATACTAATATTTTTACTGACCTGACTTTATATGGAGAGTTGTATGAGCCACATGTAGTTTTAGCTCCAATTGGAGATCATTTTACAATGGGACCTCAGGAAGCTGCTTATGCTGTTGAAATGGTTAATCCAAATTTAGCTGTTCCAATACACTATGGAACCTGGCCTCCAATTGATTCTGATCCGAATGAATTTAAAGAAGTGCTGCAAGAAATTTCAGATGTAGAGGTTTTAATTCCTGATGTCGGTAAAGAATTCTTAAACACTGACTGAGTTTTAAGATTGTCCTTTTAATTCGGTTTCATCTTTTAGCCGAAGATGGAAGAATTTTATATCATCATCCCGAATTACGGAAACACTGAAGCTCCTTGTTGAATGGAAAAGCTCAAGAAGTTCATTTAAACTGTATTTAGCTACCGGTTCAAAGTTTATTTCATAAAGAACATCATTTGCCTGAATACCGATCTTTTCGGCGATGGAATTTTCACGCACCTTTGAGACAATATAATAAGGAAGCCTTAAAAAAGGAGTCGTAATCTCCAGTCCGCTGGTGTTGTAGCTAAAGTCGTCTTTAAAATCGCTGTTTGGCCGAAGTAACATACTTGGCTCATTATAATTGAATATTACACTAAATCTTCTGAAAAAGTCAGCTCCGATACTACCGTTTCTGTTTCCTCTGTTTGCAACCTGTCTGATGCCTTCAATATCCGGATATGCAATTATTGGATAATCCAGCTCTAACCCATTAACTGAAAGTTTTCTAGCTCTCCCTATGTCTCCATAAATTTCTCCGCTCAACCCACTACCCAAATATGATCGAACAGTTTTAGAAGGAATATGAATGCCTTCCTTAGAATTGGGATACAAGAAGATATTATGACTTGCTCCTGAATCTATTAAAAGCTTTACATCAATATTAGTAGAGTCGCTTTGAGTAATCTCTGCATTCATATAAATTTTATAGTCATGCTTCTCTAAAGGAACATAAACCCATTTTTTATCCTTCTTTTTTTCTTCATATTTCTCTTTGAAGTAATCAGGATCATGAAAGTAGAGTTTCTCAGATTTGTAATCTATTTCGACTATAAAATTTTCAAATATATCATAACCCATCAGGCCGTTTACTCTTCTGCCCATAAAATTTGAAAGTCGAAGAACACTTTCCATTAATAGTACCACAGAATGGTTTTCACCCTCGATCCCATCCAGATAAATTTCATTGTTGCCGGATGTGAGTGCCGATATAGGACCACCGTTTCCTAATCCACTTAGCTCAATATCACCTTCGTAATTAATAGTAAAGCTTTGGTCTTCTCCCAATTCCGTGATAACCGTTCGACCGGCTCCGGTATCCAGAATAAAGTACAAATCACCGGAGTCATTAATTTGTGTTGGAATGACAACAAGATTATTAATCAGATCAAAAGACATTGAGACAGTGCCTTTATGAAGCTTTTCAATTCTGATATCTCGCTCCTCTCGATTACCTTCTAAAACATGCTTAGTGCAATTCAAAGAAAATAATACAGCCCCAAAAACCAATATGAATATCTTGTTATTCTTCAAATTCTTTTTTTTGATGGATACGCAATGTGTCTTAAGTGTTGCAAATAGCATATTAATTAGTTCTGTAACTTTTCCAAAACTTCTTTTATACAATCCTATCGGTTTTGGTTTATTACAACAGATGCTTCACCTTTCTGTTCAGAATCTGGAACCCCGAATCCAGGTGTCCGATCTTTTCCAGCTTTTCTGAAATTTTAAATCTAATTCTGAATCATTTTTACCCTGAGCTTTTAAAGCTTGTTGTATTCCAAATAAAGACCAGCCATTATTCGGATGATTTTCTAACTCTTTTTCATGCACTTCTATTGCCCTATCATGTTCTTCTGTCTCCAGCAAAAGAGCTCCGTACCAGTGTCTTGGAGAAAATGGTATCGGTTCCGGTTCATCATACGCTAAAGAATCGTAGTATTTTATTGCCTGTTTGAATGATTCTTCAGCTTTTTCGAGCTCTCCTTTTTCCCAGAATATTTCTCCTTCTAAAATATAACCCACCGTACTCAAAAGGTTTTCAGCGGAATGAAATCTGAATCTAGCGGAAGAAGTTGAAGCTTCTTCTAAAATTTTTTCTTTCATCTCAATTGCTTTCTCTTCATCATCGTTTTTTAAAGAAGCATAACCCTGAGCAAAATCCCACATCCCACCATGTACAGAATGTGACGGTCTGTCTTCTATAGCCGGCACTTCATCAAATCTTCCAAACCGTATCAATGTGAGTACATGATACATGTTATTTCCGGTAAGTTTAGCGTAATCCTTTCCGGCTTGTATCGCTACCGCTCCTTGTCCATCCATACTAGCTGCAAAAGCCAACATATGCAGATTATGAGATGGATAAATAGCAAATCCTTCTCCCACGGATGCTTTCATATCAGAATGCCACGCCATAATATTTGCAGTTACAGCATCTCCCCAACGTCCGATTTCATTCCATGTATGCGAAGGCATATGATTAATATGACTTGCCCCCGGAATTGAAGTTCCAATATATTCAGCGCATGGTTCTGCCCATTCGGGGTTTTGCGTTGACTCTGTAGCATGAATATATAAATGACAAGCTCCCGGATGCTTGATATCCGTTTCTAATATTCCTTCCAGCACAGAGTGTAGTTTTTCTACATCAGGATCGTTCACATCTCTGGTTCCTCTTCTTGGCTCTAATAAAAACAAAGATTCTGCATATAGTGTAGCTATATCCAGATCATTCGGATATTTTTGGGACAGTTTCGCCATTTCCTTTGAGTAAAGAGTATCCTGAACTGCTCTGGTTCCCCGATCATAATCTTTGATATATCTAACTGAAAAAGCTTTTATAAGGTCTTTTTCTTTATCACTGCCGTTATTCTCTGAAACTTCTATCGCTTCCTGAATTTTCTCATAAGCTCTGGGGGCCTCAGCTGTAGTCATTGCGCCGTTCAGATAAGATCCCCACGCCCATGCTTCTCCCCAATAACAAACTGCACATTCAGGATCTGCTTTTTGGGCTTCCCGAAACGAACGAGCCGCATCTACTTTTGTAAATGCATACATCATCTGAAAACCCTGATTGAAATAGGCTTGTGCTTTTTTATTATCTGATGAGATCGGATATTCAAAATCTCCCAAGGCTACATCAAAGAGAAGAATCGGCTCATCAAAATCGGATGGATAATTTACATCCTGAGCGATAAGTATAACCGGAAAGAGCGGTAACATCATTAAAAAAATAACTTTTCTCATAGTAAAAATATTGAACTCTAGTTTTCAGATTATAATAGATAAACAGCGTCTAAAAAGTAAATGTTTGTACCCTGACATTTGAATCTATGTTGTATATCTTGAGTTAAAATTAATTTCAAACAATCTTCTATGGCTGACTTGATTGGTGTTTTCGCTTTAATTGTAGGACTTGAGCTCGTTCTCGGTGTTGATAATATTCTTGTTATTACTATTCTTGTAAGTCGGCTTGAGGAAAAATATCAGCAGCGTGCGAGAGTAATAGGGCTGGTTCTTGCCATGGTAGCTAGAATTGTTTTACTGTTTCTACTGCTACAGCTCACTGAACTGACGAATCCGATCGTAATGGGCTTATCTGTCAGAGATCTGATACTAATTATCGGGGGATTATTTCTTCTCTACAAAGCAGTGAAAGAAATTCATAATACCATTGAACTAAAAGACGAACACGATGCTGCAAAAAATGTCAAAGATTCTTTCAGTTCGGTAATTACTCAAATTGTGCTCCTAGATATGGTCTTTTCTGTTGATTCAGTAATAACAGCTATAGGGTTAACAGATGTAGTTTGGGTTATTGTTACTGCAGTTATTTTAGCCTTTGTTGTGATCTTAATTTTTGCA
Organism: Balneola sp. EhC07; assembly: GCF_001650905.1. Taxonomy (GTDB): domain Bacteria; phylum Bacteroidota; class Rhodothermia; order Balneolales; family Balneolaceae; genus Balneola. Next base: position 132,996 of record NZ_LXYG01000020.1, read on the forward strand.
AAACCAATAGGTGAGTTCATCCTCGAAAATCCGGCGCTGAAAATTCTTGCTCTCTCATTTTTGATCACCATTGGAATAACCATTTTTATGGAGGGTTTACACAAAGAAATCCCTAAAGCGTATATCTATCTTCCAATGGGTTTTGCTCTATTTGTGGAACTACTTCAAATGCGATATTCAAAAAATAAACAAGATTATAATCAGGAACTCAAAGATAAACTTCCGGATTAAGCATTATTGATCACTCAATTATAGAGATTGGTTTTCATCCAATGAGCAAACTTTTACTTTTTTAAAGAAACTACATCAGTATAATTGTTCAAATACTAACTATTACATTTATCCATGAGATTCTTTCTAATTCCTCTAATCTTTATTCTTATTCAATGTCAGCCCCAACCCTACGAATTCAGTGAAGACAATTCTTCTGAAATTCTAAAAACCTTAAGTTCTGATGATATGAGGGGGCGACAGGCCTTTACTCCTGATATCGACAAAGCAGCTGATTACATCAATGACAAATTCGACCAAATAGATCTTGATGAATTAGATGGCGAATCTGACTATTTGCAAAAATTTGAAGTACTGTCTATAAAAGTAAAAAACGCTGACATAGAAGTTGGAGGCACTGAGGTAAGTCCTGCTAACTTTTTTGTACTCGGTGATACTGCAAACATAGAATGGGCTGAAACCAATCAAATTGAAACCGTTAAGATTGCAGAAGGCGAGAACTTTCAGCAAAGATTTAACGAGATCCGTGAAAAAAATGTCGAAGCTTTTGTTTTTATAGATGAAAGCCATGAAGCGATATTCCGCCGATACCAACCTTTCTTTTCCAGAGCCTCCAGAACATTTCCTGAAGAGCAATCTTCAAATAAAGTTTTTGTTCTTTCTTCCGGATCTTCAGAAACCTCATTCAGCGCATACGTTACAAAATCGACTGATCGCCTGGAACTGGCCAATGTTGTTGGAAAGATTGAAGGAAATCGCAAAGATGAATATGTAGTTTTCTCAGCTCATTATGATCATATCGGAGTGAGACAACCAAATTCAGCAAATGCCGATTCTATTGCTAACGGAGCAAATGATAACGCCTCGGGAACAACAGCCGTAATTGAATTGGCTAAGTATTTTAAGAGTAAGGGTACTCCTGAAAGAACTTTATTATTTGTTGCTTTCACGGCAGAAGAATCAGGTGGATATGGTTCTAAATATTTTTCCAAACAACTTGAGCCGGATCAGATCATGGCTATGTTCAATATCGAAATGATAGGAAAACCGGCAGTTGAAGGACCAAACACAGCTTGGATCACCGGTTTCGAAAAATCCAGTTTCGGTGAACTGCTCCAAAAAAGTGCTGAAGGTACTATTTATGAATTCTATCCGGACCCTTACCCAAATCAAAATCTTTTCTACCGTTCTGATAACGCCACTTTAGCAAGATTAGGAGTTCCTGCTCACACTATAAGCACAACCCCAATTGATGTTGATCCTGACTATCATAAGGTTTCTGATGAATTTGAAACGATCGATATTGCGCATTTAACAAACACGATCCGTGCTATTTCACAAGCTGCAGTTGGCATAGTATCCGGACAGGATACTCCAACCAGAGTAGATGCTTCTCAATTAAACTAGTATTTATCATTTCAAAAAAGTAAAATGAAGCGATCATAAATCAATAAAACTATTATGAAAGCTTCATTTTCTTTATTTCTGTTTTCTCTCCTCTCAATAAGCCTGTTTGCTCAGGATTATGCCATTCAACAACTGGAAAACTCCCCAAGACATCATGAATGGATTGAAATTGAATCAAGTGGCAGGACAATGCACAACTTTGTGGCATTCCCTGAACGGTCTGACAAAGCTCCCGTTTTCATTGTTATCCATGAAAATCGTGGATTGAATGACTGGGCAAGAAGTTTTACTGATCAATTAGCAGAAAAAGGGTTTATTGCCATTGCCCCGGATCTGATATCAAATACAGTTGAAGGGATCGAAAAAACCGGTGATTTTGAAACTTCTGATGCAGCGCGTTCTGCAATTTACGCTTTAGATGCTGATAATGTGACCCAAGATCTAAAAGCCGTTTTAAAATATGCGAAATCAATAGAAGCCGGAAATGGAGAAGTCTACATTGTAGGATTTTGTTGGGGTGGATCGCAATCATTCCGTTTTGCAACTAATGCCGGAGATGAGATCGAAGCGGCAATGGTATTTTATGGCACAGGACCTCAAGAAGCCGAAGCTTACTCTACTATTCAAGTACCGATTTTTGGTTTTTATGGTGGAGCCGACAACAGAGTTAATGCTACTATTGAAGGATCCGAAGAAGCTATGAACTCATACGATAAAACATATAATTATGAAATCTATGATGGTGCGGGACATGCATATATGAGACGAGGAGATGACCCTGAAGCTTCTAAAGAAGACCCTAATGTAAAAGCCAGAAATGCTTCCTGGGAAAGGTTACTGAACATTGTAAAGGACAATTAAATTGAAATCCAAAGATCAAATAGAGTTGGAAATTCATCAGGCTTTTGATGAAGTGATCAACTTTATTCGTCAACAGGATGATTCTCTGTTTGATCGACCAAAAGCAGAAGGAAAGTGGAGTACCGGTCAACAGCTTGATCATTTGATCAAAAGTGTAAAACCACTAAGTACCGGAATGGGATTACCAAAGATCTTACTTAAGTTCCGGTTTGGGGTCAGAAACAGAGCAGAAAGAACATATGATGAGGTGGTTAGTAAATACCATCAAAAACTGGAGGAAGGCGGACAAGCAAGCGCAGCTTTCATTCCACTTAAAATTTCTATTGAGCAAAAAGATCAGCTTTTATCAGCCTACGAAAAAGAAAAAATCAGGCTTGTTAAGGTGCTCCAAAAATGGTCTGAAAAACAACTCAGCACCAATGTCGCCCCGCACCCTCTCTTAGGTAAATGTACCGTTCGTGAGTTATTGTACTTTACTATTCATCACAACTATCATCATCTGGAAAGTATTAAGGATATTCCATAATTCTCTTTGTGGGATTTTTTAGTTAAAATGATGCGCGCCTTTTATTTGTAATCCGACTTTTAAATTTAAACTAACCCGTTTATTATGTCTGAAGAATCAACTATTTCTAACGTACCTAAATGGTTTTTGGGTGTAGCTATTGCGGCACTAATCTGGAACCTATTAGGAGTTTTTGCATATCTGGGACAAGTGTATCTGATGTCAAATCCTGAAATGCTGGCCGAACTTTCGGTAGACGAACAAAATTTATACAAAAACACTCCTATTTGGGCAACTATTGGTTTTACACTGGCAGTTTGGGGAGGAGCTTTAGGCTCTCTATTACTAATACTTAAAAAGAAAGCCGCTAAACCTGTCCTGGTCGTTTCTTTGGCAGGTATTATAGTACAAATGTATCATTCATTTTTTATCAGTAATAATTTTGAGGTTTATGGTCCCGGAGCAGCAGTAATGCCTGTAATGATCATTATATTCGGAATTGGACTTGTTTGGCTTTCTGATAAAAGCGTTAAAGAAGGTTGGCTGCATTGAAGTTGCTAACATTACGTTAGACGGCTAATATTTTACAATCAATAATGTATTTTTTTCTGGCTAGGTCTTAATTTCCTTACTTAATCTAAATTCTAATTATCATTTTCATTGGGAAAAAGAAATTACCTCCTGGCTATCGCATTAATTTTTATCCTTGCTGGTTGTTCTACACAAAAATCAGTTCAAATTGTATCTGAAGGATATAAGACTACAAAAATCAATAATGCCAGCCTTGTTATTTTACCATTATCAGAAAAATTTGTCGACTCAGAAGTTTGGGAAAATCACTTTCAATTTGATTCCACGAATTCTAGTGATATAAGTATCCATAACAGATTTCTTTTCTTTGAATACTATGGAACTGCTTTTTCGAGAGTTTCTACCTCTAATGTTAAAGACTTAAGCACTAGTACAAACCTTGAAAATGTTAATAGTTCTATAGAATATGAAAATGTGAAACTTGCTACTGATAAAGAAGGAGAGTTTCTGACATTTTTAGCCCCTAAGAATGGCACACTGACCATAGATAACCAAGAACCGGATTTTGTTCTTTTTACACAGACCCTGAGATGGAAAAATGAACTCAAATCACAGGGTACAGTAATAATGGGGAGTGAAAACGAGTATTCAGTAAATATCAATATTAAGCTCAAGTATCTTATTTGGGATAATAAAAATGAAAGTATAGCCTCGTATGGAGTGATTTTAAAGACTGAATCTTTGATGGGAGTTCCTAAATCGCCTACTTACGAGAAAATAGCAACTGAACTTGCTCAAGATATAATAGAAGCTAGTCCGATTTTTTAAACCGAATAGTACCATTAGGCTGAACTTGAGCAAGTCTATTCAAATGGATATCCAAAACCTTTCCGATCCTTGGGTATCCACCAACCGTTTGACCATCCTTCATTAATATTATTGGCGATCCGTTTGGAGGCAATTGAATGATCCCGGGAATAACCCCGGATGACACCATTTCTCTTTTCTTTCCTTCGATCTGAAAATCAGAGTTGAGCCGAATTCCCATTCTATTACTTTCAGAACTTATCTTAAATTCAGTACTTAAAAATTTATCTTGCTCTTTTTTTGACAGCCAATTCCATTCCGGGCCGGGAATAAACTCAACGGTGAGTTTTGAACTGTAATATGGAATTTCTTCTCGAGATGAAGTGTAAGACTGAAAATCAGCCTGAATTTCTTTCCAATGTAGTTGATCACCTTTTTGAAGAGTCCGACCTTCTATTCCTCCAAAATCTCCTTCGTTGTAAGTGGAATAACTACCCAGTATTTTTTCGATCTCCCAGATTCCCCTAACGCCCAAATAACAGCGACAACCTCTTCTTGCATATTCAAAATCTAGAATATCTCCTGACTTTATATCTAAACTAGAATTCAACTCTACGCTTATTCCGTTTACCGTTGGGTTCATATTAGCCCCTGTTAAAGCTATTACTGAATCTGACTCAAATCTGTACTTCCCTCCTTTCAGGGTCATTTCCAAAACGGGAGTCTCCGGAGAATTTCCGACCAGACTGTTTACCAACTCAAATGCGGAATTATCCATGACTCCCGAAACGGGAACACCATACTTTCTGAACCCAAATCTTCCCGCATCCTGTACAGTTGTAAATAACCCTCCGTCTATAACAACTAGCTTACCCATTCTTCGCTACCACTTTGTCAAACTCTTCTTTGGATATTGGTTTGAATCTTATCCTATCACCGGCTTTTAACTTAGTTGGGAGTGTTTTTTTGACATCAAAAAATGACTCTGTAGTTCTGCCGATGATTTGCCATCCTCCCGGACTTTCCAAAGAATAAATTCCTGTTTGATTTCCCCCAATCCCAACTGAGCCTGAAGGAACTTTGATTCTGGGTTTTTCTTTTCTTGAAACAGCAATACGATCATCCAGCCCTTCCAGAAATATAAACCCGGGCATAAACCCCATCATAGCAAGTGTGTAATTTTGTGTTGAATGTATTGAAATAACCTCTTCTTTCGATAAACCTGTTTTTACCTCAACCTCATTCCAATCCATACCTAGCTCATAGCAGACATTGATCTCAAAAATGTTCTTTTCTCTACTTAAATGTGGTTCCCTACTTGGAGAAATTTCAGAAATTTTACCGGGATCGTACTTAAACTGTGAGTCGTAAATAAGTGTGATAGAATCATAAGCAGGAATTATGTCCTGCAAGCCATCTATTTTTGACCGTTCTAACAGATCTGAAGCAGAATGAATGTGTTCTAAAACATTTTCCGATACTTTCGGTTGGAGTAACCAAGCTGTTTCCCCTAATCTGAAAACGGACCAGGATATTCCATTAAGGTGCAGTGATCCTGACTCCATGATTCTTTAGAAATTGATGAATATTTCTGGCAAGCACTTCAGAGCCTTTAGTATCGCTGTGCAAACAAATAGTTTCAGCTTTGATAGGTAATTCTTTGCCTGAGTATGCGATAACTTTTTCTTCGATCACCATTTTAAAAATCTGAGACAAAACTTCTTCCTTTTTGTGAAGAACTGCTCCTTCTTCACTCCGAGAGCGTAGCCTTAAGTCATCTTCATATGCCCGATCTGCAAATACCTCTGCACAAAATTTCAGATCATTTTTCAGAGCTACTTTTTCGAACTCTGATCCGGATTGTCCATAAACAACAACACCCAGACTCAATTCTTTGATAGCTTCAGCTACCGTTTTCGCAATATCTCTATATACTGAAGCTGCATTATATAATGCTCCGTGAGGTTTTATGTGATGAAGCTCCACTCCCTCTAAATCAGCAATTTCTTTTAAACTTAAGATTTGATCTTTGATACTGTTTTTAAGTCGATCTCGGTTCATTTCCAGCTGCCTGCGTCCAAATCCTGCTCTATCAGGATAAGAAGGATGTGCTCCTACCTTCACTTTGTTTTTTTTAGCCAGAATTACAGTCCATCGCATACTGATCTCATCTCCAATATGTCCTCCACAGGCAATATTACACGATGAAATGTAAGGCATAATAGCTTTATCAAGATCAGGACCCTCTTCGGATATCCATTCTCCCAGATCACAATTTAGATCAATACTTGTTTTCATAAGAACTGAAATACATTGTTCAAGCTTCTGAAACCAACCAATAACGCTACCAAAACCACTAAGCTTCCCAAAATATTCTGAATGGTTGTATTCACATAATCCCCCAAAATTTTCTTTTGGTTTACGACATACATCAAAAATATTGCAACCAACGGAAGTAAAATTCCATTGGCTACCTGAGCAAACTGGATAATACTTACAGGACTAAAACTCAACATTGAAAACAAAACGCCAATGATGAGAATGATCATCCAGACTGCTTTAAATTTTGGATGTTTCATATCTATATCCCAACCCAGAATTCCCTTCGCTGTAAATGCAGCAGCCAGTGGTGCCGTAATTGCAGATGAGATTCCGGCAGCAACCAAACCCAGTCCTAAAAAATCTTTTGCCCAACTACCCAGTAATGGTTCCAGCTGTACAGCCATATCAGCGGCGTTCTTAATTTCTGAACCTGAACTTCCTGATGCCGCACTTGTTATCACTATGCACATAGAAATAATTCCACCTAAAATAATGGCAACCATATTTTCTTTTCTCAAATCAGAAAGCTGACCGGTTTCAGAATATTTTTGCTGAACCGATGATGCATGAAGAAACAGATTATAAGGAACAACCGTCGTTCCAATTAACGCCACAACCAATAGAATTTCGTCAGCTGAAGCAGTAGGAATAAATAGCCCTTTTACTATTTCTGAAAGATCAGGAGCGATCATAATTGCTGTCGCCAGAAAAATCACACTCATTACTACAACCAGACCTACCAGGAAGTTTTGAATTCGTTTAAAGTTTCCTGAATACAACAACCAAAAAGCAATCCCACCTATGATCAGTGGCACTAATCTGATTTCTGCTCCTTCTATAATGATGTTTACAGCAGGAAGTACTTCGTTCCAACCAAGAACAGCCCCGGATATATTTCCCCCTTCATAGGCTGCATTACCGATAACAATTGCACCCAAAACCAATGTGATCCCAAAGATCCTTAATAACGGATTTTGTAGTTCGCCACGAATTGCTTCACCAAACCCCTTTTGAGTAATTAAACCCAAGCGAGCGGTCATTTCTTGTAGTACAATCGTTGCAATTACTGAAAAAAATAAAGCCCAAAGCAACGTATATCCTGAGTTCACTCCGGCTAGTGTACAAACGGTAACGGTTCCGGGACCAATGAAAGCTGCTGTGACTAAAGTACTTGGACCGAAATATTTTTTAACTTGCAATTTCATGGTTAAGAATATAGAATGTACCGTTTACAATCACGAATTCAGATCAAAGATTCTTATGGCTAAAGCAAACAACAAAACTGTCCCAACTCAACTCAAGGTACAGGATTACCTGAATGCTATTGAAGATCCTCAAAGAAAAGAAGATTGTATCAGAATTCATGATATGATGAAAGAAATTACAGGGCGAGAGCCAAAAATGTGGGGAACTTCCATCGTTGGTTTTGGGACCTATCACTATAAATACGAAAGCGGTCGGGAAGGTAATATGCTTATGACCGGATTCTCTAACCGGAAGCAATCTATTACTTTATATATTCTTGGCGGATTAAACAAAAGAGAGGAACTTTTAAGTAAACTCGGACCTTATAAAACCGGTAAATCATGTCTCTACATTAAAAGACTTGAAGACATCAATACTGATATTCTAAAAAAGATGATTGAAATAGATTTCAAACATGTAACAGAAAAATATGAGATCGTTGATTAATACAGATTAACTATGATCAGAACTTTTAAATCTAATATTCGTTTAACTCCACAGTTATTCATCAGCATTGAACCATTCTTAATTGAGTAATGACTTTAAACGATTTCACTAAACAGACTCTGGAATTCCCTGACGACTACGAAGGAAAAGTAATCGCTACTTTGATTCGTTCTAACGAAAACATCAAGGGAAGAAAATCCATACTCTATATTCATGGTTTCAATGACTATTTCTTTCATCCTCATTTAGCCGAAGGTTTTCATAAAAACGATTACAATTTCTTTGCGCTTGATCTCAGAAAATATGGGCGATCCCTTCTCCCTCACCAGCACCCGAATTATTGCAGAGATATTTCAGAATATTACGAGGAGATTACTGAATCTCTCAGCATCATACACAAAGAGAATGGAAATGAAATTGTAATTCTTGGACATTCTACCGGTGGTTTGATTGCAAGCATGTATGCGAATTATGGTGAAAAAAGTAATCTGATTTCTGCATTGATTCTGAACTCCCCTTTTTTCGAGTTTAACATTTCTAAAGCAGAACGGGATTTAAATCTGTTTTTTGCCCGGATAATTTCTTTTTTTATGCCCTATGCTAATAAAAGTAAACCTTTATCAAGTTTATATAACCGAAGTTTACTGAAATCATATTATGGAGAATGGGAGTTCAATGAAAACTGGAAACCCGAACGTGGTTTCCCCGCATACTTTAAATGGTTGATTGCTGTTTTTAATGCTCAACAAAAAGTGAGATCATCATCGGATATTTCAAAACCGATATTGGTTATACACTCTAAACGATCTGATATAGCAAAAAAGTGGTCTCCTGAGGTTCTTGGAATGGATATGGTATTAAATGTTGAAGACATAAAAGAAACTGGAAAGAAATTGGGAAAAAAAGTTACCTTCCTCCCTGTGGAAAATGCTATCCACGATATTTTTCTATCAAAAAAAGAGGTTCGTGAAAAGGCCTTTAATGAAATGATTAACTGGTTAAATAAGACGATTAAATAATCACTATGGAAAACAGTATAGTTTTTGAAACTACAATTGATGCATCGGCAGAAAAAGTTTGGGAAACACTTACAAATCCCGATAAAATTGAACAATATATGTTTGGCTCTCGTTGCGACAGCAACTGGACTCCGGGAAGTAAAGCCAACTATTATATCAAACAAAACGAAAAAGAGATTACTGTTGTAAAAGGAGAGGTGATTCGATCCATTCCTAACAAACTATTGGAACACACGCTTTTTCCTGCTAATTCAGGAATCGAAGATACTCTGGAAAACTATCTTGTGATCATTTATGAAATGGAAGAAGAAGATGGGAAGACTGAATTGACCATCACTCAAAAAGGCTACAAATATGTAGAAAATGGTAAGGAGCGCTACATAGATACTCAAAAAGGCTGGAAAGCAGTTCTCCCTAAACTAAAGGAAACTGCCGAAAAAGCGTGAGTCAGGAACAACCGAATAATCCTCTGCATGGCGTAAAATTAGCACAAATTGTAGAGGATCTAGTTGAATATTATGGCTGGGAACAGTTGAGCTATCACGTAGACATCAATTGTTTTAAAAACGACCCGAGTATTAAATCCAGTCTTAAGTTTTTACGAAAACACCAATGGGCACGAGATCAGGTCGAAGAACTTTGGGTTGACGTTTATGGGAGTTAGATCGCAATCTTTATAATTACCGGAAAATGATCTGAACCGATATCAGCGCCTGTCCTTCTGTCTGTCACTTCTATTTCTTTACTGACCAGTACATGATCAATAGCTACAGAAATAAACGGAATTTGAGCGTTCCAACTTGGCTGCAAACCGAAGCCCAGTCTTGAATCTCTCAGGCTCGTTCCATCAGTAATTCTGTTAAAATTGGGAGAAAAGCTGGTCGTATTCAGATCTCCTATCAAAACCGTTCTACAATTTAGAGTTTTAACCATTTCGTTTAGGTTTGTAAACTGCTCATTCCGGTAATCGAAATAATCAGTTCCAATTGGTGGTAAAGGATGAGTAGCGATCAAATAAGTTTCTTTACTATCCATGTTGATCTTAAAATAGAATGAAGGAACACCGCTATTAGACAGAATTATCTTTTCCGGATCTATTAACTCTACCTTACTCAGCACTACTAATCCAAAGTTATCTTCTCTTATTTCTGTTAGCTTAAATGGGAACTTTGATCCTAAAGAAGACAGATTAGTATCCCATTTTTGATTTACTTCTTGTAAAACAATTAAATCGGGGTCTTCATTTATGATAAAGTCTAAAACTTCATCAGAATTGTTATTTGATGATAATAGATTTATAGAAAGGATCTTGATATCAGCTACTGAATCGACTTTATCTATCGGGACATAATATTTAACCAACCCGATTCCGCTAAGCAAAAAGAAAACCAACCCTGCTATTGCTTCCTTTTTCATTTTCAAACTTAAAGCCCCGACTCCTAAAAACATAAAATAGAAGCAGTAATAAACTCTGAAATGTGAAAACCCGTCTAAGACCCAATGATATTTTCCTAAGAAGCCTATAAGAAAAGGAAGCAGACCTAAAACAAACATCCCCCAAAACACTTTTGCTTTCAATACAGCTTCTCCATTTGTTCGTCGTACTTCTCAATCAACTCTTTCCAATCGTATTTTTTAACTATGCTTTGATAATCCACCTGACGAATTCCCATTACACTCTCTATCGCAGTTTCTAATCGGGCAGGAAGCTCTCCTTCTTCATATAAAAATTCTCTATCCAATTCTTCCGGTAAATGTTCAGGATACGCTAAGCGATTAGGTAACAACGGAAAACAATCACAATACATCGCTTCGATCACACTTCCTCCAAAAAAATCCTGATTTGATGTTACGGGAAGAATATCTGCGCGCCATAGCCATTTAGCATAGTCGTCAAAAGAATCAGCATATCCCCAATGTAAGATCTCGTCTTTGAGTTTTTCTTTTGCTTCATCAAATATCGGAGGGTTTACATCATTTTGTTCTCCCAACACAACCAGCTTGAATCCGATCTCTTTTTCCTTTAACTCAAATAACGTCTCGAAAAATTCTTCCGGATTTTTGTCATACTCCCATCTGTGATTCCATAAAATGGTCGCCTCGGATTGTTTTTCTTTATCTGATGAACGGAAATCTTCAAATCTTTTCAGATCTAATCCTAAATGCAGTACTTCGCTTTTCTCTCTGATAACTTCGATGTTATCTCTTTCTCTCTTATCCGGAAACTGTTTTAAGAATTTGGGTAAAGCTCCCAAGAAAGAATCCATATGATATTTTGAGTTAAAAAAGACTTTATCTGCTGAAAGTGCTGAAGCATAATTGATAAAGGAATAGTGGTTATTTCGCTTCTTCTTCACATCTCTGTCTTGTGGCGACCATGGGTAAGTCAACTGGTTCTCATGAAAGTACATGGCTACCGGAATGTTTGCCGATCTCTTTCTGGTAAGAGAAAGAAATGTAGTGAGGTCCAGCATCGAAGTAGCGAGAATCAGATCAGGAGATTCTTCTAATTGATTAAATTGTTTTGCTAAAGAAACCGCACCACCGTGCATTCTCCATTTCCAGTGTCGACCGGGCAAACTTAGAATTTGAACGTTGTGCTTCGAATGTTTCTGTAATCCTTCCGCCCACTGCTGATGAGATCCGGAATAAAAGGGTTCTAATAATAAAATATTCATTTCGTCCTTTTCATTATGGATCAAACATATTTATATAAGAGACCAAAATCGATATTAATAAGTGTAATTTTTTAAACAATAAATATTAATATTCTAATGAGAATATTATATTTAAGCATGAAATTAGTATCTCAAGGGGCTCAGTATGCAATATCAGCTATAATAGCTCTATCAAAAAAAGAATATGGAAAGGCAGTATCAGCTGCCGACCTTGCAAAAGCTTTAGACTGCCCGGCAGCTTATCTTTCTCAATTACTTTCAAAATTGAAGAAGCCCGGAATTTTAAAGTCTCAACGTGGTTTAAATGGAGGTGTACTCTTAGCCAAACCCGTAAAAGAAATTTCCATCTATGATGTAATTGTTGCAATAGATGGAGACAGTTTTTTTAATAATTGCTTTATGGGAATTGAAGGATGTGGGCATATTGAACCTTGCCCGTTTCATAATTTTTGGTCAAATCAACGGCAAAAAATTAAAAAATGGTTGATTGATACAAATTTTGAAGACGCCGAAAAGGCAATGTCTCAAGTTTGGTTCGAGCAACAACTTAACTTCACTTCCTAGCTTTAGTGCCAAGAACTCCTAAATAAAAAATTAAGTATTGCATAATTCTAAAATCATTCTTAAAATCTAATATTGATATTAGAATATGATTATTAGATTATGAAATTTATATCACAAGGCACTCAATATGCGATTTCGGCGATAATTGCGATCTCTAAGCATCCCTCTGATATAATTTCTGCTGCTGAACTAGCCAAATCTTTGAACTGCCCGGCTGCTTACCTCTCTCAAATCCTTGCAAAATTAAAAACACCCGGAATTTTAAAATCCCAACGTGGCCTTAGAGGCGGTGTATATCTAACCAAAGAGTTGAAGGATATTTCGATTTATGAAGTAGTTGCCGCAATTGATGGCGAAGTATTTTTTAATTCATGCTTTATGGGAATTGAAGGGTGTGGACATATTGAACCCTGTCCTTTCCATTCATTTTGGGCTATTGAAAGAGATAAGATTAAAAAGTGGCTTCAAGAAACAACTTTTGAGAATGTAGATGAACTAATGACACAAGTTTGGTTTGAACAACACCTCTCATTTGTAACTGGTTTAAGAAGCTGATGGAAGATGTAATAGCAAAGCATACTATATGTTCACATTGTGGTGAGCCTGCTGAGTTTAATACTAACTCTGAATTAAGTTTTTGTTGCCAAGGCTGCGAATCAGTGTATCATCTTCTGGCAGATAATAATTTACACACGTATTACGACTTAGATTCCACTCCGGGCACTACAATAAAGCAGAGTATAGAAAGAAAGAGATTTGATTACCTAATCGATAAAGACGTTCAAGAAAAACTTATTGATTTCAAGAATGCTGAAGTTGCCTCAGCATCTTTCAATATCCCGAATATCCACTGTACTTCTTGTATTTGGCTGTTAGAAAATCTTCAAAATTTGAATGATGGTATCCTTCAGGGAACCGTAAACTTTCTGAAGCGCCGGTTAACTATTGTTTTTGACACAAAAAAAACGGACCTCAGAAGTATCGTTGAGCTTTTAACTACCATTGGGTACGAACCAAACCTGAAGCTTGATCAACTTGAAGAAAAAGATCAAGTTTCTATTCCCAGAGACCTCTGGCTAAAGTTAGGAGTGGCCGGGTTCTGTTTTGGCAACATCATGCTTTTCAGTTTTCCCGAATACCTGAACATGTCGGTTTCTGATTCTGTGGATACATTTAAAGTACTCTTCGGAATCTTAAATATCTTATTAGCTATTCCGGTGCTGGTTTACAGCTCCATAGACTACTTAAAATCTGCTTGGGCAGCAATAAATCAAAAAGGTATCAATCTTGATGTTCCTATCTCTATCGGTATTATCGCATTATTTGGCAGAAGTCTATACGAGATATTAAGTGGAACAGGAGCCGGTTATTTTGACTCATTTTCGGGATTCATATTCTTTCTGTTGATCGGAAAAATAGTCCAAAAGAAAACATTCCAAGGACTTTCTTTCGACCGTGATTATAAGTCCTACCTGCCTATTTCGGTTTTAAAACTTATCAACGGAGTTGAACGCTCTGTTTCTGTAAAAACTCTAACAATTGGTGATGAAATAATTCTTAGGAATAATGAATTGATTCCATGTGATTCAATTTTACAATCTGATTCTGCCATAATTGATTACAGCTTTATCACAGGAGAATCTACTCCGGTAACAAAAATACATGGTGAAATAATTTTTGCCGGAGGCAAGATCTTGGGTTCGCAAACCCGAATGTTGGTTTCCAAAAAAGTTCAACATAGCTATCTCACTCAATTATGGGAAAATGACGCTATAAATTTAACTAATGATAAAACCCATCAATCGTTAGCTGATCGAATTAGCCCCTATTTTACATTTATCGTAATTGTAATTGCTTTTGCCTCGTGCCTGACTTGGTTTTTTATCGAACCATCCAAAGCTTTTACGGTATTTACTGCCGTGTTAATTGTTGCGTGCCCTTGTGCTTTGGCTTTGTCAGGACCATTCACATTTGGTTCAGCAACAAATATTCTTTCCTTAAATGGCTTATTCCTTAAAAATATTGAAGGAATTGAAAGTATCGGAAACGTAGATACTATAGTTTTTGATAAAACAGGAACCATTACTGATTCTGAAAAAGCTGAAATTACATTTATTGGAAATGCTCTTACTAAAGAGGAAAAAGAACTGATCTTTTCATCAACAAAGAACTCTACTCATCCTTACAGCAAAAAGATATACGGGTTTTTTAAAGAAGAAGGTTTGAACTATTCGATTCCGGAAAGGATCGAAGAAATCAGAGGAAAAGGTATTCATGCATCTTTCCAACAAACTAATGTTCATATAGGCAGTAAGAGCTTTATTGAAGAATACACCGGTATTAAAATCTCAATTTCAGGTACAAAGAGTTCACATGTTTATATAGTTATAGATTATAAATTCGTTGGCTCTTTTGAATTCAAAAATCATCTCAGAATCGGGGTAGATAAACTCCTTAATAAACTTAAAGCCGCTTTTAATTTATATCTCCTGTCAGGAGACAATCAAAAAGATGGCATATGGCTTGCTAAGTATTTTGATGCGGATAAGAACATGTATTTCAATCAATCTCCTCAACAAAAGTTAGCATTTGTTGCTTCCCTTTCGGATATCCAAAAAAAGGTGTTAATGATTGGAGACGGATTGAACGATGCCGGAGCACTGAATAAGAGTCATTTTGGAATTGCTTTATCTGATAAGACCAGTTCTTTCTCTCCCGCTTGTGACGCAATTCTGGATGGAAATGAGCTCCAAAACATTGATAAACTTATAGAATTCTCAAAAGCATCAATAAGCATTGTACATTTTAGTTTTGGGCTTTCTTTGTTATATAATATTACAGGACTTTCTTTTGCTGTAACCGGACATTTATCGCCCTTGGTTGCTGCTATTTTAATGCCATTAAGTTCTATCACAATAATGGCTTTTACCACATTTGCTACCCGCTTAATAGCTAAAAAAATGGGGTTAAAAATATGGGCGTAATATTCTTTTTAATTCTTTTCAGTATTTCTGTAGCACTCATCTTTTTAGCAGCTTTCTTCTGGGCTGTAAAAACAGGACAATTTGACGATCAATACACGCCATCTGTCCGCATTCTTTTTGATGAAAAAAAATCATCAACCAAAAATAAAACACAAACAACTAAACGGGATTCGTAATGTCTGTAGAAACCTTTCATTATGACAATAAAATAGTTCGGAATTTTGGAGTTGCAACCATGATATGGGGAGTCATTGGATTTCTTGTAGGTTTGATTGTAGCCCTTAAGTTTATTTGGCCTGATTTTCTAGGCTTTATTCCCGAACTATCATTTGGTCGATTAAGACCTTTACATACTAATGCAGTAATTTTTGCATTTGCCGGCAACGCCATTTTTTATGGTGTTTATTATTCACTACCTAGACTTTGTAAAGCTTCTATGTGGAGCCAAAAGCTAAGCAAGATCCATTTTTGGGGTTGGCAGACAATTATAATCTCTGCTGTCGCCACTTTACCATTTGGTATTACTACCAGTAAAGAATACGCTGAACTTGAATGGCCTATTGATATTGCTATTACTCTTATTTGGGTAATTTTTGGTGTAAATATGATCATGACCATCATGAAGCGACGTGAAAAACATATTTACGTAGCTATTTGGTTTTACATCGCCACTTTTGTTACTGTTGCTGTACTGCACTTAGTTAATTCTTTTGAAGTTCCTGCAACTTTCTTAAAAAGTTATCCTATTTATGCTGGCGTTCAGGATGCTCTTGTACAATGGTGGTACGGACATAATGCCGTGGCTTTCTTTTTAACTACTCCGTTTCTGGGAATTATGTACTACTTCATTCCCAAAGCTTCTAATCGTCCAATATTCTCTTACAGACTTTCAATTGTCCACTTCTGGTCATTGATTTTCATTTATATCTGGGCAGGTCCTCACCACTTACTTTACACCGCGCTACCGGGCTGGGCTCAAACGCTTGGTGTTGTATTTAGCTTAATGCTTATCGCTCCGTCCTGGGGAGGTATGTTAAACGGACTTCTAACGCTAAGAGGTGCCTGGGATAAAGTTCGTGAAGATCCAGTCTTGAAATTTATGGTAGTTGCCGTAACTGCTTATGGTATGGTTACTTTTGAAGGCCCGATGTTATCCATAGCAAATGTAAACGCGATTGCACACTACTCAGATTATATTATTGGTCACGTGCATAATGGAGCATTACTCTGGAATGGCGGTTTAGCTTTCGGAATGTTGTATTTCATTACTCCGCGAATTTACAAAACTAAGCTTTACTCTATAAAACTCGCCAACATTCATTTTTGGTTTGCAACGATGGGTGCCATCTTCTATGTAATACCGATGTATTGGGGTGGAATTACCCAAAGTTTAATGTGGAAAGATTTCACAGACCAAGGATTCCTTACCTATCCAAATTTCCTGGAAACTGTTGTTCAAATAGTTCCGATGTATGCCTTAAGAGCTTTCGGTGGTAGTTTGTTCATTGTAGGTGCGTTATTTGGAATCTATAACCTCTTTAAAACAGCGAAAAGTGGTTCTTTACTTGCATCTGAAGAAGCTCAAGCTCCTGCGTTGCAAGTTCATCAAGAAGACGAGAACGAAAGTTGGCATAGAAAGCTGGAAGGTCGTCCACTGAAATTTACAGTTTTAACAGTGATCGCAATTTTGATCGGTGGAGTTGTGGAATATATGCCAACTGCTCTAATCGACTCAAATATCCCAACTATTGAAAGTGTACAACCATACACTGCTTTAGAAGTTGAAGGGCGAGACATTTACATAGCAGAAGGATGTAATAACTGTCACTCACAAATGATTCGTCCATTCCGTTCAGAAACAGAACGCTATGGTGAATATTCCAAAGCGGGAGAATTCGTATACGACCATCCATTCTTATGGGGATCTAAGCGAACTGGTCCGGATCTGCATAGAATTGGTGGAAAATATCCCGATTCCTGGCATTTACGTCATATGTACGATCCTAATTCAACTTCACCCGGTTCCATTATGCCGGCATACCCTTGGATGTTAACACAGGATATGGACATGGAATCCATGCCGAATAGAATTGAGGCACTTAGAACTGTTGGGGTTCCCTACTCTTCCCGATATCCGGAATATGCAATTGATGACATGAAAGCTCAGGCTGAACGAATAACACAGGGTCTTAGAGAAAATGGGTTTGATACCATTGAAGGCATTGAAGGCATTGAAGTTACATCAGAGAAAAAAGTAATAGCATTGATTGCTTACTTGCAACGGCTTGGAACAGATATTACCGGAGAGAACGATCCTTTTGAAGATCTGCCATCAAGTAAAAAACTTTCAAACGTAATTGTGGAGGACAACTAATGTATAAAGAAGTATTACGCTCAATGGATGGAATCGAACTATTTCCAAGTATTTCGCTAATCCTTTTCTTTTCATTCTTCTTGATCCTGATCATTTATTTAGTGAGAACCGGAAAAGATTTCTGGAAAGATGCCGCAAGCATTCCGCTTGATTCAGAAAGAATTTTTAATCCCAAAAAATCAGATCAATGAAAGTTTTAGATGATGAAAAAGACAAACTGTTAGAACACGAATATGACGGTATTCGTGAACTTGATAATCACATGCCCGTTTGGTGGCTGTGGCTGTTCTACTTTACCATAGCGTTTGGCATCGGTTATGCACTCTATTATGAAGTATTTGAATGGGGACCTGATCAACATGAAGAATACGAAATGGAAATGGCTGCCGCTGCTGAAAAGTATAAGTTCAATGAGCAACAATCTGCTGAAGAAGCTTCATTTACTTGGACATACAGCGAACAAGCTGAAGTTATAGAAAAAGGAAAAGAGATTTTCATGGGAATGAATAATCTTTGCTTCACATGTCATGGAAGTGCGGGAGAAGGCTTGGTGGGACCAAACTTAACCGACGATAAATGGTTGCATGGTTGTTCTGCTGAGGAAGTTGCTACCAGTATTACAGAAGGGTTTCCTGATAAAGGAATGGTTGCTTATGGAAGCGGTGCGCCAATGCCGAACGAGGATGTAAATGCTCTCATCAGCTACATAGGCTCGCTAAAAGGAACCAATCCACCTAATGCAAAAGCAGTGGACGAAACAAGAGCTAAACCGTGTAGCATACAATAAGGACCATAATGTCTCAAGAACAAGGAAGACAAATCGGAAAAGAAGAATTCAGAGATCGGCTTGCTACAGTTAGCGAAACCGGAGGCAGAAACTGGATTCATGCCAAAAAACCGAAAGGGCGTTTTTACAACGCCCGGTCCATTGTAGCTATGTTTCTTTTAGCATTTTTCTTTTCCGGTCCTTTTATCACAATTAATGGTAATCCGTTACTATTGATTAATATACTGGAACGTAAATTTGTGATCTTTGGAGTCGCTTTTTGGCCACAAGATCTACACCTTCTTGTTTTTGGGATGCTTTCCTTTATCGTATTCATTGTTTTATTCACAACGATATTTGGAAGACTTTTTTGTGGATGGGCTTGCCCACAAACTATCTTTCTGGAAATGGTTTTCCGCAGAATTGAATACTGGATCGAAGGTGACTCAGCATCACAAATTCGATTAAAAAAAGCTCCTTTGAATGCTGAAAAGATCTTTAAGAAAGGATCTAAACATGCAATCTTCTATGCATTGGCATTTATTATCTCAAATCTGTTTTTAGCTTATATAATAGGTAAAGATCAATTTTTTGAAATTGTAACAGACCCTCCTTCTGAACACCCGGGTGGTTTAGCTGCAATGATTATTTTTAGCGGTGTTTTCTATGGTGTTTTTGCATTCATGAGAGAACAGGTTTGTCATTTTGTTTGTCCATATGGACGTATGCAATCTGTTATGCTCGACAATAACTCCATTAACGTAATGTACGACTACAAAAGAGGAGAACATCGCGCAAAAATTGCTAATCGAAACAAAGTGATTGCGGGGAAGGCAACATTAGCAGATCTCGGACTTCCTTCCGGTGCTGATTTTGGTGATTGTATTGAATGTTCACAGTGTGTAAAAGTATGCCCAATGGGTATTGATATCCGAAATGGCACCCAACTTGAATGTGTACATTGCACTGCATGTATTGATGCTTGTGATGCTGTGATGGATAAAATAGATAAACCACGAGGATTGATTCGCTACGCTTCAGAAAACAGCATCAGAAATGAAACCAAAAAAATACTTACTCCAAGAGTTGCCGGGTATTCCGGAGTTCTTATAGTCTTACTCACCGTTTTTATAACTCTTATGAGTATGAGAACTGATTTAGAAACTACCATTCTTCGTCAGCCCGGAACCCTGTATCAGGAACTTCCAAACGATATATACAGCAATATTTATGAGATAAAAGTAATTAACAAGACTTTTGATACTCAAGACTATGAGCTCAGATTAATTGCACCGGCGGGAGAAATGGTATCACTTGGGAATATAGATTCTATAGAACCTCAAAATCTTGCTGAAGGCAGATTTCTAATAAAACTAAACAAGAACCAATTAACCGGTTTGCAAACCACTCTTACCTTTGGAGTGTATTCGGGTAACGAACAAATTGAAACTGTAACCTCCGGATTTATTGGTCCGGCAAAATAAACAACAATGAAAAAATTAAACTGGGGCAGCGGCTTAGCATTGGCGATTACGGTTTTTGTAATAGCCACATTAAGTGTAGTAAGCTACTTAATAAGTCTCGACTTCTTCTTAGTAACAAATGAACATTATGAAGAAGGCGTAGAATATCAGCAGACAATAGATCAGAAAAAACGGTCTTCTGAGTTAGAGGATCCTGTGGTTATTGTTTTTGATGAAAAACTTGAAGCTTTACGCGTGGTTTTCCCGAATAATTTTGTTGGAAAAGCACAAGGAGACGTTAAACTCTACCGCCCTAACAATCCTGAAATGGATAAAAAATTACCACTTAGCGTAAATGCTAACGGTATTCAACTTATTTCTACTTCAACCTTAGAAAAAGGAAAATGGGTATTGAAAATAGAGTGGAATGCTGACGAAAAAAGCTATCTGGAAGAGAAAACTATTATTATATAGATGGAACTTTGGACTGCATTAGGATTAGGATTTTTTGGAAGCTTTCACTGCGTTGGTATGTGTGGTCCTATTGTACTCAGTTTACCAAAATCTAGTTCCTCATTCTCAGTAATCACCTTTAATGCAATAGTTTATAATCTCGGGAGAATCCTGATTTATGCTTTCTTTGGACTGATTTTCGGGTTTCTGGGAAAACAAATTACTTTGGCTGGTTTTCAAAGTACGCTTTCTATTGTTCTAGGTATTTTGATTATTCTCGGGGTCTTATTTTCTACGAAATTATATCCCAAAAAAAGACCTGAAGTTTTACAGAAGTTTATTTCTGCTATTAATCAAGCATATGGAATTCTGATACGGAAGCAATCAAAAAGTGCACTTTTTAGTATGGGATTACTAAATGGGTTACTTCCCTGTGCTTTTGTATATACAGGTTTAGCTGCGGCGGTATTAACTTCAACTCCCTACCATAGTATGCTTTATATGACTCTCTTCGGGCTAGGTACTTTACCCGCACTTTTTTCGATATACGTTTCGCCTAATTTCATCTCAATGGATCTAAGAAGCAGTATTAAAAAATATATGCCTTATCTCGCATTTGCCTTGGGTTCTTTTTTGGTATTAAGAGGAATTTTATTGCAAGATCTAAATGTATCCGGTGCTTTTATGAACACCATTGAAGCATTTTGTGTATTTCCGTCTAAAAATATTTAACCCATTTATTTCTTCATCAAATCTTTACATAACAACCTTAAATTAAATCATCTTAAACAAAACAAAATTAATAAGTCATGAATATTATAATTCTATTTTTATCAGCATTTTTATCTTTTTCTACAGCTACTAACCCGGCAACAAATGTAGCAACAGAAATTACTGTTGAAGCAAATGACAGAATGCAATTCGACACTAAAGAGATCAGCGTAAAAGCTGGAGAAAAAATCACTTTAACTCTAAAGCATGTTGGAAAGCTACCTAAGCAAGCGATGGGACACAATTGGGTTCTTCTTAAAGAAGGCGTTGTTGTAAAAGACTTTGCAATGGAAGCAATGAAAGCTAAAGACAACGACTATCTACCAAAAGATTCAAAAGATATTATTGTTGCAACCGAGCTATTAGGCGGTGGTGAAACTGACACCATTACTTTTGAAGCTCCTGCAAAAGGTACATACACATTTATTTGTACTTTTCCCGGACACTACGGCATCATGCAGGGCACATTTGTTGTGAGCTGATTCTAAAATCCGCACTATTTACAAGCCTTGATTCGAATCGAATTAAGGCTTTTTTTATTCAACATCCCATGTATAAAAATTGTGGTCTTTGTCTAAACTCCAACCGGTTACCGGATAAAGCTGATTTCCAACGTGATTATCCTTCGCCGTTTCCAGCATCATACCACAAGCATCAGTTTCATGACAAAGCTCTTTAGATCTTTCAATAAGTGCTTTCGAAAACCCTTGTCCCCTGAAATTTGAGTCGACGTACAAATCATTCAACAACCAAAATCTTTTCATTCTGGTTGACGAAAACAATGGATATAACTGAACAAAACCGGTAGCAACGCCGTCATTATTTCGAGAAATAAAGATAACTGACTCATTTTGTTCGATACGTTCTTTCAAAAACGCTTTACTCGACTTTTTATCTGATTCCTTTTCATAAAAAACTCGGTATCCATCAAATAATTCATTGAGTTCTTCTAAATCTGATAATGTTGCTTTTTTGATGATCATAATCCCCTATTCCTAATTCTCATATTCGCTTATTCCTAATTCTTACATTCCTAATTCAAAACCTCTCACCCACCGGCAATATCAATTTCAGTTCCACTTGGTTTTCCATCAATAATGGGCATTGCCTTTCCAATCAGTTCACGAACACCATCAATACTAAGTGAATCATCGTGATCTTGTTTAGAATCCCACACCTCAAAAACGTGCACGATATCTTTATCATCAGACTGTTGTCCTACAATATAAATCAGACATCCTTTTGCTGATTTCATCAAGTTAGCCGCTTCTTCTAAGATCGAAGCCAGCTCATCCCCTTTCCCTTCAACTGCCGTAAAACTTCCCGAAAGCCCGTATTTCATAATTTTGGTTTTTATAAGTACTGCGACCCTGAAGGGTCTTACTTGTTTAAATTTGAATTAAAATCTTGCGATATAATTTAATTTCAAATTCATTATTGTGAGATTCTTAATTCTTCATTGAGTAATTCTTAATTGCTTCAACGCATTTCCTACCATCAATAGCTGCCGACACAATTCCACCCGCATAACCCGCTCCTTCTCCACAGGGAAATAAACCTTTTATCCTGACATGTTCTAATGTTTTATGATCTCTAGGGATTCTTACCGGACTGGAAGTTCTGGATTCCGGTGCATGAACTACCGCTTCATTGGTTAAATATCCTTTCATGGTTTTCCCGAATTTGAGAAACCCGTTCTTCAAAGCTTCATACATGAAATCAGGAAAAACTTCCTGTAAGTTAGCGGATGTCAATCCCGGAGTGTACGATGTATTCGGTAAGTCTTTGGATACAATTCCTTTGGTGAAATCCACCAATCTTTGAGCCGGAACTTTCTGGGTTTTCCCTGCTACTTCCCACGCTTTTTTCTCGATAGCTTTTTGGAATTCCATCACTTTCAGCGGACCGTATTCTTCAAATTCCTTGAAATCATCCATTTCAAGTTCTACCACAATTCCTGAGTTGGCTGTCGGACGAGATCGTTGAGAACCTGACCATCCGTTTGTGACCACTTCACCGGGTTTTGTTGCACAAGCGGCCACTACTCCACCGGGACACATACAAAAGGAATACACTCCTCTTTCATTAACCTGCTTCACGATCTTATAAGGCGCCGGGGGCAAATACTCTCCACGCTCATCACAATTGTACTGAATGGAGTCGATCAAAGATTGTGAATGTTCTACCCTAACTCCTATCGCAATGGGCTTAGCTTCAATTTCTATTCCTTTTTTATGAAGTAATTCGAATATATCTCGGGCTGAATGTCCTGTTGCCAAAATTACGAACTTTGCATTAAAGACTTCATCGTTGGCCAGTTGAACTCCATTGATCTGATCATTCTCGATCAACAGATCAGTAACTTTCGAATTGAAATGAATTTCTCCGCCATATTCTAATATGAATTCACGGATCTTTGCGATGATTCTTGGCAGCTTGTTCGTCCCGATATGTGGATGAGCGTCAACCAGAATATCCTTTTTTGCACCGAACGCCACCAACAATTCCAGAATTTGATTAACATCTCCTCTTTTTTTGGATCGTGTATATAATTTTCCATCAGAATATGTTCCGGCTCCTCCTTCTCCAAAGCAGTAGTTAGAATCCGAATTCACAACGTGATTCACATTGATGTTTTTCAGATCCTTGATTCTGGATTTCACATCTTTTCCTCTGTCCAAAACAACCGGTTTTAATCCCAACTCAATGCACTTCAACGCAGCAAACAGTCCTGCCGGTCCTGCCCCAACAATGATTACAGTTTCTTTGTCGTGTACTTTTTCAAACTTCGGAGGAGTTACTTTCTCTTCCTCGAATGCC
Source organism: Balneola sp. EhC07 (assembly GCF_001650905.1). Taxonomy (GTDB): domain Bacteria; phylum Bacteroidota; class Rhodothermia; order Balneolales; family Balneolaceae; genus Balneola. Next base: position 157,244 of record NZ_LXYG01000020.1, read on the forward strand.
TCTCCTATATAAACACGAACTTTTAAATTGATCTTCACCTGTCGCTGACGGGCATCAATTGAACGCTTCAGAATTTCAATATGATTGATTTCTGATACATCAATTTCTGTGGTTTTGGAGATATAGGCTTTTAACTCATCTTTTTGAGCGGCTACTTCCGGTATGACTCTGAGCTGTAATTCTTTTTGCATAAACTACTTTTCTTGGATTTTCATCTTTGCATAGCTAGACTTCCTTGATGAATTAATCTCATGTAAACTGTGTAAATAATAAAGCTCGTTAGGGTGCTTAAAAAAAGCAAAGGTAGCGAACCATTTGCTTTTGATTGTAACTAGGTTTTTTAAACTATCATTTTCAATTTGATAAAAAGAGGTCTCTGTTGAATCCCTTAGCCTATTCAAAAAATTATCTGAATAAAATACTATTTCTTCATCCGGGTAAGTTGCTACTGAATCTCCCCATTTTGTATAAACTACTTTTCCATTTTTTGAACTTATGAAGTAAGTATTTACATCTTCAAATTCCATAGCTTGAATTATGTGCAAGTTTCCTCTTCTACCCTCGTAAAAGTATTCATCTCTTACATTTTCGGTGAGTATATAATTCTTAGAGTTACCAACTAATACTAACGAATCATTCTTACGATAGGCATTTTGACCAAAGCCTTCATTTATCTTTTCTTTTCGTGAAAAATGCTTCTGCAAATAACCTACAGATTCAAAAGCTTCATAATATTCTTCTGGTGAAACTGAATAGTATTCAACTAACAAAGAATCATTTCCAAAACTACCATTTACTTCTATTTCATTTTCTTCTACCAAAATATAATTACCACTTTTTAAGTGGTCGATTAGTTCTTTGTTTTCATGACGGATTCTATTTTTTTCACCATCACAACTTGTGAAAAATAAAGATAAGCTAATAAGAAGTATTAAAAGGGCGACACGCATAAATGAATATTTCTCTAAATAAAAAACCCTGATACAGAATTTAATCCACATCAGGGTTTTAAAATAACTAATTATAAATGCTACTGCTTATTGATTTGAAGCTAAGCCTCGCACAGATTCAGCAAGCATTTTTACTTTTTCATTATCTGAAGCCATACCATCCATTTTATCAGCAAGCTCAGTAAGAATTTTCTTTCTCACCTTCGGATTTGCAGCTTCAGCATTAGCTAAACTCTGTCGAGCCATTTTAACAGCGGTATTGTCCAGCTCTTTATTTCTTTCAAGCTGATCCACATAAGCCTTAGAAAGAGCAAAAGTTTTCGGCCAAACAAACTTAGGCTGACCCTGAGCATTCAGATATTCAAGCTTAACTGTATTAGCGGCATCAATTTCATTTTGAGTAATGTATGGAGTGGCTTCGAGTTCAAAGATATCAAGTCCTCGAGCGATCTCAGAACTTACGATAGCGCCATTGTACCAATACACAGACCAACTTCCACCGTTAGCCATGCGGTCTGCCGCTATAGGACCATAATCCTGAAAAGCGATCTCAATCGGGTTGTTAGGATCAGTCCAGTCAAATACTGAAATTCCACCTTGATACCACGATTGAACCATGATCTCTCTTCCGGGTACCGGAATCATTGAACCGTTATGTGCTACACAATTTTCCTGTGAAGTTTGAGGAGCAGGAAGTTTATAGTATTCCTGAAATTCCATTTTGCCATTTTCAATAGTAAAGATTGCATTCGCTCCCCATTCCATTGGATCTGCTTCACGGCATTTAGGCTGTCCGCCACCGCCCCACTCATCTGTAAACAAAACTTTCTTCCCATCATTACTGAATGTAGCTGAGTGCCAGTAAGAGAAATTAGAATCTGCTACTGCATCAATTCTTGTTGGGTTCGCCGGATCAGAAATATCCAGCAAAAGTCCATAACCTTCACAAGCCCCACCTGCTAAACCAATTTCAGGATACAATGTAATATCATGACACTGAGTTGGTCCTCCACGATCATCTTCTTCGCTATCACCATCACCTCCACCAAACATTCGTGCAACAATAGCCGGTAATTGCTCTCTTAATGCAGCACTATCTGCGGCTGTCGGCTCACCTTGCACTCCCAAAGCATTAGACATTAACTGAGTTACAAACCTATCAGGAACTACAGTTTCCTGTCCATTAAACTCTATAATAAATGCGCCGGCTTTTCTAGCTTTTTCGATCTCAATTGCATCAGCCGGAGACATTCCGTGAGTTGGTGGTGCTTTCAGGTCTTCGAAAATTCTAGGAGAACTTACGATCTTTGACATTTCCGGATTACTCAAGGGAACCTTTATTACTTCTATTCTGAATAATGCAGAATTCGGATCGTCGTCTGGTGACATATCAGAACAACCAGGCAACTCTTCCTCAGGACGTACAGAAGCTGATCCTGATACATACACATAAACGTTTTCATCATCATTCGGATCTTTAAGAACTGAATGCGTATGTGAGCCTCTGCAAGTCTGAACGTTAGCTACATACTCAGGTTCTTCAATATTGCTGATATCAAATATTCTGATTCCACGAAGTCGCTCGTCACTAACTGCTTGCTGAACACCTTCTGTACCACAATCTAAACGACCGCTTAACCCTTCTCCTGAAACAAACATAAGATCACCATATACAGAAACATCACTTTGCGATGCCGGGCATAAATAATCTTTAACCAATACAGGATTTGCAGGATCAGAAATATCCCAAACTAAAACTCCATTATAATTTCCCTGAATGGCATATTTACCTTTGAAAGCAAGATCAGAGTTTGTTACTCCAAGAAATGCCTCAGGTGGAGGTGTGCTTGATAATTTATTCAGATTCCAAATTGCTTCTTCAGCATCGAAAAGTCCGGCACCCAATCCAACTCTGGGATCAGGTGTTGGAGAATCTACATTAGAGAGCGAATTCACGGTTGGAGAAGTATAATCTACATCCATCATTGGCTCGGTTGATGAACAAGCATAAGTCATCAACGCAGCTGAAAATAGAAATATCCAAACACTCTTAAATACTCCCGTTTTTGTAAGTTTATTAAGTTTCATAATTGACCTTAAAGTTTATGTTTTGTCTGTGAAAAATTTGAAGATGATATTGATGCTCAATCTTTAGATTCTGATTCTATTTTATTCAGCATTAATTTCATTCGTTCAATTTCTGTGATTTGATCTACATTAATATCTGTAGACAGCCTGAATGCCTGCTCATCTTGAGCCGCACCATCAGTACTTATCAAAGTTTTAACCATCGTAACTGCCCCTTGATGATGTTGGATCATATAGGTAAGAAATAAGCGGTCAAATTCTTTTCCTTTTGCTTCACTTAACTCCACCAATTGTTCCTGACTCAGCATTCCTGCCATATTCATATGGTTTGAGTGATCCATACCCGCACCATGGATCATTAGATTTAACCCTTCTATATGAACTTCGGGTACCGGTTGATCTCGGTCGCGCAACCAGGTTTGCATTGAAGCAATTTCATCTTTTTGGGCATTAATTATTCGTGCTGCTAATGTCTGAACCTGAGAACTTGCTCCATTTTCCGGAGCCAATCGGGACATGATCAATGCCTGTGCGTGATGACCGATCATTCCAGTCATGAATTTTACATCCGCTTCTGTGAAATTCATCTTTGAGCTGTCAATTCTCGCCCAATAAATCTCTTCTAATTCTGCATTGCTGGGTCGATTATTTCTTTGTTCAGATGCATTTTCTGAACTTGTATTCTTACTTGAAGAACATGCACTAAAGATCAGAGTTGAAACCAATAATGCATTTATTAATAAAGTCTTTTTTGCCGATGGCATAGAATTTTAAAATTTACCTGTGTATAGCTTCTATTCAAAGCACACAGGTTAACCAATCGAGTATTAAAAGACAAAACAAAACCTTTTTAAGACACAATTTATCCCCGCCAAATAAACGAGATTATTTCTTTGCTTATATGAATTAAAAAAGGTTCCGGATTGTTGAATGTGCAAATAACAAATTAGTATCTATGAAAAAAATAATATCCCTTTTAACAATCATTGCATTTGTTTCCATCTCGGCCATTGCACAACTATCAAATTCACCTGATACTTATGAGACCGAAAAAGGGAAGCTGCTCATACATCCTGTAAATCACGGAACGGTAGCCTTCACTTTCGATGGTAAAACTATTTTCGTTGATCCATATGGTGGAGCACAGAAATTCTCTGATTTTAATTCCCCCGATCTTATTCTGATCACAGACATCCATGGTGATCACTTGAATTCGGAAACCATTTCGGGATTGGATACCAAAAACACCATATTTGTAGTTCCACAGGCAGTTGCTGACCGAATGGGCGAAGAAATGCAGGATCAGATCGTGATAATCGGAAATAAGGAAACTACTACTCAATTGGGAATTGAGGTTACCGGAGTTGCAATGTACAATCTGCCGGATGATGAATCTTCAAGACACAAAAAAGGAAGAGGAAACGGCTACGTTATCAATTTTGGAGGAACGAATGTATATCTGTCCGGAGATACAGAAGATATCCCTGAAATGAGAAATCTGGAAAGCATTGATATCGCTTTTGTCTGCATGAACTTGCCTTATACGATGGATATCTATCAGGCGGCTAGTGCGGTTATAGAATTTTCTCCAACTGTAATGTATCCATATCATCATCGCGGACAGGACATTCAACGATTTAAAAAAATTATGTCGGTTGGTAATCCTGAAGTGAATGTAGTTTTGAAAGACTGGTATCCAAGCAACTAAATTCAATTAATAACCCATAACCATTTATCTAAATCTATGCTAAACTTCGAATTCCAAAATCCAACTAAGATCATTTTCGGGAAAGACCAGATCTCGAAACTTTCATCTGAGATTCCTGAAAACGCAAAAGTACTTATGGTTTATGGAGGTGGAAGCATCAAAAAGAATGGTGTTTATGATCAGGTTTCACAAGCCCTCAAAGATCATGACGTAACAGAATTTGGCGGAGTTCCTGCAAATCCGGAATACGCTGTTTTACTTGAGGCTTTAGAAATCATCAAAACTAAAGACATCGATTTTATCCTTGCCGTTGGTGGTGGTTCAGTTATTGATGGTGTGAAGTTTCTGTCCGGAGCTGCCACTTATGAAGGAGATGAGCCATGGGATATTCTGGCAAAAGGAATTCGTACTTATCAAGGAATGCCCTTTGGTACCGTTTTAACACTTCCTGCCACCGGTTCTGAAATGAATTCCGGTTCTGTGATCACGCGCAAAGAAACAAAAGAAAAAAGAGTTATGGGTGGACCGGGATTATTTCCACAATTTTCAATTCTTGATCCACAGGTCGTTCATTCGATTCCTAAAAGACAGATAGCTAATGGTTTAGTGGATTCCTTCTCCCATGTAATTGAGCAGTACATGACTTACCCGGTCGCTGCCAGACTTCAGGACAGAATTGCTGAAAGCGTGATGCAAACTTTGATCGAAGTTGCTCCTAAAGTTATGGAAGATCCTTCGGACTATGATGCTGCTTCTGATTTCATGTGGAGTTGTACGATGGCTCTAAATGGTTTACTAAGAGTAGGCACACCAAACGATTGGTCAACACATATGATGGCTCATGAATTAACTGCTCTTTATGGGATCGATCATGCACGAACTTTGGCCATTATTCATCCCAGTCAATTGAGATATAAACTTGATGATAAAAAGGAAAAACTTGCTCAATATGCGGAAAGAGTTTGGGGAGTATCAGAAGGTTCTTTAGAAGAAAAGGCAGAAGCGGGGATCAGAAAAACCGAAGATTATTTTCATTCTCTGGAAATGGAAACTAAACTTTCTGATTATACTGATAAGTATGAAAAAACAGCTGCTATTGTGAAAGAACGCTTCGAAGAGAGAAATTGGAAAGGCTTGGGAGAAAAGCAAAACATCACTCCTGATGATGCAAAAAAGATCGTTGAAATGAGTTATTAACTCGTTCTGATCTAATAATTCGTTTTTTTGTAAAATCAATAAATTCAAAAATGTATAAAGTGTTGTAGTACGGATTACCCTTAGATCTAACTATCGTAGCTAATGAATTAGTAACTTTTAGTAAAGTTTATGCGTGTGTAGTTAAAAAAAGACGTAATTTTGCACAATTTTCCGAGCTCGAAGTAATTATATATCTTCAAGCTTAATTCATCTGCAAACACTTTATATGAGGGAACTGCTACTACTTAGCATATTTATTGGGTTGTCATCGATAATAGCAAACGCGCAAACTATTACGGTTACGGATAATACTACCGGATTACCTATTGAATATGCCACTCTCTTTGATGCAAAAAATGACATCTCAACTGTTACTGATATTCAGGGACAAGCTGATATTTCAGCGTTTAAAGAGTCCAAAAGTATTTCTATTCGGTATGTAGGTTACAGAGAAAAGGTCTTCAGCTATAAAGAACTTAAAGAGCTAAAATTCATGATCGCTCTGTCTCCATCAGATATCGCACTGAATGAAGTTGTTGTTTCCGCTTCTCACTGGAAACAGGAAACCAGAGAGGTTCCACTTAAAGTAACCTCCATTAATCCAGAAAGTATTCAGCTTCAAAACCCTCAAACAGCAGCTGACCTTCTCACAGTTTCCGGCGAAGTATTCGTTCAAAAAAGTCAACTTGGTGGAGGTAGCCCAATGATAAGAGGATTTGCTACCAATCGTGTTCTTATTGCTGTAGATGGAGTTCGAATGAACACAGCTATTTTCAGAAGCGGAAATGTTCATAATGTTATATCTCTGGATCCATTTGCGATTCAGAATACAGAAATTATTTTCGGTCCCGGTTCCGTAATTTACGGAAGCGATGCTATCGGAGGTGTTATGAGTTTTTATACATCTAAACCTGTTTTCTCCACCAATGATGAATTGTACGCCAGAGGTAATAGTACTGCCAGAGCATCTACTGCTAACAATGAACGAACTATTCATGTTGATGTTAATCTGGGAAGACAAAAATTTGCATCGCTTTCCAGTATAAGCTATTCAGATTTTGATGATCTAAGAATTGGTTCATTCGGGCCTAATGAATATTTAAGAACTTTTGAGGTTACTCAAGATCAGAATGGTGACTCAGTGATCTCTAATTCAGATCCACAGATACTCACTCCCACCAGATTCAATCAACTTAACTTGATGCAAAAACTTCGTTACTCACCTAATGAAAACTGGGATATCAATTTAGGATTTCATTATTCAGAATCCTCAGATCTGGATCGCTTCGACAGACTTACATTAACCAATGATACAGGAACTCCAAGCTATGCTGAGTGGTATTATGGCCCTCAGATCTGGCAAATGACCAACTTGAATATACTTCGTACATCTGACGGAAGATTTTTTGATCATGCAAGTTTAACTCTTTCCCAGCAGTACTTCCGTGAAAGCAGACATACCCGTAGGTATCAGTCTGATGAAAAAGTATCCAGGGAAGAAAACGTAGATGTGTATACCGTAAATCTGGATCTTGAAAAGAATATGAACTCAACTAGCAGGCTTTTTTATGGAGGAGAAGTTGTTCTAAATGACATTTCCTCTTTTGGGTTCAGTCAGGATATGGACGATAACTCTACTTCTCCTACTTCCACTCGTTATCCTGATGGATCTGATTGGAATTCATTTTCAGGATATTTAAGTCACCGATTAAAATTTTCTGATAAAATTAACATTCAAAGTGGTGTTCGTTATAGTCATTTCTTCTTAGACGCAGAATTTGATCAAACTTATTATCCGGTATCATTCAATAGCATTTCTATAAATGAGGGTGCGTTTACCGGAAGTTTAGGATTGGTTTATTCACTAAATGAAACTCTGCAGATAAATGCTAACCTGTCAACAGGATACCGCGCTCCGAATATTGATGACGCAGCAAAAGTCTTTGATTCAGAACCTGGTTCCGTAGTAGTACCAAATTCAAATCTTAAACCGGAATACGCCTATAACGCAGATATCGGCTTTGCCAAAGTCTTTAGCAAAGCAGTTAAAATTGATGTAACAGGCTACTATACGATTCTGAAAGATGCTTTGGTAAGAAGAGACTTCACCATTAATGGACAGGATAGTATTCAGTATGATGGTCGTTCCAGTAGAGTTCAAGCGATACAGAATTCTGCTCAGGCCACAGTATATGGAATACAAGCCGGAGTAAAATTAGAACTCTCGTCAGGTTTTAGAGTTTCGAGCCAAATTAATATTCAAAAAGGAGAGGAAGAACAAGATGATGGTACTATGGCTCCTTTAAGACATGCGGCACCTACTTTTGGAGAAACACATCTTAGTTATACCTATGATAAACTGGAAGTAGATCTTTATGCAGAATACAATGGTGAACTTTCTAATTCCGAATTAGCCCCATCAGAGAAAGGAAAAGATTATCTGTATGCAAAAGATATTTCAGGTAATCCCTATTCTCCCCGATGGTTCACTTTGAATTTGAATTCAGCTTATGAGGTAAGTTCTACTGTAAAAGTTAGCGCAGGCGTTGATAATATAACCGATAAAAGATACCGACCGTATTCATCAGGAATTGCAGCCCCCGGAAGAAACTTTTTTGTAGCCGTAAGAGCTAACTTTTAAGCTTTAATTCGGTCTATTAATTCCTCAAAATCATTAAATACAATATCTGCTAATTCTATTCCTTTTTTATCCGGATTTGAAGTATACCAGGCCACTTTCCATCCTGCCGCTTTACCTCCTTCTACATCCGAAGTAAGGGAATCACCTACATATAGGATGTCTGATCTTTCAATACCAACTAACTCTGTACTGTGATCAAAGATCTTGGGATGTGGTTTCATTACACCTATTTCTTCAGAGATGACAATTTGACTTACCATTTCTTCAAACCCAAACTGCTTGATCTTCATCCATTGTGTTTCAGCAAATCCATTTGTTATTATACCCACATTATATGTTGCTCTGATTCTGTCGAAAGCTTCTTCTGCACCTGCGATCCATTCCCAGTGATTACGATAATAATTCATATAGACTTTTCCGGCTTCTTCATAAAGTGCTGCAGAAATGCCTAATTCGATAAAAGTTTCTTCAAACCTTCGTCTGTGCAGGATATGCCGATCGATCTCTCCCCTTCCATATTCCTCCCACAACCCTTTATTGATGGTATGATAAGTAGCGATCAGACTATCCAGCGAAATGTCATTAAATTCTTCAAAATGTCTATGAACATCCTTAAGTCCATTTTGTTCTGCCTTTTTGTGATCAAGAAGTGTGTCATCCAGGTCAAAGTAGATGAATTTTGGTTTTAGGTCTGACAATGGAATAGTTTTTGATTATTGTTGAATTGAATGAACCAAAATAAATTTAGGCTCGTAAGCGGGCTTAAGTTAAACAACTAAATACAAAATCATGAAAGGTAAATTAATTATAGGGCTTGTTGTTGTAGGCTTGCTCGTTTTTTTTGGCATAAGCATAAATAACGGGTTAGTTGAAAAAGAAGAAGCAGTTGAGGGAGCCTGGGCACAAGTGGAAAACCAATATCAGCGAAGAGCGGATCTGATACCAAATTTGGTAAATACCGTTAAAGGTGCTGCTAACTTCGAACAAGAAACTTTAACTTCAGTAATTGAAGCCAGAAGTAAAGCAACTTCTGTAAACATCAACGCTAGTGATCTTAGCGATCCTGCTAAATTTCAACAGTTCCAGCAAGCACAAGGTGAGTTGAGCGGTGCTTTATCCAGACTTTTGGTTTCTGTTGAGCGCTACCCTGAGTTGAAGGCAAATTCTAATTTCAGAGATTTGCAAAGTCAGTTAGAAGGTACTGAAAACAGAATTTCTACTGAGCGAAAACGATTTAATGATACAGCTCAGAATTACAATAGTTCTATCAGAAAGTTCCCGACAAGTATTTTTGCTTCTATCGGTGGGTTTGAAAGAAAAGCTTACTTCGAAGCAGATCAAGGTGCAGAAAATGCTCCGACAGTAGATTTTGGTAATTGAAAAGACACAAGAACTAAGACATAAGATGTAAGACATCAGAACACTCTTACATCTTATGTCTAATATCTCACTACTATTCCCATGAAAGAATTCCTTAACGAAGATCAAGAGAAAGCAGTAATCCGTGCAATCAGAGAGGCCGAAACATCTTCTTCCGGAGAAATCCGTGTACACTTAGAAGCAAAATGTGAGCAAGAAGATCCTATAGAAAGAGCAAAGGAAGTTTTTGCAGAACTCAATATGCATGAAACAGAACTCCGGAACGGAACCATAATTTATGTAGCTTCCGAAGATCATAAAATTGCAATTTGGGGAGATGAAGGAATCCATTCGAAAGTTGGACAGGATTTCTGGGATGACGAACTTGAACTCCTTACCAAGTATTTCATGGCTGATGATTATGAAACCGGGTTAAGAGAAGCTGTTCTGAAAATAGGTGACAAATTAAGAGAATTTTTCCCCTATCAAGGCGAAGATGACATCAATGAATTACCGGATGATATAAGTTATGGAGATAATAAAGATGCGTAAATTATTTTTACTTATAACGATCTTATTTATCTCATTGAGTGCTTTAGGTCAGGATATTCTTCCTGAGCGAGCAAAAGGAATGGTTAACGATTATGCCAATATGCTTTCAAGTTCTGAGGTTAACAGACTTGAGCAAAAACTCCGAAATTATAGAGATACTACAACGAATGTAATCGCTATAGCTACGATTGAATCGCTTGATGGTATTGCAATACAACCTCTAGCAACAGAAACTTTTTCGAAATGGAAAATGTGGGAAGGGGATCGATACAACGGGGTTTTAATACTAATTTCAGAGACAGATCGGGAAATGTGGATCGAGGTTGGTTATGGACTTGAAGGAGCAATCCCCGATGTCATGGCAAATCGTATCTATGAAAACATACTTCGACCAAATTTTAGAAATGGTGATGTATACGGTGGCTTAGACAGAGCTACTGATGCACTCATTGCACTTGCTACCGGAGAGTTTGAAGGTGTACCTGAATTACAGTCTAATTCAAACGATGGTTCATTTCCTGTAGAAATAGTCATTTTTATAATTGTGATCATCTTTGTTCTAATAAGGAAAGGAAGAGGTGGTAATCACGGTGGAGGAAAAAGAACACTAAGTGCCGGTGAAGTTCTGTTTTGGGGAAGTTTACTAGGCGGAGGGCCACGAAGAGGTAGTGGTGGATCGTCATTCGGAGGCGGTTTTGGTTCCGGAGGTGGTGGGTTCGGAGGCTTCAGCGGAGGTGGCGGATTCGGTTCCGGCGGCGGTGGTGCTGGTGGAGGCTGGTAGCGCCAAGTCTTCGGCTTGGAATTAGGAATGCAGAATTTAGAATTAAGAATTCTTTGTGATTTCGAATTAAAACAGAGCCTGTAGAATATTACAGGTCTCTCTAAGCAATGTTTAGATTTCTCCCTTCGGTCGAAATGACAAATCTAATTCTTAATTTTCCAATTTCAATTTTAATTCCTAATTCAAAAGTGCTTGCTCCAGATCAGCAATAATATCATCCGCACTTTCAATTCCCACTGACAATCTCACCAATCCATCTGTAATACCGGCATCACAACGAAGCTGCTCGTCAACAACAGAATGTGTCATTGAAGCCGGGTGCTGTATTAAGGTATCTACGGTTCCCAAGCTTACTGCCAGAGTACAAAGCTTAACATTATTCATCAGAGATTTTCCCGCTTCCAAACCATCTTTCAATTCAAAAGAGATCACTCCACCGAAACCCTTTGTCATAATTGAGCCGGCAAGAGAATGTTGGGCATGAGATTCCAAACCGGGATACCAAACCGTTTCCACTTTTGGGTGTGACTCTAAAAATTCAGCAACTTTCATCGCATTGGAAGAGTGTTTTTCCATTCGTAAAGCAAGCGTTTTAACTCCGTTCAATGTTATCCAGGCATCCATTGGACCAGAGATTCCACCCAGATTTTTTCTGAACAGATAAACACCCGTTTCATCTAATAATTCATTCTTTGCTACCAATGCTCCGCCAATGATTGTTCCATGTCCACCCATATATTTTGTAGTAGAATGAACAACAACATCCGCATCAAATTTCAGCGGCTGCAAATGATAAGGAGTAGCAAAAGTGTTATCCACCATAACCAAAGCACCATGTTCTTTAGCCAGTTTTGAAATTGCTTCAATATCACTCACTTTCATAGTGGGGTTAGCAATACTTTCTAAATAGATGAGTGCAGTATCAGGATTTTTCTTCAATTCCATTTCCAACAGGAACAGATCTGTCATATCAATAAAAGAAGTGCTCATCCCAAGCATTTCAGTTTCTTCTTTTAAGAATTGACTAGTACAACCATAAAGTGCATCCTGAGCAATGATATGCTTTCCTTTAGCAAGACTGATTATTCCTGTGGTTATCGCAGCCATTCCACTTCCGAAAGCTACTCCCGAAAAAGATTCCGGGGTTTCCATTCCATAGGTTTCCAGCTCACAAATAGCTCGTTCTAATTGCTCGACCGTTGGATTTCCCAACCTAGAATAAATATGAGAAGCTCCTCCTTCTTCATGAGCGAAAGCTTTTGATCCTTCATCAACATTCTTAAATACGAAAGTAGAAGTCTGATAAATTGGTGTGGTATGCGAACCATATTGATCTTTTTTTCCGGATCCGGCATGTACTGCACTAGATTCAAATGAAAGTTGTTTAGCTTTTGTGTCTATCATAATACTGGAATCACTGTTTCGTCTTTAATGGTATTTAATACAATATTGGTATGAAGCCTTTGCACATCAGGTAATGTGGTGAGTTTTGTTCTCATCAACTGCTCATAATCTTTCGTGTCTTTAGCCACAACATGAAGTAAAAAATCTCCTTCGCCGGTTGTGTTATAGCAAGCTAATATTTCAGGAATTGCTTTAACTGCTGAAGTAAACTCCTTCATTCGGTTTAACTGGTGAGCACTTAATGTAACTGTGACAAAAACCGTAAGACCCTTATTAACCGCTTCACGATTTATCTTAGCAGAGTATCCTTCAATTACTCCATCTCGTTCCAAGCGCTTTACACGCTCAAGAGTCGGAGTTGTAGTTAAACCTATTCTGGAAGCAAGTTCATTATTAGCTATTCTTCCTTCTTTTTGAAGAATGTCCACTATTTTAAGATCTGTTGCATCCAATTTCATGGCATTATTTGGCTGAATTAACCTAATATTTAACTATTCATTAAATATAATGCCATAGATTGAAAATTCCGAAGAATAATATTCTAAATTTAGAACATATACAGAATATTAAACTAAAAAAAGCCCCTCAAGAATTAACCTGAAGGGCTTTAGATGTAGAATGAAAATTCAGACGCTTATACCAAGCTATCCACTTCTTTGGTTTTCAACCCTTCCCCATCCGGAGATTTAGGAGTTGCATTCATATACTCTTCCAAAGTAAACTCATCAACCTGTATTGCATCTGTTCTGGCTGTTTCTGCTTTTTCAACCATTTCAGCTTCTGCTTTTGTGATTATATTTTTCTCCAAAGCCGGTTTCAACAAGTTCAGAAACGAATCTTTAGGAAGCTCTCGCTTTTTCATAGCCGTATAGAGCTTTTTGTATACAGGATTCGTGTTTGTTATTAAAGTTAAAGCATTCTCGTAGCGTCCAACAGCTTCTGTTGGATCTGAAGGTATATACATACCGTCTGTCATACGATCTCTTGCCTTACCGGGCTCTTGCATAGCCTGTGCTACTCTGTGTCCTAATTCATCAGATGGGTAAGTTCCAATTGGATTTAATCGTGACCAAACACCTACTAACCTAAATCCCCAACTTAGTCCCGGAACTTTGATCTCTCTTAAAATACCATCAAAAGCTTCCTGAATTCTATAGAAAACATAATCCATCGACCATTTGAAATAATCGAGATCTTCTTTGCGTCTTCCTTCAGCTTCAAACCTTCTTAGTGTAGCTGTTCCCAAATACATAAAGCTCAGGATATCAGCATAACGACCTGCGATCTTTTCTTTCATTTTCAAACCGCCACCGTAAGAGCCTAAAGCGATATCAGCAAAAAATGCAAAGGACGCTGAAGCCCAAGCCATTTTTCGGTAATACTTTGCAGCGGGTCCACTTACAGGAGAACCTGCCAGATATCCACGCGTAATGCTAAGCATAAACGAACGAGCTTTGTTTCTTCCAACATGCCCAATGTGCGCCCAAAAATTATCATCGAATCCTTTTACATCCTTATCCATCAAAGCATTGATCTCATTGAGAGCGTATGGATGGCAACGAATAGCTCCCTGTCCGAATATCATCAATGTTCTTGTGAGGATGTTTGCGCCTTCCACAGTAATAGCAATCGGCAAAGAAATATATCCATGAGCAAACACATTTCGTGGCCCTCTGGAAATTCCGGCTCCTCCCACTATATCCATCGCGTCATTTATGATCTCGCGGGTATGTTCTGTGAAATTGTATTTTGCGATCGCTGTTACAACTGCAGGTTTCTCTCCTTGATCCAGCCCTCCGGTAGTATATTTACGGGCAGCTTCCATAAAATAGGTGTACCCGCCAATACGAGCCATTGGCTCTTCAATACCTTCAAATTTTCCAATATTTAAACCGAATTGTTTTCTGATTGCCGCATAGGCTCCAACAACTCGGGTAGATAATTTTGCTCCCGCCAAACTGGATGCCGGCAGTGAAATACCACGGCCAACCGCCAGAGATTCCATCAACATTCTCCAACCATTACCTGCTCCTTCTTTTCCGCCGATTATTGAGTCCACAGGCACAACTACATCATGCCCATGAGTTGGGCAATTATAAAACGGAACTCCAAGTGGATCATGACGCTTTCCCAATACAACTCCCTCAGTATCTGATGGAATTAATGCACAAGTAATTCCAAGGTCTTCACCTTTGCCAAGTAAATTCTCCGGATCACGAAGCTTAAATGCTAATCCCAAAACAGTTGAAATAGCTGCTAAAGTAATATATCGCTTATTCCAGTTCAGCCTCAGATAAAGTTCTCCATCTTCCCCTTTAAATACCTCACCATCTGAAGTCATTCCTCCTGCATCAGAACCGGCGTTTGGCTCCGTAAGTGCAAAACAAGGCATTTCAACTCCTGCCGCTAACCTGGGCAAGTAATAGTCTTTCTGCTTTTGAGTTCCGTAGTGATTTAAAAGCTCTGCAGGTCCTAAAGAATTAGGTACCATAACGGTAGTTCCAAGTGGACCGCATCTGGATGATAATTTTGCTACTATAGCAGAGTGCGCTGTCGCTGAAAATTCAAGCCCACCATACTTTTTGGGAATAATTAATCCGAAAAAACCTTCTTTCCGAAGAAAGTCCCATGTTTCTTCGGTAAAATCTTTTCTTACAAAGACATCCCAATCATTCACCATCTCACAGACTCTTTCAACCGGTCCGTCAAAAAACTCTTGCTCTTCTTTAGTCAGATCGGGATAAGGTTGCTCCAGTGTTCTTTTGAAATTCGGTTTTCCGGAAAATAGCTCTCCTTCGATCCAAACATTACCCGCTTCTATTGCGGTTTGCTCCGTTTGAGATATTGTAGGCAGGAAGTTAAGTGCATCCAGCAACTTCATAATAGGCCCACTTAATAATACCCTTCTTACCGGTTTGATATTAAAAACCAATACAGGTACTGTATAAGCGATAAAGAGCCATTGCGGAGCATCGAGACCTATCAAGCCCGCATAACCCGCTATAGCCCAAAGCCAAAGTGGTGCTCCTGTATAAGCAAAACCAATAGCTATTATTACTGTTGCAGTGATCGAAGCCCAAAGTGGTACTTCGCTAAAAAATCCGAATAATTCTGATAATGCTTCCATAATGCTCTCCAAATTTTAAGAAACCTGAGTTCTTACCAGGAATCCTTCAATAATATGTTGAATAGATTTTTCAATAAAATGTTCTCTGTTGATCCTGTTATCTAATCTTTGATTTAATACTACCGATATTACACCATGCAATTGAGCCCAAATAGAATAAGCCGCTGTTACCGGATCTTCTTCTTCCATCAAACCTTCACGGACTCCCGATTCGATAATTTTTACTAAAAGCTCGTATGATCTTCGCGCCCTTCTGAATTTTTCTTTGGGGTAGCGAGCCATTGATTCTGACTTTACCATATATATGATCTGGTATTTCTCAGGATGTGCAAGTGCAAAATCTGTATAACTTCTGATCACAGATTCAAACTGTGTGATTACTCCTGAGTTTGAATCTACTTTTTGTTCTATGGATACACTCAAAGCTTCTACTGATTCTTCGATCAATGTATGCAAAAGGTGATCTTTGTTATCAAAATAGAGGTAAATACTAGTTGCAGATACTCCTGCTTCTTTCGCTATTCCACGCATTGAAAGTGCAGTATGTCCATCATTGTATAAAAGATGACGGCTTGTATCTAATATTTTTTCCCTCAAAGGGACTTCTTTTTTGCTCATTTTCAAGATTGGTTAACAGTGTTAACTAAACGAAGTTAACTAATCTGAGGCGAAAATCAAGCAATTGTAAAATAAAATTTAGTTTTACTTCTTTTCACTCCGTTTAATTTCAGTAAGACTTATTTATACTTGAAATAATATATGTCATGAATTTTCGTGTAATTAATAAAACTAAATCCCTATTTGTATTAATACTTCTAACATTAAGCTTGTCACCAATTCTGGAGTCTCATCCTTGGGGAGGGCTTGTTATAGACTGGGACGGCAATATATACTTTACTTTTATCTGTCCCATTGATGATGATAACAACCATTATGCTTGTGTATGGAAGATAGCACCGAATAATGAAATGGATCATGTTCTGAGAGCTCGAAGATCTCCAAGTGATATAATACTTTCCAGAAATTTAGACAGAGAAATATTTGCTGCAGAACGAAGTGGTCAAAATCCTAACCATAATAATATACTTTGGAAAATTGATGCTCCAACCAATCGCGCTTTGATTCCTGCTACCTCTGATCAAACCCAATTCCATATTCAATCGATTTCTGTAAGCAAAGCTCAAGAAATCTACTTTAGCAAAGATTCTGATATTTTTTTCAGAGACAGCCTAAATAAAACAACTAAATTAAATACACCTGATTTTGAACGAATAAATCTCACTGCCTGGGGGCCTGACGAAGAACTTTACATTATGTCCGGGGATGATATTTATATTTATGATGGTGAGGAATACAAATTACTAGCTTCGAATTTAAAGAAGCGAAATCCTGAAGACATTCCCTTTTCCGGAGCAAATATATTTTTCGATATGGTAGTTGATGAATCTAAAAATGTATATCTGGCATATTATGGAAATAGAGAGGTAATAAAAATATCACCTGATGGTATTGCAAGTACAATTTTGAAATCTGAAAGGCCATGGTCTCCACACGGAATAGATATCTATAATGGAGAAGTTTATGTATTAGAATCCACTATTGGCGATGGTAAGTGGTGGAGGTTTTGGGAAGAAGACCCGGGGATCATACCAAGAGTAAGAAAAATATCAACAGACGGAACTGTAAGCACCATCTATAGCTTTAAACCTCACTAAGGCCTGAAAGAAATGAACTTTATTAGTTTCCCTTTCTCTAAATGCATCTTTTCGTAGTACGTTTTTATTGAAAGTTCGGGGTCGTCCGGACATTCTTTATGAACGTCTTTTATATCTCTTAACAGCTGCAGGTTCTGTTCTTCGATCACTTCTTTGGTGAACTCATAAAGTTCCTGACTATCCGTTTTTAAGTTGATGGTCGCTCCGGATTTTAATAAAGGCCGATACAACTTTAAAAATTTTGGAGAAGTAAGTTTCTTCCTATCCTTCTTTAGTTGCGGATCCGGAAATATTATCCATATATCTGAAACTTCTTCCTTTTTAAAAAACTGATCCAGATGATCTATGTAAGCTCTGAAAAACCGAACGTTTTCTAATTCCCGATCCAGTGCACGCTGGGCTCCAACCCACAAACGATTTCCTTTTAAGTCAAAACCTACAAAGTTTTTATCGGGATAGAGTTTTGCCAAACCCGTCGAATATTCTCCCTTTCCACAAGCCAACTCCAGAACAATAGGGTTTTCATTTTTAAAGATATCAGCATTCCAGCTTCCTTTGGGAAATGGGTTCTTGCTGTTATAATCATGCCAGTCGAATGTATTTTCGAATGTCCTGACTTCCTCCATCCTTTTTTCTTTGATCTTCGGCATTTCAGGGAGCTAATCTTTTAATGATCCAATTCTTCTTTTCCTTCTCATACTTAATTCTGTCATGTAGTCTGCTGCGCCGTCCCTGCCAAAACTCAATTGATGTTGGCTCTACAACATAACCACCCCAGTGATCCGGCATGGGTACATGTCCTGTCGAATATAATTTAGTAAGCGCTTCAAACTTTTCCTCCAAAATTGCTCTGTTCTCAATTACAGAACTTTGTTCAGAAGCCAAAGCACCTATCTGGCTTTTAACCGGCCGAGAAACAAAATATTCTTCACTAGCCTCTGAGCTGATTTTTTTTGCAACCCCTTCTATACGAACCTGACGCTCCAATTCTTTCCATAAAAAGCATATAGATACATTGGGATTACTTTCTATATCTCTCCCTTTGTCACTTTTATAATTCGTATAAAAGATAAAGCCATTCTTCTCTATCCCTTTCAAAAGTACAATTCTGGAATGCGGTTTTTGGTCACTATCCACTGTAGAAAGCGTCATTGCATTTGGCTCCGGTAACATCGCCTTTAATGATTCATCCAACCAAATTTTAAATTGTTGAATTGGATCAACATGCACATCATTCTCGTCTAAAGTGCTCAGGGAGTAATCCTCCCTCAATTTTTGAATATGTTTATTATCCATTATTTAAAGTACTCCGGTTCATTACCGCTTTTCCATTTTATATTACATCCCATACTCGGTATTTGTGGCTCAAAATTCTCCTCTCCTTCTATCAATGAATTTGTTGCTGCTCTCATGTCATTTCCTGTTACAGGCTTTCCGTTTCCGGGTCTGCTATCATCAAACTGACCTCGATAAAATAATTTCAGATCTCTATCAAACAGAAAGAAATCCGGAGTACAAGCAGCTTTATAATCTTTTGCCACTTCCTGAGTTTCATCATACAAGTAAGGAAAAGGAAAATTGTGTTTATCAGAAAGTTCTTTCATTAAGTCCGGAGAATCCTGAGGATAATTTTCAACATCGTTTGAACTTATTGCGATACACTCGATCCCTTTTTGTTTGTACTCATTCGCAAACTCGACCAAACCTTCATTTAAGTGTTTAACATAGGGGCAGTGATTACAAATAAACATCACTAATACGCCTTTATCGAACTTGAGATCATTTAAAGAAACTTTACTTCCATCCGTATCCGGCAGTTCAAAAGATGGTGCTTTAGTTCCAATTTCCAACATTGTTGACAAAGTAGCTGACATGTTATTAAATCCTTAATTACCTTTGTTAAAATTATAGACTACGATGAAGCCTACTACTAAGATATTAAATGATAGAGACAAAATTTTGTTTGAGAAAGCTCTCAAATTCTATTTTTTTGCTCGCCAAATAGATGTTAAGAAACTTTCAGAAGACGTTGGAGAACGATTACATTATTCAGGTTCGGTAGCATACTCCCTTATAATTACGTTTGCTAAATCAGGATCCTTGAAAATCGAGTATATGGATTTCCTCAATCAGGAATTAAAAACCATGCTTGCGGCCGATGTTTCAACTTTTGAACCTCTTCAAATCAAGCCCTCAGAAATTGACGATATCGAGTTAATGAAAGAGACCAAAATTTCTTTTTTTGATGAAGATGAAGAGATGAACTTACAACTAATTTACTATCCTGAAGAAAAGAAAATTCAGCTAGCAAAATCTTAGACATAAAAAATCCGATATCCTTAGCTTTTATGAAAATGAGTTCTACTATCTTTTTCTTTTTAGTTAGGATATCGGAGTACTACATTAATATAGACTGAGTAAAAACTATAAAGTTTCAAATCCAAATAAGGTATCTACCCAAATTATGTAAATAGTTGCAATTGCTTGCCTGAACTACTTATAAAATGCTCAGTAGTAAGCCTGACATGATCATTATTCAATCCCAATCGTTTGGTTTGAACTTTAAAAAGATCCCTTATCTGGTTAGCAAAATTACCTTCCCCTCTCATTCTTTTCCCAAACTCTGCTTCATATAATTTCCCACCTCTCATATCCTTGATCTTATTTAAAACCTTATCCTTTCTGTCCGGAAAGTTTTGCTGTAGCCATTCTTCGAATAGATCCTTCACCTTAAATGGTAACCTTACAATAATAAAACTTGCTCTTGTTGCTCCTGCATCCGCAGCCGACTTTAAAATATCGGCACATTCATGATCTGTTAATCCCTGTATAATTGGAGCTACATTTACCCCAACAGGAATTCCGGCGTTGGCAAGTTTTTCTATGGCTTTTAGTCTTCTGTATGGACGAGATGTTCTCGGCTCCATTACTTCCGTAATTTTATTATCTAAGGAAGTCACCGATATAGTCGTGCTCACACAATTATACTCGTTTAACTCTTTTAACAGATCTATATCCCTCGTGATCAAGTGGTTTTTAGTAATTATGCCAACCGGATTTCTAAATTCAGCTAATACTTCAAGACATTTTCTAGTGATCAACAATTTCCTTTCAATAGGTTGATAGCAATCTGTAATTCCGCTCATAGCTATGACCTGAGGTTTCCATTTAGGAGAATTAAATGTCTTCCTCAATAATTCAGGAGCTTTATATTTAACCATGATCTTGGTTTCAAAATCCAATCCAACAGAAAAACCTAAATATTCATGGAAAGGTCGGGCATAACAGTAGATGCAACCATGCTCGCAACCTCTGTAGACATTTAATCCGGCATTGAAAGGTATGTCAGGACTGGTATTGTAGGAAATGATCTCCTTGGTATGATCTCTGATAAGCTTTGTTTTCGGATTAGGTTTTTCGCCGGTTTCCTCATCCAAATTGTAATCAATATAGTTTCCTTCAAATCTGTTGACCGGATTATCTGAAGAACCCCTTCCCTTTATATTTTGATGAAGCTGTTTCATGTACACATATTTTATACATATAAACTACTTCATTCTGATATAAATACAAAAAAAAGTCCGTACTTAAATTAAGCACGGACTTTGATCTGTTTAACCAAGAATTAATCAGCACAAGGAGCATCTTCCAGGTTCTCATCCCAGCATGATTTTACTCCTTCATTGTAATTTGGTGAAATAATAAACCCGACTTTCGTCTCTGTATTAAACTCTATAGTTGTAGTATTTCCATTAGAGCCGTCTACATAGACTATAGTTTTTATGGCGCCGTCGAAATCGTAATCAATTTCGCTACCCATATTTCCATTACGGTCGCTTAGTACTGAAAAATCTAAGTCAATACTTCCGTCATTATCTATGTCCCATTCTATTTCGGAAACAGCTCCTTCTTCCTGAGCATCATAATACGTCCATTCACCTTCAGATCCATCGTACTCAGCTTCTCCTGAAAATAGAAGGAAGTTGTTTAGAGGGGGATCAGTAGCCGAGGTTGTTACGAAAAAATTCCATTCAACTTCATCTTCAGAATCCACTTCCGCTGTTAATAAAACTGAAAAATCTTTGTCTTCATTTTCAGCTGTATACATCCACTGATATTCTCCTTCGGCTACTACTTCAGGATCCTTATTCTGAGCAGCTGTAATCAAAACCTTCGGGATAATCAGGTTTGCATCAACGATAAGCTTAGCGATTCCTGCTCTGAAAAGAGCGGCGTTAAAATTTGAACCAGCTTTTAACTTAGAATTACTATTGTTGTTAAAATCTGACAGATCTATTGCCATCGTTTCTGCCGATGGGATCTCAGGTGTGATTTCATTTGTATTATTAGAATCACTACATGATATAAAAACAGCCATAATCAGTATTATAGCTGTTAAGGATTTAAAGCTTCGAAAATTCATTTCAAGTCGTTTTGTTCAAGTTTCTTACTTAAATCTAAAGACCTGACATTTGTTCCGAATTCTATTTATCTGCAGAGTATACTTTTTTACCTGCAACCCAGGTTTCCAGGACTTTTATTTCCCAAATATCACTTGCCGGAACTGAAAAATAATCCTGATCAATCAAAATAAAATCAGCCCATTTTCCTTCTTCAATTGATCCCAAAACATCTTCCTGATGGCCTGCATAGGCAGCATCAAGAGTAAATGCACGAAGCGCTTCTTCTCTGGTTAAAGATTCGTTTGGATACCAGCCTCCATCAGGATTTCCACTGTGATCCATTCTTGTAACTCCAGAATACAATCCGAAAAATGGATTGGAATGCTCAACAGGAAAATCAGAACCCGCTGCTACTACAGTTCCTTGCTCCAAAAATGTTTTCCATGCATAACCACCTTTTATCCTTTGCGGACCAACCCGGTCTTCGGCCATATTCATATCACTTGTTGCGTGGGTTGGTTGCATAGAAGCAATAAGATCCAGTTCCTTGAATCTTGGAATATCATCCAGTGCTACTATCTGAGCATGTTCAACTCTGTTTCTTAATCCTTGATCACCGTGTTCATTCTGCGCTTTTTCGAGTGCATCTAAAACTTGTCTGTTTCCGGCATCTCCAATTGCATGAATATTTGCTTGAAAGCCTTTACCTACAACTTTTGAAACTGCAGCATCCATTTCCTCTTGTTCCATAAATAATAAGCCTACATTGCCCGGATCATCAGAATAAGGTTGTAACATAGCTGCTCCTCTGCTACCCAAAGCCCCATCAGAATAAAGTTTAACGCTTCTTAAAGCTAACATATCATCAGCATAAGATTCTATTGGACCATTTTTTGAAAGCTCGTCAAATGTATTGCCGGAGCCTGAGATCATACCATAGATTCTGGTCTTCGCCATATCCTGATCATTGAATTCTTTATAAAGATTCCAGGCCTTAACCCCTACACCTGCATCATGGACGGAAGTTATACCCATTTTAGCCATTTGCGCGTATGCTTTTTCCAAAGCTAATCGCTGTTCTTTTTCTGTTGGAGCCGGAATTTCGGATTCTACAAAACCTTGTGCAGCATCTATGAATACCCCTGTGGCATTCCCGCTACCATCTCTTATTACCTTTCCTCCTTGTGGATCAGGAGTGTCTTTGCTTATTCCTGCCATTCTTAATGCCATACTATTTCCCCATCCTGCATGCCCATCAACTCTGCTTAACCAAACCGGACGGTCTGAAATGACTTTATCAATGTCTTCTGCTGTTGGAAATTTATTCTCTTCCCACAGAGTTTGATTCCAACCCCTGCCTTGAATCCATTCCAAATCCGGATTTGCTTCCGCATAATTTTTTAAAGTATCTAAAGTCGCTTCAAGTGAATTGATTCCCATTAAATTTACATTTAATTGCTGGAAACCTAATCCCATCACGTGCCCGTGTGCGTCTATCAATCCAGGTAATAATGTCTTCCCATTTCCATCGATCACTTTTGCATTCGGAAATTCATCTCCAAGAGAAACATTGCTGGTTTCTATGAACTTACCATTTTTTATTGCAACGGATTTAAATTCGACCAACTCATCACCGATAATTGTGTATCCGTTAATATTTTCGATTAGTAATGTTTCATCTGTCGGACTACATGCAAGAAGAATTGTTGCTATAGTTATCAATAGTATTTGTGTATACTTCATATGGATTTTTATTAAAATATTTAACGTAATATAGGTATTGGTAATCGTTTCCTTAAATCAAATTTAAAGCTTTTACAATAACTAAACTTTACTTTGCTACGGCTTTTATGGGATTTCGAATATTTATCTTCATACTTTTTTTTACCGGGACCACTAACTCAATTGCGGAACCTTTTACTGTCTCAAATATTGATAGTTTAGATACTCAACTTAAAAGCCAGAATGGCCTAGAACTGGCTAATACGCTTATTGAAATTCTTGAGTACTATCAAAACATAAATGTTGACAGCTCTGTTTTTTATGCTACAAAACTGATTACCCTATCTGACTCTCTCAAATACACTGATGGAATACTGGCAGGCAATGCAAGTTTAATTAATGCTGATTTTACCAAAGGTGCCTACTATTCAGGAATAGAAAGAGGACTTCCACTTGTAAATCAGAATTATGAAGAAGAAGGATATCACCTTGCGAATCTTTTTCTGGCAGTTGGTAATTGCTATGGTTCCCTTGGTCTTTACAGATCAGGTATAGAGTATTATTTAAGAGCTCGTGAAATCTTTGCTCCACTAAATTCATTTGAAAAACTGAATACTGTAGCTAACAATTTGGGTGCACTTTATATACGACTTGGAAATTTTGAGTCCGCATTAGAAGTTTTCAGTAATATGAATATTGCGGCCGGAAGTAAAGCGCTTAGAGTTACCACTAAAGTTAATTTCGGGTTTATCTATTTTGGATTAAATGATCTGGAAAAAGCCGAAAATTACTTTTTGGATGTTTTTGATTTCGGAGATGACGCTATTGAAGTAAGAGCCAAAGCAATTTCCAGTTTCAAACTAGGCGATCTTTACACTCAAAAAAAGGATTATCAGCAAGCTCTTACTTATTTCAACAGATCCCTTGACTATTTTTCGATTCTGGAAAATGAAGCCCAAACTATGAATCCATTAAATGGTATTGCTGAAGTTTATTATAAAACGGGGAAACTTGATCAAGCAAAAGAGATAGCTCTACAATCAGAAAGAATCGGAGAAAAAACTCAAACACTTTCGGAATTAAACTCTGTTGTTAGCCTCCTTGCAGACATTTATAAAGAACAAGGCGATTATAAAAAAGCTTTTGAATATTCTATAAAAAACAGGGCGCTGAACGATAGCCTGAATATTAATCAGAGAAATCAGGAAATTCAGGTTAAAGAGGCGGAATACAATTTTGAAAGAAAAGAAGAAGAACTCAGAAGAGAACAAAGTGTAAAACTTAAAAACCAAAGAATAGTCCTTAGTGGGGTTACTTCTTTTTTTCTGATTAGTTTAGTATTCATATTTGTTTTTTATAGTAGTAAGAAGAATAAAGAGAAAGCGAATCTCCGTCTTGAAAGTTTAAATAAAGATCTTGAAGAGACTAACAAGATCAAAAATCAATTATTTTCAATTATCGCTCATGACCTTAGAAATCCTTTGAGTTCGCTTTACGGATTAGTGACGCTATTGGAAATGAAAGTAGCGGACAAAAAAGAATTAGAGCGCCTCATTCCTGAACTGGTTTCACAATTTAAACACACATCAACACTCTTAAATAACTTATTGAATTGGTCAAAAAGCCAGATGCAAGGGTATAAAATAGTTCCAACTAAATTCGATGTAAATGAGTTAGTTAGAACTAATATTGAATTGTTATCTCACCGATTTAAGGAAAAAGAAATATCAGTTGTTATTAAAGATGAAAACTCTCTGTCCGTTTTTGCCGACAAAAACATGATTGATTTGGTAATTCTCAATCTGCTTTCTAATGCTCTCAAATACTGTGATAAAAAAGACGAGGTAACAATTTATTCTGAATCAAAACCGGACTTTATTACTTTTTCTGTTAAAGATACAGGCACGGGAATCCCTGAAAATAAAATCGGATTGCTATTTACAAGTTCTTTCTATTCAACAAATGGCACCCGTAACGAAGCCGGCACAGGATTGGGGCTAATGCTCTGTAAGGAATTCATTGAAAAAAATGGCGGAAAAATTTGGGTTGAAAGTGATTTTGGGCAAGGCACAACCTTTCATTTCACTCTTCCTGTTACTGACTATAAACTTGATTCGTAATCAGTCCAAAATTCTTCTTTCAAATATTCAGGAACTACTTTTAAATCCTTAAGTTCATTTTTGTTCTTAAAAGCTACATCTTTAATAATTTGAGAGCTCTCACTTAATTCCGGGTCGGTTCCGGTTTGTAATTTCCCGGACAAATATTCTACTTTGTAAAACAATTCAATAGCGTGGAATTGGCCTTTGATCACTTCATTCACATGCATCAGACTTTTTGCTTTTACATGCAATCCTGTTTCTTCGAGAAACTCCCTCTTCAGTGTTTCTTCCAAGGTTTCTCCAAATTCCAAACCACCACCCGGCGGCATCCATGTCAACTCATTGGTAATTGGTGACAAAAGTTGAACAAGTAGTATCGAATTTCCCTTTACGAGCAATCCGCAACTTCTTAACCTTAACTTACCTTTATAGGATGACAACTATTTTGCTACTTTTCTCTTGGTTTTTTTTATCGGGCTGTAAAGCTCATTTGCTTTAGCATATTTCAAACTTGCCTTTACAAAATCTACAAATAAGGGCTGAGGATTATTCACTGTGCTCTTAAGCTCTGGGTGAAATTGCACTCCAACAAACCAAGGATGATCAGGAATTTCAACTATTTCTACTAAATCTCGTTCAGGATTCATTCCTACTAAAGAGAGACCTCCTTCAACAAGCTTATATCTTAAATTGTTGTTTACTTCATAGCGGTGTCGGTGACGTTCAAAAACGAGTTCTTCACCATAGGCTTTATATGCTTTCGAATCTTTGTCCAGCTTACAAGCATATTTACCCAGCCGCATTGTTCCTCCCATATTTTCGATATCCTTTTGATCATGCATGATATCAATAATCGGGTATTCGCATCCTTCTTCAAATTCAGTACTGTTTGCATCATCCCAGCCACAAACATTTTTAGCATATTCTATAACTGCACATTGCATTCCTAAACAAATCCCAAAGAAAGGAATCTTATTGATTCTAGCGTATTCAACTGCAGCTAGTTTCCCATCAATTCCTCTTCCACCAAAACCTGGAGCAACTAATACTCCGGAAATGCCATCTAGTTTTTCGGAAACATTTTCTTTTGTGAGATCATCTGATTGAACCCATCTAATTTTAACCTTACAGTCATTTACCGCTCCACCATGTATAAACGCTTCTACAATTGATTTGTAAGAATCATGATGCTCAACATATTTTCCAACCAGTGCAATTTCAACAGACCCTGACGGTGCTGTTACTGCCTCAACAAAGCCAATCCAGTTATCAAGATTATAATCTTTTGTTTCCAGTTGAAGCTTTTCAATGACTCTCTTATCCAAACCTTCTTCCTTCATAAGAAGAGGAACTTCATAAATACTTTTGGCGTCAAGAGAAGCAATAACATCTTCCAGATCTACATTACAAAAACGTGCTACTTTACTTCTGATTGAATTATCCAACGAGTATTCTGATCTGCACACAATAATATCAGGCTGCAAACCACTTTCTGAAAGAGTTTTTACAGAATGCTGAGTTGGTTTTGTTTTTAATTCACCCGCAGCAGCTAAAAATGGTACTAAAGTTAAGTGGATAGACAGTGTATTCTTTCTACCAACATTATACTTAAGTTGGCGAACAGCTTCGATGTATGGTAAACTTTCAATGTCACCTACTGTGCCACCGATCTCAACAATTACAACATCATAATGCCCTGATTTACCAAGCTCTAATACGTGAGATTGTATTTCATCAGTAATGTGAGGAATTACCTGCACTGTTTTTCCTAGATAAGCACCTTGTCTCTCTTTAGTAATTACGTCATTGTAAATTCTACCAGTAGTAACATTGTTCGACTGAGAGGTCTGTATATCTAAAAATCTCTCGTAGTGGCCTAAATCAAGATCTGTCTCAGCTCCGTCATCGGTTACATACACCTCACCATGTTCGTAAGGATTCATAGTACCCGGATCTACATTTATGTATGGATCAAGTTTTTGAACTGTGACCTTTAAACCCTGAGCGACCAGTAATCGCCCCAATGAGGCACAAATTATTCCTTTACCCAGAGATGATGCAACCCCTCCGGTTACAAAAATATACTTAGTAGACATGCGAAATTTGAGTGAAGTTGATGGATGGAAAAGATAGTATTCTAATGTGCCCTATTCAATTTAACTTTCAAAGAAATTTAAATTTATACTGCATTCTTTATTACTTCTTCAACTACTTTATTCAGCACATCCGGTTTATCAGTAAAAATACCTTTTGCGCCAACTTGTATGAGAGACTTCATTGTAAGTTCATCATTAACTGTATATATGAAGAACGGTATTTTATTATTATTCAACTGTAATACCCAGTTATCTGTTAGCTGCTCACGGCTACAATTAAAAGCATCAATATTATAATCCTTCGCAAGGCGTGAAGGTTCTCTTCCATGAGATTGAACTCGTTCGTATAGTAATGCACTTTTAATGTTAGTTTCTCTCTTACTTAGCCTTTCTAATACTCTGTAATCAAAGCTGGAGATCATTACTACTTCTTCCATACCCAGCTCTTCAACTAAATTTAACACTAACTCAACAATCCCGGATTCTTCGTTCTCTGTTACTACTTCCGGTTTGATTTCAATGTTTACTAATATTCTATTTCTTGAAAACTCAAGAACTTCTCTTAACGTAGGAATTCCTTCATTTTTAAATTTTGTATCAAACCAGGACCCGACATCAAGCTTCTTCAAATCTGAAAGTGTGTGATCTAAAACGAATCCACTCCCATTGGTTTTTTTATCCAGTCTTTCATCATGAAACACAACCGGTATGTTATCTTTGGAAAGTAAAACATCCAGCTCAATCATATCTGCGTTCATATCTACTGCAGCTTTAAAAGCAGACATCGTATTTTCAGGATAATACCAGCTTGCGCCTCTATGAGCTATTGTATAAAATCTTTTTTTAGAAAAGTTCATTCTTTAGGGATCAATACAAGAATAATTAACCCTTCCAATAAACTAATTTCGGAGGCTAAACGTAACTACAACTTACAGAAAAACGGACATAGTTCGTTTAATCAAGTTAAGATAACTTAGTTCAGAAAAGTTAATTCTGAAACGTTATCACTCTCTTTATTGCTTTATTGATCAATGAATTAAAACTGCCGGAACTTGAGAATGTCGAGTAAGATAAAATCAAACCTGAAATTATTGAAACACAACCTAATAAGCTTACAACTGTTGCCAACCACACAGGTTGTATTAGTTCCAGTATTGAAAGCGCTACCACCGTTGTACCCAATAAGATTTGAATGAATGCAGAAATTATCTGGAAACCATTGAAAGGAGCAAAATCATTTTTAGAAGAAAATGATTTAAATTGTCTATTCAATTTTATATCTAACTCTTTCTCAGAATCCTTTCCCAGTAAAGAATTCATTTCTTTTTCTTCTTTGTTCATGTCCTTACCTTTTACTAACCACTTTACTTTAACTAATCTAATAAATCAGCGCGAACAAAAAAATAAAAATGAGTAAAACCGATAATATTTACATCTACGGTCGTAATCCAATAATTGAAGCGCTAATCAATCGGCCTAATGAGGTTGAAAAAGTTTTTATTAAAAACTCTATTCAACTTAATTCCATTGACGGCTTAGCTGATTTAATTTCAAAAAACTCGATTCCGGTTTCCAAGGTTCCCCAAATTAAAATCCAGAATCTAGTAGGAAGAGTAAATGATCAGGGGATTGTTGCATTATTAAGTCAAATATCTTACACCAACTTCTTTGATTGGGTCTCAGAGTTAGATTTAAAATCAAATCCTGCTGTTGTTCTTTTGGATGGTATAGAAGATCCATATAATTTTGGTGCTATTCTCAGAAGTGCCGTTGCTGCAGGTATTTCTGCTGTGCTTGTACCTACTCAAAAACAAGCACCCGTTAATGCAACTGTATTTAAGACTTCTTCAGGAACTGCCGGAAGAATACCTATCATCAGAGTTCATGATATTAACCAAGGAATTAAAGACTTGGAACTTGCAGGATTTAAGATTTTTGGTTTAGATGGGGATTCTAAAAGATCTTTTTGGGAGGCTGAATTTAATACACCTACCGCTTTTCTGATTGGGAATGAAGGCGAAGGAATAGACCGAAAAACTTTAAAGAAAACATCCGAAACACTTAGAATACCGATGGTTAATAATGTAGAATCTTTGAATGCTTCCGTTTCTGCAGCTTTAATCTGTTACGAGTGGGCCAGAAAGCGCATATAAAAAAAGCAGGCTTTAAAAAAGCCTGCTTTTAACTTAAACCTGAATTTGATTAGGCTACATTTGCAACCACTTCAGATTCAGCGAAAAAATATGCAGCTTCTATTTTTCCATTTTCTACAGAATCAGATCCATGAATAATATTTTCTCCAAGGCTGTCTGCAAATTCTGCTCTTATTGTTCCTTTATCTGCTTCTTCAGGATTGGTAGCACCAATTAAAGTTCTGAAATCAGCAACTGCATTTTCTTTTTCTAAGATCATAGGAACACAAGCACCGCTACTCATAAATTCACACAACTCACCATAGAATGGTCTTTCTTTGTGAACTGCATAAAATCCTCCTGCAGTATCAGCAGTTAGTCTTGTCATTTTCATTGCTAAAATTTTGAACCCTGCTTCCTGAATTCTTTTAGTAACTTCGCCGATAAGTTCTTTACGAACACAATCAGGTTTCAAAATCGTCAACGTTCTTTCTAATGCCATTATATTTTTTCTGAAATTAATTTTTTTGTAACAACCCTTTTGAAAATCCCTCTTCAAAATGGTATTTAAAGATAAGATTTCGCACATTAATTGTCGAATATAAAGGGCGAGCAATACAATATTTATGCAAAATGATTACGAACATAGTTTTAGTTGGAATTTCAGCTTAAAAGCTACTCCAACACAATTATGGCCTTTTATTTCTGACACAAATAAATTTTTAAAAAAAGCAGGTCAGTTCTCTGTTCGCAAAGAGTCTTTTCTTACTGATACTAAAAAAGGATTTCTGGAACTAACTTCTACTAAAATGAATACCGGTTACGCTTGGGTGGAACAACCGTATTCGTGGGAAAAGCCATTTAGATTTGGAACATCCAGACAGTACAAAGCAAGTCTTATAAAAAATTTAAACTTTACCGTAAATTTGATTCCGGATGAATCAGGAACCAAACTTATTATAGACTTAAAGTTCACTACTTCCAGAAAATTTATCAGATATTTCCTTGTTCAATACATTGAAAGAATTGTTAAAAGAAAAGTGTACAACTTTGTACAGGAATGTGACCGATCTGCTTTTACGGAAGCATTTCCTTATGAGTATAATCCAAAAGCCCGGCTAAACAGAAGAGCTAAAAACAAAATTTCTGAAATTGAACAGGAACTTCAGGAAAAAACCCGCCGACAACGTATTATTAATCATTTAATCAGCTATATGCTTCGCGCTGAAGATGAAGATCTAAAAACAATTCATCCGTATACCTTAGCTGAATATTGGGGTGAAAAAAAATATTCTGTGCTTAACGTTTTTCTAAACGCAGCAAAACTTGGATTACTGGATTTCAGATGGGATGTATTTTGCCCGAATTGCAAAAGTACAAGACAAAGCTTTAGAAGAATGAGAGATATACACTCAGATCTTCACTGCGACGAATGTGACTCCAGTTATTCTATTGATTTTAACGAAAATCTCCATCTTGTCTTTAATCCTAACCCGCTTGTTCGTAAAATTTCCAACAGTACTTATTGTTATGGCGGGCCTCAGAATACACCACAAAGAGTTACACAGCATTACCTTAAGCCCGGCCAACAAAAATACTTAAATATAAACCTTGAGGAAGGAACCTATCTCTTTAAAACCTCTGCTAATGAAGGGTTTTTGAAACTTCATCTCAGAAAAGATATTGATGATGCAGCTACTATTTATATAACCAATGATGACTTGGGGGGACAGGAAGCCACAATATCAGTTACACCAAACCTGACAATTGTCAATGATTCAGATAATGATCTGATCTGTTATATAGAAAAAGAGAACTGGCGTGAGGAAGCAATCTATGCCACTGAGGTAACCTCCTCACATGACTTCAGAACATTATTTGCTCAGGAAACCCTGAAAGATGGTGAAAAGGTAACTGCTTCAAATCTGACGATCTTGTTTACGGATTTAATGAACTCTACCGATCTTTATCTACAAGAAGGAGATGAATTTGCCATCGGTCAATTGATGAGCCACTTTAAAATTATTCAACAAATAGTGGCTGAGGAACGTGGTGGTATTGTTAAAACTATCGGCGATTCAGTTATGGCTGTTTTCAAAGAACCTGTATCTGCTTTGAAAGCCGTAGAACGCATTCAACAAATATTTTCTTCTTCCACAGCGATGGGAGATTCTTTCAAACTCAAAGCCGGTATTCATTTGGGAAATTGTACGGCTGTAAATTTAAATGATCGAATTGATTACTTCGGTACAACGGTAAACATAGCTTCTAGACTTGTTGATGTAGCCGAAGAAAAAGAAATCGTGGTTTCTGAACCATTTTATAATTTTGGCGATACGGATCTTTATTTAGCTAATAACAGAAAGAGTTTATTTATAAAAAGTAGTGAAAAAGAGTTAAAGGGTTTTGAAAAAGAAACCTTCAAAGTAAAACAAATCAGTATGGAAAGAACTTCGTTACGACTTGTGATTTAAGCACTGTACTTCTATGCTAGTTTACAGACATTGTTTTATATTAAAATAAAAATGCCTGTTAAAAAACATCACCCCTCTATCAAGGACTCTACTTTGCATATGAAAGCAAAGAAAAATATAGCCTTGATTGCTCATGACCACAGAAAAATGGATCTATTGGACTGGGCAGAATTCAACAGTGAGTTTCTCAAAAATCACAATTTATTCGGAACAGGCACAACCGGGGCCTTGGTTGCACAAAAATTAAATCTACCGGTTTATACTTTTAAAAGTGGTCCTTTAGGTGGTGATCTCCAAATTGGAACTGCTATAGTAGATAATGAAATTGATATGATGATCTTCTTTTGGGATCCTCTTCAGGCTCAACCTCACGATGTTGATGTTAAAGCATTACAGCGAATAGCTATCGTTTATAACATTCCTTTGGCTTGTAATAGATCTTCGGCGGATTTTCTGATAACATCCCCACTTATGAATTCCAACTATGAGCGGTTTATTGTGGATTACAGCCAAAGATTTAAGAAAGATTTAGACGATTAAAGTTTTGATTCCGATTTATCACTATTGAAATATAAATTAGCTATAGAACTGCTTATTTTAACATTATTCAATCAATAGAAGAATCAAATTTTTCTCATGTCACTAAACAGACTTCAATTCGAAAAAAGCCCCTATTTACTTCAACATAAGAATAACCCGGTAGACTGGTATCCCTGGTGTGATGAAGCTTTTGAGAAAGCAGCATCAGAAAACAAACCCATTTTTTTATCCATTGGATATGCTACGTGCCATTGGTGCCATGTTATGGAACATGAGAGTTTTGAAGATGAAGAGATCGCAAAGTTACTGAACGATACGTTTATCAATATCAAAGTTGATAGAGAAGAGCGCCCAGATATAGATAGTACTTATATGACGGTGTGCCAAATGGTGACCGGTCACGGAGGTTGGCCTTTAACTATAATAATGACACCGGATAAAAAACCATTTTTTGCTGGAACCTATATCCCCAAAGAACCTAGGTTTCAACGTGTTGGTTTAAAACAACTGATCCCAGGTATTGCCGGAATGTGGAAATACGAACCTGAGAAGATTAAAAAAGCTACCAGTAGTATTCAGGATGGATTTGACAAATCACTTCATTTTGAAAAAGGAGTTTTTCCCGGTCTGGAAGCCGTAGATTTTGCTGCGGAACAGTTAACCAAGCGATACGATAATAAGCACGGTGGATTTGGAGGATCTCCAAAATTTCCATCGCCCCATAATTTAAATTTCCTGCTTCGTCAATGGTATGCCACAGGTGAAGAACGGTTTAAAGATTCAGTTGAGCACACGCTTACTAAAATGCGCCTTGGAGGAATCTGGGATCATGTGGGTTATGGATTCCACAGATATTCTACTGATGAAGAGTGGTTGCTACCTCATTTTGAAAAAATGTTATACGATCAAGCCCTGATGATGATAGCATACACAGAAGGTTGGCAGGTAACAGGAAACCCTTTATTCAAGCAAACTGTGTTTGAAATATCTGAATATGTAGCTCAGAACCTTACTCACGAAGAAGGTGGCTTCTTTTCTGCGGAAGATGCAGACTCTGATGGTGAAGAAGGAAAGTTTTATGTTTGGGAGACTAATGAAATAGATGAGATTTTATTGGATTCTGAAGCCGAAAACTTTAAATCTGCTTTTAATTTAAAGCCGGAAGGAAACTTTGAGGATGAGGCAACCAAACAGTTAACAAGCAAAAATATACCACATCTTACAGAACCTTTAACTGACGCAGACCTCAAGAATTTTAAATCTATTCGTACAAAACTTCTTACAGAAAGAGGTAACAGAACCAGACCTCTTCTTGATGATAAAATTCTCACAGACTGGAATGCACTTATGATCGCTGCTTTTGCAAAAGCAGGGAGTGTATTTGGAGAGGAAGAATTTATCAATAAAGCTGAAACTGCTTTCGGTTTTCTTGAAGAAAATCTATTTAAGAACGGAAGCCTTTATCATCGCTATAAGGATGGTGAGTATAAAATCAATGCATTTGCAGATGATTACGCATTTTTGATTTGGGCTACTATCGAATTGTATGAAGCAACACTGGATGTTAGTTATTTAAAAAAGGCTATTCTATATACTGAGCAGTTCATCGAGAGGTTCTGGGACAAAAATGATGGCGGTTTCTATTTTACAGATACAAATACCGAAGAACTATTAGGCAGACAAAAACAAATCTATGATGGAGCGATTCCTTCTTCTAATTCTGTAGCTATAATTTCTTTAATCAGACTAAGCAGGATAACAGGAAGAACTGATTTTGAAAGTTATGCTAATTCTATTGGCGAGTACTTTTCTTCAGATATAATCAGATCCGGATCTAGTATCACTCATGGATTGCAGGCCATCCAATATCTTAATAACAGTCCAAAAGAAATTGTGATTGTTGATGATACTTTTCCAAGTAAGAAAGTGCTTTCAGAAATAAGAACTGTTTTCTCTCCGTTCAAAGTCTGCTTATTCAAGAATTCAGAACGGATTGACATCTGCGAATTTGCCAACTATACTCAAGCAATGGAACGAATCAACGAAAGCATCACTTTCTATTATTGTTCAAATCACACTTGTGAAAACCCGACTAACAACCTGTCTCAACTACAAAATCTTTTGAAATCAAATTCTTTAGGTTAATTTATTGATCAAGTTTCAATCCGGTGTGAGACATAACTCGTAATATTAATTCAGGAACATAAGGTATGCTGTTTTTCATTATATCTGCTATTG
Organism: Balneola sp. EhC07; assembly: GCF_001650905.1. Taxonomy (GTDB): domain Bacteria; phylum Bacteroidota; class Rhodothermia; order Balneolales; family Balneolaceae; genus Balneola. Next base: position 192,473 of record NZ_LXYG01000020.1, read on the forward strand.
GCAGGTTTTTAAATCAGGACAATTCCAGGGATAAAGACTTGCTCAGGCGAATAGCACAGAAAGACCCTGTAGCACTTTCGCTTTTATATGATCAATACAATCGGCTTTTATTCGGTTTGCTTATATCCATTCTTAAAAAGAAAACGGAAGCGGAAGATATATTGCAGGAAGTTTTCAGCAATATATGGGAAAAAGCAGATCAGTTTGATCCGGATCGAGGAACCGGTTACACCTGGATTGTTTCGTTAACAAGAAATAAAGGAATAGATCGGTTGCGATCTAAAGTATATAAAGAACAGAAAAAACAATCGACCAGTTTGGACAATGATGATGTTTACCATCCATTATATTCAAGTGAAAATAACCCACTTGAGGATACAATTTTATCTGACAGAGCAGACATGGTGAGAAAAGCATTGCAACAAATTTCTGAAAAACAGAGAAAAGTAATTGAGATTTCATACTTCAGCGGATTAAGTCAATCTGAGATTTCAGAAGAATATGATATTCCGTTAGGGACAGTAAAAACAAGAATGCGAGATGGCATGATGAAACTAAGAGATATTTTATCGGGAGCAGAACAATGAGTACACAAGACAATACTTTATTCGAAGAACTCTGTGTTGGTTTTGTATTAAATTCGATAACCAGCGAAGAGGAAAAAGAATTTAAATCACTCTTGAACAATGCAACTCAGGAACAGGAGCAACTTTATCAGGATATGCAAAGTATTGCCTCTGAAATGGCTTTACTTGCTTACGATCAAAAGCCCTCAGAGTCTGTAAAAGAACAGTTGTTAGAAATGGCTTGGGCCTCTGTTCATGCAAGAGGTGGAAGTGCTAATGTTCACTATCTTTCCAGATACAGAATTTCAGCAGCTGCAGCAGTCTTATTTCTTGTAAGTTCATTAGGTTTATTCTTCTTCAATCAAAACCTGGAAACTGACCTTGAAACCCAAAAGGAACTTGTAGTTCAGAAAGAAAACACCATTCGCATTTTGGAAACTGAAGTTGAGCAAAAGTCTGAGCTTTTAGCCATTCTAGAAGCTAGAGATGTTGATCTCATATTAATGGATGGCTTGGAAGTTAATCCGAATGGCTTCGGTAAAGTTGTTTGGGATAAAGAAAACGGACAAGCATTACTTCAAGTTGCCAATATGCCTGCTGTACCAACGGCTAAGGAATACCAACTGTGGTTTGTAATAAATAACCAGCCTTTCAGCGCCGGGGTATTTGCGGTGAATGACCCTGAAAGAGATAACTTTTTCAAAATTCAGGAACTGAACCAATCTGCAAGCCAAGGTGCTTTTGCAATTACACTGGAACCTGAGGGTGGTTCACCTCAACCCACCGGGGATATGTATATGCTTGGTGCTATGTAGTAGATTTTGGCAACTTACAATTCAAGAATTAAAAAACTCCTTCTTACCGGTGGGAGTTTTTTTTGTACATACAAGAAACAAATACCAATCCGTCTTAAAAGGAGCTTCGTACTTGCTATTACATATTTGTATTTAGTGATAGAGATAAGGAGTTGTAGCTTGAAAGCGCAACTCCTTTTTTATTATCCGCTTAAAATCCAATCTGAACGGAAACTCCTTTCGTATCGTTAGTTAAGTATAATAATAACTAAACTTACGAGAATAATGAAAAAACAAAAGATACCATTTTTGGTAACTGTTTTATGCTTACTGGTATTTGGTACAACCCAAATAGCTAACGCACAAACAGTGTTTGAAACTACGCTTAGTGGGAGTAACGAAGTACCCACTGTTACAACTTCTGCAAACGGAAGTATAACTGCTACACTTAACGGAAATGAACTAACTGTTGAAGGTTCTTTTGAAGGACTTAGCAGTGCTTATGCTGCCTCTCATTTGCACGCAGGCATGGCTGGTGAAGCTGGTGGCGTACTTTTCACTTTAAACGCTACAGTAGACGCTGACGGAATGGGCGGAACATACACTACCGCAAATAACACTTTCACACTATCAAGTGGCCAAGTGGATACATTAGAAGCGCGCGGAATTTATGTTAATATACATTCTGAAACTTACGGAGCCGGAGAACTTAGAGGTCAATTGGCTCCTCAAGCAGATGTTGTATTCAGAACTAACGTTTCCGGTGCACAGGAAGTACCGGTAGCAAAAACCATGGCAAGTGGTGCTCTCATCCTTGAACTAAATGGGGATTCACTATTTGTTTCAGGTTCATTTAATGGACTTTCAAGTAATTATGCAGCTTCTCATTTACATACTGCAATGGCTGGTAGTGCCGGTGGTGTTGCTGTAACTCTAAATGCTACTGTTGCAGCTGACAATCAATCAGGAGTTTATTTAGCAGCTGATAACAGATTTGAACTTACTACAGATCAAAAAGAAGCACTTATGAATAGAGGCGTATATGTAAATATACACTCAGAGAATTTTGCTTCCGGTGAATTAAGAGGACAAGTTACTCCTCCCGTTACAGCTTCGTTCTTTGCGAGCTTATCAGGAAGTGCTGAAATTCCTTCTGCGAATACAAATGCCGGTGGTGCAGTTGTAGTTGAACTAACTACAGACGATTCATTAGTTGTTACCGGTACATTTGCTGAACTGCAAGGTGATTTTGATGCCTCTGTAGCTGGTGGTTCTCATCTGCACGCAGGACATTCAGGAACAAACGGAATGGTTGATATATTAATTAATGCTGAAGTAGAGGCTAATTTAAAGGCTGGTGCTTATTTAGCAAAAGACAATAAATTTGCTGTTGATGCTTCCCAGATTGAAACTCTACTTAACAGAGGTTACTACGTTAATATTCATACTACAACATTTGGAGCAGGTGAGCTTCGCGGACAAGTACTCGGTGATGCTTCTGCTTATTTCAAAACAAATTTGAGTGGTTTACACGAACAACCTACTCCTGTAATTACAGAAGCATTCGGTGCTGTTAACGTAGAGATCACAGGTGACAGAGCTATTGTAACAGGTGGTTTTGATGCGCTTTCAAGTGCTTACGCAGCATCCCATTTACATTCTGGAAGTGTTACCGCTAGTGGTGGAGTTGAAGTTACATTAGACGCTACTGTTTCCGGTGATACAAGTGGTGTTTATGAAGTATCTAATAACACTTATACCCTTACCGAAACACAATTAGAGACGATGAGTAGTCAAGGTTTGTATGTAAATGTACATTCTCAAACTGAAGCTGCAGGAGAATTAAGAGGACAACTCCTTTTTGGTGATAACTTATTCCCTGAGAAAAGTTCGTTATTAACACCGATAGATAATGCTGAAATCAGTATTGCAGGTGATGTGTCTACAAACTTGGTGGCTACCTGGTCTGCAAGCTCAGATATCGAAGGAGATAGCTTGACTTATACTTGGCAAGCAGCTACAGATTCTTTATTTGCTGACATTATAATCAATGCAAATGTTGGATCAGACCTTAACTACAATATTTCGTATGGTGACCTGGATACAATCTTAGTAGACCTTGGCGTTGAGTCTGGTGCTTCTGCAACAGTGTACCATAGAGTTATTGCTTCTGACGGAAGCGACGAAACATCAAGTGATACAAGATCAGTATCTATGGAAAGAGGAACATTAACATCTAATGAAAATGATGGAATAGATGCTCCAAACAGATTTGTACTAGATCAAAATTACCCAAATCCTTTTAATCCAAGTACAAAAATTAGCTTTTCTTTAGAAGAAGCAGCACCAACACAATTGGTTGTTTACAACATGCTTGGACAAAAAGTTGCCACTTTGGTTAACGAAAGATTAAGTGCAGGTAATCACACCTTCAACTTTAAAGCTGACAATTTATCTTCAGGTATTTATATCTACAGATTACAATCAGCTAATCAAAGCTTAACAAAGAGAATGACACTGATTAAATAGTATATTAATTAGTACAAATTAAAAGGGAGTTTGGTAAACCAAACTCCCTTTTTTTATATCTCTATTTTCTGATGTTCAGATACTAGTTCCCTGACATCATCTTAAACATTAGATCTGTTACACTGATAAGATTAACTCCTGTTGGTATCTGAACCATCGCTTTCGCAATACTGGACTTATTAATATTGGTAACTTCCATCACGGTTTCAGTACCTTTTTTCCCCGTCACTTCAACAAGCATTGGAAAATTTTTCCCCGTAAAAACTGCGTCTCTTGATTGATTAACTGCTCTGTTTGCTTCAGCCGGTATATTTTTCCAAGGCTCAGCTAGCATTCCCCAGTTTATATCTATATTCGGTGTAAGCCAAACAGACATTTTAGAATCGGCTTCTTTACCTGAAATAACCAACTCGTATGTTTTATATCCATTTATAGTTCTTTCCCGATCAGTATATTCAAAATTCATTTCCTCATTTTCTGAACTGTTTGGTGAAGAATCGCTTCCCCATGAAAGAAACATTTTAAATAACCCTTCCACTTCTGATTTAGTAACCTGAAGTGCATCATTATTCTCCATTAACACTACAAAGTCTTTTTTGTCATTACGAATCAGCATCCCTCCGGAATTAAATGACTGACCAAAATTCATCTCATCTTCTCCTTTCAAAAAGATCCGATCTGCAGTTACATACATATTAAGCTGATTAACTGAAGTCTTACCATTTTCATTATCACCATATAGGTTCATGGATATATGACCTTCAAACTGTGCCTGAAGAGGATTAGAAAAAAAAGTGACACATAAAAATAGAAGTGTACTTAAATATATTTTGGTTCTCATAATTATCTCTGGATGTTTTAGATTGAGGAGTTTAACGAACTTCATAGTTGGATGTTACGCAGAAATTAGATCTTCCATTCCCACGTTCACTTTTTTGATCCAACCACCGGCTACTACGTCATCACTTTCGTAACAAACTATAGCTTGTCCGGGAGTTATGGCTTCTCTTCCGGTTGGGAAATGAACTTTGATCTCATCTTCTCCCAGTTGAGTTAAATATCCCATTGCTCCGTCATCGTTATATCGAATTGCGCCGGTGATCTCCATCTCAGTTTCCGGAATTCTGTCGTACTTCACTAAATTTATTTCTTTAGCTGTCAGTGTAGAACTGACAAGATCTTCCTTCTCTCCTATAGTGATCGTGTTTGTTATCGCGTTTATATTTGTTACGTAGACAGGCTTACCCATGGGCAAATTTAATCCGCGTCTTTGACCAATTGTATAAAAAGGATAGCCTTCGTGCTCGCCTAAAATATTTCCGTCTTTATCTACAAACTTTCCTCCTTTCATTTTCTCTTCCAGACCCGGAACTTTGTCTTTTAGAAATCTGCGATAATCATCATCCGGTACAAAACAGATTTCATAAGAATCTGGCTTATTGGCTACGTTTAATAATCCATGATCTTCGGCTATTTGACGAATTTCCGGTTTTGAATATCCACCCAAAGGAAAAATGGTTCTTTCAAGGTGCTTTTGTGCAACACCCCATAATGCGTACGATTGATCTTTCTTCGGATCTAATCCTCTGGAAATGATGTGACGTCCGTTTTCTTCTCGTACTCTTGCATAATGTCCTGTAGCAATGAAATCACATCCCAGGTTGTCTGCTCGTTTTAACAAAGCAGCCCATTTGATATGAGTATTACAAAGCACACAAGGGTTAGGAGTTCTTCCGTCCATATAATCACCCACAAAGCGATCAATTACCCAATCACCAAACTCTTCCCTTATATCTACGATGAAGTGTTTAAAACCATGGTTTACGGCAATGTGGCGAGCATCATTCATAGACTCTACCGTACAACATCCCGTTTCTTTCCCGTTATCACCACCGCTTCGGTGATAATCCCAGGTTTTCATGGTAATTCCAATTACCTCGTATCCTTGTTCTCTTAGCATTACAGCAGCTACAGATGAATCTACACCGCCACTCATTGCTACAAGAACTCTGCCTTTTTTACTCATTTCAAGATGTGAGTTTCTCTTTGAATTTAATTGATACTAAAGATAAGGCTTTTGTTAACTGATTGCGATATTCGTTTAAATATCTCTGATAGTGTTTATCGATGACTTAGATTAGCTTCTAAAAACACATTTAATTTATTCTCTAACAACCATTGCTATAGTATTCTGTAACTGATATGAAATAGAGTTCTCAATATTGAATATTCCTTGTTGGATATTCAATATTCCCTAAGTCATATACAAATACGGCTTCCAGGGTTCCTGAACTCCACCATTTATATCTCTGAAAAATGTAATTGGTATAGGACGATATGGTTTACTACGAAGTTCCATATTTGCTTCTTTAGGCGTTCTGTTCCCTTTCTTTACGTTACATTTATCGCAAGCAGTAGTCAGGTTTTCCCAGGTATCTTTACCGCCTCTGCTTTTGGGATGAATATGGTCAATGGTTAGCTTAGATTTCTGCCCGCAATACTGACATCTAAAACTGTCTCTGCGCATCACATTTCTTCTTGTCAGAACCACTTTTGTATAAGGTAAGCGTATGTATCTGCGTAACCTGATTACAGAAGGGAAATCAAATTGGTCACTGGGCGTTCTCAGTTTCTTTTCCGGATCATCATGCAGCAACTCTGCTTTTTCCAAAAAAATAAGCTTCATAGAACGTTGCAAAGAGCAAACGCTCAAAGGTTGATAATCTTGATTAAGAACTAATACGTTTGCATTCATTGCATTCGGTTAAGTTTCATGTCTTTAATTTTTCTTTCATAGAGAATGCAGATATGAATCGAAATTCAACCAGTTAACGCTGGCAAGCCTTAGTATGATATATTTATCTCATAAAAACAAATACACACGTGTTACCTTTTTTTTAACAATGTGATGATTTTAATGAATAATTATCTGAGTTAGTTTTTATATTTGGAAGCGCTTTTTTAACAGAATTGAAATTAAACTAACATAATGTCCGAGATTAAAGACGCCCTCACAAAAGAGTACTACAAAGAACCTGCCCCACTAACTCAAGACGACTCCCCTTTTTCATCCATGATGGAAAGATTCAGATTTGCCGCTGATATTTTAGATCTGGATGAAGGCATGTTTAAATATCTTTCTACTCCTGAAAAGGTAGTAATGGTTGCTATTCCGGTTATTATGGATGATGGCAGAATTGAAGTATTTGAAGGCTATCGTGTAATTCATAACAGCATTTTGGGACCTTCCAAAGGTGGAATTCGATACGCTGAAGATGTACATCTCGATGAAGTTAAAGCACTGGCTGCATGGATGACCTGGAAATGTGCCTGTGTAAATGTTCCTTTTGGTGGAGCCAAAGGCGGTGTACGTGTTAATCCCAAGCTCCTTTCAAAAAATGAGTTAGAAAGATTGACCAGACGGTACACTTCAAACATGAGTGATGTCTTTGGACCGGAACGAGATATCCCGGCTCCTGATATGAATACCAATGAGCAGACTATGGCCTGGATCATGGACACGTACAGCATGAAAAGTAAAAGAAATGAAACTGCTGTGGTAACAGGAAAGCCTATAATTCTAGGAGGCTCTAAAGGAAGACGTGAAGCAACAGGACGTGGAGTAATAACCACGGCTTTGGCTGCCATGAACAAGCTCAAAATTTCCCCAAGTGATGCTTCCATTGTTGTGCAGGGTTTTGGTAATGTTGGATCTGTTTCTGCTCAGCTGATTTATGAACAAGGTGCAAAAGTAATCGCTATAAGTGATGTAAGCGGCGGATACTATAATAAGGAAGGAATAGATATTCCGGCGGCAATCCACTATTCCCAAACTAATAATTATTCATTGGAAGGTTTTGACGGAGCAGAATCTATTAGTAATGCGGATCTGCTTGAACTTGAATGTGATGTATTAATTCCGGCAGCAAAAGAAGATCAGATAAACAGAGAGAATGCTTCTAATATAAAAGCAAAGATTATCGCCGAAGGAGCAAATGGTCCCGTAACTGCAAATGCAGATTCAATTCTGGATGAAAACGGCGTAATGGTTGTTCCGGATATTCTTGCAAACGCAGGTGGTGTAACTGTTTCTTACTTTGAGTGGGTACAGGACAGACATGGATATTTCTGGACCGAAGAACGCGTTAATCGTCGTTTGAACAGAATGATGAGAGAAGCTTTTGATAACTTGTTTATGGTGAGTGAAAAGTATAGTATTACGCTAAGACAAGCAGCGTATGTGTATGCAATTGATCGTGTAGCAACAACGCTGAAACTACGTGGTATTTATGCTTAATAATTGATGAGTTACAGAAAAGAACTTGTTCTGAGATCTACCTATGAAGACCTGGATAAACTGGAAGGTTTTCTGAACGACTTACAGACAGACTTAAAATTTGATGACGAGTTTTATGCACGATTAATGCTCACCGTTAGTGAAGCTGCAACTAATGGCGTTGTTCATGGAAATGAATTGGATGAATCCAAAAAGGTAACCCTCATCGCAGAACATGACGGTTCAAATCTTGTAATTACTACTCAGGATGAAGGTGGGGGATTTGATCCGGATGAAGTTCCAGATCCGCTTGCAAATGAAAATATTCTGAATACAAGCGGTCGTGGTGTTTTCCTGATGGGAGAATACGCCGATGGAGTTGATTATCAGGATGAAGGAAGGAGATTGATCCTAAGTTTTGATCTCAAATCTTAGTGCTTTTTTAATTCACTCTTCTCAACAAATCTCCACTTAGTCTTAACAATTCGGTTTCTGCATTTTTTGCTTCAATTTGAGCTATTATCAATCGGTTTTCAGCATTCAGTAAACTAAGTTGAGCTTCTCTAAGCTCTACAGAGTTAATGGTTCCCAACCTGAATCTTTCCAAAGCAATATCCAGACTTTGTTTTGTGAATTGCAGATTCTCCTGTTCCAGTTCGATCAAAGAAAGAGCATCAATATACTGTTCATACACTTGCTGAATTTCAGACCGCAGTCTCAGTTTTAACTCTTCCAGCTGTAACTGTTGATTCTTTAGTCGTATTTGAGCGTTTTGGGATCTTCTGTTTTTATTAAATCCATCGAACAAATTAATTCTTGCGGTAATACCATAATTAAAACCGGACGTATTAGAGAAATCCACAAAACCTGTACTCGTTTCTGTTTTACTGTATCCATATCCCCCGCTTACATCAACCTGCGGAAACCAGTCTCCTCTTAGTTCATTGATCTCTTCACTTGCTGCCATTTCATTCAACCGCGCTACCGACAATGATTTATTTTCAACCAATGCTCGTTCAGTAAGAACTTCCAGATCCATCATTTCTCCCATTTCAATCGCAGGCTCTACATCAAAGTTTTCAAAAGATGAATTAGATAAGATCTGATTTACGATGATCTTTGATTGCTTTAATGTGGTTCCTGATCGGATCAAAGCAGCCCTGTCAGCATTAAAATCTGCACGTGCCTGTAACAGATCATATTCAGAACCTGAACCCAGGTCCTTTTTTGTTTCTGCAATTCTTATGCGTTCTTCTGATACCTGTACAGTATTTTCAAGTATTTTATGCGCCTTTTGTCTTGCAACGATCTGGTAATAACCATTGATTAGTTCAGCAAGTAAATTTTCGATTTCAAGACGAGTTTGCTCTTCCCCAATTTCTGCTTCCAGATTCAGTCGGTCTTTAGTTGCAAACATTGTCAATCCATCAAAAATGGTCCAAGTTGCATCTATGCCATAATTATAGCTAGTGGTTTCAACTCCTTTATCATTTCGGTCAGGTATTGAATTAGCCGAATATTGAGTCTCATTATCTTCGATTCTTTTGGAGATGGTTCCGTCAGCAGTCACTACAGGGAGAAGCCCTGCATTCCCTAATGAATTATTATTCTTTGCTATTTGTGCCTCATTTTTTGCTATTCGGATAGCGAAATTCTTTTCCAGTCCCTTTTGGATGGCTTCCTCTATTCGCAAGGTATCTTGTGCCATGACGTTTGAAAGCCCAAATGAAAACAACATACCAAATAGTACTAAATACGATCTCTTATATACCAATTTCATCATGCTATTTGAGTTTCAAGTTCGTTTTCTGCTTTTTTTATCATTTCATCGCTGATCATATCATCTTTCGATTTTTCAGGTGACAAATAAGAGTACATTGCCGGAATCACATAAAGTGTTAAAAAGCTACCGATGATCAATCCTCCGATCACCGCAATTCCCATTGAAGTTCTGCTTTCTGCACCTGCACCAAGAGCTAATGCAATAGGCAAGATTCCCAACACTGTTGAAATACTTGTCATTAATATCGGACGGAAACGAGCAGCTGAGGCGTCCATAATTGCATCCATTATAGAAAGACCCTGAATCTGTCTTTGGTTTGCAAATTCTACAATAAGGATTCCGTTTTTAGTAACTAATCCGATAAGCATGATCATCCCGATCTGACTAAAAATATTCAGAGTTTGACCAAAGTACCACATACTTACCAAGGCTCCGGACAAAGCCAGAGGAACTGTAAGCATAATCGTAAACGGATCTCTGAAACTTTCGAATTGTGCAGAAAGCACTAAGTAAACCAATAGAAGTGCCAGAAAGAAAATAAATAATAAGCTGGAAGAACTTTCTACGAAATCTCTGGAAGGGCCTGATAAACTGGTCGAAAAGGTATCATCCAACACATTTTCAGCAATAATCTCCATGGCATCTATTCCATCCTGTATAGTTTTGCCGGGAGCAAGTGCCGCCGATACTGTTGCTGAAGCATATCTGTTATATCTGTACAGTTGTGGTGGGCTGCTTTGCTCTGCAACTTTCACAAGATTATCCAGTTGGATCAAACTTCCGGAACTGTTTCTCACATACAGACTTTTTAAATCAACCGGTTCGTTTCTGTTTTTTCTTTCTACCTGTCCGATTACCTGATATTGTTTTCCATTCATTATAAAAAAATCAAACCGCTGTCCACTTAACGAAAACTGTAATGTTTGAGCAATATCACGCACAGAAACTCCTAGATCCTGAGCACGTTCTCTGTCAATTTCTACCTGTAGCTCGGGTTTGTTGAATTTCAGATCCACATCCTGATAAGTAAAAGCAGGATCATTTCTAACCGCTTCCAGAAAATCCGGGATTACGCTTTTTAGTCGCTCAAAGTCCTGATTTTGAAGTACAAACTGAACCGGTAAGCCTCCTCTGCTGCTCCCGATGGTTTGTTCCTGAGATACAAAAGTCTGGGCTCCGCTCAATAGTTTTACTTTTTCTGTCAGATCATCGGCTACATCATTTTGTGAGCGATCTCTCAGTTCCGGATCCTTTAGAATAGAAAAAGCAAAACCTGAGTTTACAGAACTTGAAGCGCCGAAGCCCGGCGAGGTTACTGAAATAACAGATTTTGTTTCAGGGATACTATCCTGAACCAAAGTCACCAAACGGTCCATGTAATTATCCATGTACTCATAAGATGCTCCTTCGGGAGCCTGAGCAAACATTCTAACACGACTTCGATCTTCTAAAGGAGCTGTTTCCTGAGGAAGCGTACTCATCAACAAAAAGATCAATCCGCCACTGGCTAAAATAGTTAGAGGAGCCAACCATCTTCTTTTCATAAAAGATTGCAAAGAGCCTTTGTAAGCTTTATTCATTTTAATAAAGAACGGCTCTGTTGCAGCGTAGAATCTGTTCTGCTTTTCCCTTTTCTTTAGCAACTTGGTTGACAGCATAGGAGTTAACGAAAGTGCAACAAAGGAAGAGATCATAACAGCTCCGGCAATTACAACACCGAACTCCCTGAATAAGCGACCGGTAATTCCACCTAAAAACAGGATCGGCATAAATACTGAAACCAAGGCCGCAGTGGTAGCAATTACGGCAAAGAATATTTCTTTGGAACCCAATATTCCCGCCATCATAGGTTGTTGCCCGCTTTCTATTTTTGCATAAATATTTTCAAGCACCACGATTGCATCATCTACCACTAAACCAATAGCTAAAACAATTGCTAGCAATGTTAATACATTGATCGAAAACCCGGCTAAATACATGATAAAGAACGAACCGATAAGAGCGATCGGAATTACCAATACAGGAATTATAGTAGTTCGCCAGTCTCTCAGAAACAGAAAAATAACCGCTATCACCAGAAAGAAAGCAACGAAAATGGTTTGTTTTACTTCATCTATAGAAGCCCGAACATATGTTGTAGAATCAAAGCCAATTGCTGTTTCAATATCAGCGGGAAGGTCCTTCTCGATATTTTCTGCTCTTCTGTAAAACTCATCTGCAATATCGATCTGATTAGCACCGGGCTGAGGAATTAAAACCACTCCAACCATTGGAACACCATCTCTTTTTAAGATAGTACGTTCATTCTGGGGACCTAACTCGGCATATCCAATATCCCTCAATTTTATCGTACTTCCGGCTGTCTTCTTGACGATCAGATCATTGAATTCGTCAACATTCGTGATCCGTCCCATTGTTCGGACAGTTAGCTCGGTGAGATTCCCTTCAATTCTTCCCGAAGGCAATTCCACATTCTCACTTGTTAATGCATTTCTGACATCGATCGGTGTTAAGTTATATGCAGCCAGTTTCATCGGGTCTAACCATAATCTCATCGAATAGGTTTTATCTCCCCAGATCTGAACATTACTTACTCCCGGAATGGTTTGCACACGCTCTTTAAAATAATTCTCAGCCACTTCAGAAAGCTGCAACAGATTTCTGGAATCACTTTTGATATTGAAGAACAGAATAGGTCTGGCGTCTGCATCAGCTTTAGAAACGATCGGAGGATCTGCATCAGGAGGAATATTCCCTACCGCTCTGGATACTCTGGACCGAACATCGTTGGTTGCGGTTTCCAGATCCACATCCAGATCGAATTCAACCGTTACAGTACTTCTTCCTTCCCTGCTTACCGAAGTAAGATTCTTAATCCCGGCAATTCCGTTAATTTGATCTTCAAGAGGTTCTGTAATTTGAGATTCTATAACCTCTGCATTTGCTCCAATATAACTGGTACTAACGGTAACAATAGGCGGGTCGACAGCCGGGTATTCTCGGATAGGCAGATAATTGAATCCGATTATACCGAACAAGACAATTACAATTGAGAAAACGGTTGCTAAAACAGGTCTTCTAATGCTCAGTGAAGATAAACTCATATTATTCTCCGTTTACTTGCTTAACTGAAACCTGCATTTGTGGCCTTACCTGAAGCAGTCCCGTTGTTAAAACAGTATCTCCGATCTCTACACCTTCTGTGATTTGGATTTTAGACTCATTTCTTAAACCTGTAACCACACTTTGTGGATGTACTACCCCATCCTTCAACAAAAATACTTTTTGACCTTGTAACTCCGGAACCAATGAAATTGTAGGGATCATTTTGGCATTTTCGATAGTTTGAAGTGTCAGTTCCAGATCAGCAAAAGCTCCCGGAAGTAGCTTACCGTCAGGATTAGAACTCCTCGCTCTTACTTGTAATGTCCTTGTGTCTGAATCAATTCGTGGTTCTTTGGCATACACTTGAGCGACTAAAGGCTCTTCAATCCCCTGAACTGTAAATCTCACCTTGTTACCTACTTCGATTTGTGCGGCATATCGCTCAGGAATAGAAAAATCAATTTTGATAGGGTCAATATCCTGCAGAGTAGCAATTCTGGTATTCGGAGTTATGTAACTTCCGTCGCTTACATATTTAAGTCCTAATTTTCCGGTGAATGGTGCTCTGACCTCTGTTTTTTCGATCTGTGCATTGATCAACGACACTTCTGCTCTTAGAACATTTACTTCATTTAAAGTAGCGTCGTATTCCTCCTGACTGATGCCTCCTTTTTCTAGCAATTGCTTTTGACGCTTTTCCCGGTCTTCAGCCAAATTCAATCTGAAATCAGCACGTTTTAACTGAGCTTTCAGTTCACTGTCATTTATTTTTACGAGCAACTCCCCTTTTTTAACATCTTCTCCTTCACGCAAATATATTTCCTGAATCAGTCCGGAGCTTTCACTCGCTAATTCCACTTCTTCGTTTGAAGTCAGTGTTCCTGTCGTAAATATTTTGTTCTCAACGATATCAGGTTTTACTATATATACTTCCACATTCAGAGGGGCGGCACTACCGGAATTATTTTGAGAAGCCGTCTCTGATGCTTTTAAATAATCCTTTACTTTTGGAAAAGCCAAAAGCCCCAGAACTATAATTATCCCTGCTATACTTGCTGCTCTTTTCATTAAGTCATCAATTTATTGTTAATCAAATAAAGATAACTCTATTATTCGGAGAAGCATTCTTAAGCAATGCAAAGCCTTGTAAAACCCTGAATCTATTTACAGGTAATCACGCCCGATAAAACCTTTGAGAACTTCAGGAACTCTCACTTTACCGTTCTCTTCCTGATATGCTTCCAGAATAGCAGAAACAACTCTCGGGAGTGCTAATGCCGAGCCGTTGAGCGTGTGTGTCATCTCAATTTTTTTCTCTCCTTTTCTGTAACGTAGTTGCATTCTTCTGGCTTGGAAACTCTCAAAATTAGAACAAGAACTTACTTCCAACCATCGCTGCTGTCCCGGGCTCCAAACCTCAAGATCATATTTCTTACTTTGCGTAAAGCCCATATCGCCTGTACACATCAATAAAGTTCTGTATGGAAGCTCCAAAGCTTGCAGCAGTTTTTCAGAATGTTCTCTTAAACTCTCCAGTTCTTCGTAAGACGTCTCAGGCTTTACGATCTTTACCAGTTCAACTTTATCAAATTGGTGAAGACGATTCAATCCGCGAACATCCTTTCCGTAAGATCCTGCTTCTCTTCTCCAGCAAGGAGTGTAGCAAACGTATTTGACGGGTAGCTCACTTTCGGAAAGTATCTCATCTCTGTGAAAATTAGTAACCGGAACTTCAGCAGTTGGAATTGCGAAAAACTCATCTCTCGGAATCACATACATCATATCTTCCTTATCAGGAATTTGTCCTGTGCCGCGAGCTGAATCTTCATTTACAAAATATGGAGCCTGCAGTTCGGTATAACCTGCATTTCCGGCTTCATTTATGAAATAGTTGATCAAAGCGCGTTGAAGCTGAGCAACCGGACCAACATAAAACGGAAATCCTGCGCCTGTAACTTTTACTCCTCTTTCAAAATCTACCCATCCGTAGCGTTCAGTAATTTCCCAATGCGGTTTTCTCCACTCTTCTTTATTGGGTTCGCCCCATGTATCAAATGTTTCGTTGTCCTCTTCTTTAGAACCTACAGGAACAGAAGGGTGTGCAACATTCGGAATTTTAAGAAGCATATTTTCTCTTTCTTCGGCGAGAACTTTTAGTTCTTCTTCAAGCTCCTTTACATCTTCTTTAATTTGTGATGTTTCAGCTATGATCGCCTGAGCTTCCTCCTTCTTTCCCTGCCCCATCAATGCCCCGATCTGCTTAGCCTTGGCATTACTTTCAGTTCTTATTTCATCAACTTTTTGAACAAGGGTTCTCCACTGCTCATCTTTTTCAATTACCTCATCAACCAGAGAATTTGACTTCTCTCCTTTATTGAGCATTCCTTGCTTTACGGCTTCTTTATTTTCTTTGATGAACTGAATGTCTAACATTTGATCGGTTATTTAAAAGTTTGCGTTCAAAGATAAGACCTATTCTAATCTTCCTGAACCTTTTTTTTAAATTTCATTGTGAGCAAAATATTATCACTTTCATTATTGAAAACTTAAATTTTTAAGGATATCATGCTCATTGCAAATAATATTTAAGTTTATCAGTCAAAATGAGTCATTTATTAGATGATATCGATATTTCGATACTCAACCACCTCCAGGAAAATGGTCGCGCCCAGAGAAATCAAATTGCAGAATTAGTTGGACTGTCTGTGCCTTCAGTCTCTGAGAGAATGAGGAAATTAGAAGAGCGTGGATTGATCACCGAGTATAATGCCATTCTGAGTTCTAAAGATTTTCATTTTGATATTACTGCATTCATGTTTGTTGAAGTAGATGGCTCAGAGTATTACCCCGTTTTTGTGGAAAAAGCCCAACAAGAAAAAGAAATTCTGGAATGCCATTCTATTACCGGCGATGGTTCTCATTTTCTGAAAGTACGAACGAAGAATACCGGTTCTTTTGAGCGTTTACTTTCCCGTATTCAAGCATGGAAAGGCGTAAAAAAAACAAGGTCAAATCTTGTGCTTTCCAGTTTTAAGGAAACCAGAGCTTTACCTATCGAACAGGCTACCGAACTAATAAAATAGCTCTCAAAATTTATTGAGATTAAAGTTACTTGGTAATGCATTAATCGTTAAATTTACGTCAAAATGACAGACGAAATTATATAGTTAATGGACCGCGAAGTATTTCAGGAACAATTTGGGCTATTAGGAACTTCTCAGGAAATGCGCCATGTGATCGATAAGATCATGCAGGTTGCAAAAACTGATATTAGTGTACTGCTTCAAGGAGAAAGTGGTGTCGGTAAAGATGTTACAGCCCGCGCTATTCATGCTTTAAGCGAGCGTAAAAGAAATAACCTTATCATTGTTAATTGTGGAGCCATTCCCGAAGGCATCATTGAAAGTGAGCTTTTTGGACATGAAAAAGGTGCGTTCACAGGAGCCAATGAAAGCCGTGAAGGATATTTTGAGAAAGCCAATGGTGGAACCATTTTTCTGGATGAAATTGGCGATACTCCGAAAAATGTTCAGGTTAAACTTTTACGTGTACTTGAAAACGGAGAATTCTTTCGTGTTGGATCAAGTAAAGTCCAAACTACTGATGTCCGTGTAATTGCAGCTACCAATCTGAATCTTTGGAAACTTGTTCAGGATGGTTCATTCAGAGAAGATCTCTACTATCGTTTAGACACCGTTCAAATTCATCTTCCCGCTCTCCGTGAAAGACAAGAAGACGTTGTTCCTATATTCAGAAAGTTTGTTCAGGAATTTTCAGCGAAATATGATTCCGTTTTCAAAGGGTTTTCTGATGAAGCCAGAGAATTACTTATCTCCTATCGTTGGCCCGGAAATATCAGAGAGCTGAAAAATGTAGCTGAACAACTTGTTGTACTTGAAAAATCTCAATTCATAGATGTAGAACGTTTACAGAAATATCTAAAGGGAAGGCAACGACAAGGCTCTGCCGATAACTTACCAATGATTCCGAATGGTGAGGAAAAAAGATCCGACTCTCAGAATGATTTTGAAAGAAGAGATCGTGAACTGGTTTATCGAGCTTTAGTTGAATTGCGAACAGACATCTCTGATGTTAAGAAGATGCTTGCCAACTTTATGTACTCAAGTATGTCGAGCAAAGACATTAAAGCTTTGCCTCCGGCCTTACAAAGCAACATGGAAGAATCTGATGTTTCTGAAATGAAAATTAATCTTAACGAGCATGCAACACTAGGGATGCATGAGATGCCCGGAGATGAAACTAAAGCTGAGAACGAAGTTCAGGAAAGTGAACAATCTGCATTGGTTAATTTCTTTGGTGGTGACGAGATACCTTCTATCGAAGCAACTGAGCAATTCTTAATAAAACAAGCTTTGGACAGATTTGACGGAAACAGAAGAAAAGCATCCGAGACTTTAGGAATCAGTGAGCGAACACTTTACAGAAAACTAGATCAATACGGACTTGCGTAAAATTATAGTCATATCATTTTTAGCCTTAATTTCTTTTTCAAGTTGTTTGAGATATAGTTTTACAGGAGCATCTATTCCTCCCGGAGTAAATACCATATACATTCCCTTTTTTGCTGACAGATCCAGAAGTGGGCTTGGAGATTTGAGTGACCGCTTAAATCGAATTCTCATTGATCGTTTCATCAATCAAAGCAAACTGCAACTTGCAAGCTCCGAAGAAGATGCCGATGCTATTCTGGATGGATTTATATCGAGCTACAGTAACAGACCTTTTAGCATCGGTGGAAATGAACAAGCTGATCAGAATCAGGTACAAATTACTGTAAGTGCTAGTTTTTTATATACTAGTAATAGCGAACCGGAATGGGACAAGCCCTTTAACGGCTCTTTCACATTCGATCCAACCGAAGATCCTATTTCGGGTGAACAAAGCGCCGCTGATGAAGCTCTTGAACAAATTGCTAACAGTATGTTCAACGACGCGGTAAGTAATTGGTAATGCTTTTGAATCTAAGATCATCATAGCGTATTATTGCAAACCAAATAATGGCAGAATTACCTTTCAACATACCACAGTCGCTTCGTTCTTTTAATGAACGATTTGAGAAAAATCCTAAAACAGGGATTACCAAATTAAGCAGGCATCTTAAAAAAAGAGGTCCTGATGCTGTCGGGCATTTTCTCTTAGCTTGGTTTTATCATTTAGATGATCAAAACTCCCTGGCTATAAAAGAAGCTTTAAAGGCAAAAACATATGCCCCCGGAAGTCCCTTAATGGAACATCTGCATTATTTTTTGGTTCATCCCGAAAAATTTGAAGCTGCTGTTCCGGTAAAAAGTTATTCCTCGTCAAAAAAGCTGAATCAATCGAACAGAAAATCTCCGATCCTGGATTTGGATAGTTTGATCGCTATGCTTGAAGCAGTAGAATCCAAAAGAATTAAAATTCCTGCTGAGGGAGAGCCGTTTGATGATACTGATCTGGCTAAACAAGCCGAAGCTGTAGATGATATTATATCAGAAACACTCGCGAAGATTCATGTGGTTCAAGGAAAGAAACAACAAGCGATTGAAATGTATCATCAGCTTAAAGAAATTAATCCTGACAAATCAGATCACTACCAATCAGAAATTGATAAGTTAAACTGAATTCAGATTGTTTAACCTTTCACAAAAGGGTTACCTGCTTTCTCAGCTTCAATAGTGGTTACAGGTCCATGGCCAGGGTAAACCTTGGTATTTCCCGGTAAAGTATACAGTTTTTCTTTAATGGATTGTTCCAGCACTTCGAAACTTCCTTGATACAAATCTGTTCTGCCAATACTTCCATTGAATAAAGCATCGCCTGCGATTACAAAACCTTCATCTTTAAAATAAAGTGAAGTATGATCGGGAGAGTGACCGGGAGTGTATAAACATTCAAACTCAAATCCTCCCACTTCAAATTTTTCATCTTTTGGTAAGCTTTCAGGAGTAAAAGAAAAGGCAACCTGATTGAGACCAAACATAGTGGCCTGACTTCCAAAATTGTTCCAAAGAAAAAGATCATCGGTGTTTACATACACTTTCACATCATGATCTTTTAACACTCTTTGTAAACCCAAAACGTGATCTACGTGAGCATGCGTAAGTACTATTGCATCCAAAGTTACTTCTTTGAGAGCGCTCTGAAAGGATTGGTATTCTGTTTCGTTTGAGAATCCGGGATCGATAAGAATGGCAGAATCTTCCTGAATGAGCAAGTATGTGTTTTCTGCGAAAGGTCCTACTTCAAAAATTTTAATGTCCATAGACGTATATAAAAAAAGGATGCTACCAGTTACAGTGCATCCTTTAATTCAAAAAAATAAACTTACTTTTTCTTGTCGTACATGCGCTTAAAGCGATCCACACGACCTGCTTTAGCAGAAAAGTTGTTGTTTTTGGTATAAAAAGGGTGATTTTTAGAATCTACCTCACTTTTGTAAATACCGTCTTTAGTGTTCATAGTACTTCTGGTTGTTACCTCAGTACCGTCACTCATGACAACTGTAATTTCTTTGTAATCTGGATGAATACCGTTTTTCATAATACTGGCTGTTTCGAATTTTTCAAAGGCTTTAAATATAAGATTATATCTGAGCTAATTCAATCATTTTATATATCAAAATCATCATCATCATTTAAGCCGCTAATTGATGAAAACATAGAGCCTAACATATCTGTATATAAAGCCTCGTCGTCTAAGTCCTGCTTACTGAGAAGCGAGTTTTGGTGCATGGCTTCTAATACCAGATCCATCCAGGAATAAAATTCATCTTTATCAGCGTCTTTAATGTGTTTGCTTACCAGGTCTTTGAGTCCGCCCACACCATCCAGTGCTTTCTTGTATTCTTTTGCTGATAATGTGTCGGGCAAATTCACTTCATTTCCCTGAGCAAACCAGTCGGTGATCGGTTTATACATTTCTTTAACATTTTCAGCCTTGCTTTGTGGGTCGGGAAACACTTTTTTGAATGTCTTATTTATTGCCTTTCCAACAATATGTTTGGCAACACTTATTGCTCCCTCCTGTTCACCTTCATAAACCAATTCAAGCTTTCCGGTGAGAGCCGGTATCATGTGGAAAATATCGGCTATTCTAATCTGTGCTGTATTTTCATTATTGATCACCGCTCTTCTTTCAGCAGAAGAAAAAACCTGCTCCATGGCAGTAATGGTCATTCTGGTAGACACTCCACTTTTTTGATCGATATACTCAGAGTTGCGAGCTTCAAATGCTGTTTGCTCTATGATCTCCCTGTAGATCTCCGGAATTGATACCTTTACAGAATCATCTCTTTCTTGCCACGCCTCCTGACTGGTTATCTTTAAGCCTGTTTCAATTTCGCGAGGATAATGAGTAATTATCTGAGCATCAATTCTGTCTTTTAAAGGAGTAATGATGTTCCCCCGGTTGGTATAATCTTCCGGATTAGCAGAAAAAGCCATGGATACATCAATTGGCATTCGGATGTTAAACCCTCTGATCTGAATATCTCTTTCCTGCATTATGTTCAGTAAGGCAACCTGAATTCTGGGCTGTAAATCGGGTAATTCATTGATCACAAATATTCCCCGGTTTGTTCTTGGGATCAGTCCGTAGTTGATCACATTTTCATCGGCCAGATCTAATTTTTTGGTTGCTGCTTTTATAGGGTCAATATCTCCAATAAGATCGGCGACTGTTGTATCCGGAGTTGCCAGTTTTTCTCCATATCTGTAGGAGCGGTGAAGCCAACTAATTTCAGTTTCTTCACCTTTTTCTTCAATAAGGTTTCTCGCAAATTTTGAGATCGGGTTAAAAGGATCATCATTAATAACCGAACCTTTAACGACCGGAATATATTCATCCAAAAATTGAACCAAAGATCTTAATATACGGGTCTTAGCCTGGCCTCTTAATCCCAACAAAATCATATCGTGTTTTGATATGATGGCGTGCTGAATTTGAGGGACAACCGTCTTATCATAGCCAATAATACCAGAGAAAAGCTTTTCACCGGTTTTTATCCCGGATATCATATTTTTTCTTAACTCATCTTTAACTGAAAGAGATTCCCAGCCGCTTTCTTTGAGTTCTTTTAGCGTTGAAATCCTATTGTGCAAATCATTCATAAATATCCTATTTAATCAATTAACCGAGATCAATAACTCTTCATTCACCATATCAAAAATTAGTCTGAAATATTTGTGAGTGCTTTGGCTTTCAGTAAAGTTTCTTCCCATTCTAGTTCTGGTATAGAGTCTGCTGTTATAGCACCGCCAACAGGATAAACCAGCTTATTACTCTTTATTAAGGCCGTTCTGATAACAACGCTAAAATCGAAATCATTTTCAGGATCAAAATACCCAATGGCTCCAGAGTACACTCCTCTTTTATAGTCTTCAATTTCTTCAATTGCTTTCATTGCTGCGATCTTTGGTGCTCCGGTCATTGAACCCATCGGGAAACATGCTTTTAATATGTCTATAGGATCTACTGCTTCTTTTACTTCTGCTTCAATTGTTGAAACCATCTGATGAACAGTTTCAAAACTTTGTATTTCAAAAAGCTTTGAAACTTTTACAGAACCCTCTTTTGCTATTTTACTTAAATCATGGCGAACAAGATCAACGATCATCAGATTCTCAGCTCTCTCTTTTTCAGAATTACTTAGTTCTTCAATTTGTAAACTGTCTTCCTCTTCAGACCTGGAAACCGTTCCCTTAATTGGTTGAGATATTATTTTATTCCCTTTCTTTGATAAAAACCTTTCCGGGGATGCAGAACAAATTTCTAAACCATTAAACTTTATGTAACTACCAAATGGAACCGGTCCGACCGCTTTCATTTTCTTGTAAAGATCCCAGGCTTGTCCTGTTAATTTAAACTCAAGTGGATGAGAAATATTTATCTCATAGAAATCTCCTTCTCGAATCGAGTTTTGAGCAGTAATTATTTTCTCCAGATATTTTTCTTTTTCCAGTTGATGAGTAGAGATAATAGAAATCTCGCCTTCAATTTCAGTCATTGGAAGATCTTTGCTTAACTCACCTTTAATAACCTCCACTCCATCATCCGAAATCTTAAATACTAATTCCGGTATAAAGAAGTAAAGATCCGGAGCTTCCAATGATGCAGGATTCTCAGAAACAAGGTCTTCTATCGAATTTTTAAGATCGTACCCCAAAAATCCAAACATCCATTCCTCTGGATACTTTGTCCTAAAATCCTGAAAAGCATCCCATGGGTTTTTCTCCAGTTCTGCCACGCTCCCGTTTTTAAGGAGATGAATTTTGTTTCCATATGCTCGTATTGAGGCTTTAGAGCCCACAGCAATAAATGACGCAGTGCTGGAAGGATGGTTTTTCATCTGAGATTCTAAAAGAATAAAATCTTCATTCTTAGAATAGTGACGATGAATGGATGATATTATTTGGTCTTTATCAGTCATATAATGATGAAAGAATTATAAGAGTTATCCATCATTTTTTTCAGCGATTTCTTATTATTGTCAGAAATAATTTTATGCTATATAAAAGCCTGATCAAACCACTTATTTTTAAGAAAGATGCGGAACAAGCTCATGATCTTGCTTTAAAAATTTCAGGTGCCACCAACCAATCTGTTATACTCCAAAAACTAGCTTCTCTGTTATATGGGGGAGGAACAGATCTTGAGAGAGAATTTTGGGGACTCAAGTTTAAAAACACAATCGGCTTAGCCGCAGGGTTCGATAAAAACGGACGTACTCCAAAAGCTATGCAGGCACTGGGATTCGGCTTTATAGAGATAGGAAGTATTACCGCAAAGCCCTCAACCGGAAATCCAAAGCCCAGAGCTTTTCGACTTCCCAAAGATCACTCTTTGATCAACAGAATGGGATTGAATAATGAAGGTACTGATGTAGTAGTAAATCGTTTACGATCACAAAATTTAGACATCCCGCTTGGTATTAATATCGCTAAGACCAACGATTCTGCGATCCACGGCAGAGATGCAATTTTAGATTATGCTTACAGTTATGAGAAAGCTCAAAATGTAGCCGATTATATTACAGTAAATATCTCATGCCCAAATACCGGCGAAGGCAAAACTTTTGAAGACTCTGAAGCGCTGACATCGCTTTTAAAAGAATTAGATCCCTCATCAAATACAACTCCAACACTGGTTAAGTTTTCAGTTGATACCAAACCTGAAGTGCTATCTAAGCTTGTTGAGATATGTGAAGGCTTTGGTATTGACGGATATGTTGCTACGAATACTTCTTCAAACAGAGAAGATTTAATTACTTCAAAAGAGAGATTAGCCTCTATTGGAAACGGTGGACTTAGTGGCTCGGCCATAGCCAAAAAAAGTGACGAAATAATTCTAACTCTTTATGAAATACTCCAAGGTTCAAAACCAATTATTGGAGTTGGAGGCATCGATAGTGTTGAATCTGCACAAAGAAAAGTTGATGCAGGTGCTGATCTGCTTCAGGTTTATACCGGACTAGTTTACGAAGGTCCGGGTTTAATCCGAGGTTTAAAAAAAGGAATAAAGTTTAGATGACTTATACTATTTCAATGGAAATCGAAATTTACATTGAAACTGTATTGCTTCCCCATCTATAATTAAAGGCTCAAAGGTCAGGTCATTTTCGATCGCAGAGTTAAAAGATCTCTCTATACTTTCATCAACCTCTTCAGAAACCATGTTATATTCTTCCACTACTCCCCTCTGGTTCACGTTTAGCAGATAAATAACTTGATCGTTTTCGGAAGTACTATATTCTATTTTGCTTAAAAAATCTTCCAAGCCACCTCTGATCAATGGCGTTGGTTCAAGTTCGCTGCAAAACAGGTTTACACCAGAACTAACGGGTTCATTCTTTATTTCGGGATTTCCCTGACCCTCGGGTTCATTTTCTACCGGTTTCTGCAATTCATTTTTTAAAACTCTAACCCTTGGAAGCAACTTAGAATTTCTAAAATTCGATATAAACAGATCTAAATTAATTCTGGCTTTATCCCAATATTCCCCCCGATATGGAAACGAATCAGAGAAATCCGGTTCATCTAAAGTTGAATCCGCAAGTTGTTTAAATTCTATTCTTTTCGATTCGCTCAAGGAATCATCTTTCAGACTTATTTTAGCTGAGTCCTGAAGTATCTTAAAATCCTTCTTTTCTTGATCCCAACTTTGTTTTTGGCTAATCCAGTTTGTGTAATTTTCCAGATAAATCTCTCGTTCTTTTGCCAGATTTATATAGATCTGAGTAGCATCGAAAAGAATAGAAGCAGATTTTATATTGTTGGTGTTTTCTAAGGCTAGTTTCGTACTTTTTTCTGCTAATTCTTCTCTTGTAAGCAAGGTATCTGCTTTAAATTGCCTGTACCGTTCTGCTAGCTCGATATCATTTGAGTCGGACCCATCCACTTTTTCAATACCATATTTTTCTGCAACTCTATCTGCATACCGAGAATTTGGGAATTCCATTACAAGTTTTTCCGCATTTTTAATGGCTTCTTCCTCATTTCCTTGTAAGCTCTGAATTTCAATTAATGAATAATAGGAAATCGGAATCTCTTTGCTTTCAGGATAATTTTGAATTACATCAATAAAATACACTTTAGCGCTGTCAGGCATTTCAAGAGAGATAAAAAACAGATTACCCAATTCATATTTAAGCTTAGCTATTTCATTTTTCGCTTCAATCTTTTTTGATTCCTGAAAAGGCACTTCCGATAAATCCACTGATGTTTGGATGTTGGCAAAAGTTCTTGATTGTTGATTAACTTGTTCTCCTTCATTAGCATTCTCAATTCCCGAATCAGAAGATGTCATCAATTCTCTGACTCTCCAATTATCTACAAGAGGTCGGTCCCCCCAAACAGCTATAAATTGATTCCTTGCATTAGCTTGAAGATTAGGACTATTCACATTCAGGAAACCATTCCGCTCTGTATTGGTAGCCGTTTCAGAATTACTGGAAACATTTATCAATGTATTATTTTGTTCTCTTAGGCTTTTTCTTTCTTCCTCTATCTCCTTTAGTTTCCTTTTTTTGATTTCTGCAACTAATGAGTCTAACTGAGGTTGAGACAGGTTTGAAACCCAAAGTAAACTATCCCTGTAATGAAGTTCGTTTTTTAATCTGGCGTATTCACCAAAAGAGAGAGCGAGTTCTTTGGCATTATAATTTTCCGGTAACTTTTGAGCAGAAGCATTTTGTCTTGCTGATGTATCATAGTATGCCGCAGCTAATTCAAAATCATTATATCCGTACCTATAGATTTCAGCTAACTCATAATATGTCAATGCTTTTGTTTCAGTGCTTGGCCTATCAACTTTATTGTTTAATAATCTTTTATACACATATACTGCTTCTTCAAATTCCCCTTGTTTCTGGTAAGTTTTTGCGATCTCGTAATCCAATTCTGTTTTGAATTCGGTGTTTTTATCATCTCTAACCATTTTGTTGAATGTACTTAACGCCGATTCATTATCACCTAAAAGCCTCGCTGTTTCTGCTCTTTTCCGCAGAGCTAAATATTGAAGATCATAATCAACATAAAAATTTTCTACATTTCTGTAAGCATTATAAGCGTCTCTGTAATTTCCTTTCCGCTCATAAAGTTGTCCCATTAAAAAGTATCCCCTTTCTTTATACTTCTTTTTGCTGAGGCTTGGTAGTGATTCACTAAGATGATCAATCGCATCTTCCAAATTCTCTTGCTCCACATAGTATTGAGCAAGTATGATCTTCAATTCTGCTTTTTTGTTTGTTTTCCAAATACCTTCCCGCTCCAAAAGCTGCTCATTGATGTATTGTATCCCTTGTCCATAGAGTTCCATCTCAAGTAAAACTCTGCTTCTCCATAAAATGGATTCCTGAATAAGCTCTTCATCGCTGGTTGTCAGGGCTATCTCCTGAAACTTTTGATCTGCTGAAAAATATTCCTCTTTAAAATAATATGACTTTCCGATCAAATGCAGAGAGTTATCTACCCATTTCGAATCTTCATATTTTCTTAAGATCTCTGCTCCCTTTTCAATGGCTTTGTCAAAATCTTGTGCACCGGCATTTATGGGTGTTTCATGAATTCGGATAGGTTGCTGTGGATTATAATTGACTTTGGAATCTAAAACCTTTTGAACACCTGCGTTATAGCTTTTTTTGGCGTTATAATAGGTATTATAATATGCAGTGAAGTTCCCCCAACCAGACTTTAACCCTGATCCGCATCCAAGAAAAATAATACTTGTTAGTAAAAGTAAGAGTCCTTTTTTCATACAAAAATTTCTAATATCAAACTCAAAACTACATGTTTTATTCTATTGTACTAACTTTTATCATATTCGTACTACCTCTTTTTGCAATTGGTATTCCTGTTGTCAATATGGCTCTGTCTCCTTTTTTAACAAAACCATTTTCTTTCAAGAATTCTTCCATTAATTTAACACCCATATCTGTATCAAATATTTTTTCTACCCTTACCGAATAAACTCCCCATACCAGATTAAGTTGTCTTCTTACTTTTTGACTTTCAGTAAATGCTATAATTGGTGCGTTTGGTCTGAACTTTGCAATTCTTCTAGCGGTACTTCCTGAATTTGTAAGTGTTCCAATAACTTTAGCTTCAACATTTTCAGCGATACTTACACAGGAATAAGAGAGACTTTCTACAACCTGTTTTTCTTTCCATTCCGGTTTATCAAAAGCTAAGCTATTGTACAAATTTGTTCGATTTTCTTCTACTTTTCGGCAGATTTTATCCATCACATTTACTGCCTCAAGAGGATATTTTCCTGATGCGGTTTCTCCTGAAAGCATAACTGCATCAGTTCCATCAATAACTGCATTTGCAACATCTGAACTTTCAGCTCTTGTTGGTCTGGGATTATTGATCATCGAGTCCAACATTTGAGTTGCAGTAATTACAGGCTTTCCGGCCATTCTGCATTTTTCGATCAAAGTTTTTTGAACTATCGGAACCTCTTCTGTCGGAATTTCTATTCCAAGATCACCTCTTGCAACCATGATTCCATCACATTCTTCTATAATCTCATCTATTACTTCCAAAGCTTCCGGCTTTTCAATTTTAGCAATAATTGAAGCGTTACTTCCTGCTGCCCGAACTCTGGATACGACATCTCTTATATCTTTTGCGGAACGAACAAAAGAAAGTGCGATTATATCTACATCCTGACTTATACCAAATTCTAAATCAGTAATATCTTTTTCAGTCAACGCCGGAATGGAGATCTTTACATTTGGAAGGTTGACCCCTTTTCGGGATTTAAGTAATCCACCAACTACAACTTCTACATTGAGTTCTTTTTCATTTTTGGAGATCACTTTGAATTCAAGCAAGCCATCATCCAATAATATTTTGTTGCCTACTTCTGCTTCTTTTACAAGATCAGGGTAATCGATTGGGATCTTTTTTGGAGTACCTTCGATATTCTCACCGGTTATTACAATTGAGCTACCCGTTTTAAGAACCTGCCCCCCATTTTTCATTGTACCTACACGGATTTTTGGTCCTTGCAAATCCATCAAAATTGGAATACTGTACTTATTAGCTTTTGCAACTTTTCTGATATGACCAATAACCTGAGCGTGATCTTTATGGGTTCCATGCGAAAAGTTCAACCGTGCAACATTCATTCCATGCAATAGTAAATCTTCTATTCCCTTTTCTGAATTGCAACTAGGCCCAATTGTACAAACAATCTTGGTTCTGCGTCTTGTAGATATCATATAATTATTTAAATAGCTTTTTGTTATACTAAAGATAACCGATTTGTCGTTATCATTTCGGATTGTTTTTATTCAATATTATATAGCTAACATGAATAATCTACCCACAAAATATATTTTAAAAATTTTACTAGCACCGTTGATTTTATTCGCTGCTTGTTCTAATTCTTATGTTAACAACATTGACAAAGGCGCCGGTTATAAATACATACCCGGATATCCTGAACTAAGAGTAGTAGCATCGGGATTTATTGAACAAGATAACACGGCTTCAATTAATATAGCGAGCGAAATAGTTGAAGGAAGCTTGGTATTCAAAAGAAAGAATGCTGTTTATCAGGCAGAGGGTATTATTGAGTATCAAATCATCGACTTAGACAATTCCAAGAATGTGGTTAGCACTCAGCAATTTCCGGTTGTTCTAACCGACTCTTCAAATAAACTCTCTTTTAGTCAAAACACACATAAAGTTGAACGAGATTTTAAAGTTACTCCGGGAAGTTTTAGAATCGTAACCACTTTAACTGACAATAATACCGGTAAACAAATAGAACGAACCTCCAATGTCTATATACCCGATCCCGATGGAGATGTTAATAACATTACTAACATCAAAATTCTAAGCAAAAAAACTCTTGAAAATGCTTCCTACGATCCGGTTACAACGTATGTAATTCAGAACGATTTTGACTCTTTAAAATTTGTATTCCAGATTACTAATAACAGATCTACTGATCCTCTTACCATCAATACCCGATTACTTAAATTTGAGTCTGACACTTCTATTGCCCGACCTATGAATTTTAACAACTACGGTCCAAGTAGTATTGAATATAAAGGAATAGAATACTCTGATGAAATCGAAGTTAACACGAATAGACGTGTTTTGACAAATCAGGGAAACGTAATGATAGAGTTTACATTTCCAAATTTAGACAGAGGCAATTACAGATTTGAAGTTTCATCAGAATTAGACACCGAAAACGAATTATATAAAGCGAGGGATTTTTCAATCAAGAGTAAAAATTACCCCTCACTACGAACTCCTAAGGAACTTGCAAAACCTCTTTATTACTTAATGTCAAAAGATGAGTATGAAGAACTAATGGAAATAGAAGATGATACTGAATTAAAAAAGGCAATAGATAGATTTTGGCTTTCTAATATAAATAATTCGCAAATAGCTAAAAGTGTAGTAGAATTATACTACCAAAGAGTAGAGGAAGCGAATAAACAATTCTCAAATTTTAAAGAAGGATGGAAAACAGATCGGGGCATGATGTACATTTTATTTGGCTCTCCTTGGTACGTCGATGTTACTTTAAATCGAACAGTTTGGAGATATTCTTACAATTCTTCTGACCCGGAAAAAAACTTTGTATTCGTGGCTCCAAAACTGAAAAATAAATTCTTCCCCTTTGAAAATTACTTACTAGAGAGATCCTCAGATTATTATACGGTTCAATACCAGCAAATTGAGTTTTGGAGAACCGGACTAATTATGAAAAGACTATAACTTATGAAAAAATTTCACCTACTATTAATCCTACTTTGCTTTGCACCATTTACCTTTATGTGCAACAATGCTTATCTGGATGAAATAGGAAGAGGAAATGATACAGAATTCAAACCCGGATATCCGGAAACCAGAGTTTTTATTGGTAGTACATTTGATCAGTCTTCAGATAAGAACTTACTGATAGCAGGCGAAGTTGTTCACAGCAGTTTAATCTATAAGTTCAAGGAAAATCAATTTAGTGCACATCTGGACGTTAGCATTGATGTTGTTGATCTGGCAGAAAAAAAAGCCAAAAACACTCCTCCAATTACTTTTCCCATTGAAGTAACTGATGTCAGAACCGATATACTGGTAAGTGAAGGAGTAAAAAGATTTAAGAAACTTGTGCCTATTGATCCCGGTAAATATTCTATATCAGTTTCGGTAACGGATCTTACGTCTGAGAAAACTACAAAAACTACAAAAGAGGTAATAATCCCAAGTCCGGATGACGGAAAAAGCTTTTTAACTGACATTCAAATGGTTGGAGTATTAAAACAGGATAATGAGACTATTTATGAGGACCTTGTCTCATATCATATTTCTGATAAATACGACTCTCTCCGATTCAAATTTCAAGCTAATAACAAATCTCTCGATGATCTGATATTACGTACTCGACTTTTAAAGTTTGACTCTGACACTTCCGTATCCAGATCTATAGGAGATCGCAGGTATAATAGCTCAAGTATAGAACATTTGGGAATTACTTATTACGACGAAGAATTATTGGAAAGCAGAAGACGTGTTTTAGTTAATCAAGGAAATGTTTCTGTATTTTTTAACTTTGCAAATCTGGAACGTGGAAACTACAGGTTGGAAGTAGAATCTACAGATACTGATGGGAAGGAGATTTATAAAGCCAGAGATTTTTCAATAAAAAGTACAAATTTCCCTGCGCTTATAGATGTAGATGAGTACGCCGCCCCTTTAGTTTACTTGATGAGAAAAAAAGACCATGAAGAGCTAATGTCTATTAGTGACCCAAGATTAATGAAAATAGAAATGGATAAATATTGGCTTAAAGGAATAGAAAACAAAGCTAAAGCCAGTCAGATTATTGAACTTTTCTATACAAGAGTAGAACTAGCAAATAAACAATTTTCAAATTTTAAGGAAGGTTGGAAAACAGATATGGGGAGAGCCTTCATATTGTTCGGACCTCCATTATATGTAGACTATCAAATTGACGGTATGAGATGGATATATCCATTTGATTCGGGAAGCCGGAATGTCTCAATAGTGTTTCAAAAAAACAAACAAGAGACAAAACACTTCCCTTTTGATCACTATCTTATAGAACGAGACCAATCGCTATCTAATTTAGAATATAAGTACATACAAGCATGGAATGATGGCTCCATACTTTTCCTGAACCAATAACCAAATTCATAAGGGTTTTATAGGCTGAAAAAAAGGATAAAATGTTTGTTTTTAGTTCCCTTTTTATCCATATTTAAAGCTTGTAAATACGGCTCAATGCCGTTTATTATTAACTAAATCACATAACTATGTTTAAAAAGCTACAACTTTTAACATTGGCTTTGTTTTTACCTGTTTTAGCGATTGCTCAATCAGGCTCCCTTACAGGGAAAGTAACAGATGCCAAGACTGGTGAACCTTTGCCAGGTGCTACTATTTACATTCAGTCCCTTCAAAAAGGTGACCAATCTGATGTAGACGGTGACTATGCAATAACTCGAATCCCTGCTGGCACTTATGAAGTAAGTGTTAACTACATCGGGTACAAGAGATATACTTCTTCTGTGGAAATTGGTTCCGGAGAATTAGTATTAGACGTTAACTTATCTGTCGATCTCGTAGGATTAGATGAAGTAATCGTTACCGGTTACGGGTCTATTGACCGATCTACTTTCTCCGGTTCTGTATCTTCAGTTCAAAGTGATAAACTTGAAAACGTTCCTGTTGCTTCTATTGATGCAGCTCTACAAGGAAAGGCTTCCGGTGTTCAGATCACTGCTTCATCCGGTACTCCTGGAGCTACTCAGGATATTAGAATTAGAGGGATAAGCTCGATCAACGCTGGAACTTCACCATTATTTGTAATTGATGGAGTTCCTGTTGTATCCGGAAACGTCAGTACAAATGGCGGAACTAGTTCTTTAGGCCTTCTTTCTACTATTAGTAACTCAGATATCGAAAGCATTACTGTTCTTAAAGATGCTGCTTCTACTGCTCCTTATGGTGCTCGTGGAACAAACGGTGTAATTGTTATTACAACAAAAAGCGGACGTCAAGGTAATACTACTTATTCTGTAACTGCTCAAAGAGGTGCTAATAACACTGCTATTGATGGACCGGATCCGTTAAATTCTCAGCAATGGGACGAGATCTACCAACAAGCTTATGGTGTTGCTTCCCCATGGGATGGTACTACTGACAGTGACTGGAATAAAGCTGCTACTAATGAGAACGCTCTTCAGCAAGAATATTCATTCTCTGCAAGAGGTGGTAATGACCAAACTCAGTTCTACGCTTCTATGAGTGTTTTTGATCAAGAAGGTACAACTGTAGGAACTGAAATTAACCGATACACCGGTAAATTTGATATTTCTCACCAGCTAGATGACCGAGTTAGAGTACAAAACTCTACAACCGGTTCATTTACTGAGCAAGATGGTATTCTGGAAGGTGCTGGTTACTTTGGTAGCCCGGTATTAGCTAAATACTTCATGCTTCCAATTGACCCTGTTTATAATGCTGATGGATCATTCAACATCACTAATCTATCAAACGCAATCTACAATCCTCTGTATACTCAGGCGAATGATATTGATAGAAACAAAACTGCACGTTTATTAAACAACACTAAAGTAGATATTAAGTTTAACAACAACTTAACTTTCACATCTAAGTTCGCTATTGACTTTGTTTTAAGTGAAGAAAAGAACTACAACAACATCTTTTACGGTGATAGTGATGATGAAAGTGGTAGAGTTGATGATTACACATACAGAAACTTTAACTATGTGTGGCAAAACATGATTAGCTACAACTACCTGCTAAACACTGACAACTCTTTTAATTTCACAGTTTGGAATGAAATTCAAAAGAACTCCCAGTTCCAAGTTGGTGGTTCAGGTGAAGGTATTGCTGCTACTGGTCTTATAAACCTAGCTACAACTGCGAATCCTGTTGCTGCATTCTCTCAAACTACTGATTGGAGCGTGTCTTCTTTCACAGGTTTAGTGAACTACGGATTTAAAGACAAAGTTTTTGTGGATGCAAGTTTACGTTATGAAGGTAACTCAAGATTTGCTGAAGATGAGCGTTGGGGTACTTTCTACTCTGCAGGTGTTTCTTATGTGCTTTCAGAAGAAGAATTTTTAAGCGACCTAAGCTTCCTTGACTTCTTAAAAGTTCGTGCTTCTTATGGATTAACAGGAAACTCTTCTGTAGGTCTAAATCAGTACCAAGCAACAGTAAGCTACACTGGTTCTTACTACGGTAATCCTACCATCAGAAACAACACTTTAGGTAACTCAATTTTAACTTGGGAGAAAGCTCAGTCTTTCGATCTTGGTCTTGAGTTTGAAATGTTTGAAAAACTAACAGGTTCTGCTACTTTCTTCAGAAAGAACAGTAATGAACTTCTGTTTGCTGTACCTCTTTCAAGAACAACTGGTCATAACAGCCAGACTCAGAATATTGGTGAGTTATATAACCAAGGATTTGAGTTCGAACTTGGATACGATGTACTTAGAACACGTGATTTCAAATGGAACCTTGGTGGTAACTTAACATTATTAGAAAATGAGGTAACAGAATTACCTACTGACGCTAATGGCGAAGACATCGAGATTACATCTTCTACAAGATATATTGCTGTTGAAGGGTTTGAAACAAATGCTTGGTTCATGAGAAAGTGGGCTGGTGTTGATCCTGACAATGGTGATCCTCTATGGTACATTGACGGTAAAGGTGGTGCAACTACAAACGATTACAATACTGCTCAAACTGCTTATCAAGGTGCAAGTGCACTTCCATCAGCATTTGGTGGAATAAATACTCGTTTCGATGTATTCAACTTCTACCTTAGCGCTGATCTTTACTACAACTTTGGTAATAAAGTGTATGATTCATGGGCATTCATCAATTCTTCTGATGGCCGTTATTCATTCCTTTACAATCAGTACGCTTCTCAGTACGACAGATGGCAACAACCGGGTGATAATGCACTCAACCCAAGACCACAAAGTGGTAATGCCAGACAAACTGCCGGAACTTCAAGCCGTTTCTTATATGATGGCGATTACTTAAGACTTAAAAATCTTAATATCGGATACAATGTTCCTGCTCGTTACTTAGAGACTATAGGCGTTAAATCTGCAACCGTATTCTTCTTAGGCCAAAACCTATGGACATATACTTTTGACGATTTATTAGAATTTGACCCTGAAGTAGATGCAGGTGGTTTCTTAAATCTAAATTCTGCACCACTTAAATCTGTAACTGTTGGTATTAAAGCTAACTTCTAAATTAGATTACAATGAATATTTTTAAAAAATCATACTTATTACTCTTGGTTGCAGGCCTGCTTACAGCAGCGTGTTCAGATTTTCTTGAGCCTTCTGTAGACCAAGCGAAAGAAACAAGTACTGCTGTTAGTACAGTTGCTGATTTACAAGCAGTTGTATATGGAATACTTGACGATATGAATTCTACTGCTCTTTATGGTAGAGACCTAATAGTTGCGAATGAAGTTCGTTCTGATAATATGTGGAGTTCTTCTGCATCTAACAGATTCGGTGCTCCTTCACAACACGTTTACACTACTCAAAATGGAAATGCAAGTAGCTTTTGGACTAACTCCTATGGAGCTATTGCAATAGCTAATATCGCAATTGCAGCAGAAGTAGGTTCTTCTGCTACGATCGATGACCTTAAAGGTCAGGCATATGCACTACGTGCTTTACTTCATTTTGACTTAGTAAGAACATTTGGACAACAGCATGCTATTCCGGGTGGAACTGCGAACTTAGGAGTTCCTTATGTAACTACATACAATGAGCCGGATAACTTTCTACCAGCTAGAGAGTCCGTTGCTGATGTTTACACTAAGGTGTTAGCAGATCTTACTACAGCTGAAGGTTTGATCAGTACATCTAACACTTCTAAGACTTCTATGTCTTACTATGCTGTTAAAGCGTTGCAATCCAGAGTAAATCTGGAAGTTGGTAATTACCAAGCTGCAATTGATGCTGCTGATGTAGTTATTAACTCAGGTGTTTACACTGTTCCTGCTGATCAAGCTGCTTTAGTTGCTGCGTGGTCTACTGATGAGGCTAGCAATAGCATCTTTGAATTAGGCTATACTGCTACTAATAATGCAGGTACTAATAGTATTGCTCGTATTTATCAAAATACAAACTATGGTGATGTTGAGTTAAATGAAGAGACATACGACCTATACGATCAAGCAAATGACTTCAGATTTGCTCTTGTTGGTACAAATGCTAATGGTACTGATACTCAATTCAGACTTACTGGCAAATACCCTGATGAGATCAATGGTGAAGATAACATTCGTATGATTCGAATTGAGGAAGTAATCTTGAACAAAGCTGAAGCTCAAGCCAGAAATGGAGCAGCAGGTGCTGTCATTGCAACTACACTCAATACTCTTGCTAACAACAGATATACCGTAAGTCCATATATTGGTACTGCTGATTTGGCTGATGTTCTGTTAGAAAGACGTCTAGAGCTTTTAGGTGAAGGACATTACTTTGCTACTCAAATGAGAAATGGTGATGACATTGTTGCTGATGAAGATCCGGGAGGGTTTACTACTCTTGCGTATCCTGATTTCAGAGCTGCATTCCCAATACCTCAAAGTGAGATGGATGCAAACTCCAGCATGGATCAAAATGAAGGTTATAATAACTAATACATTTAGTTCTTTTAACTAATTAAAAAGCCACTCTTTTCAGAGTGGCTTTTTTTATGCTATTAATCTTAGCTGTATTAAGTAGACAATTGGTACAGTCATTCATAATACCCTTAAGTCAAAACAACAAAGAGAGAATACAAAGTTTAATTAAATTCCGATTCAAATTATCGGTTATTCACATAGCAAAGGAATATCTTTTTCTGATAATAATTTGAAACATATAAGTTAAAGAAGGAACAACCAGATAAATGTTAGTTTTTTAATCTCTTGGAAGTATATAAGACAGATATTAATGCTTCTCTTCTATTAACCGCTAACATAAGTATCGTAGTTATCTACTTATCATTCTTCAAACAATAAGTTTATTTTTAGCTGCATTTTATAGTAAGCTTTCTATCTCGCTCGCCATAGTGTATTACACATCTAATCGTTTACAGGATTATCTGAGATCCTCTAATTAGTCTATAAAAAGCAATAATAATGAAAGCTATTACTAACTAAGTCTGTTTTTAGGGCTTTACAACTGAAATATGGGAGTGGATTATAAGCTTTTCTGTAAATACCGCTATTAGCTGACTATTCAGATACACTTTAAAATATATACAGCCGGATTTAAACAAAACCTAAAGCTAATTCTCTAAATTCCATCTAGCTTAGTGGCACTTCTCACTTTATTCTTTATTTCTCTTTCGTTCTTAAAAAAATCAGAAAAAAAAATTAACTCGTCAATCAAGTAAGGTCGGAAATAATGTGTTGAATAGTATTAACTTAACTAAGTTTAGCTGAAGCAGATTTGTAAATAATAGTACTAGCTTAAGAAAGCTAAAATCATAACCGTTATTAAAAAGTCCAAAGTAAAGTATACTACTTCCACTTTAATAGTAATTAATGATCTTTAAAGAGTAAATTCGTTTGGATCAAAAGTAAATTATGAACCGCCTCTATTAAATACACAACTTCTCTATTCCTGCACATTCACTGAATAAGCAGTTTACTAGTATTTTCTTTATTTGAATCTAACCAAAGTGCCAAATCCAGAGAAAGCCTATCAAAAAAAAAGCTACCCTTTTAAAAAGAGTAGCTTTCAATTTTAAATAAACTTAAAGTTTATAAGTTGTTTGGATTACTGATCCCACCAAAGGTTGGTATCTAATTCATCCGCACCCTGAGCAGCAACAGCTGCATCATAGTTTTCTGTATTCAGATCTGTTTCTGATGTTGGATAAGCATGACGAACAGGAATTAATCCACTGTTGTTCAATGGATCAGGAGCAGGAGTTAAAGCAGGAAATCCTAACCTTCTCCACTCAGACCATGCTTCATATCCCTGTGGGAATAAAGCGATCCATTTCTGATATCCAATTTGCTCTCTCCAATTAGCTGCGTTATAAGCAACGGCTGGATCTGCTTTATATGCTGTAAGCGCAGCAGCATCTCCATCAACACCCCATTGAGCCCAAGAAGCATCAATACCTGCATTATAGAATGTTGCAGCAGTACCGCCCCATCCTCTTGCAGCTGCTTCAGCTCTGGCAAAGTTAACCTCTGCCACAGTAACGATTGGAAGTGGAGCATCTTGTTGACCTACTGAAGGACCACCTGCTCCAATTGCTGAACCTGGAAAAGAAATAGAAGCATTAGTAATATCACCTGCATTAGCGATACCGTAAGGCATTCCGTTTATTTCAGAAAGCTCAACAGTTCCATCTCCGTTATCCAGATCAGGAGCCGGGTTAGCAAAAACAGTTAGTCTCATATCGTCTAATGCCTTCATAGTATCAGCTAAAGTAGAAGATATAGCGTAATCTGTTCTTGTTTGGAATCTGCCGTACCATGGATTCTCATTGGCAGCTTCAGCCAAGTAAGGATACATAACATCAGAAGTAATAACACCGGCTGAAACAGCAGCGTTAAATTCTGTCTGTGCAGTAGCAGCATTAGCTTCTGACATCCTAAGTGCGATACGCATTCTTAGAGTGTTTGCGAAGTCTTCCCATCTGTCCATGTCTCCACCAAAGATGATGTCACCACGTACGCCTGTTCCTCCATCCATAGATGCAACAGCATCTTTTAGACGTTGGATCATATCTGCGTAGATAGCATCCTGAGCATCATATGCCGGAGTTAAGTTTTCGTTACCCTTAAGTGCTTCAGAGTAAGGAACTCTTCCCCATCTATCAGTTATGAAGTGATAGTAATAGACCTGCATAATATTAGCTACTGCTAACTGGTTTCCGTTACTACCACCGGAAAGTACATCCGGAGCAGTTTCAGGGTTGCTATTCAGATCAATAATGGTTTGAAGATCCTGTAATACTCCAGAATACCAGCCATTAAAGTCAAAACTAGATGTCTGATATCTTGAAGACTCAGTATACTGAGTTTCAGATATGTACTGGACATATAATGTACCTGTAGTTGCTCCTACAACAGCACTTATTGAAGTAAGTGAGTTGGTAAGAAGCAAATCAGTTTTTACAGTTGAAGGGTTATTTGGGTCAACGTTAATATCTCCAAAATCACTACAACCGATTATCAAAAAGGTTAATAAACCTACAAATAATGATTTTTTCATAATACTTAATTTGTTTTTTCTAGTTCTAAATATCATTTAGAAGCTTAAGTTAAGATTAAAAGATACTGAACGTGTCCCTGGCAGACCGCCACCTTCCCAGAAAGAGAAACCGGTTGTACCGTTTTGGATAGCGGAAGGATCAAGACCGTCAACAGAAGAGTAAATTAGTAAAGCATTATACATACTTACACCAACTGACGCTCTTTTGATAGAAATCTTGCTTAACAGATCCTGTGGCAAGTTATAATTAAGATTTACTTCTCTTAATTTTATATAACTAGCATCATATAACCAGTTTTCCTTAACACCAAACATACGTGCATAATGTGTTTGTGCTTCAGTTAAATAAGAAACAGGATTTCCGTTAGAATCAACACCTTCTACAAGTACACCACCTGAATTAGAAGCAGCGCTTCCAAGAGCTACACTAGTAACTTCGTTTCCATTAGAGTCCAACACAGGATCTCTTAAAGGATTACCTAATGTATTGTCTCCTACTGTTCCTTCTCCTAAGCCTGAATAAGCATTAAACATCTTAGTGATAGAGTAGAACTGTCCACCTTTTTGGAATTCTAAGAATGTACCAAGGTTGAAGTTTTTGAAAGAGATATCTGCTCTGAAACCACCTGTGTAATCCGGAAGTAAATATCCAAGATCCTTGTTGTTTTCAATTGAATAAGCACCGTTTGGATTAACAATTTTGTTACCATTAGCATCGGTTTCAAATCCAGGAGCTACAATAGCACCCCACTCTTCTCCTTCTCTTGCAAATAAAAACACTCCAAAATAAGCGCGCTCTAATTGACGACTGGTTAAGCCATCAGCAAGTTTGTTTACTGTAGAAGTACTAGTTGCCCAGTTCGCAGTAAGATCTACGTTCCAGTCTCTAGTGTTAAGCGGAGTTGCTCCTAATTGAACTTCAAAACCTTCAGTTGTGAATTCACCTGCATTTACAATCGCAGTGTTATATCCACTTGATCCCGGTACAGTCAAACTAATGATCTCATCTTCTCTAACAGAGTTATAGTAGTTAAGATCTAACCTAACATTACCGTTTAGGAATCGAAGATCAGCACCAAACTCGTAATCTGAAGAAATAGCAGCTTTCAGATTGCTGTTATTAATAGAATTTGGAACAAACTGTGTAGGCGAAGAACCATAGTTTCCACCTGAACCGTAAGTCTGCTGAATCTGGTAAGGTCCGATATCATCACCCACCTGAGCAACAGAAGCTCTAAGCTTCGCAAAACTCAAGATGTTCTGTGATTGCATGAACTGAAGTTCCGATAGTACAAAACTACCTGAAACACCATAATAAAGGTAAGAATTCTCATCTTCAGGTAAAGCTGACGACCAGTCATTTCTTACAGAAAGATCAGCATAAACGATATCTTTCCAACCGATTGTAGTTGTTCCGTATATACTACGAACATCCTTGTCAGATTTAAAAGAAGATACGTTTGGACGATCAACAGAAGCCGAAATATTAAAATAATTAGCCGTTGATAATCCACCAACCGTAGAAGAAGTTAAAGAGTTATATCTTTCCTGACGAAGATTTGCACCTGCAAAACTGTTGAATGTAAAATCTTCAAATTCAGTTTGGTGGTTAACACCGATCTCGTAGTTAATCTCTTTATTACTTCTTTTAGCGATGCTGTAAGAATCTTGCTCTAAACCACCAGTTGCAATGCGGTCCTCAATTACAAAATCATAAATATCAGCATGTACTTTAGCTTCTACTGTTAAATTTGATAGAATATTATATCCAATTGTATAGTTACCATAGAAACGATCTCTACTATCCTCTGGAACATTCTCATATATAGAAAAGAAAGGACTATCCCAATACAAAGGACGAGTATCTGTAGCAGAACGGATGTTCCATGAAGTAAGCGTACCATCAGTAGCACGGTAGTTACGTAACATATCCATGTCTAGCTGTCTTTGAAACCATTGGTTAAATGATTGTACAGCATTACCTTGAGTTGGTGAGTACCCTTGAGGAGGACGACCTGAACCTTTAGTATTGATATAGTTTAATCTTACATTAGAAATAAACTTATCATTGTGTCTTAGCCCACCATTAAATCCTAAAGAAGTAACATCTAGTTCAGAATTTGGCATAACACCGGTTTGTTGCTTGTTATCAATAGAAACTCTGTATGTAGCGTTTCGGCTACCACCACTAATTGAAAGGTAATTATCAAAAGATAATCCTGTATCAAAGAAGTTTCTTACGTTATCAGGATTTGATTGTAATGGAATAGTTTTACCGTATTCGCTTGTACCGTCACCGTCAACATCAGCCTGATACCAAGAATACCATGGGCGATACGTTGTACCATCCATTTTTGGACCCCAGCTTTCATCAGCAGCATAGTTAAGCGTATTGTACGTTTGACCATCAACAGGATCAACTACAGGAATAAAGTTCTGAGTATATCCACCAGCGTACTCATCCTGATACTCAGGAAGAATATATATATTATCAAAAGTAGTAGAACTCTTGAAATTAACTTCCAGTGGTTGGTTTTCACCTAAACTTCCACCTTTAGTTGTAATCAGGATAACTCCGTTAGAAGCTCTGTTCCCGTATAAAGCAGATGCAGCAGCACCCTTCAATACAGATACAGACTCAACATCGTCAAGGTTGATATCACCGGCTAGGTTTCCGTAATCACGACCTACTGCCGAGCCTGAAAAACTTCTGTTATTAATAGGAGTTCCGTCAACTACAAAAAGTGGCTGACCGTCACTAAGACCGTTAGTTCCGCGAAGTCTAATTTTGCTGGAACCACCGATGTTTGCACCTGATGTACCAATTACCTGAACACCAGACACTTTACCTGCTAATGCACCAACAATGTTAGACTCATTAGCGAGAGTTAAATCGTCACCGCTTACATCTTGAACTGCGTAACCGATCGATTTTTCTTCTCTAGATAAACCAAAAGCAGTTACAATTACTTCGTCAAATGCACCGACGGTTGGTTTAAGGCTAATGTTAACAGTTTTAGAAGCACTGTTTACAGTTACCTGTGTTTCGAAATTTTCATAACCCACAAATGTAGCTCTTAGAGTGTAAGTTCCGTATGGAATGTTAGTAAGCTCATAGTTACCATCTAAGTCAGACGGATCACCTTTTTGGAGCTCAACTAACACAACACTTACACCTGTGAAAGCATCACCTGTTGCATCATCAATTACTGTACCGGAGATAGTTCCAGTCTGTGCAAATGCACTGGCTGAGAAAAACAATCCCAATACAAAAAGATAGTAGAACTTTTTCATATTTATTGTATTTAGTTAATTATTGTTAGGACT
The DNA here is from genome assembly GCF_001650905.1 of Balneola sp. EhC07. Taxonomy (GTDB): domain Bacteria; phylum Bacteroidota; class Rhodothermia; order Balneolales; family Balneolaceae; genus Balneola. The sequence goes on from NZ_LXYG01000020.1 coordinate 233,619, forward strand.
CTGCAATTAAAGAAATAATTTTCTCGATTAAAAGTTTTTTACAAAAAAAATTCGAGCGTCAAACAATAAGATTTTTAAATGAAACGTTTGATTTTTCAAATTTTTTTTACGTCAAGAAGGAAGAGTGTGATTCTTCTATTACATCCAGATAATTAGAATGTAATTTAACCCTTAAGATAAGATCTGTAACTACTGTTGAATTGGGATATAAAAAAGCCTTATCAAATTAATGATAAGGCTTTAGTTTTTTGTGGCGGGGACAGGATTCGAACCTGCGACCTTCGGGTTATGAGCCCGACGAGCTACCAGCTGCTCCACCCCGCGATGTTGAGTCTTAAAGATACGATTAATTACCGGTTACTATCAACCTTTATTTCGCTTTTTTTATTAAGGTTTGTCTCTCTATTCTTTATCTTCAGTAAAAATTAAATACAGAGTTTAATGATATCATCAAAAGACGCAATACAACTAGAAGATCAATACGGAGCACACAACTATCATCCCCTGCCTGTAGTACTTGAAAAAGGAAAAGGAGTTTTTGTTTGGGATCCTGAAGGGAATAAATACTTCGATTTTTTATCTGCTTATTCAGCTGTAAACCAGGGACATTGTCATCCTAAGATCACAAAAGCTTTAGTTGATCAGGCTCACACACTCACTCTGACTTCCAGAGCATTTTATAATAATGTATTAGGTGAGTATGAAAAGTACATGAGTGAATATTTCGGGTTTGATAAAGTACTTCCTATGAATACCGGAGCTGAAGGTGTAGAAACAGCTATCAAAGTGTGCAGAAAATGGGCCTATGAGAAAAAAGGAATTAAAGAAAATGAAGCTCAGATCATAGTTTGTGAAGATAATTTTCATGGAAGAACAACTACTGTAATTTCCTTTTCAAACGATCCTGATGCAAAAAAGAATTTCGGCCCGTATACCCCCGGATTCATAAAGATACCTTACAATGACTTAAAAGCACTTGAAGAGGCTTTGAAAGAACCAAATGTTGCAGGATTCCTGGTTGAACCCATTCAGGGAGAAGCCGGTGTTGTAGTTCCGGATGAAAACTTCATCTCTGAGTCTGCTCGTCTGTGTAAAGAAGCTAATGCCTTATTTATTGCTGATGAAATCCAAACTGGAATTGCACGAACCGGTGGTCTATTGGCAGTTTGTGGTGATTGTTCTTGTAGTGGTCATTGCGAAAGACAAAATTCATATACTAAGCCTAACATTCTAATTTTAGGTAAAGCATTATCAGGTGGGGCATATCCTGTTTCTGCAATTCTCGCAGATGATAATGTAATGGATGTAATAAAACCGGGGCAACATGGATCCACATATGGTGGAAATCCATTAGGATGTAAAGTAGCCATGACTGCGCTTGAAGTAGTGGATGATGAAAATCTCGCTCAAAATGCACGAACTTTAGGGAATCTATTCAGGTCAGAGATGAAGAAACTTGTGGATTCTTCTGATCTTTTTGTGAAAGTACGAGGAAAAGGTTTGTTGAATGCTGTTATTATTAATGACAACCCTGAAAGCGATACTGCCTGGAGATTCTGTTTAGCATTAAAAGAAAACGGATTGCTTGCAAAACCTACTCATGGAAATATAATAAGGTTTGCACCTCCATTAGTTATGACTGAATCCCAACTTATGGATTGTGTGGAAATTATTCGCAAAACCCTTGAGAATTTTTCCAAATAAAGGTTTAAACCGTTTAAACCTATTGGCGTTTTTTTCCTGATTTGATAGCTTATCAGCGAAAATTAAACTGCTTATATCAAAAATACTTTAAATGGCTAAAATAAAAAATATTCAACCTGCTCAGGTACGAGAGGTTTTGGGGAAACATCTACTCACCGACGGTTTCGATATGGTGCTTGATCTTGAAGAAAGTAAAGGGGCTTATCTTCATGATTCAAAATCCGGAAAAAAATATCTGGACTTCTTTACTTTTTTCGCATCTAATCCTTTGGGGATGAACCACCCTAAAATTGCAGGAGATGCTGACTTTGTTTCATTGTTGGGTAAGACTGCAATCAACAAACCATCAAATTCTGATGTATACACAGAAGAACTTGCCGGTTTTATGAGTTCGTTCAGCAGAGTTGCTGTGCCTGAACATCTCCCCCACTCTTTCTTTATATCAGGCGGAGCACTAGCTGTTGAAAATGCAATGAAAGTGGCTTTTGACTGGAAAGTTCAGAAAAATTTCCAAAAAGGTTATCGTCATGAAATTGGCCATAAAGTGCTTCATTTTGAAAAGGCTTTTCATGGTCGTTCAGGTTATACACTTTCTGTTACCAATACTGTACCTAATAAGGTAAAGTATTTCCCAAAGTTTGACTGGCCACGCGTTATCAGTCCGGCTACCAGTTTCCCGGAAACACCGGAATCTTTGAAGTCTGTGATAGCAGAAGAAAAATTAGCTATCGCACAGGCCGAGAGATTTTTTGAAATACACAAAGATGACATTGCTTGTATTTTGATCGAGCCAATACAGGGTGAAGGTGGTGATCGTCATTTCAGAGTTGAGTTCCACCAAGCTCTTCGTGATCTGGCTGACAAGCATGAAGCTCTTCTTATATATGATGAGGTTCAAACCGGTGTTGGAATGACCGGAAAATTCTGGGCTCACGAACATTATGTAAAGCCCGATATTCTCTCTTTTGGTAAAAAAGCACAGGTTTGCGGGATTTTAGCCGGACCTCGTGTTGATGAAGTAGAAACAAATTGCTTCCAAGTTTCTTCCAGAATTAACTCTACCTGGGGTGGCAATCTGGTAGACATGGTTCGCTTTGGTAGAATTCTGGATATTATCGAAGAAGATAATCTTGTAGCCAATGCAGCTAAAGTAGGAGATCACCTTCTGTCCAAACTTCAGAAAATGGCAGATGATCATGAGCATCTTTCCAATCCAAGAGGAAAAGGCTTATTCGCTGCTATCGACCTTCCTGATTCTCATTCAAGAGATGCTGTTATCAGTCAATGTATAGAAAATGGTTTGATGATATTGGCTTGTGGAACGAATACTGTACGTTTTCGTCCGCCACTGACAATTACTTCTGAACAAATTGACGAAGGTTTGGATATTCTGGAAAAGGCTTATAAGTCTTCTTTGGATAAGTGTCCTATAGCTGGCTAGATTCTTTATTAGTATGGACATGGTATTCATGTCCATACTATTTCATTTAAATCTTTTCTAGACTAACTGATGACTTTCGGGCTGTATAACTATCTCATTCATAACAGATCCTGAAAGTTGATTTACTCCGTAATACACTGCTTCTGCAACTTCTTCCGGAGTTAACATCATCTCTTTTTTCACTTTCATATCTACCCGATCATCTTCCCAAAAAGCGGTATTTACTCCACCCAAATAGAATAATGAGTATTTTGTCTTTCCTCTCCTTTGTTCTTCAATAAGTGCTTTTACAAATCCCTGAATAGCAAATTTAGAAGCTGAATAAACCGAAGCATTTTTCATAACATATTTTCCCATCGTGCCGGGGAAAAATATCACATTGGTTGGCTCGTCGGTATTCATGTGCTTCATCACGGTTTGAGTAACCAAAAAGGTACCATACACATTTACATCAATGACTTCTTTGGCTGCTTTCGGATCAATATCCATGAACGGTTTTATAATTCCCTGTCCGAATGCATTAATCAACACATCGATCTTACCGAGATTATCTTCGATCTCCTGAGCCATATTTGCTACAGAATTCTGATCGGTGGCATCAACTTGAATGGCAAATGCTTCTCCTCCATTGTCATTGATCTCTTTAGCTATTTCTTCTGCTTTGGATTTATTACGAGCTGCTAGGATTACCTTTGCTCCTTCCTTGGCAAATCTCTTTGCCGTTGCTGAGCCAATTCCGCCTGAGCCACCTACGATAAGTACGATCTTATTTTTCATAAATAACTTCTCTGTCCTTCTTGATGAATAGTCAGATTGGTAAATGAAAATTAGACAGGATTTCGTTCCAAGTTTTTGATGTATGAAGGAATAGATTTTATAATGTCTATTTTACTAAAAAGCTACAATCGAAATTATTAGGTAGTCCGAAACCTTAAGAGGTTAACAATTCGATTCTACTTGATAGCCTTTACCAAAGATCCTGAAATAAATTCAGGATGACCCTCTTCTACCTCTATCTCAAATCTTACGTCTTAACTCTTATATCCTAAATCTTAAGTCTTAGATCTTAAATCTTAAGTCTTAGATCTTAAATCTTTTACCCCATAATCCCGGGAAGAACACCCTCGTAGATCTCAGACATTTCTTCAACATCTAAGCTTCCAACTTCTTCTATCACCATTTTTTTATCTCCTGTAACGGTACCGAGTACATGAGTAGGAACTTCATGCTGTCCAAAATGAGAGATAACTGTTGGTAAATCGTCCGGTTTAAGAGTAATAAGAACTCCGGATTGTGCTTCACTGAAAAGAACTTCATGGTCTGTTCCCGCAAGATCTTTAACCGATACCTTCACTCCTTTTTTAGAGAAGATCGCTTTCTCAGCAAGTGCTATTACAAGTCCGCCATCAGAAATATCGTGTGCCGATTTGATCCAACCCTTTTTTATAGCATCCAATAGTGATTCCTGAAGTTTTACTTCAAAGGGAATATCTAAATCGGGAGCATCACCGGTTGTTAAACCATGGATCTTTTTAAGATACTCTGTCCCTCCTAATCCTTTTCGTTGGGCGCCGATATACATTACAACATCACCGTCATTTTTAAATCCCGGAGTTGTAGTATGGTTTTCAACATCTTCGATCAAACCTAACATCCCGATTATCGGAGATGGAAAAATGGCGCTGTTCGGATTTTCATTGTAGAAACTCACATTTCCGCCGGTCACCGGAGTATTAAGTGCTTTACAAGCATCTCCCATTCCGCCAAGTGCTTCCTTGAATGTCCAGTAAACTTCCGGCTTGTAAGGATTTCCAAAATTCAGACAGTTTGTGATAGCTAACGGCTTTCCTCCTGAACACACAACGTTCCTTGCTGATTCAATAACAGCAATTTGACCACCACGACGAGGATTCAAATAAACGTATCTGCCATTGCAATCAGTCTTTGCTACCAAGCCCCTGTTTGTTCCTTTTACGCGGATCACACCTGCATCTGAAGCTCCCGGAGCAGTTACTGTATTCGTTCTTACAGTTGTATCATATTGTTCATGAACCCACTTTTTTGAAGCAACATTTACAGAGCTCAATAAAGTTTTGATCGTTTCCTGATGATCACTTGGATGTTTCAGACTGCTAGTATCAAAATTCTGAACTTCATCCAGATATTCCGGTTTTTTAGTTTCTCTGATATATTGAGGAGCTCCGCCTCCAAGAACTAAATGCTCAGCAAACATGTCGCCTTTCACTTCACCGTCTTTCATATAGGTTACTTTATCGGTATCCACAACTTCACCGATCACAACCCCATGAAGATCCCACTTTTCATATACATCAATAACTTCCTGCTCACGTCCTTTTTCGGCTACGATCAACATTCTTTCCTGACTTTCTGAAAGCAGTAATTCGTAGGCTGTCATTCCTTCTTCACGCGCCGGAACTTTGTCCAAGTCAATCAACATTCCCTGTCCACCTTTTGCAGTCATTTCAGAAGTGGAACATGCAATTCCTGCCGCTCCCATGTCCTGCATTCCAACTACTGCGCCGGTTTTCAAAACTTCAAGGCTGGCTTCCAGTAATAATTTCTCAGTGAACGGGTCACCAACCTGTACACTTGGTCGTTTTGCTTCGCTTTCTTCGCTGATCTCTTCGGATGCAAAAGTAGCGCCGTGTATTCCATCTCGACCTGTACTTGCTCCAACTATGATCACCGGATTTCCGATTCCCTCAGAAATAGCAGAAACTGTTTTTCCGGCTTCCACCAGTCCGATACTCATCGCATTTACAAGTGGATTTCCTTCGTAACTCTCATCGAAATACACTTCACCACCGATTACCGGAATACCGAATGAGTTTCCGTAATCACCAATTCCGCGAACAACGCCATCCAGTAAATAACGAACTCTTGGATTCTCTAAACTTCCGAACCTCAATGAATTCAGACTTGCAACAGGACGAGCTCCCATCGTAAAAATATCTCTGTGAATTCCTCCTACTCCTGTCGCTGCTCCCTGATAAGGTTCGATCGCTGACGGGTGATTGTGACTCTCGATCTTAAAAGCGCATCCGAGTCCATCGCCGATATCAACAAGACCTGCATTTTCTTCACCTGCTCCAACCAGCATGTGCTCACCTTCGCGAGGAAGTTTTTTAAGTTCAACAATTGAATTCTTGTAAGAACAATGCTCACTCCACATCACAGAATACACTCCCAATTCCGTAAATGTGGGAACCCGACCTAAGCGGGTCTTTATCATTTCAAATTCTTCTTCGTTTAATCCGTGTTCGAGGGCAAGTTCAAGATTTACTTCCGGTTCTTTTACAGTAGCGTCAGCCATGAATGTAGTTAGCTTGGGAGTTTGAATTTGAGGAAATTTTCTGCAATTCAACAGAAACTTTAAGGTACGATGATTTTAAAAGAATTAGGAATGAAAAATTTTTTATTGAGAATTTAAACAAGGAGGTCCTTCATGTCCGACTTAGATTGCTTTTTACAGCGGACTAAAGTCCTTGCTTGTTTACCTGACTAAATTTGCAACATTATTTAAGACCTGGTCATGTTAACCCGAGAGGAATTTATTCCGAACGGTTTTGAGGTATACCCTTAGCAAAAAAGACTAAAGTCCCAGACTAAAATTTAATCACATTAAGATCTGAGCTAACAATCCAAGGAATCAGAAATAAAATCAATGCAATCAGTGATCAGTTCTGCACCTTAAACGAACCTACATAATAATCGATATCAACCTGAAGGTCTTTACCTGAACTTGGAATAGCTTGCCATCGGGTTGATGGTTTTAAAATCATCTCTTTTCCATCTACAGTAACCTCAACAGGCATATCAAAATTCGGTACCGAGTTATTCCATCTGTAAATCAGATTGTTGTCACGAAAAAAATATTCAAGTATCGGAACTCTGTGATCTCGCAAATATTGATCAAACACTGAATCCAGATCTTTCCCGGATTGTTCAATGATAAAATTCTCAATTTCTTCAGTTGTAACCGTTTGATGGTAAAACTCTTTGTTTAAACCTCTCAGAATTTTTCTCCATAACTCATCATTTGCTACAACCTGGCGAATAGTATGAAGCATATTTCCTCCTTTATAATACATATCAGAAGAACCTTCATAATTCACATCATAGATTCCGATAATTGGACTGTCGTTTTGAATTGCCAGTCTGGTTCCGATCACGTATTCGTTTCCGGCTTTTTCTCCATAATGGTATTCCAGAAATAAACTTTCGGAATAGTTCGTAAAACTTTCGTGTATCCACATATCTGCAACATCCTTATAGGTGATGTTATTGGCAAACCACTCATGTCCGGTTTCATGGATAATGATAAAATCAAATTTCATTCCCCATCCCGTGCTGCTCAGGTCTCGTCCGAGATATCCGTTTTCATAGCCATTGCCATAAGTAACCGAGCTTTGATGTTCCATACCCAGATACGGAGCTTCTACTAATTTATAGCTGTCTTCATAGAAAGGATAAGGTCCAAACCAATGTTCAAATGCTTCAATGGTTCGGGGCGCATCTAAAAACTGTTTTTTTGCTTTTTCAAGATTGTAACTCAATACATAGTAATCCATATCCAGAGCTCCATTCTCACCATCAAAAACTTCTCCGAAATGAACGTAATCACCGATGTTAATATTAACTCCATAATTATTGATCGGATTACTTACAAACCAATGCCAGGTTTTGGTACCATCATTGTTATCTGTTTCATTTCGGAGTCTCCCATTCGAAACATTCATCAGATCATCGCGAACGGTTATGCTCATCAGCATACTATCCGGTTCGTCATAAGCGTGATCCTTATTTGGCCACCAAATACTTGCTCCGATACCCTGATTTGAAGAAGCTACAAAAGGATTTCCGTTTTCATCCCTTGTCCATGAAATACCTCCATCCCACGGAGCTCTTACTGCTTTCTTTGGTTTCCCTGAGAAATGAATAACGACCTCGTCAATATCCCTTACTTTCCGGTTTGATCTAGTTTGAACAAAAAAAACATTTCCTTCTCTTTCAAATGAAAGCGCTTTCCCTTCTTGAGTTATTTTAGATATCAGCATTGGTTGTTGAAGATCGATCTGCATTAAGCTAGTAGTAAGGGAATCGACTCTGTACTGAATAGTATTGGTTCCGGTAAAAGTGCTGTCTTCCATATTCACTTCCATATCCAGATGATAAAAAGTCACGTCCCACCAAGAACGTTCGGCTGTAATAGTTCCACGTAGAGTATCCTGACGATTGAAATCCGGTTGACGTCCAAAGAATTGAGCTGAAACATAATCCCCTGTTGTTAACATCAGCATAATGAGGATAAATAATTTTTTCATTTTAAAATCTCTTAAATAATATCAGTGAAAATGCAATCTAAAATTATACGCTAAAATTTACATCTGTTTTTTACTCAGTTTAACTGCTCCCTAAAGACAACTTCAATGTACATAACATGCATAATTATCTTATTTCATAATATATACCTTTCTTTAGCCGATATCTTTTCTATTAACTAAATATTTAATTGAATGAAAAAACATTTACAAAAACTACTGCTGGGAACCTCAGCAGTTTTATTACTAATTACGGGGATTACTTTTTCGGTACAAGCACAGGAGCTTAATACCGTCTGGGAACGAACTTCGCGGACCGGTGCAGCGGAACCGCTTCCATCTTGGTTTACTGTTGGCTGGGTGAGAGGAATGGATCTTCATGGTGAGAATCTTTACGCAGCAGACCGAGCTAACTCTCAAATCAGAGTACTAAATGCAGCAACAGGAGCTGACGTTACCTTAGCCACTCCTTATGATTTAACCGGAGTAGCAGGCGGTACATATGCAATGAATGATATTGAATTCTCAGACGATGGAGTTGCTTTCTTAGGAAACCTGACTACAAATGCTTCAACTAGTCCATTTCATTTATATTGGTGGTCTACTGAAGGTGGAACCTACACTGATTCATTGGTCATAACTACATCAACAGCTCAACGATTAGGAGATAAGTTTACCGTTGTAGGTTCTGTTTCTGATAATACTGTTGAAGTTTGGATACCGGTAGCAACTAGTGACCCGGGAATTATTTATGTGCTAACAACTGCTGATCAAGGAGCTACCTGGAATACAGAAACCATTACCTTGTCCGGAACAAATGTAGTAGTAGGTGGCAACACTGATGTTACTCCTTTGGGATTAGGAAGAAGTTCAGATTTCTATATTGGCGGAAACAGTTCTGCCCCGGCAAGATACACCAGTACCGGAGCTTTTGTTGATAACAGTACACTTGCTTCTGCTTCAAGAAACGGTATGCAAGCCTTTGCTTACGACAGTAAAGAACATTTAGCTGTTTATTCCTACAGAGCAGATGGCTCAGGTGGCGGAAGTAAAACCGGAAAAATTTATATCTATGATGTTTCTGATGCTACCGCTCCAACAATAGTTGCTGAATCTGCACTAATGGGTGACGACACAGATACATATAGTTCTATTTACGGTGAAGCTAGAGTTTCATTGAATGAAGATGGCACTTACAACGTATATGCACTGGAAGGTGTAAATGGTTTAGCTGCCTTTACAAATGCTGCACCTCCGGTTGTAGACGACCCTTCTAACTTAATTTTCTCTGAGTATATCGAAGGCTCAAGCAACAATAAAGCTATCGAGATCACTAACCTGACAGATTCAACTGTTAATCTTCAAAATTACAGAATAGCACAATCTGTAAATGGTGGCGGTTGGGAATACTATCATACATTTGCTGCAGAGGCTAGTATCGCTGCTGGCGAACAATATGTTTTACTTAACGACGGAGTAGATCCAAGCTTTTTTGCTGCAGAAAATGCAGATGAAGTACTTGGCTACCCAAGCGCAGTTCACCATAATGGTGATGATGCTCGTGGAATTATCCATATCGATTCACAAAGTGGTGACACTACTTGGGTTGATGTATTTGGTGATCCTAATAATGATCCCGGTTCCGGTTGGGAAGTTGCAGGTGTTGATAAAGGAACTCAGAACCTTACCTTACTTCGAAAAATAAGTGTTACAAAAGGTGATACTGCTTCATTAGGTTCCTTTGGTACAAATTTCGATGATAGTGAATGGATCGTTAAAAACACCAATATATTCACTAATCTGGGTGCAGCTACAGAAGCGGAAGCAGCACTAGCAGGAGATTATTTCATTCCTCAGCGCACTACTGATGATGAAGGATTTATTTCTTTGCATCAGGCAATTCACTACGTAAATACTTTTGGTTTATCTTCAGCTACTAATCTGTACATCGCAGATGATCTAGATGAGACTTCTAATGAACTGAAAATCGATCGTGATGATTTAACTGAATTCACAGGTCTAACAATAAAGCCTGTTTCGGGTGAAACACCAACTATCGAAGTATGGGGTGGTTCAGGTGGCGACGGTATTTGGATCAACAATACTGACTATGTAACTATAGATGGATCAAACACACTTGGTGGCGATACTCGTGATCTTACCATAACTAGTGCTGATACTACATTCTCAGCTCTCATTTACACCTATGGAACAACCAATACTATGATTGCAAATAGTATTCTGACGTATACAGGTGGAAGTGTAAGTGTATCCGGAATTGTAACCAATGAATCAGGTCCAAATGGTACTATTGGCCTTGCTGTTATCAATAACCAAATTGGTTCAGAGAATGGCGACTTCCAAAATGGTGTAGGTCTTTGGGGTACAAGCTCTGTAATGGCAGATGGTTCAACCGTATCCGGTAACAGAATTCATGCTACATACAGAGGTGTTACAACATGGTGGAGTTTAAATAATACCATTATGAATAACACTATCTCTATTGATAGTCCAAGAGCAGACCGATCCAGATATGCTGCTATTTATCTTGCTTTAAATGGTGGACAAACCGTTGTAACGGGTAATGAGGTCGTAGGACTACAGATAAATCGTACAACATCAGCCGGTTTTGCTGCAGGTATTTTATTTAATGCTTCATTAGATACGGTTCTTGTTGCTAACAATATGATTGCGGTAGATAATTTCGCTAATATTGGCGCTGCTGTAGGGAACGATGTGTATGGTATTGCTTTCGATAATGCAGCCGGAAACTCTGTGAATTCTATTTATCATAATTCAGTTCGAATCGGTTCAAGTGACGAAACCGGTATTCATGCAGGATTTGGTCCTCATCAGGAATCTGCTACTGCACAAACCTGGAACCTGAGAAACAATATCTTTGTATCTGATCAGGATGATGTTAATGCCAATGCTATTTACTGGCCTATTGACAGCAATGCCCAATTAGATGCAGACTTTAACAACTACTTTGTAAGTGGTGCTTCTGCTAATTTAGGTCTATATAACACAACAAATGCTGCTACATTAGCTGATTGGCAAACGGCATCGGGTGTTGATGCTAACTCCAGTGAAGTAGAAGTTGAGTTTGTTTCTACTACAGATTTACGCTTAACAGGGAATTCTGTTGGAGATCTCAACCTTGCGGGTACTCCTTCAAGTATACTTACTGATATCGACGGAACCACAAGAAGTTCAGTAGCTCCTTACAAAGGTGCTTTTGAAGGTGATGTTGAATTGATTTCTGATGTTGAGATTACAATTGATGCTTTCAGTGTACTTACACCTGCAGATGATTCCAGCTTTGACTTAGGAACTGGCGCTGAGACAGAAGTTACATTTACATGGGAAGAAGCTACTTCAAATGCTGAAGTGACCTATGTATTCATGTTTGACTCAGCTAATGCGGACTTCTCTACTCCGTTATTTACAATCGAATCTGACAATGATGGTTCAGCGACTTCTTTAACAGGAACATACGCTGTTATCGATTCAACTTTGAAAGATCTGGGTGTACTCAGTGGAGAAAGCATAGATCTTAAATGGACGGTAATGGCAGTAGCTTCTGACTCTACCAGAATGGCTGAAAACTCGTTGAATATTTCGTTTACCACCATGATTGGTGTATCCAACGAGCCGGAAGAACTACCGCTAACATTCAAGCTAAACCAAAATTATCCTAACCCTTTTAATCCAACATCAACAATACAGTTTACGCTACCTCAATCAGGTGATGTAAGACTTGATGTATTTACGATTACAGGTCAGTTGGTAACAACCTTGGTTAATACCCGAATGGGTTCCGGTGAACATTCTGTTACATTCGATGGAAGTAATCTCGCCAGTGGCGTTTACATCTACCGAATAATGGCAGGAAAAAACATCCAAACGAAACGAATGACTTTGATTAAGTAAAATCACTCTTATTCAGAAGTTAAAAGCCCTGCCAAACAGCAGGGCTTTTTTTATATCCCGTAATTCCAGTAATACGGAAACCTTTAAAATAATTACGGACATGATTGGATTATCTCACCAATATTTAATACCTATCAAAGTCTGATGTTTCATTAATTATTAAGCAATGTCTTTGAATTCTGATCGATCTCCTCTTAAAAGTAATTCGGAAGCCGAAATAGTCCGTGATGCCTGTATAGCTGCTGCTAAAGAGGGATTTATGGATGCCTCCATAAGTGGTTTATGTAATGAAGGAGCTGTTGAAGCAGCTATTAGTGCCATTCAGAAGCTGGATCTTGCCAAAGTACTTGCTGACCAAAAAGATAAATGAAGCGAGCTATTGTCGGTTTTCATAAAGATGAAAAAGAAGATTGGGTTGCGGATCTGGAATGTGGCCATCAGCAGCATGTTCGGCACAACCCTCCCTGGCAAATTCGTGAATGGGTAACTACTGAAGTGGGTCGACACAATAAATTAGGTTATTTATTGAATTGTAAAGAATGTGATAAGAAACTTTAATTTCTTGTTTAAAAAAAAGACACCCAAGTACTCGTTAGGTGTCTTTTATTGTAATTTTTAAGCTACTCTAAGTAACCAAGATTATTTTTTCTTTTCTATTTTTTTTGGCTCGCTTATTTGTTTCATCAAATCGTCATTCCATTCACCCTCAACTTCTACAATACCAACTGCACCGAAAGACATCGCTTCAATTAAGTTATGATTTACATAAGCATAAGTACCTGGCTGTCTAAATTCGTAAAGCATGGGAACAGCTGCCCCTCCGGGTATTGCCCAGGTTTCGTAGTTTGTGGAAGGTTTATCTCCAAAAGAACCGCCGTTCCAAACAAGATCAGCATGACCGCCAATTAAGTGCATTCTTGTATCTCTGTTAGCTTGCGCAGATACAAAAAGAACTTTGTCTCCCACTTCTGCTCTAAGAGCATTCTCACCAGTTAATGCGCCTTCTACGCCATTAAATATAATATGAGTTGGAGTTAATGTTCTAAATACTCCCATCATATCACCGAATCCTTCAGATGGGAAATCATATTCTTTATAATCTCCACCATCATCAGTTGGGATATAATAATCCTGTTCCACAACATAAAATGCTTTATCAAATGTAACAGGTTCGCCTAAGTTATCAGTTAATCCCTCTCTTGGAAGTACCATTATAACTCCGTTCATACCGGAAACTACATGCAATGGAACCATCATACCGCCCGGTGCACAGTGATATACAAATGTACCTGATTTGGTTGCCTTAAATCTCATCGTAACTTCTTCACCAGGATTTACAACAGTTAAATCGCCTCCCCCCATTGCTCCTGTAGCAGCATGAAAATCTATATTGTGCTGTAAGCTATTACTTTCCGGATTGATCAATGTAAGCTCTACATAATCGTTCTCATGTACAACAATCATCGGCCCTGGAACAGAACCATCAAAAGTCATAGCCCAAATAAATACTCCAGGAGCTATTTCGAGTTTTTTCTCTTCAATAGTTAATTCAATTTCAACCACTACAGGTTCTTTTGGTCCCACCTGATCAAATTCCGGTAAAAATGGTGGTGCAACCATTTCCTGTTTAATACGCTTTAAGTAGTCCGGGTTATCCTGTGCATTTATTCCGAAAGTAGATCCAAGAATTACTACCACAGTCATTAGTACAGGAATTTTTTTAAGAATGTATGCTGATTTTTTCATTTTTCTGTATTTAAGATTTAAGACAATTTTATCTTATTTAAAATTAAACTATTTATTTCACCAAGAATTTATCCATCAAATGTGAATTTAAGATGAAGGCGATTATATATAACTCCCTGTTCATCTTTCAGAAATTGGGATAGTTTCACGAAGTCCTTAAAAATTCAAATTCAGGTTTAAACTCAGAAATCACTATCAATTCATTCTGGCTTCAAGTTGCAGTGCCTTAGGAAATAAAATATTGTTCTCAAGGTGAACGTGCTTATGCAAGTCTTTTTGGAAGCCCTCTAGATTCTGAAATAGTACACGGTACGAAGCGCAGGCTCCTTCAGGAGGTGTAAAATTATCGGTAAGCGATTCAATTTCAGCCATCAGCTCACCAGCTTGTTCGTGCTCAGACTCTAGAATATCCAATAGAGATTCTTTAACTGAACCAATTTTTTGCAGTTGAACCAAGTCCTTGATCTGCGGAAATAAATCTTCTTCTTCTTTTTCCAGGTGATCGATCAACTCATAACTTAGCCGCTTAACCTTATCAAAAATTTCAATCAATTCAGGATGATTACTTCCATGTACCCGAGCTACTTTCTCTGCGTAAAAGTTTAATTCGGGTAACATTTTACGAACAAAATTATGATGGTTTTGGACAATATAATCTACCAAAAAGTCTAAATTCCAATCATTAAAGTTATGTTGCTCCGTTTCCAGATCTTGAAGTAGATTCAGCTCTCCTAATACTTCATCAAGTTCAATGTTTTTCGCTTCACAAACCGATGACAAAGTTTTCTTGCCTCCACAACAGAAATCCATCCCTCTGGATCTGAATATTTGAGAAGCTCTGTAATCTTCTGCTACTATTTCACCGACTGTTCTTTGAGCTAATTCTTTCATGTTTATTTTATTTAAAGTTATAAGACTATTTTATCTTATTTATATGAATTTTATATTAAGTGTGTTTATTTAATTTTAATCCCAGTTAAAACTTCCGTCAGCCATTAACCTAAATTTATTCTGCTTTCCCTCTCTTGCAAGCTCACTTAACGTAGTTCGTTCTAACATCCCCTGAATAGATGCTCTTGTTTCAATCCAACTTTCATGCAGTGGACAAGGAGTAGCTGACCCACATCCGGGTAAACCCAAAGCACATTGAGTAAATAATTCAGGTCCATCAATTGCAATCACCATGTCCAACAATGTGGCTTCTCTACCCTTCTTTGTTAAACGAATACCACCCTTCGGACCTTTATAAGATTCCATGAGTGATTCAGCTGTAAGCTGTTGAAGAATCTTGGTTAAAAAGTGAAATGAAATCTCAAGTTTATCGCTCATTTCTTTAATAGAATTAAATTCTTCATCACTTTTTGATGCCAGATATATAGAAGCTCTCAGCCCATAAACACAAGATTTCGATAACAACATACTTTCTATTTAAGAGTTTATTGTCTTAAATATAAGAAATTGAACAGCGAATACAATAACGTTTTACAAAAGTAAGAAGTCCAGTCTGCGATGAACCCCAATTGAAAACTAATTAACCGATTAAAAGGCAAAAACAGGGCATTTTCTAAACTTTAAAGATTACAAACGAAAAGCGCTGTAAAACAATATTTTATACCGGTATAGATTTTTTCATTTTTATTAAACAAATTAACGTCAGTCATTTCTGAGGTATTAGAGATTGCAGAGGGGAAAATACCTCTTAACTAAAATTGGGGATTATGAAAAAGCTACTGAAAGTACTCGGGGGATTACTGGGTGTTGTTGTAATTGGAATATGTGGTTTACTAATTTACGTAAGAACTGCACTACCAAATGTTGATCCGGCTCCTGATCTAAAAATAGAACTCAAAGACGATCGTATACAGCGTGGGGAATATCTTGCTAACACAGTATTTGCATGTGTAGATTGCCATTCTGATAAAGATTACACCAAATTCGGATTAACTATTAAAGAAGGAACAAAGGGTAAAGGCGGTGCTTTGTTTGGTTCAAAAATGGGTCTGCCGGGCGATTATTATGCAAAGAACCTGACTCCATATTATTTAGGTGATTGGACCGATGGCGAAATTTTCAGAGCGATTACCACCGGAGTAGACAAGGAAGGCAATGCGTTATTTCCCATCATGCCGTATACCAATTACAGAAGAGTTGATAAAGAAGATATTTACGATATAATTGCATACCTGCGTACGCTGGAACCCATCGAATATGATGTTCCCGAATCTTCATCTAATTTCCCAATGAATTTTATCATAAACACCATTCCCGGTGAACCGGATTTTACGGAACGACCTGATCCTTCCGACAAAATAGCTTATGGAAAATATCTGGTTACCGCTGCAAGCTGTGCCGATTGTCATACGCCAATGGAACAGGGAAATCCTATTGAAGGAATGCAATTTGCCGGAGGAATGGAATTTGAACTCAAATCAGGGGGAGTGGTAACATCAGCTAATATTACCCCTGATATTAATACCGGAATTGGCAGCTGGACGGAAGAAGCCTTTATAACTCGGTTTAAAAGCTTTCAGGATACAAGCAATGTGATCAACAAAAATGTAGTTAAACCCGGCGAATTTAATACCGAAATGCCCTGGCGATTTTACAGCAATATGAGCGAAGAAGAGCTGAGTGCTATTTATGCATTTCTGAAAACACAATCGCCGGTTAATAATATGATTACAAAGTTTAGGAAGGAGGAATAAATTTTCTAATAGAAACTAAAATGTTATAGAAATACCTATACCATTGTATTGGAATGCGTACCCATAAGTTGCAGACTGAAAACTTATGGGTTGATAGAATACTCCAAAATCAGTTTCTTCATCAGAAAAGAGGTAGCTTATAATTACTCCTGATTCAGCAAACACTCCTTTAAGTGATATTTCTTTTTGTGCTCTGAGAGTAAAGCTTTTCTCGACTTGAATTCCATCAAAACGTACATACTGAAGTGAGAACACGTTAGTAACTCTTAAAGGGTACATTTTTTCTTTAGCACCAAATTTAAATAATTGAATGCTCCCGGATACTCCTATTCCAAGGTAACTATCGTAATCACGATCATTATCATTCAGTTCATTTCTTCTTCTGGAGCTGCTTCTATAGAAATTATTTCCATATTTCAAGCCAATACCCAGGTTATACTTTTCTGTCAATTTATAGTTTAGATGTAAAGTATGTGTCTTGAAAAAATTTTCTTCCGCATCCCCGGCTCCATAAAATATTTTTATAAAACCGGCTTCGCGGGGGGAAATAAATGAAGTTTCAACAGCATAAAAGTAGGTGAACGTAGTGTTTCTCTTTTGATCGGATATTGCGCTGTCTGAATTCTGACTCAGAACAACCCCGGTCATTAAAACAGTTAATCCCGCCCCTATTAATATTGTTTTTATCATCCGGATGAATTTTAAATCCTCAAACTACAGTCTATATTTTTATTTCAAGACCAATTCTTTGAGCTCCAAATCCAAACCCTTTATTTTGAAGCCTTAAATAAATTGGTTCCCACAAAAAAACAACTCTGTTCTCTCTCCCTGCTTTCCTGGAACCTAATCTTAAATTTAAGGCTCCTTCCATGCCAAAAATACTTTCAGAAAATTCTTCAATTCTGTCATTATTGGAGTTAGGATTGTCAAAAGCTCTGTCTCCCTTAAAATAAAGAAATGCACCTGCAGCCCTGTATCCCAATTCCAATTTTAGATTCTTAGTTTTTTTATTTTGCCACAAAATCCGATGAAAATTTAATCCCACATTCCAATAACTATCAAACTCTACTTCCCCATTAAGTCCACCGTTTCTTTCTTCAAGATCATCGGGCCCAACACTTATCCCATATCTGAAATATCCACCTAATTGTCCAAAATCAAAATACTTTCCTATTTCTGCTCCGACCGTTATATAACTATTTACGTTGAACTCAAATGGATCTTCAAAATAAGTTTCCTCTATATAACTCGGAAGTAATACGAAATCCAAAGAGGCATCAGGAACTATATATATACCCGTTGAATCCTGACTAACAGCATGTTGTGTACATAAAAAACTTATTAATACGGTAGTAGTTAAAACTGCATATATTTTCATTGTTCACTTCTCTTTTTGTCTTTTATAGTTTGATACTTGAAATCTATTAGCACGGCTAATTGCTAATCCCTAAGGTGCCACGGTTGGTAAGCAATAAGCTGATTACTGGTTTGGACAAATACTTTGTCTGATGAAGCGGCTACGTGCCATAAGAAACCTCCGGGTGATGGTTCTTCATGAACTAATTCACCTGTTTCTGCATCTATCACGAACAAACTATTATGGTCGGAATGATATATATAGCCTTCTAAATAGACAGGCTTTACAATGGTTGAACTTGTCCAAGTAAAGGTCCAAGCTAAATCACCATTTGTTTTTTCTAAAGCAAAGAGAGACACGCCCGTATTTATATATAAGTAGTTTGGACCAATTATAAAATCCTGCGTTAATATTTCCGTGTTTGTATGCTCCCAAATTAGCACTCCGGTTTCTGCATTTAATGCTATAAATGTATTTTCAGGAGAGTTTCCAGTTGTTCCGGCATATAAAACTTCATTACTAATTTGAGTCGATGCACTTACACCACTTCTTTCTGTGTTGTAAACCCATAAACTATCACCAGTTTGAGCATCAATCACTGTGATCCGTCCCAATGTTAAAAGACCATGTACATTACTCCCCTGACCCACATAAATTTTATCAGCATTGTAGGACAAGCCTTGTACTCCATATTCTTTATCAAGCTGGTTTATGTTTTCAACACTACCTGATTTATTCAAAATAAATAGCTTACTATTTTCGGATGTAAACGCATATTTATTTTGAAAAGAAACATGCTTTCCGGTGAGCCTTGGTTTTAATTCATTAGCTTCATAATCAAATTCCCATTCTAGACTTCCATTAGAAATATCCCACGCTCTTATCTTATCAGTATGGGCAGCTGCTATCTGGTTTCCGTTTATTAAAAATAATCGTCCTTGCAGTATGTTGTCATCCTCAAACTGATATTTCCATACTTCTTCACCTGTTTCTTCCTTTAAGGCGTATATAAACAAGCCACCTGACATGACGATTTTATCTTCATGAACGACTGGAGAAGCCCCCCCGGCAGTTCCATGCGGAACTTCCCAAAGCTTGAGTAATTCTTTTGCTTCCTCAGGAGGTGAATAACTTGGTTGGATGCATGAAATCCATACCAAAAGACTTAGAAAAAAGCACCTGAATTTCATTTTCAATTATCTCTTAAGTGCCACGGTTGGTAAGCAATAAGCTGATTACTGGTTTGGGCGAATATTTTGTCTGAAGAGGCGGCTACGTGCCAGAAAAAACCTCCTCCCTCCGGTAACGGCTCTTCATGTACTAATTCTCCCGTTTCTGCATCTATCACAAATAAGCGATTGTGATCTGAGTGGTAAATGTAACCATTTAAGTAAACAGGCTTAATCAATCCAGCTGAACTATTCCATTCAAAAACCCATACCTTTTGACCATTAGTTTTATTTAATGCAATTAATTTGCCTCCGGTATTTACGAAAACATATTTTGGACCTAAAACAAAAGATCGGGTAAGAATCTCAGAATTAGAAAATTCCCAAATTAATTCTCCTGTTTCTGAATTTAAAGCTACAAATGTATTTTCTGGAGAATTGCCAACTGTTCCTGCGTATAATATACTATTAGAAATTACCGGCTCTACTCTTGTAAACCCACTATTATCAGTAATATAACTCCATAAACTATCTCCAGTCTGTACATCAAAAGCTATTATTTTTCCTTTAGTAAGTGCTCCGGTTATAGTTTTACCCATAGTCATAAATAGCTTATTATTTAAATATGCCAAACCAGCACTTGCAAATTCAAACTGAACTGAAAAACGAATAGAGCCATCTGGATTGATCACATATGTGTCTAAAGTATCGCCTATTATGGCATACCCGTCTTCTAATACGGCGTGCCTACCCAAATTAAATGATTGAACTCCATCCTCTTTTGTTAAAGTAACTATAGACTCGCCTGTTTCTGAATCCCAAATCTTTATATCTTTTTTGTGATTGGTAATTATTCTTCTTCTTTTTTCATCAAAAACTAGTTTTTCGCAAACTAATGCTCTTTCATTGTCAATTATACCTCTCCAAATCTCATCTCCGTTTTTGGAGTCAATGGCAACTAATTCTAATTCTCCGGTATAAATTAACTTTGACTCTTCGATAACTAATGGTTGCGCATCAGGCGCATCGATAAGATTTGTTTCTTTGTGCCAAAAAATCTTCAACTCCTCAACCTCTTCAGGTGGAGAATAAGTTGGCTGGATGCATGAAATGAATAGGGCCATTGGGAAAATTGACCAAACAAAACACCTTGTAAGATTGCTCACCGAAACCATAAGCACCCCATTCTATTTAAGACCCCTGAATAAGAAGTCTCTGCGTAAATCTAAATTATTATAAACTTAGAGATACATTAATTACATGAGGAAGAAAGAGCGTATTTGTTACACTTTGATTAGAATATTTTTTCTACCCAATAAACTTCAGCATAAAAAAGATCACTACACCGGTAATGGATACGTACAGCCAGATGGGAAATGTCCACTTGGAAACTTTGCGGTGTTTTTGAAATTTTCCCGAGAGGTTAAGTAAAACTGATTAGAGCTAACTGTGCTCAGGAAACTAAAAACTAACACTCCAATCTTTAGAGAATAAGACCCATAAAGAACTGAAGCCAACTTTTTCAAGCTCACTAACAGCATACAAACTAATACTTAAATGCTGCTTATTCACACTGGTAAAATAACTTTGATTTTAACTATAAAAGACAAGAATATATTTTCTTAGGGTTGCATTATCCTAAGATTAACATTTAGCAAAAATCTCAGTTTTACATCCCTTCTGTTTAATTCTAATTGCATCTATTTTAATTAGATATAATCAATCTTTTAAAGATTATTTCTGCGCATTTCTTTCGAGATAAATAAGCATAATGCAATCGTAATACGGGCTTAATAAAGCCTCTTTAGTTTGCGGACTAACACAAAATCCAACAACTAAGATTAGTATTACAATGACAATAATTTTACTTCTGATAATGCTGGTATTGCCGCATTCAGAACTTCCTATTCCGCAAACCGCTAGCACCCTACAAGGTGTGGTAATAGATGCTGCAAATGAAGACCCCATTGCCGGGGTAACACTTTCAATTAGTGGAACCACCATTGGAGTCGCTTCTAATGCAGATGGCTCTTTCCTTCTTAATATTCCGGAAATTGATCTCACAAATAAATCGCTTGAAGTTAGATTTGTAGGTTACAAAACCCTTTATATCCCCTTTTCTGACATTGACTTAGAAGAGCAATTGTCATTAGAACTGGAGCAAGATCTTTTAAAGGTAGATGAGATCGTAGTTACCGGTCAAGGTATTAACATGGAGAAAAGAAGGCTTTCTACCAATATTACCTCAGTAACGGAAGAAGAAATTGAGCTTTCCTCTTCTAACCGAGTAGATCAACTTTTACAGTCTAAGATCCCTAATGCTCAATTTAGATTAACAAACGGTCAGCCGGGAAGCTCTTCTATAGTAAGAGCAAGAGGAGTTGTTTCTGCCTTTATTAATTCAACACCCATCATATATGTGGATGGAGCCAGAGTTGATAATTTAAATACTGCTGCACAGCTTGGGGGTGGATCAACTAGTGGAGCCGCAAGTAGTTCTTTAGCAGATATTCCTATAGAAAATATTGAGAGAATTGAGTACATAAATGGTGGAGCTGCAACTACCATGTATGGTTCTGATGCTGCCAATGGCGTGATACAGATTTTCACTAAAAAAGGTGGTGATGGAGACCTTCAGGTTAGTTACAACGCTCAACTAGGATCAACAGCTCCCACAAATGATTATCTCTATTTTGATCGTACTGCTGAGCTACTCTTTCAAACAGGCTTATATCAAAAACATGATGTTCAGGTAAATGGTGGAACTCAAAAACTTGGATATAGTTTTTCAGCCGGGATAACTGATGATGAAGGTTTTAGAATTGCCAATCAGAATGAAAATACAAAAGTTGATTTCCGATCTGGTTTTTCTTCAAAAATAAATGAGAAAACAGATTATAAAAACTCTTTTGGTTACACAACCAACACTTTCAGAAGAGCTAGAAATGGAAATGCCGGTGGATATACAGGTTTATGGTATACTGAGTCAGGCTCTTCTTCTTTTACAGGACCTGGTTTTAATCCTAATTTAAACCAGTTATCTGATGCTGACTTTGAACTCATGAAAAGCTACGTTCAAAAAGCAGAGGAAACTCAGGATAATAAAACGAATATCAATCGATTCCAGACTTCACAAGTTATAGAGTTTAAGCCGCTTAATACGTTGCTCATAAAAGCTACTGCCGGTGTCGACTACAGGTCTCAAGATGAAGAAACATATACAACTAACGAGTATCTGAATCATGTGGATAACCGAACTCCTGCTAACAGCCTGTTTAACCGAGGATCCATCAGCAAGTTTAACCGAACCTATCTGGGATTAACCGGAGAACTTAATGCGCAGCATAAATATGATGTAAGCAATTTCTCTTTTATAAGTACGGTAGGAACTCAGTTTTTCAGAAATGAAGATCACCAGGTTGCTTATCGCGGAATTGATGTAAGAGATGGTGCCCGCTCTGTTTCACAAGCCGCAAATACTGAAAGTAGCGAATACCTTTCTGAGGTTGCAAACTATGGAATCTATTTTCAGGAAAATATGGGATATAAGAATCGTTACTTCTTAGAATTTGGAATAAGAGGTGACGGAAACTCAGCTTTTGGTGACAATGTGGGCACACAATATTATCCTAAAGCAGGAATAGCATACTTAGTAAGTGCTGAACCATTCTTTATCAATACATTTGGTAATTCTGCATTTTCGTATTTCAAAATTAAGGCCAACTATGGACTTGCAGGTAATTTCCCAACTCCTTTTGCGGGAGAAAGAACAGTCGACTTTGATGGATTCTTAGGTGGACAAGCGGCTACTTTTGGTCAAGAGGGAAATCCAAACTTAAAGCCTGAAAAGGTTTCCAGTTTTGAGATTGGTGCTGATTTCGGATTTGTTGATGACAGGATCTTTCTAAACGCTAACTATTACTTTACCGAAACGAATGACGCTTTATTCTACGTCCCTCTGGAACCAAGTGTTGGTACAGGCACTCAGTTACAAAATGTAGGTGTAATTGAGAACAAAGGATTTGAGTTTGCAGTTACAGCCATTCCCGTTTTAACTCAGGACTGGAATGTTCGTGTTAAAGCCGCTGTAAATACGCTCGATAACAAGGTTATTGACGCCGGTGGAGCAAGCCCTTTCAATATTAATGGATTTAGTGCCAGAACCATCCAAACAGTTGTTGAAGAAGGATACCCTGTTGGTTATTTGAGAGGTAACAAAGGCACCTTTGTGAATGGTGTTTTAGACTCTACTACTCCGCAAGCTTTTTTAGGAAGTACAATTCCTGATTTTTTTGGAAGTCTATCTTTAAACGCTAACTATAAGAGACTTACTTTCTTTAGTAATGCCGACTTCCAAACCGGAGCATATGCTCATTCTTTTGAACGACAGTTCCGCTTCAATTATGGTGCTTCTGACAACAACGAAGGAATCCCTCAAACTGAGGTAGATGCCAACGGCACTTCTAACTGGCTTAATTTCACAGATCATTTCGTTGAGAAGACTGATTTCTTCAAAATTAGAACCATCGGTCTTAACTATACATTTAGCAAAGGCTCTTTTGCAGGTGTTGCTGAAAGCGTATCCATAGGCTTTAGCGTAATTAACCCTATCAATTTTGCCAGCTCTTCTTTTGATCCTGAAGCAACTCAAAGTGGTGGCGATCAAGGCCAAAACGGGGCTACAACCGGTGGTATCGCTTATGCGGCCGAATCTGCACCTCGCCAGTTCTTAGGATCATTAAAAATCACATTTTAAATATCATATATAACACACTATGAAGAATTCAATAATCGCTCTATCAATTTTTGTGGCTCTGTTTTTACAGGGATGCGGGCTTGATGCCGTAGAGAACCCAAATGTTACTACAGATAAGTTTTTAGACTCCCCCCAATCAGCAACAAATTGGGTAAATGGTTCCAGATCACAAATGGCTAGCACTATCAATGTGATCATAGAACTTACAGAACTAACTTCTGACAATTACTATAACAACCGAACAATAAGCAGTAAAGTATTCGATATCCCTCAGATCGATTATACAGATTTGGATGTAGGACGAATTCAGTCAGCAATACATTCATTGCGCAGAACTGCAGATTTTGGACTCAATACAGTACTCCCGAAGGACCCGGACAGTACTCCGGAGCAAGAAGCAGAACTCAAATTCTATTTAGCAGTTTCTCAACTTTTCTCAGGAGAATATTTTGAAGCACTTCCTAACGAAGCTTTAGGAGCACCTCTTTCTTCAGAAACACTACTGGGGTTAGCAAATACAACCTTTGATGAAGTAATTTCACTAGCGCCAAATAGTGACTTTGCCAAAGCTGCTTTAATAGGTAAAGCTCGAATTGCCTTTCATCTTAATAGCACGGTTGACTTACGCACTTTAGCTACATCTGTAGTTAATACCACCCCTCAATTCACTTACCAAGTTCAGTTTGATGGGATAAACGGACCGTCTAATTCTTTCCAGAATTTATTATTCGACTCCTCTCAAGATGAATTTGCTCCATTACCTCGTCTGGATTTTTTAGATCCTAAATACTTCAGTATTGATGGAGCAGGAATCAGTCAGATTCCGGTAAACCTGTTCAAATCAGAAGAGGCTTACCTGATGCTTGCTGAACTTGAGTTAAAAGAAAACGGACTAGCAAGTGCGCAACCTGTTTTAGTTGACTTATTAAACGATGTTATCGCAAATCGTGATGTAACCTCGATCGATGATTCAAGAGAAACAAGATCAGGTGGTAACAGAACGGATTACCCGTTAAGTGATACTGTAAAAGTTAGATTCTCACAAGGTGAACCTCCTTTAGACGATTTCATTTTAGACAGACAAGACGGAAATGTGAGCATTCCAACTGTTTCCGGTACTTCCGTTACTGTTGCTCAAATCAACAATGCAGCTACAGTAGATGAACTGCTTGAGATCATCTATTTGATGAGACAAGAGATTTTTATCGCCGAAGGACGCAGAGTGGTAGATCTTGGGATCAAATATCCAATATCTCAGCAAGAGCAAGCCGGCAATACCAATATTTCTGATAACAGTCCTTATCTGGATGCGATCATTCCAAATTTCATCCCGCTTAGCAGAACAATGGATGACTTCACAGTAGACGAAGCTCAGGGAATAGTAACTATCGCTGTAAATATGAACAACGTGCTGGTACAAAACAAAAACTCTGATTTTGTTTTACCGCTTTGGTAATAAAAATAAACCGATTTCCAGAGGGAGTACTAGCTACTCCCTTTTTTTTAAAATTAAAAATAGAGTACTAATGAACTTCTACAAATTTCTAACACTCATACTTGTTTTCGCTTTTTGCAGCTCAAATGCTATTGCGAAAAAACAGTCGAAAGAAGTAAATGGCACCGTCTTTTTAGATAACAATGAAAACGGAATCCTAGACAGCAATGAAAAGGGTCTCGAAAATATTCTAATATCTAATCAGAAGGAAGTAGTTAAAACTGATGGAAATGGAAAATACACCATTACATTAACTCCTGGTCAGGCATTGATGATCGTTAAACCATCCGGCTACGACATACCTATCAATGAATTTCAAATCCCACAGAACAGTATTGCATACGAGCCAAATGGCTCTCCTGAATTAAAGTATGGAGGTTTAAAACCTACCAAAAATTTCCCATCGGAAGTTAACTTTCCACTAACGGTATCTGATAATGAGGAGACATTCAATGCCGTAATTTTTGGAGATCCTCAGCCAAGAAATGATAAAGAGCTTACTTATGTAAGAGATGAATTCCTTAATCAGGCTACAACAGAAGACGCTCGTTTTATGATGATCTTGGGAGACATCATGTATAATGACCTCTCTTTATTTGACAGACATATAGAATTGTTTTCGAAACCTGAAATTCCGGTGTGGCATGTAATAGGTAATCATGACATCGATTTCGATACCAAAGATAACCGCCATGCCAGAGACACTTTTAAAAGACATTTCGGAGCTAATTACTATGCCTACCAATATGGGAAGGTTACATACCTCGCCCTTGATAATGTAAACTATCTTGGCAGAAATGATGAAGGGCGGTCAAGATATGAAGGAGGAATTTGGGGCGACCAATTAATGTGGCTCGAAAACTTACTTCCAAATATTCCCGAAGATCATCTAATCGTTATCGCTACTCATATTCCTTTATATGCTTGGGGTGGTGAAACTCCGAATGTAAACACAAAGAACAGAGAAGATCTTTTTAAACTGTTAGAACAACGTGGTAAAGTGATAGCCGTTTCCGGTCACTTACATATGACCTACCATCACTATTTAAATGAAGAACAAGGCTGGAATGGAAAGAACCCAATGCATCACCTAACAACCACGGCTGTATCCGGAACCTGGTGGGGCGGTCCTGTTGATGAAAACGGAATTCCTACTACTACCCAAAGAGATGGCGTTCCCAATGGATATCATCGATTCACATTTAATGGTTCAAATTATTCAGAACAACTTGTGGGTTTGGGTGAAAGAGCTGACCTGCAAATTCGAATTGAATCTCCTGCTTTAAACTTTTCTGCTGATGAAATGCCAGAACGATTAGTGGTGAATGTTTTGAACGGAAATGAGAAAAATAAAACCTGGTACAGAATTAACAACGGAGAATGGGTTGAGATGGAACAAATCTCTGAATCCTCTCCTTACTTCAAGACACTGTTGGATAGCCATTCTGAAAACTGGTCTAATTCTACAAGAGCTATTCCAACGAATCATTTGTGGACAGCTCCCTTCCCTGAACTAGATCGTACTGAAAAGACTTTCACCATCGAAATACGCACGATCGACGCTTACTCGAAAGAATGGAGAAACACCAAAATTTTTGAGATAGATTAACCAAGAGAGAGATAGTAGAACTTTTAAAAGACATTCACGGAATTGGATGTCTTTTTTTTATTTTAGCCAATAAACTTCAGCATAAAAAAGATCACTACACCGGTAATGGACACATACAGCCAGATGGGGAATGTCCACTTGGAAACTTTGCGGTGTTTCTGGAATTTTCCGGTGAGGGCTAAATAAAAACTGGAGAGAACTAACGGAACTACAAAAACGGAAAGTGCTATGTGAGTGATCAGAATAAAGAAATACACATAGCGGATAATACCTTCCGTCATGAACTTCGTGTCTCCCTGAAAGTGATGGTAGATCACATAACTGGTTAAGAAAAGTGCAGAAGCGATAAAAGCAGAAGTCATGAATTTCATGTGTCTGCTGAAATTTCGCTTTCGGATCTCATTCAAACCCAATAAAAGAAAAACAGTACTCAATGAATTGAATGCTGCATTCAGCGCCGGTAAATAAGGAACCCAGGAATAGGAAGTTTCTGCGCCCTCTTTCCAATAGATCAGCCATACTAAGAATAACAGTGCAGCCAAACTCACTCCCACGATGATTCGAAATGCCGATTTAGCACTTACCTGTTGCAGAATTTTGGATTGTTCCGGAAGAGAGAAATTTTCAGACATTTGTGTTCTTATACTTTAATAGATTTCCGGAAAACGATCTTTTTCACATTCCTGCATAATTCCGTACACCGCTTCAAAGATGTCTTCAGCATTTGGCTTACTGAAGTAATCTCCATCCGTGGCATAAGCCGGACGATGTGGCTGAGCCGTTAAACATCGAGGTCTGGAATCCAAATAGCGATATCCGCCCTGCTCTTCAACAATATGTGCCATAATATAAGCTGCTGCTCCACCGGGAACATCTTCATCCACAACTAATAATCGGTTCGTCTTTTTCAGCGACTCCACGATCATATGGTTTCTATCGAACGGAAGCAGCGTTCTTACGTCAATCAACTCAACAGAAATTCCGGCTTCATCGAACTGAGAAGTCATTCCTTCAATGATATTGAAAGTAGAACCGTAAGAAACGATGGTAATATCATCGCCTTCTTTTACGATCTCAGGAATTCCGAGCGGCGTAGTGAATTCTCCCAGGTTCTCAGGAAGTTTTTCTTTTAATCGGTATCCGTTCAACGGCTCGATCACCATCGCGGGATCATCCCCCTGAATCAGTGTGTTATAGAATCCGGCAGCTGCGGTTAAATTCCTTGGCACACAAATATGAACACCTCGTAATCCATTGATCAAAACGCCCATCGGAGAACCTGAGTGCCAGATTCCTTCCAATCGATGTCCACGGGTTCTTACAATTAACGGAGCAGCCTGACCGCCTTTGGTTCTGTATCTCAGAGAAGCAAGATCATCACTCATTCCCTGAAAACAGTACAGCACATAATCCAAATATTGGATATCTGCAATCGGACGAAGTCCACGTAGCGACATCCCGATTCCTTGTCCAAGAATAGTGGCTTCACGAATTCCGGTATCAGAAACACGAATTTCACCGTACTTATCCTGCATACCTTCCAGACCTTTGTTTACATCACCTAGCTTTCCGGCATCCTCACCGAATACCAATGTATTCGGATATTTGTCAAAGATCTTATCGAAATTATCTCTGATCACAACCCTACCATCAACTTTTTTCGAATCATCTGAATACTTCGGCTTGATCTCCTCGATCTTAAGCGGAGAAAATTCTGTCTCACTGAGTAAGTGAGAATTAAATCGCTCTTTATTTGCTTCGGCACTTTCGTTTACCCAGCTCTTGATCGAATCTCTGGTAGAGCTCGATTTTCCGGCTGTTGCATATAATGCTTTACGACCTGCAGAAAGCACATCTTTTCTGAATGGATTCTGAACCATTTTCAATCTCTTAATGAGATCATCGATTGCTTCCGCACCGGATTCATCTTTCAGAGCTGCCAGCCATTCCAACATCTGCTTTTTGTCTTCCTTGATTGGAGAGATGTAATTATCCCACGCTTCTTTTTTGGCTTCTGTAGCTTCTTTGGAAGCTTCTTCTTCCAGCTCTTCTAATTTCTTTTTAGTGGCGATCTTATTATCTAAGATCCAGTCTTTTGTTTTCTGAAGACAGCAAAATTCTTCCTCAAACTTCAAACGCTCTTCATCTTTGTAGCGCTCATGCGAACCCGAAGTGGAATGTCCCTGTGGCTGTGTAACTTCATGAACATGAACCAGAACAGGAACATGCTCTTCACGTGCGATCTTCTCTGCCTTTTCATAGGTTTCCATCAGTCCCGGATAATCCCATGCTTTTGCAGTAAGGATTTCGTAGCCCGCCTGATCTTTTGTCCTTTGGAAACCACTTAACACTTCAGAAATACTTTCTTTTGTAGTCTGATATTTCTTGGAAACTGAAATTCCCCAGCCATCATCCCAAACCGACATTATCATCGGTACCTGTAAAACTCCAGCTGCATTGATGGTTTCCCAGAATACACCTTCAGATGTACTTGCGTCACCGATAGTACCGAATGCAATTTCATTTCCTTTGTTTGAAAATTTCTTCCACTCTTTTCCTTTCAGCGCTTTTTCGTTTCTGTACACTTTGGAAGCCTGAGCCAATCCCAGCAATCTGGACATTTGACCCGCAGTCGGAGACATATCCGCGGAAGTATTCTTCATTTTAGTCTGATCTTTCCACGTCCCGTCTTCATTCAGCAATCGTGTTGCAAAGTGAGCGTTCATTTGGCGACCACCTGAACTTGGCTCCAAATCTGTATCCGGAGTAGCATACAGCTGAGCGAAAAACTGAACCGGAGTAACTCCTTCTATGGCAAGCATAAAAGTTTGATCACGATAATAGCCGGATCTGAAATCACCATTTTTGAACACTTTTGACATGGCTATCTGCGGCATTTCTTTACCATCACCGAAAATACCAAACTTCGCTTTTCCGGTAAGTACTTCTTTCCTGCCGATCAAAGACATATGTCGGCTCAACCAGCCCAGCTTATAATCAGAAAGAATTTCCTTCTTTTTAGCCGCGCTAAAAGTTGACTTCTTTTTCTTCGTCTTTGTTTCTGCCATCTTCAAAAATTATATCGTTCAAAATAAATAGAATAGAGCCCGAATCGGGGGCATCAATAATACGGGAAAAGCGCTTTTCTTACAAAAACAGAACATTATTTAATGCCTGATTAACACTAATCCAATAAACACTGTTTTGGTGTGATTTACTCTGTAAATCCACCTTTCGTCATCTTGATGGGGTCCAGAGCGTTATCCAGTTCCTCATCAGACAGATCTGTCATTTCTTTTGCTACATCTTTCAAAGGTCTGCTTTCGGCAAACGCTTTTTTAGCGATCTTAGCTGCAAGGTCATAACCAATGATCGGGTTTAACGCCGTCACTAAGATCGGATTCCTTCCAACCATATCAGCAATAACATCTTTGCGCACTTCCAGTCTTGAAACAGAACGGTCAGCCAGATTTCTTGCGGCATTTCCAAGTATTTCAACAGACTGAAGTAAATTATGCGCTACCACAGGAAGCATAACATTCAGCTCAAAGTTCCCTGCTTGTCCTGCAACTGTAATAGTACTGTCGTTTCCGATAACCTGAGCACATACCATTGTCAAAGATTCTTCGATCACCGGATTTACTTTACCCGGCATTATGGAAGATCCCGGCTGAAGAGCCGCTAATTGAACTTCTCCTAATCCACCGTTTGGTCCTGAATTCATCCAACGCAGATCATTGCCGATCTTCATCAATCCAACAGCAATTGTTTTTAACTGTCCTGAAAGTTCTACCGGTGCGTCAACTGTCGCCTGAGCTTCAAAATGGTTTTCAGCTTCTTTGAAATCGATTCCTGTAAGTTCTGAAACTTTTGCTGCAAAATTCTTACCGAAATCAGCATGTGTGTTAATTCCGGTTCCTACAGCAGTTCCGCCTTGTGGCAACTCCGTCATTCTGACGAGTGCTGATTTAACGCGATCTATTCCCAGATCGACCTGACGTGCATATCCACCAAATTCCTGTTCAATAGTTACAGGCATAGCATCCATCAAGTGTGTTCGCCCTGTTTTTACTACATCAGCATATTCTTTTCCTTTGCTGATGAACGTATCACGCAGATGCTCAAGTGCAGGAATCAGATTATTTTTAACTGCAAGAACAGCGGATATTCTGATAGCAGTAGGAATCACATCATTAGAACTTTGACCAAAATTCACATGGTCGTTCGGATGAATTCCAAGGTCTTCACTCAACTCGTTTGCGCGGCGAGAGATCATCTCATTGGCATTCATATTTGATGATGTTCCGGAACCGGTCTGAAAAATATCGATCACAAACTCTTTATCGTGTTTTCCGTCAATTACTTCCTGAGCTGCTTCAGAAATTGCATTTGCAATATCCTTATCTAAAAGATCCAATCCTGAATTAGCAAGTGCTGCCGATTTCTTTACATATCCCAATGCCTGAATAAATTCACGGCTGAAACGAATACCGCTTATTGGAAAATTATCGTGTGCACGTTGGGTTTGGGCTCCGTAAAGCGCGTCTTTTGGCACTTTAACTTCTCCCATAGAATCTTTTTCAATTCTGAAATCGCTCATAGTCTCATCTAGTTTTAAACGTTCTTATAAACTGAGTTCTATTAAAATATCGTATAACCTTACCGATTAGTCATTCCTGCGGAGGCAGGAATCTAAATCTTGGTTTGAAACTCATTAGAAATATATCAAAGAATCCAGATTCCAGGCCTACGCCGTGGAATGACCTTGCATATACTCTAAAGATTTTTTTAAAGCAAAACTCAGATTTAAAGATAACACTTTTATTAATGATGAGCAGGCAAAATCGGTTGAATTCTATTCCTTAGAATTTGGTTACATTTAGCAGAATTAAAACAATTACGCCTGTGAGTGCTATTTCTGAGATCCGAATAAAGAACATGGTGTGCGACCGCTGTATAAAAGTGGTTCGGCAAAAACTGGAAGAACAAAACTTGCCTGTTCAGCATATTGAACTGGGTAAAGTTCTGTTTGATTGTCCGGTAGAAATCGATAATACAACGCTTGCAAAAGTATTGGAAGAAGAAGGTTTTGAGTTGATCGATGACGCCACTTCTCAACTTATTTCCAGAATTAAAATTTCCGTGATCAATCATATACATCATCACACAACCGGAGAATCATTCCATAATCTCACTGATTATCTGGAAAAAGAGATCGGTAAAAGTTATTCCAGTTTAAGTTCACTCTTCTCAAAAAATGAAGGCAGAACCATTGAGAAATATTCCATTCAACAACGTATAGAGCGAGTGAAGGAATTACTTATTTATGGTGAGAAAACAGTGAGTGAAATTGCTCATGAATTGGGATACAGCAGTACTCAATATTTGTCCAATCAGTTTAAAAGCGAAACAGGTCTCACTCCCACCGAATTCAGGAAACTTATTTCCTCAAAGAGAAAGCCTTTGGATGAGGTTTGAATTATTAATATCTCCTGCCTTCACAAGCCGTGAACGGCGTTGTATGTTAAAAATCTCTTTTTATTCCTGAAAGCATTTACGATTGAAGCGAATTAATTCCCTGCTTTTTACTTTGATATAAAGGGTTAAAACCCATTCTTGCTTATGTACGAGATTATTCCTCGAGCATAAGCAAGAAAGGACTTCAGTCCTGAGATAACAGATTACCCACCTATGAGCGAACAAATCAATGAAATCAGTGATCAAATCAGCGCAATCAGTGATCAAAATCCTACACATTAATTCATAAATTCTGTAAGTAGATTCTGATTGATTTGTCTCATATTAGCAACGAACAAATCACCAGATCATGAAACACACTTATCAAATTAACGGAATGAGTTGCAATGGTTGTAAAAGCCATGTAACCGAAGCACTTTCTAAAATTAAGAATGTTCAAAACGTCTCAGTATCACTTGAAGAAGGAACTGCAGAAATTCAGATGTCTGAACATGTAGAATTGGAAACACTTCAGGAAGCATTAAACGATCTTTCAGGAAATTATTCGGTCCAACTACCCGGCGATCATTCTCATCATGAGCATCCTAAGAAAGAAAAGAAAAAGAAGCAGAACGGAAACGGTGTGTTTTACTGCCCCATGCATTGCGAAGGTGACAAAACCTACGATGAACCCGGAGATTGTCCTGTTTGTGGTATGGATCTGGTTGAAGAGCAAAATATGAGTTCGGGCTCTTCTTCTGATATTTATACTTGCCCTATGCATCCTGAAGTTGAACAAAAAGGTCCCGGTTCTTGTCCAAAATGTGGCATGGATCTGGTTCCAAAAGAAGCCGATGAATCAGCGGAACAAAAAAAGTACAAAGAATTACTTAAGAAATTCTGGGTCGCAGTAGCTTTTACCCTTCCTATTTTTATCATTGCGATGTCAGAAATGATCTCTGAAAATCCATTGTATGAAATGATGGATGTACAGATCTGGAACTGGATTCAATTCGGGCTTTCTTTACCTGTAGTTTTCTATGCCACATGGATGTTCTTTGAGCGGGCTTGGCGCTCCATCAAAACATGGAATTTAAATATGTTTACACTGATCGGAATCGGTGCAGGAATCGCATGGCTGTTCAGTGTGTTTGCTTTGATATTTCCAGATTTCTTTCCGGAGCAGTTTAAGACCGATGCAGGAACTGTTCATCTGTATTTCGAATCCGCTACTGTAATCTTAACGCTGGTTTTACTTGGACAAGTATTAGAAGCTCGGGCTCATTCTCAAACTAATAATGCCGTAAAAGAGTTGATGAAACTCGCTCCAAACACGGCTATCAGGGTCAAAGATGGGAAAGAAGAAGAGATTCATATTGATGAAATTGAAGTTGGTGATCATCTGAAAGTAAAACCGGGAGAAAAAATTCCGGTGGATGGGAGCATCATTGAAGGACAAACTTCTATCGATGAATCTATGATCACCGGCGAGCCTGTTCCTGTAGAAAAATCGACAGACGATTCAGTGAGTTCAGGTACCATTAACGGAAACAGCTCTTTCATCATGAAAGCAGAGAAAGTAGGTGACGAAACACTCCTTTCTCAGATCGTGGATATGGTAAATAAAGCCAGCCGAAGTAAAGCGCCGATCCAAAATCTTGCGGATAAGATCTCAGGATACTTTGTACCTGCTGTCGTTTTAATAGCCATAATCACGTATGGAGTTTGGGCATTATTCGGTCCTGAACCTGCACATGTGTACGCCCTGATCAATGCTATTGCTGTGCTGATCATTGCTTGTCCGTGCGCCCTTGGATTGGCTACACCGATGTCTGTAATGGTTGGTGTTGGAAAAGGCGCTCAAAACGGAGTGCTCATCAAAAATGCAGAGGCGCTTGAGCGAATGAACGAAATGGACGTGCTTATTATCGACAAAACCGGAACCATCACTGAAGGTAAACCATCCGTGGAGAAAATGGTTTCTGTGGATGATGATTATTCCGAGGAGCAGATCATCCAATTTGTAAGCTCATTAAACAACGAAAGTGAACATCCGCTAGCTGAAGCCACCGTTAAATACGGAAAGTCTAAAGAGATCGAGTTTCTAAAAGTATCTGATTTCGAATCCATAACCGGACAAGGAGTAGAGGGAACCATCGATGGAAAAACCATCAAACTCGGTAACAGAAAAATGTTCAGTGATTCTGATACATCGGAACAAGACAAAATTGAGAAATCCCTCAGCGAGATCAGTGATCCCAAGACAATTTCCTGGTTAGCTGTAGATGGATCAATAGTTGGATATGTAGTTATCGCTGATGCAATCAAGAAAAGCAGCAAAAAAGCCATTCAAGCTCTTCAGGAAAAAGGAATAGAAGTAATAATGCTTACGGGTGACAATCCGCAAACAGCAAAAGCCGTAGCTGAGGAAATGAACTTATCTTCATATAAAGCGGAATGCCTGCCTCAGGATAAACTGGAAGAGATCGAGCGCCTTCAGGAAGAAGGAAAGAAAGTAGCCATGGCGGGCGACGGAACCAATGATGCTCCGGCTTTAGCTCAGTCTGATATAGGAATTGCAATGGGAACCGGAACAGATGTGGCTATGGAAAGTGCTATGATCACATTAGTAAAAGGAGATCTGAACGGTATTGTTAAAGCCAAAAATCTGAGCACGGAAGTTGTCAAAAACATCAAACAAAACCTGTTCTTTGCGATGATCTATAATTCAGTAGGCGTGCCAATCGCTGCCGGTGTTTTATTCCCGGTTTTCGGAATTTTACTGTCACCTATGATCGCGGCATTGGCAATGAGTTTCAGTTCTGTTTCCGTGATTGGAAATGCTTTGAGATTAAGAAGTGTAAAAATCACTTGACTCCGTACTAAGGTACAGGGCTTATATTACCTCCGGAATAGAAATACGAATAAACCGGAGAACAATTATGCCGTTTAAGAATGGAGAAGTTTATCAATGTCCCGACTCAGGTTGTGGATGCGAAGTAACCGTAACTAAAAGTGCACCGCCAAGTTGTGGTGGAACTCAAAATCCAACCTGCTGTTGCGGAAAAACAATGATCAAGATAGATTAAATTATATAGGTGGGATTAATTTCCCGTCTTTTGTTTTATTACACTATGGATACAAAAGAAAAGATCACATACAAAGTCGGAGAAGTAGCTCGCAAAGCCGGGGTGAATAAAGAAACACTTCGTTACTACGAAAAACGAAAACTCATCACTAAACCGGATCGCCGTAGATCAGGGTACCGCATATTTACTCAACACCATATTGATCAAGTCAAATTTATAAAAAGAGCTCAGGAACTTGGATTTACTCTCAGTGAGGTCAAAGAATTACTGGAGCTCAGAACTGATGAAAATACTACCTGCTCGGAAGTTAAAACCGAAGCTGAAGAAAAGTATAAAGATGTTGTTGAGAAAATCGAAGATTTGCAAAGAATTAAAACTACTCTCGTTGAATTGATTGATTCCTGTTCCGGTAGCGGTCCTAAAGGAGATTGTCCAATTCTGGAAGCATTAGAAGGCGAGAACGAAATGGGAGAAAACTTACGATAACAAGATCAAGTTGTAAGCAATATTTAAGTATTTGCTTAAATAATAAATTTATTATACTATTGAATAAACTAATCCCATATTATGAGTAAACAAGATTGTATAAGAGAGGTAGCTGACCTCAATCAAATAAACCGATGTATAAATTCCTTAGAACAGGTAGATACATCTATTTATAAATTAACTGATATTCTAAAATTAGCAGCGAATGACGTTAGGCTTAAAATTCTTTTTCTGTTAAATACTGAGGAAAAATTATGCCCTTGTGATCTCGGGGATATCCTGAATATGAGTATACCTGCTATATCTCAACATCTTAGAAAATTAAAAGATGGTGGTTTAGTCAATACAACCCGAGATGGGCAGGTTATTTTTTATTCTCTCAATCCTGTCTTTAAGAAAATTCTGTCTCCAATTTTCGGACACATAAATAACAACCAACTATTAAAGGTTTTAGCAGCATGAGTAAGCAAAAAGATAATCAAACAGAGACCAAGTGGATCGGAGCGGGAATCTTTGCCGCATTTTTAGCTTCTCTATGCTGCATCACTCCTGTTGTAGCTTTAGTAGCCGGTGTAAGCGGAGCAGCAGCCACTTTTTCCTGGATCGAACCATTCAGACCTTATATAATCGGGCTTACCGTATTATTGCTTGGTTATGCATGGTATCGAAAATTAAAACCCAATTGGGATCCGGATTGTGCTTGCGAAGAAAATCCATCTTTTCTGAATTCTAAAAGCTTTTTAGGAATAGTAACTGTAGTTGCCGCATTGTTAATAAGCTTCCCTTACTATTCGACTATTTTTACTTCGAAACCGGATCAGAAAGTTATCTACGTGCAGAAAGATCAGGTTGAAACTGTTTCATTCAATATTGAAGGTATGACCTGTGCGGGGTGTGAATCTGCAGTCTTAAGTGCTGTTCATGGAGTTAAAGGTGTACTCGAAGCTTCTGCTTCTTATGAAAATCAAAATGCTGTTGTCAAATTTGATAAAGAGAAAACAACAGTCCCAACTATTATTGAAGCTATAAACAAAACAGGTTTTATAGCTTCAGAAAGTGCCAAAATCAATTAAGTTTATATGACAACCACCATTGCTGAATCAACCATAACTTGCCCTAAGTGTGGGAATGAATCCCAAGAAACCATGCCAACAGATTCCTGCCAGTTCTTTTGGGAATGCCCTGAATGTAAAGAGGTTCTGAAACCTAAACAGGGTGACTGCTGTGTATTTTGTTCTTATGGAGATGTTCCCTGTCCTCCGATACAGCAAGATAAAAGCTGTTGTTAGTTATGAATTATAAAGACATTAAAAAAGATAAAACTACACTCATCGGACTTTGGGGAGCACTAATAGCCGCTTTATGTTGCTTTACTCCTTTATTGGTATGGGCATTCGCTTTTTTTGGGTTAGCTGCTTTAACAACTTATTTGGACTATGTTTTGATTCCGATTTTACTCCTTTGCATTGGAATTTTCCTGTTTGGTCTAAGAAGAATTAAAAATCAAAATCTTGATACGGAAGACACATGAAATTTGATCTAATTGTTATAGGTTCCGGGATGTCAGGAATGACAATCGCTAATAAATGTGCTGCAAAAGGTTTAAACACTGCCGTCACAGATTCAAGGCCATATGGCGGAACCTGTGCATTAAGAGGTTGTGACCCTAAAAAGATTTTGATTGGGGCTGCTGAAATCATCGATCGAGCCAACAAAATGTCAAACATTGGTATTTCCGGAAAAGTGGAAATTAATTGGAATGAATTAATGGCATATAAAAACGATTTCGTTTCCAACATGCCACCAAGAGTTGAGAAAGGGTATCAAAAAAATGATGTCACTATGTTTCATGGTGCTGCAAGCTTTGAATCTCCCAACTCCATCAAAATTGGTGATGATATTTTAGAAAGCGATAAAATTGTTATTAGTACCGGAGCAAAAGCACGGACATTAAACATACCGGGTAACGATCTTTGTATAGATAGTTCTGATTTTCTTAATTTAGATAGCCTACCAAATCATGTTACTTTTATTGGTGGCGGTTATATTTCATTCGAATTTGCACATCTTGTGGCAAGAGCCGGTAGCAAAGCAACCATCCTGCACAAAGGTGAAAGACCTTTAGAAAATTTTGATGAGGACATGGTAGATCATCTGGTAAAAGCCACAGAAGGACTCAATATTGACCTTAAGCTAAAATCTGAAGTAGTAGCCATTGAAAAAACGAATAACCATTTAATCGTTACAACGAAATCAGAGAATTCAACCCAAACGATTCAAACTGATATAGTAGTAAATGCTGCCGGAAGAGTTCCAGAATTAGATGGTCTTAATCTTGAAAAAGCGAATGTTGAGTACGGTAAAAAAGGAATTATAGTAAATGAGTTTCTACAGAGTAAAAGTAACTCATCTGTTTATGCTGCAGGGGATTGTGCAGCAACTCAAGGATTGAATCTTACGCCCGTTGCGGTAATGGAAGGACATGCTGTTGCATCAAATATTATACGAGGTAATTCAAAAAAACCTGACTATACTGAAATGCCCTCCTCTTTATTTACATTACCTCCACTATCGGCAGTTGGTTTTACAGAAAAGGAACTACAGGATAAAGAGATATCTTATCATGTAAATTCCGGTTCTGCAAAAGACTGGTATAACGCTAAGAGAATCAATGAATCAACTTATGCATATAAAGTGTTACTAAATGACGAAGGCTACATTTTAGGAGCTCATTTAATTGGCCCCCATTCAGAGGAAACCATTAACCTTTTTGCACTTGCGATAAAAAATAAGATAAAAGCCAATTCGCTTAAAAGTTTTGTTTATTCGTACCCTTCTATGGCATCAGATGTTGGCTCAATGGTTTGATAACCTAAATCTTATTCACCAACCTTAGATAACGAGATTTTATTTTTGTTCATATGGAGATATTCCCTGCCCTCCAATTCAAGAGGACAAAAACTGTTGTTAAGGCAGTTGATTTGAGCTTACAGTTTAGTCAAGCTCATTTTTTCCAATACAACCGTTCCGCTCCCGGAAACCTTTAAACCAACTCCTCCTGCTTTTGGCGCATCTCCATGACCATGAACGATCATTTCTTTGTCCACATATCCCCGAAAATGTGTACCATTTCCAACAACACGTACAAACATAGATTTTGAGACATCTGTAGTACCTTCTTCGAATATCTCTTCCTCTCCATTTGCTATACGACCTTGTTGAACAGTTCCATCCGACGCAATGGACACAAAATCAAAATTTGATTCATCAATCACGTTATTTGTCAGCATCACATTCCCATCAAAAGCGGAGATGTCTATATAGTAATCTACCTGTACTTTATTATATGACTCATGACTTGTAAAAAAACCATTCAGATCATTTCCACTGAAAGAAAGAGCATAACTTCCGCTGGTAGTTTTCACTGCTTCGGCGTTTAACCCTTCTAAACTTCCCTCCAACCAATGAAAATTATTCTTTAAATCAGAAACTGCATTCTCTTCAATTTCCCATTCCCAATTTCCATTTTCTGTTTCTATAAAAGTACCGGCACTCTCAGCACTGCTTCCACCTGATACTTCACCCGTCTCATTATGATCTGAAACAGGTGTATCCTTTGTGGCATTTTCTATTTCAGCCTTCTGAACGCCAACTCCGTATTGATAAACCATTTGTGCTCCTCTGTCACTTGTCTGAAACAGCAACACCGCTCCAGCAAATGATAGTAAAGTCATTCCTACGCGAACGGGTTTTATATCAGATTTATCCCATACAAATATTCCTATTCTCAGCAGTGCATACAGTCCAATAAACCATACAGTATATTCTGCAAAATCTGCATGTTCAGTTAACAGATTTTGAGCTTCAGCTTCGATAAACACACTATCTGCGGCTTCTTTTCCAGAGAAGTAAGTACCTATTCCTGCGATTCCGGAAATTCCGTATAGGATCAAGTTCTTCTTTTCATCCCACCAGCTATCCGGAAGAAAATATCCGGCGACATCCATAATTATTGCCAACATGAATAGCGCGATCGGGAAGTGTACGATCATCGGGTGTATATTCGGTGCCCATTCTGGTATAAGTTCCATAGTAGTTTAGTATTATGTTTCAATGTTAGATAATGTATTGTGATCAAAGAATAAGTTGTATATCCTGAATTCTAATATATCATCCGTTATTGTTGGGTAATCATTTAAAGTTTATTCCGAAGAACTCCCAAAATCAGGTACTGCCCTTGAATTAGCTTCTTCTTCGGTTTCAGCAATACCATTGTTTTTAATGTCTTCTATCAGCCATTCCATTTCTTTGATCTCGCGCTTCTGAGCTTTAATAATCTCATCGGCTAGTTTACGAACTCTTGTGTCCTGAATATTAGCTCTCTCGCTGGTTAGTATAGCTATTGAATGATGTGGAATCATGCCTTCCATATAGTCAGTTCCGCTAACAGTACTTTGACTACGTACCAGCCAAATAGAAAGGATGATCAGCAAAAAACCACTGGTCATAATGCTGACGTTTGCTGTTTTACTTCTATACATATTCAGCATAAATGCAAGCATGATGATGATCATAGCGCCACCCATAATCATAGTCATAAAAAGACGAGTCTCACTAAACCAGGCATGATCTATAAGCTCATATGAGTGTAAATACATCAAGAAAAACATAGCAATCATTGATGTACCAATCATGATAAAGAACTTAAGGTAACTTCCGTTTTCGTGCTCTGAGGTTTCCATAATAATGGTGTTTTAGATGTTATTTCACTTACAATTAATTATTCATTTATTTCTCTTACCGTTGCTCCACATTTATGCATTTTTTGTCCGAAATAAGGATTCTGAATTTTTTCTTTATCGCTCATCCACTTCCCTCCCTTTCCATCATTTGCCATAGGGCAGAATTGTACATAAAGCGCACTTTTATCATAGCCTTGATTTTCGACTGCCTTCACTAGCTCAAGAGTAATTCCTTCTAATGAATTTCTAAGTTCCTCTATGTTTTTTGAAGCAGTTGCAACTTCTACAGCAGCAAGCATTTTAGCATGGTGCATTTCATGCTTTTTTTGATGCTCTTTGTGCTCATTCATTTCATTATTGGATTTTACTTCCTCAGAAAAATTTGAAATGTGTTTTTGAGCTTTTTCAAAGTCATCTGTTACAAGAGCGTTTTTAAAATCCATGTATTCACTTATTAATATTGATAAATGATCGTCGTGTCCATGTTCTTTTTCTTTCTGTGCCTGAATATTTACTGTACTCAGAAATAGTGCCAGTAGTGTAATCAAATAAGTTTTCATTGAGTTTTATTTTAAGTTTATGATTCGATTTTTAAAATGGTTTCGCCGCAATTGTGCATTTGGTCTCCGAAATAAGGATTAGCTATCTCTTCAGATTCACTTAGCCAGAATCCTCCTTTACCGTCATCTGTCATTGGACAAAATTGCTGGTAAATAATTCCCGGTAACCCAAAGGTTTTAACACTTTCTATCATGGTTGATGAAAGCGTTAGAAAGGCAGCCCTTTGAGCTTCGATGTTTTGAGATTTTTTCAGGTCTTTAATAGATGAATCAATTTTTCCAAGATGATCCATCCATTTGGAATGCAGTTCTCCTTTCACCAGCGTCATGTCTACATTTTTGAGTTCATTCTCGAGTTTGTTCACAGAAGCTAAAACCTTTGACTTATCTGACATGACCAACCCGTCTTTCAATTTCAAGTATTCCTGAACTACATTATTTAACTGAGATCTAAATTCTGCAGGAACCGGTTTCGTTTCCGTTTTCATGGATTCCTCATTCATTAATTGTGAACCCATCTCCATTTTCATCGCGCCGGAATCTTCTGCTCCCATGTTATGACCTTCATGACCTGTTCGATTAGCTCCAGTTCCGGGATTTCTGTTCATCATACTTAATTTATCTGCAAGCTGTGCAGCTCCATCCAACTTGAAATTACCATGCGTTACTACTTCTTCTCCGGCTTCCAGTCCTTCCAGAATGATGTACTGATCCCCCACTCTTTTACCCAACGTAACTTCACGAGCTATAAATGTAGGTTCTTCTTTATTTGGTATCTGTACAAAAACGATAGAACGAGGTCCTGTCCAAAGCACAGCTGATTTAGGAATCAATAAAGATCTCTGACTTGAGATATTGGCTGTCAATATTCCTTCGGCTAACATGTTCGGCTTTAATTTCTTATCAGGATTATTAGCCTTTACTCTCACATCCGCTGTTCGGCTCATATTGTTTACTGATGGATCTACAAAACTCACCGTTCCTTCAAATTTTTCTCCTGGATACGTTGCCGTAGTGAACACAATCTTTTGTCCTTCTTCTATTAAGGATAGATCAGATTCATATGCATCAAACATCACCCAAACACTGGAAAGATCTGCTACTTCAAATAAAACTGAACCACGATTTACATGCTCTTGTCTAGATATATTCAATTTGGTAACATAACCCGTTGCCTGAGAAACGATATTAATCTCGGTCATGATATCTCCGCTATTCTCAATATTTTCAATTGTTTCAGCCGGCAATTCGAGTAGCTCTAATTTTCTCTTTGCAGATTTATAGAGAACAGTGTTTTGGTCTTTGAATTCAACAGTTTGCAAAAATTCCTGCTGTGCTGAAATAAGTTCGGGTGAATATAGCGAAGCAATTTTCTGTCCTTCCTTTACATAAGCGCCTACATAATCCACATAAAGTTTTATAACTCTACCTGCTGAATGAGATGTAACACTGGATACCTTATTCTGATCAGCCATTATTTTTCCCGGTAAATAGATCGTTGATACCGGATTTCCTGAGCGTACTACAGAAGTTTCAATTTCAGCCAACTTCATAGCTGCAAGCGACATGGTTAATTCATTCGGATTTCCACTTGCTGTAGAATTGTCTTGTACTTCAATAAGCTCCATTCCACAGATAGGGCAATCACCGGGTTCATTTTGTCGAACACTGGGGTGCATACTGCAAGAATAAATTACATTGCCTTCGTCATCCGTGTGGCTGTCAGCTACATGCTGATCCGTTTCACCCATCTGACTTGATTGCTCTATCGTGTGAGTTTCTGTTCCATGCCCGCCAAAAAGAAGCCCGCCGAGTATGATCCCAACAACTCCGATTGCTATATAAAGACCGTATTTTTTTAGATTATTCATGATAATTCGTTTTAATAATTAATTTCATTTTCAGAGATGTTATTCACACCTGATAGATAATTGATGTAGCTGTTCGCCACGTAGAGATCAGCAGAAGCCTGAATGCGTTTTAGCTGATACTCAAGTAATTTTCTTTGCAATCTCAGTATTTCTTCGAAATCAGATGCGTCTGAAGAATAGGATTCCATCATTATGTTAATGGCTTGTTCAACTCTTTGAATTTGCTTGGTATCATATAAATTGAATCTTCTTTGCGCGTCATTCCGGTCTCTTAATGCAGTTAAAAGATCTGTCTCTAACTTATTTTCTAATGTGATTATATCCTGCTGAACCGAATTCAGATTTAATTCTGCCTGTTGTACTTTGGCGTTATATTTATTTCTGAAAAGTGGAATCTTAAAACTGACTCGGGCTACAAAAGCATCTTTTCCATTATCCGGAAGGTTTGCAACATCACTTCTCTCTCCGGTAGCTATATAGTCGAAACCAATTCCGAAAGAAGGCTTTCCATCTCTATCAGCTAAAGACACCATTTCCTTTGATGCTTCTTCTCTGTATCTGAGTTTATTCAAGTTTGGATTTTGCTCACGGATGGTTGATCTAAGTTCATCCCTATCTTTTGTTGTCATTGATGTCGTTAGGTTATCCGGAATAACAACTTCTGAGCTTTCTTCCACATTTCTGAGTTCATTAAACCGTTCGATCATCAAATCACGATTATCCTTTAACAGCTCAATTTGAGTTTTAAGATCTTCTTGTTCGATCTGTGCCCGAAGTACATCAACCTGTGATGTCAATCCATTTTCATACCTGCTTAAACTCACTTCGAGTAATGTTTTTATAATGCTGAGATTCTCCTCTGCAATTCGAATCTGTTGCTTCAATTCAAATAAATCACTCCAGATCATTTCCATTTGATAGAAAATGCGATTCCTTTGCTCCTGAAATTGTTCAAATTGTGC
This sequence comes from Balneola sp. EhC07, assembly GCF_001650905.1. Taxonomy (GTDB): domain Bacteria; phylum Bacteroidota; class Rhodothermia; order Balneolales; family Balneolaceae; genus Balneola. The sequence continues at coordinate 278,043 of NZ_LXYG01000020.1, forward strand.
TTTCGCATTCGCTTCAGACACCGACCTCTTTTCAGACAAACTTCCAAACCACGGAAACATTTGAGTTACGGAAATCCGTGCTCTTTGCGGTCCAACTCTGGTTTCAATAGGACTGATGAAATACGCAAATGCCACTTCAGAATCAGGTAATGACCCAACCTGAGGTCTGCTTTCCAATTCTGATAAATACCTGTTGAAAGAAGCTTTGAGCTCCGGATTATTCTCTGCAGCCTCCTGCTGGTAGATTTGCAGGTTTTGGGCTTTGAGGGTTGAAGAAAGTAACAGGAGTATGAACATATAAAACACACCCCTGAATCCCCTCTCAAGAGGGGACTTTATCTTTTTTCCCTTCGAAGGGAGATTTGCTTTCTTAACCTGTTCGTAATTCTCGCCTTGAGGGGAGCTGATCGAATCGGCGGTTCCCGATTTGATCTGTGGGATGTCAGAACTGTATTCTTTAGCTCGTTCCGATGCTCTGCGTCGGAATGATACATTACTTAAAGCTGAATAATTGTTTTGAAATAATCGTCTCATTTCAAACCCCTTTTTAATTGAAATTCTTTCCAGATCGCGTACAACACAGGAACTACAAATAGTGTAATTACCTGAAGTAACATCCCTCCAACACTTGGAATCGCCATAGGGACCATAATATCGGCTCCGCGACCAGTTGAGGTAAGAATGGGAATCAGTGCCAGAATAGTTGTTGCCGTAGTCATCAGTGTCGGTCGAATTCTTCGTGAACTTGCTTCAATTACAGCTGATCTTATTTCTTCTTTATTGGCTGGTTTTCGCTTTTCAAAAAGCTGATCCAGATAAGTTGCCATCACCACTCCACCATCTGATGCAATCCCAAACAGGGCAATAAATCCTACCCAAACGGCCACACTTAAATTTACCGTACCCATCTGAAATAGATCTCTTAGATTTTGACCAAACAAGTCGAAATTCAGGAACCAGCCTTGTCCGTACAGCCAGATCATCAAAAACCCTCCTGCCCAGGCTACAAAAATACTTGTGAAGATCATTCCGGTAGTAGCTGCAGATTTAAATTGGAAATACATGATCAGAAAGATTGCAAAGAGAGCAATCGGTAAAATGATACCTAATCGTTTCTCGGCCCTAACCTGATTTTCATAATTTCCGGCGAACTCAAAACTTATTCCTGCAGGAACTTTAAGTGAACCGGTTTCGATGCGTTCAGATATCAATTTCTGAGCATTTCGAACTACATCCACTTCTGCAATACCGTCCAGCTTATCGAAGATCACATAGCCGATTAAAAAAGTGTCTTCGCTCTTTATAGCTTGTGGCCCTTGTCGATATTCAATTGTTGCCAGTTGCTCTAATGGAATCTGTGCTCCGGACTTGGTTGGAACCAACATATTTGATATCGCCTGTGGATCATTTCGTAATTCTCTGGCGTATCGCACTCTGATCGGATAACGCTCTCTGCCTTCCACCGAAGTAGAGACCTGCATTCCTCCGATTCCTACTTTGACAAAATTCTGTACATCCTGAATAGTAAGACCGTATCGCGCTAATTGTTTTCGATTCCAATCAATTTCCAGATATGGTTTACCTACGATTCGGTCTGCAAATACAGACTGCGGTTTTACTCCCGGCACAGTTCGAAGAACTTCTTCCAGTTGTAATCCAAAATCCTCAATAGTTTCGAGATCAGAGCCTTTTACTTTAACTCCCATGGGCGCCCTCATACCTGATTGTAGCATTATCAATCTAGTTTGAATAGGCTGGAGTTTTGGAGCTGAGGTCGTTCCCGGAATTCTGGTTACTGCTACGATTTCATCCCAAATATCGTCAGGAGATTCAATATGATCTCTCCACTGACGAAAGTACTTACCGTCTTCATCAGGAATTAATTCTCCGCTTTCATTTCGCTCGAAAATACCAGCTTCATTTATCTTAAATCTAATTCTGCGTCCATTTTCATCTGTTTTATATTCTGATTTGTACTGGATCACATTTTCGTACATAGAAATGGGTGCAGGATCTAATGCCGAGTTTGTACGTCCAAGTTTTCCCACCACTTTTTCAATTTCCGGAATAGATGATACCGCCATATCAATTTTTCGAACCACATCTTTTGACTCTTCAATTCCCGCGTGAGGTAATGTTGTTGGCATTAACAAAAATGCACCTTCATCCAGCGCCGGCATAAATTCTTTGCCTAAACCCGGAAATGTACGTGAAGCTGCTGTCCAAACTTTCGTGCTCTTGACATCTACACCAATTGAATCGAATCCTTTGTCAACAAAACCGAATACACTCGAAAATCCAAGCCAGATGATCATACTCAGAACAATGAAGAAGGTCGGTATAGACAGAAATGCGAGCTTGTGATCCAAACACCAGGCAATAAGCTTGTCATAATATTTGATCACTAACCAAAATGAAAACAGGATAACCCCAATTAACAACACAACAAATAACAGATTCCAGATCAATGCTACTGAAGGGCCGAATGGCAACCAGTACTTTGCTAACAGCCAGGTCACAATAACCACACTCAAAATATTATTGAGCAATGGAATTTTGGATTCATACTCAGAATCAAGAACAGTTGATGCTCCATTTATAAGCCCAAAGCCTATCAATGCTAGGGCAGCCCAAACCGGACCTGTAAATAGAATCACTAATCCAGAAATGACCAATAGGCTATTCCAAACTAACTTTATTTTCTTGTTGCTGATCTTGACGGAAAACACCCAGTGTGCAAAAGGTGGAATCAAAGTAATGGCAACAATGATAGAAGCGATCAGCGCGAATGTTTTGGTGTATGCCAACGGTTTGAACAATTTACCTTCGGCCGCAATCATGGTAAATACCGGCAGAAAACTTACAATAGTTGTTGAAACCGCCGTTATTACTGCAGAAGCTACTTCTACCGTGGCTGTGTAAATTACCTCGAGAAGTGAATCCCCTTCCTTCATGTTCTCCATATGCCGGAGCATATTTTCCGAAAGAATTACCCCCATATCCACAATGGTACCTATGGCAATGGCTATTCCTGAAAGCGCCACTATGTTTGCATCAACATTTGCATACTTCATGGCAATGAATGTCATCAGTACTGCAATAGGTAACATGGCTGAGATCAAAAATGAAGTTCTTAAGTTCATTACCATCACCACAATTACAATAATGGTGATTAGAATTTCGAGAGATAAAGCTTCTTCCAAAGTCCCTAAAGTTTCCCCGATCAATTCTGAACGATCATAAAACGGTACAATCGTGACTTTAGAAACCGTGCCATCATCCAGTGTTTTGGAAGGTAAACCTGTTGATAGTTCGTTGATCTTCTCTTTGATATTGTCGATCACTTGTTGAGGATTTGCTCCCTGTCGCGCCACTACCACGGCACCAACTGCATCCGCACCCGCTTTGTCTAACGCTCCGCGACGTTGAGCCGGTCCTGTGGTTACAAAAGCAACATCTTTGATCCGGACGGGAACGTTATCAGCCACCTTTAATACCGTTTCTTCGATGTCTTCAATATTTTCGATATATCCTAGTCCACGAACCAGATACTCGGCATTATTGATCTCAATAGTCTGAGCCCCTACATCCACATTTGTTTTGCGAACCGCATCAAAAACCTGAGAAAGAGAAATATCATAATTCAAAAGGGCATTTGGATTCACATCGATCTGATATTCTTTTACGAAACCTCCGATCGGTGAAACTTCTGCCACTCCTTGAGCTCCTGAAAGTGCATATCCGATATAAAAATCCTGAATACTTCTCAGTTCTTGTGGATCCCATCCCCCGGCAGGATTTCCTTCCTTATCCCTTCCTTCCAATGTGTACCAAAAAACCTGTCCAAGTGCGGTAGCATCCGGTCCTAAAGCCGGTTGTACATTTTGTGGAAGTGTCCCAGCAGCCAATGAATTCAGTTTTTCAAGAATTCGGGAGCGACTCCAGTAAAATTCCACTCCTTCCTCAAAGATCACATAAATGCTGGAGATCCCGATCATTGAGGTACTTCGAATTGTTTTTACTCCGGGAACTGTAAGTAATTGTGTAGTTAATGGATAGGTGATCTGGTCTTCCACATCTTGTGGTGATTGTCCTGCCCACTCGGTATAAACAATTTGCTGGTTTTCCCCCAGATCAGGAATAGCATCAACAGGAACAGGATCTTTTGGAAGAAAATCCAGATTCCATGAAAATGGGGTGGTAACCAGTCCCCATCCTACCAGAATCAGAAGCAGTAACACTGCAACTAATTTGTTTTCGAGAAAAAAGCGTATGGTTTTATTTAACATTGGTATGATTTAAGAATAACTATGAATGAATTTTATAAGTCATCTCGCGTGGAATGCCCGAGATTTAGATCTGTCTAAAATGACATATTTATTTATACACTCTGGTTTCTGAACTGAATTTCAACAGTGAGCAATACAGAAATGATAAATATTGGACGTAGTTATCCCTAAATCAGGAAAGATTCATTCGCCAAAAAGAGAGGTGGCGGCGAATAAGAATTTGTTAAGGTGAGGTCAGAATTTCTTGGTATTTGATCACTATTAACTGAAGAAAACTCCTCAAAAGTAAATTGAAAAGATGGTGTACTGATCTTTAAAACTACTGTAGGTGCGATGGTAGCAATCAGGTTTTTGTCTGTCATGCAATCACAATCAACAGTCATTTTACAATCTGAAGAAGTTGATGTCTCCTTTTCATGCATCATATTCATATCCTGATGCCCGGTATCGTGCCCCATTTCAACCATTCCCGTAGAACTGTGTTCCGTCATCATCCGCTCACAGACTTCTTCCATAGTGCTCATTGAACAAAGAGAAACCGTAAAGCTTAAGACCATGCTTAGGCTCAAAAGAGTTGAAATAAATTTATATGATGTTGAAATTTTCACACTTCAATTATACTAAAAAGAATTTTATTTAAGAAGTGCTTCAAAAATTCTATACGGGAAATAAGAAATTTTATACATCAAAATACATCAAGTTTAAAACAAGAAAATATAAGGTATGTGAATTTTTTTATCTTATCTTTGGTTTCACTTAAAAATCATGATCAAGAACTCACATACTATTATAAAAGTTACTTCAGTAGCATTATTGCTATTCTTTAGCATACACAGCCTGAGTGTACATGGTTTTGCCGATTCATTGATCTACTGTTTTGAATCGAATGGGGATATCAACATAGAATCAACATCCCCTCTTTCTTTTGGAATTGCTTCAGACTGTGATTTGCATGCAGATATTATTTTTTCTGACACTGAAGCTGAATTCCATTCTGACTCTGATTATTGTATAGACTGCAACGATCTGGAACTCGATGAAACTTGTGCCAAAGACAATAGAGTAAATCGTTTTAATCAGGATAAAACCATCGAGAAGATCAACAATGATCTTTATCAGTTGGTTTTAATTTTACCAAATTCAGCAAAAAAACAATTAACTGAGTTTATCCCACCTATAATAGAACATAAAGAATTAGCATCTCTGCGAACGGTAGTTCTGCTGAATTAGACTCACCCTATTTACTTAAACTCTTTTTGAACTTGATTGATTCGTATCAGTCATAATGCAAGCGTCTTTCCAAGAGTTTTGAGTCTTCATATTCATACAGATTTATACAATCAAGTCTTTAAATCTGATTTCTATTCAACACTCCCTGAGATAAGGGACAGTTTTAATTTTTTATGATTAATAAAATAATATCGTTCTCAATAAATAATAAGTTCATTATTGGCTTATTCATTTTAACCTTAATAGGAGTTGGAACATACTCCATGATGACCATTAATTTGGGTTCTGTACCTGATATCACGAATAATCAGGTTCAGGTAATTACCGTATCAGAAAATCTGGGTACGGAAGATATCGAGCAATTTGTGACTTATCCGGTAGAACTGGCAATGGGAAATCTTCCGGGAGTAACCGAAATTCGGTCTATTTCAAGATTCGGTCTGTCAGTGGTTACCATCGTCTTTGAAGATGATATGGGTACTTACCTGCCCCGACAGCTTGTACAAGAAAAACTAAACGAACTGGGTGAAACCATACCTGATAAGTTTGGAAGCCCGGCAATGGGTCCTATTTCAAGTGGATTGGGTCAGATCTATGAGTATTCTATAAAAGTTAGTCCGGAGTATGAATCAGAATACACCCCAAACGATCTTCGCACAATACAGGATTGGATCATAAAACGTCAAATGGTTCTGTTGGATGGCGTGGTAGAGGTTAATTCGTTTGGTGGCGGTATCAAACAATACGAAGTGGCTATTGATCCAGACAAATTAAATGCTATGGGAGTTACCATTTCTGAAGTGTATGACGCCCTTGCTATGAACAATGTAAATACCGGTGGAGCTTACATCGAGAAAAATAAAATGGCGAATTTTATCCGCGGAGAGGGATTGATTCGATCTTTAGAAGACATTAGAAACATTGTCATTAAAAATGAAAACGGAATCCCTGTTCTTATCAATGACGTTGCGGAAAAAGTACAATTTGGTACACAAACCCGATATGGTGCTTTTACTCAAGATGGTGAAGAAGCGGTAGGTGGTATTATTATGATGTTGAAAGGGTCAAATCCAAATGCAACCATTCAAAGAGTTCAGGATAGAATTGCTGAAGTTCAGGAATCTCTACCTGATGGATTAAAAATTGAACCCTTTCTCGATCGAAGCGCCCTGATCGAACGTACCACAAGCACCGTTTCCAAAAATTTAATTGAGGGAGCATTAATTGTAGTATTTGTTTTAGTGATCTTACTCGGAAGTTTACGGGGTGGTTTAGTTACTGCATCACTTATCCCTTTATCGTTACTTTTTGCTTTTATTATGATGAAGGCAACCGGAGTTTGGGCAAACCTGATGAGTCTTGGAGCCATAGATTTCGGAATTATCGTTGACGGGGCTGTCATCATTGTGGAAGGCACGGTACACGAGATAGAAAAAAGAGTAAAATCCGGCAAGAGTAAGTTTGGTAAAAAACAAATGGATGAGCTTACCTACAAAGCCGGCAGCACGATGATGAATTCCGCCTTTTTCGGCCAATTAATTATACTCATCGTATTTGCCCCAATTCTCTTTCTTGAAGGTGTAGAAGGTAAAATGTTCCGCCCAATGGCCTTTACTTTTGGCTATGCAGTGATAGGAGCTATTATTCTTTGCCTTACGTACGTTCCTATGATTTCATCAATAGCGATGAAGCCTTCTACCAATAAAAATGGATGGTTTGCACGATTTGAACAGGCACTCGAAAAATTGAGTAATAAGCTCATTGGAGCACTTCAACGTATTTACAATCCTCTTTTAGAATTAGCATTAAAGAGAAAGCTAATTGTAATTAGTGCCGCTGTGATTCTGTTTTTAGCATCACTATTTACATTTTCCCGCATGGGTGGTGAATTTATTCCTCAATTGGATGAAGGTGATATTGCCATGCAGGCTCTATTACGTTCTGGCAGTGGGTTATCTGAATCCATTGAACAATCCAAAAAAATTGAGACTATACTATTACAAAAGTTTCCGGAGATAGAAACGGTAACAGCGCGTATTGGTGTAGCTGATATTCCCACAGATCCTATGCCTATGGATATCGCGGATATGTACATCATACTAAATAAAGATAAAGACAGTTGGGTATCAGCCTCTTCCAAAGACGAACTTATCGAAAAGATACAAACAACTCTTAACGAATCCCTTGTAGGTGTGAATCTGGTGTTTACTCAACCTGTTGAACTTCGATTTAATGAGTTACTGGAAGGTGTGAGAGAAGACATTGCAGTGAAACTATATGGTGAAAACTTAGAAATACTTTCTCAAAAAGTGGATGAAATGGCATCTATCATACAAACGGTTTCTGGTGTTGGGGATGTAAGTCCTGAAAGAATATCCGGACTCCCTCAAATGACGGTGAGATATAATCGTCAAAAAGTAGCTCAATATGGTCTTAACATCGCCAAACTAAATGATTATGTAAGCACTGCATTTGCAGGAGGAACGGCTGGGGTTGTATTCGAAGGAGAGCGAAGATTTGACTTAGTTGTTCGTTTTGACGAAGCGAACCGGCAAAGCATCGAAGATTTACGTTCAATGTATATTGACCTGCCAAGTGGTTCACAAGTGCCTGTAGAAGAAATTGCAGATATCAGCTACCAACCCGGCCCCATGCAGATTTCCCGTGATAACACATTCCGAAGAACCTACGTCGGTGTAAATGCCCGAGGTCGCGATGTGGAATCTGTGGTTAATGATATTCAGCAAAAACTGGATGCAGAACTCGAGCTTCCCGCAGGATATTATATCGCCTACGGGGGTGAATTTGAAAATCTGCAAAGTGCAAAAAGCAGATTATCAATTGTTGTGCCTATTGCACTGTTTCTGATCTTTATCCTGCTCTATTTTGCACTGAATTCACTCTCTCAATCGGTCATGATTTATCTGGCTATACCATTAGCAGCAATTGGAGGAATATTCTTCCTGGCACTCAGGGATATGTCGTTTAGTATTTCTGCGGGAGTGGGATTTATTGTGCTATTTGGAGTAGCGGTACTCAATGGACTCGTGCTAATAAGCCGATTTAATTCATTAAAAGAAGAAGGAGTAACTGATTTGAAAGAACGAATTTTAATAGGAACCAAAGAAAGACTTCGCCCTATTTTATTAACAGCTACAGCAGCTATTATGGGATTTACTCCGATGGCTTTTTCAGCCTCCGCCGGTGCCGAGGTTCAGCGACCTTTAGCAACGGTTGTAATTGGTGGTTTAATTAGTGCAACTTTACTTACTCTGATTATTCTTCCAGTATTATATTCTTTTGTTGAAAAAAGAAATCTGAAAAAGTTAAAGAGAAAATCAATTACAGCTTCTGTGTTTCTTTTAATGGCGACCGGAAGTTTATTTATGTCAGGTGTGGTACAAGCACAGCCGGTACAAACAACTAATCTTCAGGAGCTTTCTTTAGAGCAAGCTGTAAAAAAAGCAATGGATAACTATCCGGCTATAAAAGCAGCACAACTTGAAATACTAAGTCAACAGGCATTACGGAAAACCGCTTGGGAAATCGGTGATACTAAAGTATTCATCGGCAAGGAAGAAGTGGGAAACGGTGCGGATGGAATTACAACTAAATTTGGCGTGTCTCAGGAGTTTGATCTTTTGGGAATTCCCTCTCGGTTAAAGCTTCAAAAAGAAAACGAACAGCTTGCAGAGCAAAGTGCCGAACTCACATACGTTCAGGTAGAATTGATGGTAAAGCAAAACTGGGCGGATGTTTTCAGTGCAAAGCGAAAATATAATGTACTGGATAAGTTATTTGCACAGTTTACTGATATTTCCAGAGCCGCAGAACTACGCCTTGAAACGGAAGCCACTTCCAGATTGGAGTATCTTTCAACACTAAATCAGGCTAATAAAATTAAGATTCAAAAAGAACAAGCCTTCAGAGACTATCTGAGTGCTGTTCGGAAACTTAATAAATGGTTTGAAGGCGATTCTCTTTATACGGTAAAAAATGTATCGGTTGAAGAGTTAGATGAACCAATCAATTTTAATAAAGATGCTCTTAATAATCATCCTTATTTAACTATGATGGAGCAAAAAGTTGAGGTGGCTGAAGCAGTGGTTAAGAAAGATCAAAGCCAGTTTCTGCCAAAATTTAGTGCGAGTTATGGATTTCAGGAAATCGCAAATCAATCCGGTTTCTACAAATATGAGTTGGGTGTTCGTTTCCCTTTACTTTTTTGGGGAAATCTTGGAAAAACGCAATCCTCTAAAATCCAAACTAATATTGCCCGCCAAAACCTTAATCAGGCTCAAAAAGAATTGAACAGTCGGTACAACAGTATGCAGGAAAACTACTTAAAGTGGCTTAATTCCTGGGAATATTATAAAGAAGAAGCACTGCCTCTGGCAGAAGAACAAAGAAAAGGTGCACTTACCGCATATAAAGAAGGAGCTATTGATTACGTGATGTTTCTTCAAAATATCAGGGATGCCATACAGATTGAGGTAGATTCATGGGACGCTTTCAGTAATTATCTGAATAGTAGATATGAATTAGAATACTACCTGAATACTCCTAACAAGTAATTAATTTTATAAAAAACAATATCATGAATATCCAACAAATAAATATAATCGTACTAATCCTTCTTCTTTCTTTTTTTGCAGCTTGCAACACATCGAAAGTTGAAGATAACGAAGCCATAGAAACCGTAAATGCATCACTAATGCAGAGTGAAGAAAATGAAGAAGCAAATGCTGCATACCTTACGCAACTAAAATTTAACAGTCTTGAAATGAATGTTGATACGCTTCCAACCCGTAATCTTTCAGGCATCATAAAGGCAAACGGGCAGCTGGAAGTTCCTCCACAACACGAGGCTACCGTAACTGCAATTTTAGGAGCTAATGTCACTTCCATTGAAGTTATTGAAGGAGACAAAGTTACTAAAAATCAGGTGCTCGCTTACGCCGCACATCCTAATCTTACTAATACCCAAACACAATACGTTCGTGCGTACGAGCAAATGCTGTATCTGGAAAAAGAACTTGCACGGCAACAAAGATTATATGAAGGAGAGGTTGGTTCCGGTCAGGTACTCCAAAAAACACAAGCAGATCACAAAGCTACGGTTGCAGAAGTTAAGGGATATGAGGCGCAGTTAAAGCAATTGAGTTTGAGCGTTGAAAAAATCAGAAATGGAAATATTTACGAAGTGGTGCCCATTGTTAGTCCTATTGAAGGATACATTGAAGACGTTACTATTCAAATCGGACAATACGTTGAACCACAAACAGAATTATTTATGATTGTTAATAACGAACATATACATGCTGATTTGATGGTTTTTGAAAAAGATGTGTATCAGGTTAAAAAGGGACAGAAAATTTCTTTTACCGTCCAATCTGTCCCTCATGGAAGATTAACCGGGAAAATATATTCTGTAGGAAAACAGTTCGAACAAAACCCGAAAGCAGTTCATGTACATGCCGAAATTGATCAGAAAGATGGGTATTTAATACCGGGAATGTATATCAAAGGAAACATCTATACCACAGACAAAGAAGTGTTTGCATTACCTGAGAGTGCCATCATTGAAGACGAAGGTAAAACGTATATGTTTAGTGCTGAAGAGGGTCAGGAAAATGAAGAAAAAGAATGGAAGTTTACGCCGATTGAAATAAAAACAGGTCTGGAGAAAGATGGATGGGTTGAAGTTAAGTTATTAGAAACTTTACCATCAGACACAAAAATTGCCTGGAACAACGCTTACTCTCTTATTGCTGAGATGAAGAAAAGCCAGACTTCTCACGGTCATTAAACCTTAGATTGAAAAATTATGAGTCACGATCATTCCCACAATAGCGGTAATATAAAAATTGCCTTTTTCCTTAATATAGGATTTACCATCCTTGAATTTTTTGGAGGATTATACGTAAATAGTGTTGCCATTATTTCGGATGCATTACACGATCTTGGTGATAGTATCTCACTTGGATTGTCATGGTATTTGGATCACAAATCTAAGCAAGGAGCAAATCGATCGTTCACTTTCGGTTATACACGGTTTTCCCTTCTCGGAGCGTTAATCAACAGCCTTGTTTTAATAGCGGGCTCCATCTTTGTTATTAATGAAGCGGTCGCTCGTATTATCACTCCGGAACATACAGACGCTCAAGGAATGCTTATTTTTGCCATTATTGGGGTAAGTGTAAATGGCTACGCTGCGTGGAAGGTTAGCGACGGAAAAACTCTCAATGAAAAAGTTATTTCCTGGCATTTGTTGGAGGATGTTTTAGGTTGGGCTGCCGTTCTGATTGTCTCCATTGTTTTGCTATTTAAAGATATTCATTACTTGGACCCCGCGCTTTCTATTCTAATTACAGCTTATGTTCTTTGGAATGTTATCAAGAGACTAAAAGAAACCCTATATGTATTTCTTCAAGGGAGTCCTGATGACGTTAGCATAGAAGAGTTAGAATCTAAATTTCTAGAAAAAGATTTTGTAGATGAAACCAAGCATCTTCACTTGTGGTCACTTGATGGTGAAAGCCATGTCTTTACTGCTCATTTGATTTTAGAAGGAGTCTCAGAATATTCTGAAATCATTAGAGTAAAAAAAGAGATTCGAGAAATTTTAAAACCCTACAATTTTAGTCACTCTACCATTGAGGTAGAACTAGATACAAAGACATCCTCATTAATAGAAATAGAAAATCACTCTAAATGAAACAGCATTTTCACATAAAAAACATGGTCTGCAGCCATTGTGCAGAGGTTTTGGAAGAAAAACTTCAATCTTCAAATTTTCAGGTTAAAAAGATCGAGCTTGGAGAATTAACGCTGGATCAACCCATTACCGATGCAGAATATCAGCGTTTAATAAATGTAGTTCAAAAGAACGGATTCGAAATTATTAACGACCAGGGTAGTAAAACCGTTGAACAGATCAAACAGCTTATAATTCAGTTGGTTCGTACAAATAAGGAGCTGAAGGGTAAGCTTTCAGAATATCTGGCTAAAAATTTAAATAAAGACTATCAACATCTGAGCCGGTTATTTTCGAATGTGGAGGGTAAATCTATAGAGCGCTATTTCATTCTGCAAAAAATAGAACGTGCAAAAGAACTGATCGTTTACGGGGAACTAAATCTGACAGAAATAGCCTACGAATTAGGATACAGCAGTCAACAACATTTTTCCAGACAATTTAAAACCGAAACCGGACTCTCGCCTTCTCACTTTAAAGAAATAAAAGAGAATAAGCGCATTTCGATTGACCAGATTTGACGTAATAATGCACAAGAATTACAAAAACCTGCAATCGGATTAAGAATGAAATGGGTACTATTTAAAAAAAATATGTACCCAATGATATCATTCATAAAAAAATACAAAGAGGCCGTTATAAGCACATTATTGCTGACCGGAGCCTTGATTTTTGAACACTCTGTTTCGTTTGAAGGAAATCAATACCTGTATCTTACCTTGTATGGATTATCCTATTTAGCGGTTGGTGGGTCTGTTTGGATCAAAGCATATAACTCTCTTAAAAAAGGAACACTGTTCAGTGAGTTCTTTTTAATGGGAATTGCCACGATAGGTGCTTTCGCTTTGGGTGAATATGCTGAAGGGGTTGCAGTGATGTTGTTTTATACCATTGGTGAATATGCGCAGCACGGAGCTGTTCACCGAGCCAGAAATTCCATCAAAAAATTAATCGATCAACAACCGGATATTGCTTTTGTAGAACGGAATGGAGAAACCGTTGAAGTTCACCCTTCAAAAGTCAGTTTAGGGGAAGTCGTATTGGTAAAACCTGGCGCAAAAGTTCCACTTGACGGTAAATTAATAACGGAACGGGCGTCATTTAATACAGCAGCACTTACCGGTGAATCCAAACCTATGACTATTAATGCCGGTGAAGAAGTTTGGGCCGGATCTATCAATCAGGATTCTGTTGTTCGCATTAAAGTTACCAGTACTTTTAAAGATACAAAGCTTTCCGGTATTCTTAATATGGTTCAGGAAGCATCGAAACGCAAAGCGCCAACACAGCGATTTATTACAAAATTTGCTAAAGTATACACCCCGATCGTGGTCTGGCTGGCTGTAGCAATAACCTTTCTTCCATATTTATTTGTTGAATCATATGTTTTTCAGGACTGGTTTTACCGGGCACTTATCTTTCTGGTAGTTTCATGTCCTTGTGGATTGGTTATTTCTGTTCCCCTGGGATATTTTGGAGGAATTGGAGCAGCTTCAGGAAACGGAATTTTATTCAAAGGATCAGATTATCTGGACCAACTTCGAAAGATGAACATCCTCTTTATGGATAAAACCGGAACTTTGACCAAAGGTTCATTCGAAGTACAATCTGTTCAAACTTACAATGGTTTTAGTGAAAGTGAGTTGATCAAATATGCCGCTTCTTTGGAACAACAATCTACCCATCCAATCGGAAAAGCAATTCTCAGTTATAAAAACGGACAAGAGCTACTCCCGGTTACTGAACAGCAGGAAGTTTCAGGGAAAGGTTTGAAGGGCGTCATTAATGGTAAGAATTTACTTGTAGGAAACATGGATCTTTTGAAAGATCATCAGGTTAAATTTTCCGAAGGTCTGTTTTCAGAACCGTACACCTACATTCATATTGCTGTCGATGGAGAACATGCCGGTACTTTAAGCATAGCTGATGAAATCAAAGAGGACAGTAAACAAGCGATTGAAGCATTAAAAGAAAGAGGCCTTCAAAAGTTAGTAATGCTTTCAGGAGATAATCAGGAAGTAGTTACTTATGTCGCCAACCATCTTGGTATAGATGAAGCACATGGAAACCTCCTCCCGGATGAAAAATTTAAACTTGTTGAAGAAGCCATCGGTAAAGGAAATGTAGTAGGCTTTATGGGAGATGGCGTTAATGACGCTCCTGTTATTACATTATCGGATGTTGGCATTGCCATGGGAGGTATAGGCTCTGATGCAACCGTAGAAACTGCAGATGTTGTCATACAAACCGACCAGCCTTCAAGGGTTCCATTGGCAATCGATATTTCAAAGTTTACTCATCGTATTGTCTGGCAGAATATCTTCTTTGCTTTAGGAATAAAGGTCTTAGTTATGGCTCTGGCCAGCTTTGGGATTGCCACTATGTGGGAGGCTATTTTTGCGGATGTAGGTGTAGCACTTATTGCAATCGGAAATGCGATTCGCATTCAGAGCAGGTTTTCAGAAACGAATTCTCTGTTTTCTTTCTTTGCATCAAGCTCTCAAGATGGCCAACATGATCATGAAGAAGCTCATTGTTGTTGCTAAGATCTTTTGCTTAAGAAAAAGTTATTAAAGCTGTTTCCTATACATTTTATAGGTTTTATCCAACGAACCACCAATGCGCTCAGCCAAGCGGATCATTTCGGTATTAGTGCCTAAAACCCAGCTTATCTCTGATTGTGTTAATCCTCTCGGGAGCCCTTTTTCAATTGCTTTTTGGGTTAACAAAGCATCGATTCCTTTTCCCCTATGTTCAGGAATTACTCCCAGTAAAGCAGTTCTTAAACGGTCAATTTTCTTTTTGCCGAACAAGAATTTAAAGATCCCAAAAGGAAATAGATTCCCATTCATCTTTTTGAATAACTGATTGTAGTCTAATAACGCAATGGAAAAAGCAACAGGCTTACCATCTATTTCTGCAATATGAGCAAAATCAGTATCCAGGATCATTTTAAAGTCCTTAGCGGTATGCTGCAATTCTTCAAAAGTAAGGGGAAGAAATCCCCAATTATCCTTCCAGGCTTGATTATAAATATTTCGAACGATCTCAACTTCTTCGTTCAGTTTTTTCATATTCACTTCACGAATTTTAAGCCCCGGATTTCTCTTGTATACAATTTCTAAAGCTCTTTCAAACCGAGATAAGTCAATGTCTTCCCTGTTTACATAAAACGCCAGAAGATCCATTTCTTCTTCAAAGCCTGCATTATTTATAAGCTTCTCATAATAAGGCTTGTTATAAGGCATTAACAGGTAAGGCTGTTTATCAAAATTATCAACTAAAAGGCCAATGGTATCCATCATTCCCGGACTAGCAGGACCAAGCACATCCTTCATTCCTTTTTCTCTCAACCAATCTGATGCTACACGGAATAATAGGTTTGCCGTTTGCTGATTATCAATACATTCAAAAAAACCAAAGTGTCCGGTTTTCGTCCCATGATGTTCATTATACCTGTGATCTACAACCGCTGAAATTCTGCCGGCTATTTCCCCATTGTGCTCGGCAATGAATAATGCCATTTCAGCATTCTGGAAATAGGGATTTTTTTCTTTACTGAGAAGTTTCTTTTGATCCATTCGGAGAGGCGGAACCCAAACATCATTGTCAGCATAATGTTGGTAAGGGAATTCAATAAATTGTTTCCGTTCATCGTCTGTAGTTACGATGGTAACCCCATTCGTATTCATACATCAAAAGATTTAGGTGCCGGAATTTCCGTTCTGATCTATAATTCCGTGTTTTAGTCCGACTTTGCGGAACGCTTCAAGAATTCTGTCTAAATGCTCATTAGTGTGGCTGGCCATATAACTGGTTCTCAACAAAGACTGACCTTTAGGTACCGCAGGAGGTACTACAGCATTTGCATAAACACCTTCTTCAAAAAGATCTTTCCAGAATTTGAAACAATCCATCATATCACCAATAACAACCGGAACAATTGGAGATTCACTGGACCAAACGTTAAACCCAAGATTCTTTAATTCGGTGCGCATATAAATTGAGATCTCTTCCAATCTCTTGATTCTCCATGGCTCTTCCTGAAGAATTTCAAGTGCTTTTAATACCGTAGCCACATTTGCAGGAGGCATAGATGCGCTAAAAATATGCGCCGGAGATGAATGTCGGATATATTCTATTACCTTATCATCCCCTACTATAAACCCACCTAAAGAAGCAAAAGATTTTGAGAATGTACCACTGATCAAGTCTACTTCGTCAGTTAGTCCAAACACAGATGCTGAACCACGACCACCATCTCCAATCACTCCTACTGCGTGTGCATCATCCAAGTAAAGTCTTGCACCAAATTCTTTAGCCAGCTTTACTAATTCAGGTACTTTAGCAAGTGTACCTGACATCGAAAAAACTCCATCAGTAATGATAACTTTACCGGCATTCGGATCTGCCTTTTCAAGCAATTTTCTCAGCTGACCCATATCGTTATGCTGATAACGCATCGTTTTTGCGTTTGAACAAAGAGTTCCTACAACAATACAAGCGTGATTATCACGATCAGAAAAAATGATATCATTACGTTGAGCAATAGTCTGTATAGTGCCTTCATTGGTTTGATAACCTGTGCTGAAAAGAACACAGTTTTCTTTACCCATAAAAGCTGCGAGTTTTTCTTCAAGCTCTAAATGAATATCCAAAGTTCCGTTCAAATATCGAGAACCTGTGCATCCTGTTCCGTATTTAGTAAGAGCTTGTTGAGCCGCTTCAATAGTTCGTTTATCATTGGTTAAGCCAAGATAATTATTGGAGCCCGCCATGATAACTTCATGTCCTTCGATTTCTACAATTGTACCGTCTGTAGCTTCCAAAGGCTTGAAATACGGATATAGCCCTAATTCTTTAACTTCATCAGCTTTTGTGAAGTTATATGCTTTTGCAAAAATGTCGTTCTTGGCTACTTCAGTTTTCGTATCTGCCATGCAGGTTATCCTTAAAAAAAATTCTTTTGTAACGGCGAAATATACCCAGTATTAATATTCTATCAAATTTTGATTAAATATGTACCGGTTAGTCTAACGTTTTCTTGTTTTCAACAATTTCCTTAAGATAAGAAATATATTGCTGTGCTACTTTATTCCATGTAAAGTTTTCGAGTACATACTTTCTGGAAGATGTGCTCATTTCCTCTAAATCATTCTCTATCAAAGAGTCTATCTGTCCGGAAAAATTCTCAGCATCTCTGACTGCAATTTTAAATCCATTCTTTCCATTTTCAATTACATCTTTTATTCCCTCGAGGTCAGCTGCTACAGCCGGGGTTCCTGCCAAATTTGCTTCCAATAAAACAATACCAAAACCTTCCATATCTCCCGGAATTGGGATGTTCGGCATAATGAAAATATCAGCTCCTGCGTAAGCATTTTTTAAAACTTCGTCCGGCTGTTTGCCTACCATTAATACTTTATCCTGCAGGTTGGATGTATTCACAATTTCTTTAAGTCGATCGTGCTCTGGTCCGGCACCGATCACTAAATAAACTACCTCAGATTTTATCTTTGGAAGTACTTCTGTAATAAACCAGTCATGACCTTTCCGCTTTACCTGCCTGCCAACAGTAAGCAACAAAGATTTTCCACTCAAATCAACGGAAAATGCTTCCTCAATTTCTTTTCTTCCTTCGGCTTTATCCGGCACATCTTTAAAATCTGACATATCAAAACCATTCGGTAAAGCCACTCCTTTTTCCGGAGACATCCCTCTTTTGATACATTCCTGGCGAGTTGCTTCTGAAACAGATATCACACCATCTAATGCTTCAAATACCTTAGGTACAAAATTCTGATAAATACCGATTGATAGTTTTACATCATGACCATGATTGATAGTCACCATAGGTACATCAATTTTATTTCTGCAAAATTTAGCTAAGGAAGCCGTTACCATTGATGAAAAAAGAATTACATCCGGCTTAAACTCTTTTACAATTTTCGGGAGTTTAAAAACGAGTTTAGTCAGAAAGAAAGCAGTTTTAACTTCTATTCCTTTCCATGGAGAATGCTGTATTATTGTCTTTATCTCAATGTCTTCTCTGGTGCTCAGTTCGTCAATAAGTTGCATACTGACTCGTTGCATCCCTCCCATATTATCCAGAGGCGCATTTTCGGGCGGGTGAAGATGTGAAACGTAAAGAATTCGCAAATCTATCAGAATTTAAGTTGAGGTTTGGGAAGTTCCATTGCTTCTCTGTAATTCTCAACCAAGCCTGCATTTATTTTATCCCACTCGTATTCAACAGCCATTTCTCTTGATTTGTCACCCATTTTTTTCAATCTGTTTTCGTCACTAATAAGCCATTCCAGTTTTTCAGTAAAATCCTTCACATCTTGTTTTTTAGCCCATTTACCATTCACCCCGTCATTAACCAATGATTTACTCCCGATTGCATCGGCTACTAAACAAGGCAATCCACTTGCCATTGCTTCTAAAGTAACATTCCCGAACGTTTCCGTATGGGAAGGAAATAAAAATAGATCACTGCTTGCATAAGCACGGGCCAACTCTTCTCCCGTTACAAATCCTGTAAAATGTGCATTGGGCAGCATTTCTTCAACTTCTTTCTGCGCTTGACCCGCTCCTACGATCAATGCCCGAATTTTTGGGTTTTTAGCCTGAACACGTTTTAAGCTTTCAACATAAGTACGAAGTTCTTTTTCCCACACCAGACGAGAAACAAAAGTCACCACAATTTCATCATCCTCAATTCCGATTGATCTTCGAAATTCCATATCTCTTTTAGCAGGACTAAATAACTCTGTATTCACTCCTCTTGCCCAAACTTTTAAACCCTTAGTTATACCCTGTTCTTCCAGCTCTTCGATCATTGATCTGGAAGGAACATAAACATGTGTGCATTGTCCGTAAAACCATTTTATAAATTGCCAAATCAAGAACTCAATCGGATTCAGTCCATAGTAGTTAAAGTAGGATGTAAAATGCGTATGATAAGATCCTACCAGTTGAACCCGATTCTCTTGCGCCCATTTAATAGCACCACTGTTCAGTATGTCAGGAGTTGCAACATGAATTAAATTAGGATTAAATTCTTCGAGCTTTTCTTTAGCAAAATTCGGAAACGAGGTAGAGATTCTGTATTCATCCCTTCCAGGGATCAACATGGGAATAGATGGCGTTCCAATCAATTTTCCGTTATGCTTAAAAGCAGGTTTTTTACCCTCAGGAGCAAAAATTAACACTTCAATATTCTGCCTTTCAAGATAGTCAACTAACCTATTCAAAGTTAGCGAAGCACCATCACGCATATAATTATAATTGCCCGCAAACAGAGCAACTCGAAGATCTTCCATAAAAGTTTAAAAGGAAATAGCAGATGTGTATCTTTAGCACACCTAATTAAAAATTTCTGCAAAAAATAACCGATGAATATAAGCAATATATGAAAGCCTTTATAACCGGATCTACAGGTTTTATTGGAAGTCACTTAGCAGATCGTCTGATCGCGGATGAAAAATTTACTGAAGTACGCTGTTTAGTTCGCTCAACAGATAAATGGCTTGAAGGAAAAGATTTCGTACGAGTTAAAGGAGACCTGAACGACTTTAATGCTCTTTCTAAAGGAATTAAAGGTGTAGATGTTGTATTTCATTTAGCTGCAATTGTAAAAGCATCGAGTCAAAAAGAATTTACCAGAGCTAATGTGGAGCCTACTGAAGATATCATCAGAATTGCCCAAAAAAATGGTGTTAAAAATCTGGTTATACTTTCTTCGCTCGCGGCTGCCGGACCGAGTCAAGGAACTCCTGTGGATGAAAATAAAATATTAACTCCGATTAGTATGTATGGGCGATCTAAAAGAGACATGGAAACAACAATCCATCAGTTAGCAGAAAAGAATGATTCCATAAAGGTCATTCGCCCTCCTGCAGTGTATGGTCCAAGAGAAGATCAGATATTCACATATTTTAGTACTTTCAAAAAAGGTTTGAGTACAATTGTTGGAGATGGGAACCATCCCCGCCTTTCTATGGTGTATGTAGATGACTTGATAAACGGAATATTACAAGCATCACAAAAAATGGATCCCGGAGTTCATACCTATTTTATTACAGCAGCCGAGACTTACAATTGGAATCAAATTCATTCCGTTACTCAAACTGTAATGGGGAAAAAAGCTTTTAAACTAAAATTAGAGCCTGCTTTGGTAAAAAAGATTGGTAGTGTTATTGAAAATGCTGCATCATTAATCGGAAAATATCCCGTTGTAAACAAAGAAAAAACCAATGAGCTGGTTTTGGAATGGACGTGTTCATCAAAAAAAGCAGAAAAAGAATTAGGCTACAAACCACAAGTTTCCTTGGAAGAAGGTATTTCCAGAACTATTCATTGGTACAAAAAACATAATTGGCTATAAGTTTATGAAGAGATTTAAATTTGTTAAAAGTTTTCTATTTGTTTTAATAACAACTTTATCCGTACAAGCCCAGAATCAAACTCTCGTTCAGGATTATTCACAATTGATGAATATGCCCTCTGTGAAAGCTATTGAAGCTTCGGAAACACATCTTTATATACTTTCTGATACTGATGGAATGGCAGTCTTCAGAATCAAACCAGACGAACTTCAGTGGCTATATACTTCTTCCGGTATGCAGCGTCGTGGATATAACCTTTCTGCTGATGTCCGCTTTGCTTACATGTTTGGAAAAAATAAAAGATTGACCATCTTAGAACCTACATCTATACTGGGAGTATACTCGGCAACTCTTCTTAGGGAAAAACCTTTAGCAGCTGCCCGTTTACAGAACAAACTTTACGTCGCTTTAGGAGAAGCTGGTTTGGGTTCACTTTCTCTGGATACTCCCGAAAGTGTTGATTCTGAAATTACAATAATTCCTGATGTTGGTGATAATGTGTCAGTTATTGATCTCGTTTCCTCTCCGACAACGAATCAATTGTTTGTACTTACCGGAAACTCCAAACTGGATGTCTTTAAGTCTGAAGACAATCAACTTTCTTTCAGTGAAAGTAAAAATATTTCTCAGCGTTTAGCTGATCTTTTTATTGATGGAGACAGACTTTGGGGAGCCACCGCTCGCGGAGATGTTTTTGAAATTACCGGAAATGGATTGGGAAGAAAAGTCGGCTCCATAAACGAAAAAGTCGAAACAATTAAATTCTGGAATGGATTTACATTTATCCGATCAGTATCCGGCAAGTTGTGGTATTCAGAAAACCGTGAAGCACTGATCGCTTGGAAAACAGATACTCAGGCAGGTAATTACATCGCAAAAAGTGGAGATAAATTTTGGCTTGTAGAAAACAACAAAATAACTCGTCTTGCAGTCTCAACTGTTGATCAGAATATTGAGTCTGCACCTGTTGGTCCATTTTCTTTGAAAGACATTCCCGATCAGGTTCTTACTTATCCTAACTCATTATTGCTTGGGTTAGAAGTAGAAAACGGACATTCAGCAAACGATGTGGAATTTTCTATACGTTCCAGGTCATCATCAGCTGTAATTAAAAAGCAAGGATTTTACTGGCAACCCAGACCCGATCAAATCGGAATGAATTGGTTTACAATCGTAGGTACAAATTCCAAAGGCTTGTCAGACAGCACTAGTTTTACTGTTGATGTGCGCTCATTCAATACTCCGCCTCGATTTAGTCCTGTAAGAGTTTCAAATATTGCGGTGAATGAGTCATTTTCTTTACAAATTCAGGCCATTGATCCTGAAGAACCTTCAAGCTCTCTGATCCGCTATATAGGAGTTGACCTCCCCGAAGGAGCTTCTATAAATGAGGAAACTGGAATGTTTACATGGACCCCGAATGCAAGACAAGTCGGAGATTTCACATTCCGTGTTATTGCTTCTGATCAACTTGGGGCAGCTTCCTCACAGGATGTCACCTTAACTGTTCTGGATATCACCAGAGGAGACGGGAATTAAGTTTGGCCGAACTTTCAAATTCAGAATTTACTGAGAATCTTTTAGACTGGTACAAAGAACATAAGCGGGAAATGCCCTGGCGGGAAGAGAAAGATCCCTATAAGATCTGGATCTCTGAGATCATGCTTCAGCAAACCAGAGTTGATCAGGCCTGGCCTTATTTTGAAAACTTCATGAAGGTATTTCCGACGGTTTTTGATCTGGCAAAAGCAGATCAGCAACAAGTCCTGAAGGCATGGGAAGGTTTGGGTTATTACAGCAGAGCCCGGAATCTACATTCGGCTTCAAAAATGATCGTAGAGGATTATAATGGAAAACTTCCTGAGACTTATGATGAGATCATTAAGCTTAAAGGGATCGGGCCTTACACGGCCGCAGCTATCACAAGTATAGCCTTTGGTTTACCTAATGCCGTTGTTGATGGAAATGTAATTCGGGTTATCACCAGATACTTTGGGATTGAAGATGATGTTCGAAAAACCGGAACAGTAAAAGAGGTCCAGTCTCTCGTAAACGAGCTCATAAGTCAGAAACAGCCCGCCGAATTCAATCAAGGGATGATGGAACTGGGAGCGACGGTCTGTTCTCCACATAATCCGGATTGTTTGAACTGCCCCATTCAGTCGGGATGTATAGCTACTAAAATTGCTAAGACAGATATTATTCCCTACAAATCTAAAGCAAAGAAAAAGCCTCACAAAGTAATTGGTGTTGGGATTATTGAAGCTGAAGATGGTAAACTTTTAATTGCACTAAGACCTGAAGATGCTATGCTTGGCGGATTATGGGAATTTCCCGGCGGCAAACAGGAAAAAGGAGAAACTATTCAGCAAACGGTAGAACGCGAGCTTCTTGAAGAGCTTGACGTTGAAGTTCATGCGTTTAAAGAATTCATGACTTTGAAACATACCTATTCCCATTTTTCAATAACAATGCATGCCTGGTTTTGTACGCTGATATCAGGAACGCCTAAAGCAAAAAGTAGTCAGGAAATTCGTTGGGTTAAAAGATCTGAACTGGAAGAATATCCATTTCCAAAAGCGAATAAGGTGTTGACGGAGAGGTTGATAGGTGATGAATTGAAAGGTGAGAAGTGAGAATGTGAATTGTCTACTTTTTTTGGAGCTTATTTGAAATTTGTCATTTCGAGATGAGCAATGATAGAGTCAAAGCGACCGAGAAATCTAAAGAACCTCCAAACTGCATCAAATATCTTAAGATTTAAAGAATTCTAAAGATAGGGTCATCCCGAACTTGTTTCGGGATCTTACGTAAAGGCTTTTAGTCTGTTCTTGTTTACCATCCTTTTAAGGTAAAATACCAATCCTCTAATTTTGGATTGTTTTGCTTTACCAGATTCCATTTCCACTGTTTATGCCAATTCTTTAGTTGCTTCTCCATTGCTATAGCATCACCTATATTATCGTATTCTTCGGCATATATAAGAATGGTTAGTTTATACTTTGAAGTAAATAAAGAGCCTTCTCCCAGTTTATGTTTCCACACTCTTGAATGAATGTTATTGGTAACTCCGATTTAAATCGTAGTTCTTCGATAGTTAGTAAGAAAGTACACATAGCCTTTGTTCATAGTAAGTAAGACTATTTCAAGAGCAATTCCTTACAAAGATCCCGAAACAAGTTCGGGATGACCTATATTTTGCTATAGGTATAATTTACAATAAGATAAGCGTGATTCTTAGTATATTTTTTATATCTTACTTATGATGAAATGTTCATTAATAATATGTTATAAGCATAATCTTTTCTAAATATGAAATTCGATATAAACTATATAAATGACCTTATTGATAAGAAAGCTGAAGAATCGTTAAAACTCGAATTCAAACGAGGTGATTCAATTGCTGACCGAAAGGAAATGTCAAAGGATATTTCCTCTATGGCAAATTCTGCTGGTGGAGTAATCATTTATGGAATAGAGGAAGCAGATCATATTGCTTCAAAACCCAGTTATATAAATGGTAATGAATACACTAAGGAGTGGCTTGAAAATGTAATTGACTCAAATATCCACCGTAAAATAGATGACTTAATTATCTATCCAATTAGAGAAGACGACGACATTAATAAGACTATATATATTATTGAAGTTCCAGAAAGTCAAAATTCTCCTCATATATCAAAAGATGGGAAATATTATAAAAGACATAACTTTAAGAATTTACCTATGGAGGAATATGAGATTAGATCTTTGTACTTCAAATCATTGAACCCTGAATTAGTCTTTGATAATTTACTTTTAACCAAGAATTACTATACAGAAGAAAAAAAAGGTGTGGAACAATTATATTGTAGTCCAATATTTCAAATTCTCAACAAAGGAAAAGGAGTATCTATACATCATAAAGTGATTTTGCATATCAATAGAAAATATAATGCTAGTTTTTCTTTAGATGTTTTAAGAAGCAAAAATGTGATAAGTGAAGGTTTGATAGATAAAGACACAATATCAATTACAATTTATGACAAAACACCAATTCTACCTGATGAAATTTTCTCAATTAGTAGATTCAATCTCTGTTTTCCTAAAAATTTTATAATCCAAAATAAAGCCGAAGAAGAAGGTGCCGAAATAAAGGTTGAAATTGCATACCAAGGAGGTCGAGATATAGTAAGTCTTTATATAAATGATTTTTATCCTACCGAATTTATTGACGAATTCTTATAAACTAACTCATTCAAGAAGGCTTTCAATGGATCCAAAACAAACCCATTTTTATGATCAAAAAAGCTGTATAAGTTGTCAACTAAAACCTGTTGTCTGATTAATGCCCGATCCTCTATCAAAAAACAAACTTCTTCAGCTTAAACCCAAGCTGGACGCCCTGGTAAATCGAATCCAGCAACCCGATTTCATCGATAACGACCCCATCCAGTTCATGTATGCTTTTGAGGATAAGAACGACAAAGAACTTGCCGGATTTTTTGCAGCCATCATGGCTTGGGGGCGCCGTGACATTGTGATTAACAAAGTGGATGATCTGCTTAAACGAATGGATTATAAACCTTCTGATTTCATTTTAAACTTCAATGAATCAGACGCGGAAAAGCTGGACGGTTTTAAACACCGAACTTTTAAACCTATAGATATCTACTGGTTCATCAAAACACTGCAAAGTATTTTAAAAGAGTATAAGACTTTTGAAGGATTTTGGGAGATGTGTTATAAAACATCCAAAACTCAGGACAGAGAATTGATAGCTGTTTTTCACGAACAGTTCTTTGCTATACATCCTGAAATACCACAAAGAACCAGAAAGCATATTTCCAATTCTGAAAAGAACAGCTCCTGCAAGCGATTATATATGTATTTGCGATGGTGCATCCGAAGTGGTTCTGTTGATCTGAGTACTATGAGCTTTATGCTAGCCTCTGAACTAATGATTCCTCTTGATGTGCATGTAGCCAGACAAGCACGAGCTTTAGGTCTATTGGAACGCAAGCAAAACGATTGGAAAGCAGTTCAGGAGCTTACTCAAAAACTTCGTGTACTGGACCCTAAAGATCCTGCTAAATACGACTTTGCATTATTTGGACTAGGTGTAAGCGGCCTGGAAATTACTTAGAGAACAACCATCAAATAAGCTCCTAAATAGATCAAAATAGTTTGAACGATCGAATATAAAATATAGCCAAGCACTAAAGCTATAACTGCCTGCAGATACTCTGAAAATCCCTTTAGACCTAAATACTTTATCATAGCCCATAAAAGAAAGCCTAGCATAACCGGAATTCCTAAAAAGAAAATTAGCGGAGTGTCCGTGTTCTCCATCATCTTCATTGCAGGTAACATCAATAATGAGAAAATTGAGAAAGTTGTTAATGAATAAACCATTAACACATAATGCTCAACAAAACGACTTTTGTTTTTCTTGAAAAACATTTTGGAAAATAACGCGAACATCGGAGCAAGCAGTACTAAATATAAAGCCTGATTGAACTTCTGAACTAAGCTGATCGAAATTTCATTGATACTTTCAAAATAGGCTGACCAATCAAACGAAGGAATTATTTCATATAACTGAGCAACCAAATTATCAATACTCTCTCCTGCACCAAGTTCCATCGCGTTTTTCATCATCGCTTCATAATCCACAAAACGAACAGAAATAAAAGTGGTTACCGCAAGAATAAAAATACAATAGCGAAGAGGTGTCACATATTTACCCCGTTCTGTGAAATAAGCATCTATCACCACTCCCGGGGTTTTGATCATTCCCCAAATTGTCCCGGGCAATCCCCGATCTAAATTAAATACATCACCCATAAGCTCTTCCAGAAAGCCTTTATGCTGTGTTTGCTGAGGTGGCGTTGACTTTTCTTCGTCCATTAAATCGGCAGTTGGTTAAAGTAAATTTAGAATTCCAGATTTTGCCACATTTTTTGTATATTTGCAACCCCAATTATGGGATAAAAAAACAAACGAAAGGAAGTGAGACTCAATGCTAGGTGTTGAAGTTAAAGACAACGAAAGTGTTGAACGCGCGATTAACAGGTTTAAGAAGCTTATTACTCGTTCTCGTATTCTTAATGAATATAAGGACAGACAACAGTTTACTAAGCCTTCTATGGAGCGTCGCGAAGCTATGAAAAAAGCTGTGCGCGAGCAACGTCGCCGTCAACGAGAGAATTATTAGATTCCCGTTGTCATCACAAATTTAAGCCCTTGGATTTTATCTAAGGGCTTTTTTTATAGCTTCTTTTACGTACCTGATTCCTTCTGACCCTTTTCCCTGAGGAACTACTGAGTTTTTAAAACCCAATTTTGCTGCTTCTTTCTTCCTTTGTTCAATATGAGGCACGATTCGAACTTCTCCTCCCAAGCCAACTTCACCAATAAATGCTGTTCTCTGATTAATGGCTTTATCTGTTAAACTGGAAACCAACGCACAACACACACCCAGATCTCCGGCAGGATCATTTAATCTGAACCCACCTGCTATATTCAAATACACATCATGATTTGAAAAACTATAACCTGCTCTTTTTTCCAGAACAGCTAATAAAAGTGCTAATCTGTTTCGGTCAAAACCGTTAGAAGTTCTCTGGGGTGTTCCATAAGCAGAAGCTGTCACTAAAGCCTGTACCTCGATCAAAAGAGGTCTGGAACCTTCCATCGTGCATACTATGGCATTTCCACTTACTCCTTCAGTTTTATCAGAAATGAACAACTCTGACGGATTTGAAACTTCTATCAAACCATCTTCTTTCATTTCAAAAACGCCAACTTCCTGCGCCGGACCAAAACGGTTTTTTAAACTCCGAAGTAATCGATAGGTATAATTTTTATCTCCTTCAAACTGAAGAACTGTATCTACCATATGCTCCAGTACTCTTGGGCCGGCGATATCTCCTTCTTTGGTAACATGACCGATCACAATAGTGGTGATATTCTTCTTCTTTGCTAACTGCTGAAACAAAGCCGCGCATTCCTTTACCTGCTGAATACTGCCGGGCATACTTTGGAGCTCAGTTCTGTATACAGTCTGTATAGAGTCTACTATCAAAAGATCAGGTTGTATTTTTTGGACTTCGTCGATGATCTTATTGATTTGAGTTTCATTATAAACCAGAAGCTTGTCTGATTTAACTCCCAATCTTTTCGCTCTTTGTTTTATTTGTCCCGCTGACTCCTCCCCCGCACAGTATAATATCTTTAAGTCGGGATTAGATTTGGCAATTTGAAGGGTTAAAGTACTTTTGCCGACTCCCGGTTCTCCTCCGATTAAGATATATGCCCCGTTTAGAAACCCACCTCCGAGCACACGATCAAACTCCTTTATATTACTAAGGAATCTGGATTTCTCAGACGTTTCTACTTCATTCAGGTTCTGAGGTTTAGCCGAACTGTCCAAACCCTCAACTTTTGCTTTATGGTTTACAGCCTTCCCTTCTACTTTAGATTCTTCAAAGGTATTCCACTTTCCGCAAGAGGGACAACTGCCCAGCCATTTTGCTGATGTATGCCCGCAATTACTGCAATCAAATTGGGTTCTCAGTTTTGCCAAATCAATCTTTTATTATTTGATTTTCAACAACAGAGCGATTTATATACCAGGTAGTTGCCATCATTCCAAATGCAATGCTTATATAGTAACTGATGATCCTCCAAAGAAATACTGCTAATCCTATAAACGATGGTCTTGAAATTAATGGTCCCTGAAAAAGAACGAATAAACCTTCAACACCACCACTACCGCCCGGAGTAGGCACAACCAGAAATGCAAGATTCATGGCCAGACTTCTTAAAGCTGAAAGAATTTCAGGCGCCGGAAGCAAGCTAAGAATAACTACCGTTGCCAATGCAACCCTACAGATCCAGGACATTGTAGAAAGCACGAATGCTTTTATCAGAAAACTAAATGGCTTCTTTCTTAGCTGGTGAGCATACTCCTCTAAATTCTCAGCTTCGATTGCGATATTATCTCTGTATTTTCTCAATAAGGGAAGCCTGAATACAAAAAGCACTACTTTTTTTATCGCAGCAGGATTGATCAAAACTCCGTAAGCAAGTAAACCTGCATACGCCAATAATAAAGAGTACAATAGTACCATCGAGGCTTCCCCAACCAAGCCTATTTCAGGAGGAACAACTTCATAGAAAACTCCAAAAATGAGCAAAATCGGTATCGCCATTGCAAACCAAATTTGATCAAGTAAAACTCCATATAGCACTATTGCTGAAGCAGAGCCAAGCTTCATTCCTTCTTTATTCATAGCATAAGTAGCCATTGGTGCTCCGCCAATAGTAGATGGAGAAACAGCTGAAGTAAAGTCCCAGGCCAGTACTACCCTGAAAGAAGCCATCCAACCAATTTGCTTCTCCGCAAGAAAACGAATCTTTGCAGCCGAAAGCCACACTCTTAAAAAGGAAATCAGTAAAGCAATAAATAAACCGGGCAACCTTTTTGGTGCTAGGTGGGTGAGAACTCCGGGAGTATAAGTGTACCAGATAACACCCGCCATCGTCGCAACGCTCAAAGCAATTGATATAACCAGATATTTCTTTGAAATGAAATTTTGTGGCTTTGTGCTATTTATAGCTTCTGAACTCAAATATTCTTGTATTCTTTTTATAAATGATAAAAAAAGCCCTGCCGATTAACGACAAGGCCTAACTTGTTACGCACCGATTAAGCTAAAGTTATATCCTCATCAAGATATACATCCTGAATCATATTCAGTAGCTTAACACCTTCTTTGATCGGTCGTTGAAATGCTTTACGACCACTAATCAATCCCATTCCACCGGCTCTTTTGTTAATAACCGCAGTTTTTACTGCATCTGCAAAGTCATTATCACCTGATGCTCCGCCTGAGTTTATCAAGCCGGCACGACCTGCAAAACAGTTTATCACCTGATATCTTGCTAAATCGATTGGGTGATCTGAAGTCAGTTCAGAATAAATTCGTTCGTCCAGCTTTCCATAGCTTGAATCACCTGAATTCAAGGCTTTATAACCACCATTATTGGTAGGAAGCTTTTGTTTGATAATATCAGCACCTAAAGTTGTACCAATATGGTTTGCCTGACCTGTAAGATCTGCAGAAGCATGATAATCCTTACCATCTACTTTGAATGCATTATTTCTTGTGTAGCACCAAAGGATTGTAGCCATACCTAATTCATGAGCGTAAGCAAAAGCTTCTGAAACTTCCTGAATTTGTCGACCTGATTCTTCAGAACCAAAATAGATAGTAGCTCCTACTGCCGCAGCTCCCATATTGTACGCCTGCTCAATATTACCGAACATGATCTGATCAAAAGTATTCGGATATGTCAACAATTCATTATGGTTGATCTTAACAATAAATGGAATCTTATGGGCATATTTTCTTGACATGGAAGCAAGTACTCCAAAAGTAGAAGCTACGCCGTTACATCCGGCTTCAATTGCAAGTTTGATAATATTTTCCGGATCGAAATAGTCAGGGTTTTTTGCAAATGATGCGCCACCTGAATGCTCAATTCCCTGATCTACAGGAAGAATAGAAACATATCCTGTTCCACCAAGTCTTCCATGATCGAGCAACCACTGAAGATTACCTAACACTCTGTTATTTCTGTCAGAATGATACCAAACTTCATCAACATAATTCCCTGATGGTTTGATCAAACGTTCTCTTTTAATTGTTTGACTGGT
This sequence comes from Balneola sp. EhC07, assembly GCF_001650905.1. Lineage (GTDB taxonomy): Bacteria > Bacteroidota > Rhodothermia > Balneolales > Balneolaceae > Balneola. The sequence goes on from NZ_LXYG01000020.1 coordinate 308,412, forward strand.
ATGATTTAGTAAGAAAGATGCTTCATCCCCTAAAAGTTCTTCAATACTCTTTGTTCCAAGTGACATAGTTACAATAAATTTGATATTAATTTTAAAGGCTAAAATATAGCAGTTAATCTACGAAATGACTAACACGGACTGTCAAAATCGATACTGAAAATATTGTCGTACATTTCTTAACTTTGAGTTATGAATATTGATGACATCACTTTACCGAAAAAACCGCTTTTCTTAGCACCGATGGAAGACGTTACGGATTCGCCTTTCAGACAAATTTGCAGAGAAAAAGGTGCCGATATAGTATTTACTGAATTTATCAGCTCAGAAGCACTTATACGCGACTCTGAAATTGCGCTTCATAAAATGAGCTTTGATGAGAGTGAGCGACCATTTGGTGTTCAGATATTTGGCGGACGTGAAGAAGCTATGCATGGTGCTGCTAAGGTAGCTTTGAATAACAATCCTGATGTAGTTGATATAAACTTCGGTTGCCCCGTTTATAAAGTTGTTAATAAAGGCGCCGGAGCCGCTTGTCTCAAAGATCTGGATATGATGGAGCGGATGGCGGGAACGGTTGTAGATGCTGTTACAGACAGACCTGTTACTGTAAAAACCAGACTTGGTTGGGATGATGATACCATCAAAATTCAGGAAGTTGCTTTGATGCTCCAAAAACTGGGAGTGAAAGCATTAACAATTCATGCCCGAACACGTTGCCAAAAATATAAAGGGGACGCGCGCTGGGAATGGTTGAAAAAACTTAAAAACACACCCGGACTTGAAATCCCCATTATTGGAAATGGAGATGTAACTTCTCCTGAACTCGCAAAAAAGATGTTCGACGAAACCGGTGTTGATGGAGTTATGATCGGCAGGGGCGCCATCGGAAATCCTTGGATCTTTGAACAATCAAGACATTATCTGGAAACAGGAGAGTTATTACCGGAGCCGACATTAGAAGAAAAACTCAATGTTTGCGCAGAACAACTACGTAAATCAGTAGTTCATCAGGGAGAAAAGTACGGCGTTGTGATCATGAAAAAACATTACGGTCAATATCTGAAAGGGATCTACAATGGGAAAAAACTTAGAATGGAGTTGATGAAACATGATACAATGGATCCCATTCTGGAGATCCTGCTCAACTTCAAAGAAGAAGACACATTTGCTTTGGCTTGATGGGTTTATGTGCCACAAAAGCATGGAAACACTAAATTTTAATTCATTTTAAAGCTTTAAACTTTTAGTGGTAAAATTATTCAAAACCTTTTCGTAACCTTTTTATTTTCAGCAAGTGTATTAACTGACAACTCTAATTAAATCAATTTCTTTCTTTAATGTTCAGAGCTATATTTTGTGCATTTCTTCTGCTTTCCTGCACATCTTCATCACAAATTGATCTACTTGAAAAACTAAGAGAGTACGAAGGACTTTATGAGTATCAAGGTGAAACAACCCTTACTCTTCAGGCTTCCAAGATGGATACGACTTTATATGCCGTTATTGACTATGCAAAATATCCGCTTTATTACGATTCTGTGGATTCTTTTAAAAATACTCAGGGAGATATAGTCACCTTTCAGAGGAATTCTGAGAAAGATGTGGTTAGCTACACAGTTGATGGGAGATCATTCCAGTTACTTTCAAAAGATTTTGATAGTCTTGATATGGAGCCTAGATCTGATTTGAATAATGATGGAGATAGATATTTATATGAAACTCCTAAAGAACTGAACGATGGATTGAGAACAGGAAATATCACCGAACTTGAAAATCCTGATTTGATTCTGGAAATGGTTCGAAAAACTATTGAGGGAAAATTCCCTGATGTTCACAGCACTTTGGTATACAAAAATGATAAACTTGTGCTGGAAGAATATTTCTATGGATATGATAGCACTACTCCTCATCAGTTAAGATCTGCTACAAAAGTGTTGTATGGTACATTGCTTGGTATAGTAATTGACAAAGGATTTATCAAAAGTGAAGACGAGCTTTTATTACCTTTTTTCGATGATGAATATGAATCAATAGAAAATGTGGATAGCCGAAAAAGAAAAATAACTATCAAAGATTTTCTAACCTATCAGCATGGAATGGATTGTGAAAATAATAATCCAAGCAGCAAAGGTAATGAAATGGCCATGATGAGTAGTGATGATTGGGTTAAGTACACTCTTGATTTACCAATGGTTAGTGAGCCCGGTAAAACTTCTTCATATTGTACAGGTATTGCGTTAACAATTGGCAAACTCATTGAGATAGTTTCCGGTGAGAATCTAGAATCATTTGCGAAAGAAAGCCTTTTCGATAAACTTGGTATTAAGAACTATCACTGGCGATTTGCACCCGACTATTCAAGTCGGACAACATTTAGTCAAAAGTCCCTTACTCCAAGAGAAATGTTAAAATGGGCCCTTTTATATAAGAATAAAGGCATGTGGAACGGAGAACAAATTATTTCATCTGATTGGGTAGACAAATCGTTCGCAACTTATGGAATCGGGGAATTCGGCTATCTATGGGAACACAAATATATAATGGTGGATGGAAAGAGATTTGATTCTTATATGGCATCAGGTAATGGTGGGCAGAAGATCAATATCTGGCCTGAGTTAGATATGATCACAGTATTTACAGGCGGGAATTATAACTCTTATATGTTATATGGAGTAAGCACGCCTCCAAACAGAATGATACCCAATTATATTTTAAAAGCTACATTTTAAAATAGTATAGCTTTCTTGTAAGGGCGAATGGCCATTCGCCCTTACAGAACTTTTAGGACGAGTTAGACAGTGGCCAGTCTAAAACGAATCTTTTTATACCTCACTTCGTAGTCTCTCAAAGTTTATAAACAAGGAGACATCATGTTGGCAAGATTAGCACGTGTATTAAAATCATTTCTTGGAGCAGCCGGTGTTGCTGCTTCGCCCATAAAAGCAATTACCGGTATCGTAGTTAGCATTATCATCCCCTATCTGTTATATGCTTTCTTCGGTGGCTTTGGTATTGCTTTAGCTATTTTCGGAATTGGTTGGGGAATTTGGTATTTCGTAAAGAAGAGTGATTAGATTTATTAATTCCTTTTTCGTCTTCGTAGAATAGAGATCTAACAAATTATGGGGCTAAGTAATTGACTTTTTAATCCAATTAAGTCAAACTAAAACCTTCTTCTAAAAATTATCTAACATCTTTTTGTATAAATAACTATTAGCTTGCGCTTACACTCTGGTTGTCTTAGCGACAATATTAAATTAAAGTGGGTATAAAAAAGTACTGGTTTGAAAATTATCGGGTTAAGATTAGGATCATAGTTATGACTCAGACTTTGAAACTAATAACAGTTATTTCTGTTATAATTTTATTTTGGTTTGGTTCCGCAATTGCTCAGAATAAGTCTGTTCGATTTGAACAACTTACTACTGCTGATGGATTGTCTCAAAGTACTGTGAACGACATCCTGCAGGATAGTCGCGGATTTCTTTGGTTTGCTACCGAAGATGGATTAAACAGGTACGACGGATATGAATTCAAGGTATACAGAAATAATCCTAACGATTCATTTTCGATCTCGGGCAATCAGATTACTACTATTCTTGAAGATAAAAACAATTCTATTTGGGTAGGAACGAGAGGGGGTGGCTTAAATCATTTTGATCGTGAAAAAGAACAGTTTACCCGATTTACTCATGATATTGATAACAAAAAATCGATCAGCAATAATTATGTAACTGATCTTTATGAAGATGAATTTGGTGTAATTTTAGTAGCTACTCAAAGTGGGTTAAATATACTTAATCCCAATACAAACACTTTTTCTGTATTTACTGAAATGGATAAAAATTCTGCACTTCAAAATGCCAGAATAACAACCATTACAAATGACAGCAAAAACTTTATCTGGATAGGTACAGTTGAAAATGGACTATTTCGATTCAACAGAGAAACCGGAGAAATCCGGAATTACGTGGTTCAAAATTCATCGATCTCCGATAACTGGATAGTTACTCTATACGAAGATAAATTAGGTGCTCTTTGGGTGGGCACACAATCCGGAGGCTTAAATAAGTTTGATGCAGCTAATGATCAGTTCACTAATTACAGTTCTGTTAAAAAGAATATAAGTAGCATCAGCAATAACTGGGTGCTTTCGATGTATGAAGATTCCAGAGGTACATTCTGGATAGGTACTTTAAATGGACTCAATATTTTGAATAGGGAAACAGGTGAGTTTATTAGTTTTATAGACTTGAACTTACCGACTAACCTCAGTAATAACTCTGTTACTTCTCTTTATGAAGATCGTTCAGGTGTTTTTTGGGTTGGAACCAGAAATGGTGCCCTTAACAAATTTACCCGTTCTTCCAGTGTAAGTTTTACTATTCATCAAAATACCCCCTCTATAAAAAACACTATTTCTGATGATAATATTTGGGCGATAAGTGAGGATAATGATAAAAATATTTGGGTAGGTACCCAGGGAGGTGGTCTCAATAAACTAGATAAAAGAACAAATCAGTTTACAACATATAAGCATGATCTTGAAAATCCCGAGTCACTCAGTAATGATTTTATAAATGTGTTATTCTATGACAGCAAAGAGAACCTTTGGATAGGGACTATTGATGGATTAAATAAATACGAAAAAGAATCCGGCAAATTTATACGCTACAAGAATGATAAATCCGAAATAAACTCATTAAGTGGAAATATAATTACCGCCATTTTTGAGGATAGTGGAGGTATTATTTGGATTGGAACTTTAAATAACGGCTTAAACACATTAGACCCTGATACTGATGAAATATACCGTTTCGAACACGACGCTAGAGATCCTAATTCTATTAATCATAATAGCATTTGGTCGATATTTGAAGATAATAACGGATTTGTTTGGATAGGCACTCATGGTTTTGGGATCAACCGTTACGATAAAGCGTCTGGTGTCTTTAGGACTTTCAAACATCAATCAGATAACGAGAATTCGATCACCAATAATTATATAAACGTTATCACTCAAGATTCTAAAGGTTATTTATGGTTTGGTACTATTAATGGGTTAAATAAATTTGACCCTAGTACTGAACAGTTTACTCGATACACCACAAATGAAGGTCTTCCCAACAATGTTATATATGGAATATTAGAGGATTACAGAGGACATATTTGGTTAAGTACCAATAATGGTATAGCAGATTTTAATCCTGAAACCGGCAATGCACGAGTTTATGATAGAGGAGATGGATTGCCAAGTAACGAATACCGTTTCGGAGCTTTCCACAAATCGAATGATGGAACATTATATTTTGGTGGAATTAACGGAATGGTGGTATTTAAACCTGATAGCATTCGCAATAATCCGTATGTACCTCCTGTAGTTATTACTGACTTTCAAATTTTCAATCAAGAAGTCCCCATATCCGGCATAAACTCACCACTCAAAAAATCAATCACAGAAACTGAAGAGATAGAACTAACCTGGAAAGAAGAGGTTTTCTCGTTCGAGTTTGCCGGATTGCATTTTGCTGCTCCTGAAGAGAACCAGTATAAGTACATTATGGAAGGTTTCGATCAGAATTGGCAAAATGTAGGGAACAGACGCTTTGTTTCTTACACAAACTTAACTGCAGGAAATACTTATACATTCAGAGTAAAAGCGTCAAATAAAGACGGTCTGTGGAATGAAGAAGGAACATCAGTTAAATTGACGATCAAACCTCCACCTTGGAAAACCTGGTGGGCCTATGGGATCTATTCAATTTATACAGCAGGCATGCTTATGGGATTCATAAATTACCAAATCGGTAGAGAGAGAAAGAAAAAAGAGAAAATTCAAAAGCAAAATGAAGAACTCGAAGCCTTAGTTAAAAATCGTACACTAATGCTGGAAAGTGAAAAGGAAAAAAGTGATTCATTACTCTATAACATGTTGCCAAGAGAAGTTGCTGATGAAATCAAGGAAAAGGGAGCCGTAACACCAAGACGATACGAAGAGGTTACCGTTCTCTTTTCAGATTTTGAAAACTTTACTTCAACAGCGGCTACGATGTCTGCAAAAAAATTGGTAAGTGAAATCAATGAGATATTCGAAGCTTTTGATAATATAATGGACAAGTATAATCTTGAAAAAATTAAAACGATCGGTGATGCTTATATGGCAGCTTCAGGTTTGCCGGTTGAATTCGAACATCACGCTATGGCAGCTGTAAAAGCAGCTTCAGAAATGCAGCATTTCATAAAAAATCGAAACAAAGAAGCTGCTATTAAGTGGAAAATGCGAATTGGAATACATACAGGATCTTTAATTGCAGGGATTGTCGGAAAAAAGAAATTTACTTACGATATATGGGGGTCTACTGTAATTCTTGCAAGCAGAATGGAAGAATTAGGAGAGACAAACAAAATTAATATTTCAGCAACTACATGCGATAAGGTTAAAGATCAAATCGAATGTAACTATAGAGGTAAAGTAGCTGTTGAAGGACAAGGAGATATAGATATGTATTTCATTGACGAAGAAGCTATATCATCAATTATTGATCAGGACCTATAGATTATCTCAGGTAATAAAAAAGCCACTTCGAATTAACAAAGTGGCTTTAAAATTCTAATAAGAATCAGTTTTAAGCGATCTGTGCATCTAATTGCTTTGTAAGATGTGGCTTTGGAACCGCACCAACGATCTGATCCACTACTTCGCCGTTTTTGAAGATCAATAATGCAGGAATACTTCTGATTCCGTATTTCACAGATATATCAGGATTATTATCCACATTCACTTTTCCGATCTTTGCTTTTCCTTCGTATTCACCAGCCATCTCTTCTACAACCGGACCAATCATGCGGCAAGGACCACACCATTCAGCCCAAAAGTCTACAAGTACCGGTTTATCTGAGTTAAGCACCTCAGCTTCAAAGTTGCCGTCTGTAAATTCTAATGCTTTTGCCATTGTTCAAAAATTAAATTAAATGTCTTTTTTGTTACTGCGCTAAATATGCGAATAAATCTGCTAACTAGTCACATTGTTTGTAATTATCATCTTGATTGCACCCCTTTATGAAGCGCCCATCACCAACTCCACACTTTCTTCTCCGAGCACATCCCTCAAACCCTTCATTAACTCCGGATTAGGATCCACTACAAAGTTTCTCATATTCATTCTGATCGGCCCATTCGCTTCAGGACTGTGTACCATCATCTTTACCATGGTGCTACCTCGATTCGTAGTGAACAAGGTTTCCATTTTGTTCAAGATCTCCTCATCTAATAATGCAGTATCAAGCTTTAATCTAAGATTCAGATTATCCTGATTTTTTTCACGGAGATTCTCTACACGCTCGATATTGTTTACGATTACACTATCACCCCGTTCACGCTTCACAAACTTTCCGGAGATAAAAACTACATTATCAACTTCCAGAAGTGCCGAGAACTGATCGAATTGTTTACTGAACACAGCCAATTCCATTGAAGAGTGCAGATCCTCTACCTGAAGAAATGCGATCGGTCTTCCCTTCTTATCTGTTGCCTGACGTTTACTGGTTATAATAGCAATGAACCTGATCGTAGATTCGTGCTGAAGTCGGTTCATAGACTCGTCACTCAGATTCTGACTTCCAAAGAGCTTTATATCTTCTTCATACTTTGTTAACGGGTGTCCACTCAGATAGAATCCAATCAATTCACGCTCATTATTAAGCCGTTCAATACTACTCCATTTGGGAACAGGTTTTAGTTTTGGTTCCTGAGACATCGCTCCTCCGGCATCACCACCAAACATATTAACCTGACTTAATCGCTCTTCTTCCTGCTTGCGGGCACCATATTGGAGAATATCCTCCACACCCATCATCAACTCGGCACGATTGTCATTCAACTCATCAAAAGCTCCTGCAGCGATCAAACTCTCCAGTGTTCTTCTGTTGCAAACTCTGGAATCTATTCGTGCTGCAAAATCAAAAATGCTTTTAAATAGTCCTTTTGATTCCCGCTCTTCAACGATCTGTTTAATGGCTGATGAACCCACTCCTTTTATTGCCGACATTCCATATTGAACGCGCCCGTCTTTGGCTACGAATTTTCCTCGTGCCGTATTGATATTTGGCGGATCAACTTCAATTCCCAAGCGGTGACATTCTTCAATAAATGAAGCTACTTTTTTAATGTCACTCATGTTGTGACTCATTACCGCAGCCATATATTCAGCCGGATAATTCGCCTTGAAATACATGGTGTGATAAGCCACTACCGAATAAGCCGCAGAGTGAGATTTATTGAAACCGTAGCTCGCAAACATCTGCATTTTCTCAAAAACAGAGATCGCCGTTTTCTCATCAACGCCCTGAGCCTGAGCACCTTCAATGAATTTCGGCTTCTCTGCCTCCATCACTTCATGCTTTTTCTTACCCATCGCTCTTCGGAGTAGATCTGCACCGCCAAGTGTGTAACCACCCATTTTCTGAGCTACATTCATGATCTGCTCCTGATAGATCATAATCCCGAACGTTGGTTCCAGAATATCTTTGATCAATTCGTGATCATACTCCGCTTTTTCAACTCCGTGTTTACGCTTGATGTAATCCGGAATGAATTGCATCGGTCCCGGTCGATACAAAGCGTTCATTGCGATCAAATCATTAATGGTAGTCGGTTTCAAGTCTTTGAGATACTTCCGCATCCCTTCACTCTCGAACTGGAAAGTTCCTAAGGTTCCACCCTTTTGGTAAAGCTTATAAGTCTTTTCATCATCAAGAGGAATTTCATCCAGATCATATTCCTTTCCATGATTTTCCTTTACATATGCAATAGCCGTTTTCAGGATCGACAGGGTTTTCAATCCCAGAAAATCCATTTTCAGCATTCCAGCGTTTTCAATTACGCTGCCATCAAACTGTGTTACATACAGATCAGCATCTTTTGCAGTACTAACCGGAATATATTCTGTGAGTTTATCCGGTGCGATGATCACTCCCGCAGCATGAATTCCAGTATTCCGAACAGAGCCTTCCAGCACATGCGCCATTTTTAACGTCTCTGCTTCCAGACCTTCTCCGGCTTTCATATCACGAAGTTCTTTCACTTCTCCAAAAGCGTCGTCCAGCGAAGTGCCCGGCCGTTCCGGAACCAGTTTTGCCAAACGATCTGCATCAGATAATGGCAGATCCAGCACTCTGGCTACATCACGAACAGAAGACCGCGCTGCCATAGATCCGAATGTGATAATATGAGCAACCTGATCTTTTCCGTATTTATTGACTACATATTCGATCACTTTTTGGCGACCATCATCATCGAAGTCAATATCGATATCCGGCATGGAGATACGTTCCGGATTCAGGAATCTCTCGAAAAGGAGATCGTATTTCAAAGGATCGATATTTGTAATTCCTGTACAATATGCGACTACTGAGCCGGCTGCAGAACCACGTCCGGGTCCCACATAAACGCCCATATCACGAGCGGCAGCAATAAAATCCTGAACAATGAGGAAATATCCTGCAAAACCCATATCTGAAATGATACCTAACTCCAGATCAATTCTGTCTTTTACCTCATCTGTAAATTCAGGGTATCTTGGCTTAGCACCTTCCAATGTCAGGTGTCTGAGATAATCATTCTCAGTTTCAAATCCTTCCGGAAGTTCAAAATTAGGAAGGATCACATCTCTTGAAAGCTTGATCGGCTCAACTTTGTCTACAATTTCTTTAGTAGATAATATCGCTTCCGGCATATCCGGAAACAGCGCTTTCATTTCTTCAGTGGTCTTGAAATAGAATTCATTATTCGGGAAACCCCATCGGAAATCTTTACCTCTTCCGATCGGTGTACTCTTCAGTTTTCCGTCGTCAATACAGATCAAGGCATCATGAGCTTCTGAATCTTCCTGTTCCAAGTAGAACACGTTATTTGAAGCAACCAGTTTTACATCGTATTTCTGAGAAAACTCTTTAAATACTTCGTTTACTTTATGTTCTTCATCGAGCCCGTGATTGATCACTTCCAGATAGAAGTCATCCCCAAAAACTTCTTTCCACCATTGTAGTGCTTCTTCAGCATATTCCTCACCTTTGTTCAGGATCAGATCAGCAAGTTCTCCGCGAATACCACCACTCAAGCAGATAAGATCTTCGGAATATTCTTTGATCACTTCTTTATCAACACGGGCAAATTTGTAGTAATATCCCTCAGTAAAACCTATAGAACTTAGCTTGGCCAGATTTTTGTACCCATTCTGGTTCTTAGCTAAAAGTGGGATCTGATATTTTTTGTCCCGGTTATCTCTTGTAAATTTCTTTTGGTGACGATCATCAACCATATAAAATTCACAACCAACGATCGGTTTTATACCTGCATCATTGGCAGCCGCTACAAAAGAAAATGCTCCGTACATATTTCCAAGATCAGTAAGACCTACGGCCGGCATCCCTTCTTTTTTGGCTTTTGCTACCAGTTCTTTTATTCCTGCGGTAGCCTGAAGCACCGAAAACTTAGAGTGGCAATGTAAATGTGTGAATGCAATATCTTCGTCGATCTCCACTTTAAGATCGATCTCATTACCATTATCCTTTGAGGTTTCTGCTACCTCATCTTTTTTTTTGATGCGCGACGGAGATCTCAGATCAATGTAATGCTCCCGCTTCATGTAGCTTGCGGAAGGCTCATATAACTTAGCATCGATCGGGAAATTTACTTTGGTCACGCCTAAGCGAACCATTTCCAGAAAGATTCTGGCGGTAGCCTCTACATCAGCTGCTGCATCGTGAGCATCTTCAAAACCTTTATCAAACAGTTTCCAATGAAGTTCGGTAAGTGTCGGCCATTTGTAACCACGTGCTCCTTCAATTTTACAAAAATCAGTACCATCATCTTTGGTATCGATCTTTGCTTTATCCATGATAGCTGACGGGATCTTCTTACGGATATACTCCGCTCCCATGATCTTCTCGTCAAAACTTACATTATGCCCGATCAGGAAATGAGCTTTATCAATAGCTTTACGAAATTCGTGAAGAACAAATTCGAGATCTTCACCTTCTTCCTGTGCACGTTTTGTGGAAATCCCGTGTATCTTTTCGGAATTAAACGGAATCGTAAATCCTTCCGGATAAACGATATAATTTCCACTGGACAATAACTTTCCGGTGTGATCATGATGCTGCCAGGCTAACTGAACCAGTCTTGGCCAGTTTTCCAGATCGGTTATTGGGGCAGAAAAATTTTGGGGTAGTCCGGTGGTCTCGGTATCGAAAATTAAATACATACCCGAGTATAAACATTAACCTAAAAAATTGATAGCAAAGGTTCTTTAAGTTGCTTACTTATTTTTAAAAAACTAAGTTACTGACCTATAATGAATCCATTCAAAAAGTTGATTAAACCCATGAAAAACTTACTTACAACCATATTTTTATTTTTAACCGTCGCATCAATAAATATAAATGCACAGTATTATTTAGAGATGAGAAATATTTCTTCTGAGTATGATCCAAATACAGACACTTACAGGCTGGACTATGGAAACATAAAAGGCGACCCTTTTCTGAATGAAGATTGGGAAATCGGAAAAGTTATTTTTAATGACAAAAGTCAGAGTCAAAATATAAACCTAAGATTCAACTCATATTCTAATCAATTGTTCTTTAAGGAAGGAGATAAAGTTTTATTGATCAACTTAAATGAAATACAGGGTTTTGTTTTTAATAAAAAAGAAGAGATATATAAAGTTGGCGTAACATCTTCTAAATATAAATTTGATGGTAAACAAGCTTTCAGACTCATATATAATGGTGATGTAAAGCTTTATGAGCATCTTTCTGTAGATCACAAATCCTCCAAACATCCTATGACCGGAGAACTAAACGAAAAGTTTGACAGAGATGAAGCCTACTATATTCAGACTGAAGATGGTGAACTTGTTAAAACAAGAATAAGAAAGAAAAACCTGATCAATGATCTTGGGATTCATAAAAAAGAACTGGAAAAATTTACTAAAGACACCAAAAATAAGGTAAAATCTGAAGAGGATGCAGTTAAGCTTCTGGAATTTTATGATACTTTAAAGTAATACTCTATCTATAATTTAGTTTAGTTTGTAACCTATAACATACTTTTTAAATCATTATGAATAATCTAAAAACCCTTTCTCTATCCATTGCGATTGCAATGTTTCTGATAACAGCAACGGATGCTCAGCAAATTACTTTGGATCAGGTTCAGGTTACAAATTCCACCGGAACACAAATTTATACAACGAACAACGATAAAGACGTTCAAGGAACTCCTTTTTACAGTGAAGACTGGCAGATGGGAAAGGTGATCTTTAACAATTCAAAATTCAGTAAAGAAGTACCTCTGAGTTATAACAGCTATACTCAGGAGTTATTTTTTAAGCAACAGGAAATCATTAAAGTACTGGACCCAAAACAGATCAAAGGGTTTGTTTTCACAAAAACAGGTGAAACTTTTAAATACGGAAATAGTTCAGAAGAATTTGAAATAACTCCTTCTACACCATTAAGAGTTATTTATGATGGAAAAGTAGAACTACTTGTTTTGCATCAAACTGTTAGGACCAGAGGAAACACTAAAGACCCGCTAACAGGAAAGGTTACCGATCGTTATTCTAAAAGTGAGATCTTCCTCATTAAAAAAACTGATGGTTCTTTCAAGAAAACGAGAATCAGAAAAAAGAATATGATCAACGATCTTGGAACTCATAAAAAAGAACTGGAAAAATTTACTAAGGATAACAGAAATAAGGTGAAGTCCGAGAAAGATGCGGTTGAACTTCTGGAATTCTATGATTCTCTATTAGATAAATAATATTTTAAAAACGGAACATTGACCCTTACTCAGCTTTCATACATCGTAGCAGTTGATAAGTACAGGCATTTTGCCACTGCTGCTCAGAAGATCTATATCACCCAGCCAACTTTAAGTATGCAGATACAAAAGCTTGAAGATGAGTTGGGTGTTTTAATTTTTGACCGGTCTAAATCTCCGGTAGTTCCAACAGCAATTGGTGAACAAATAATTGATCAGGCCAAAGTTATACTAAGCGGTTCCAAACATATAGAAGATATGGTTTCCGTGAAAGATGGTGAACTGAAAGGGTCTTTCCGAATCGGGATCATACCAACTATCGCACCTTACCTGGTTCCTCTTTTCCTGAAACCATTTTCTGAGCGACATCCAAATGTGAAGCTGGTTTTTGAAGAAGCACTGACAAGTGAAGTTCTGGAAGGTTTGCATGAAGATCACTTTGATGTTGGTATTATCGCTACTTCCACCAATCAGCATATATACGAGCATGAACTGTTTTCGGAACCATTTCTGGGCTATTTATCGCCGGGACATGATTTTTCTTCCAAAGACAAACTATGTATAGATGATCTGTATTCTCAGGATTTGTGGTTACTGAATGAAGGTCATTGCTTCCGTGATCAAACTATAAAATTGTGTAAGAAGAACAACGACAAACTAAAGCATTCCAATATCTCTTTTGAAAGCGGAAATCTGGAAACCCTGAAACGCTTGGTTGAACAGGATTACGGAATTACGTTGATGCCTTACCTGGCTATGCAGGATCACGATACTCGCTGTACCAATGGCGTAATCAAAGAGTTTATGGATCCAGTGCCTACAAGAAAGATCAGGTTGGTATATAGTCGCGAGTTCCTGAAACAAAATATTGTGAACGCTTTTGTAGAGACCATTAAAGACAGCATCCCTGATGAGTTGAAAAATGTAAAGGATGAGATGATAGTGGATTAAGGCTGACCGCAGGAATTAATGAGGTTTTGATGATTGATTAATCTAATCTCTCATTGGCAAAAACCTCAAAATGTCTTACTTCTTTGGGAAAGTCGATCAAATACTTTTTATCCTCAGGATAATATTTAGCTTTATCATGATCATCTCCTGCGAAGTTTTTGATCACCTCCATATTTTGCCAAAAAGTAATTAATTCGAAGTAAGCAAAATCTTCATCTCTCCTCCTCAAAAACGTAAGCTTTACAAATCCCTCAGTGCTTTTATAATCAGGAATTGCTCGATCTCTCATAAACTGAGAGTACTCCTCAAAATGTTCCGGCTTTGTACGACCTTTCCAAATCCTTGCTATCATAAGTTCTGTTTTATTTCTCTTTCAAATATACTTCCAAACGATCAAAAGTAGAACCCCAACCATTTCTGAAACCCATTTCTTCTTGTTGTTGGCGATATTCTTCCGTCTTATGAGTTACCGAGAATGTCATCTTAGTTTGCTCTCCCAGATCTTCAAACAAAACAGTGAGCACTACATCTACAGTCATGGGTTTAAAGTCTGCTGATGTAACCAACTTTTCCGGTTCTTTTATTTCGATGAAAGTTCCTTCAGTCACAAACTCATTCCCATCCGGCATCATCATTGTATATTTCCACGAACCACCTTCTTCAAAGTTCAGCTCTTCTACTTTGGTATTCATACCTTTTGGTCCCCACCAATTCACTAAATGTTCTGCTTCAGTCCATGCATCCCAAACCAATTGTCTTGGAGCGTTAAAAGTGCGAACCATAGTAGCTACCCGAGGATCATTAGCTTGAGTCTTTTCCATTTTCTTCTTTGTTTTGTTTTGATTGAAGTTGTTCCAGATACATTTCAAATGAATCTAATCTCTGTTCCCATAACTCACGGAAAGGGTCGATCCAGTTTGCGATCTCGGCAAGGGTATCAGGTTTTATAATGCAAAACCGTTCTCGTCCCTGTTGTTCAATAGCGACCAGTCCACACTCATTCAGGATTTTAATGTGACGTGAAATTGCCGGCCGACTGATATCGAATTGTTCGGCAATGGCATTCAGATTCAAAGGCTCTTCGGATAAGATCTCTATGATCTCCCGCCGAACCGGATCAGCTATTGCCTGAAACACATCCCTTCTCATAACGCGATTGATATTTTTAAAATGTAACGGATTGGTTACTAATATATATGTAACTGATCTGTTACGCAAATTTAGTTTCAAAGTGTCACTTTCGCGAGGAGGCTTTTAGCTTAACTATTACTCGAAATTAAATCGACGTGGCGATCTCCCTTTCGCTACTCTTGAGCATATTCAAGGAGATTGCTTCGTCGACCATTTATGATTTTGTATAAACTTACCAAACTCCTCGCAAAGACGAGCTTTGAAGCTGATTCATCACCTGTAGAGGAAACAGCTTTGTTCTATATCTTTGTGTATCAACGTTCTACTCTTTGCAGATCCCGGATCAAGTCAGGGATGACGACTTATTGATAAGCTAATTATAAAAGCTACTCCACATTATTAATTACCGGCATTTGCCCTTTCCATTTGCTCCAAATGTCGGATTCTGTTGCAAGTCTTCTCATAAAATGTGCTACGTTAATTCGACTGGTTTTTCCGGAATCAAAAATCACTCCCCGAACCGGTGATGGGTTGACCATGTACTCACTTACCTCTACTTCATCGATAAGATTATCCGGGCGAACAGCTGTCCATTCTATGTATTCATGATCCTGACCGATTTCGGTTCTTAGAAAGTCAGCTGCATTTTCATTATCTACATGAGGTGGCAACAAATATCTAAGCAAAGTAATTACAAGTCGATCTTTGAATGAATAATTCTCATTCAGATCTCTGTTCGTATTTCCATTCGTATTCATCAGAACCATCTTTACGGGAACGGATGGTTTGTTATGTTGAATTGCAGTACATAAATTTTTGACGGAATCCGTTACCAGTCTTCGTGGCTTACCGAATATTCCTTTCCAGGTCAGATTATGCCCAAGACAAGAACAGACAGCTTCACAATCCTCCAAAAGGTCAGCAAGTTCGATCGTGCTCATCTCCAGCACATTTCCCGGAGTCAGGATCAACTTCGGATATTCCTGAGCTAAGTCAGAAAGTTTATCTTTAGATCGAACCACTGCTTTCACTGCATGATCTGCATCCAGTAATTGTTTTACTAATAATCTGCCCGTTGCACCTGTCGCCCCAACAACTAAAATCGTCATAGTGTAATTATTTGTTTTGGGCGATTACGCCATTTTTGAGGAAAAGTTTTGGGAAGGAGTAGCTAGTTTATAACCAACATCATCCTTGTAGATGTTAGGTAACTTGGTGACGGTTTTTGGCAGTAAAACATATAGGGTCATCCCGAACTTGTTTCGGGATCTTTGTAAGGAATGGCTCTTGAAACAGTCTTACTTACTATGAACAAAGGCTATGTGTACTTTCTTACTAACTATCGAAGA